>NZ_JAMCCR010000017.1:0-106750 GCF_023371075.1 Pseudomonas sp. GX19020
GCGCGAAAGTGAGTTTCATGGTGGCTCTTGATATATATTCAAGTAATATATTGAAAAATGTTTGCTGGTAGTCCACCCCGCCGCTGGTGGCCCGCCGGTCGGTCGGCTGTCAGGAACAAAGGCCCCGATCCATGACCCACGCCCTTGGTATCCGCGAGAACCTGCGGCCATTCCTGGAACAGCTTCTGCAGGTGTTCTTTGTTGGGCTGACCATCGGCTTGCAACGCACGGTGATTCCAGCGCTGGCCGAAACCGAGTTTGGGGTGGCCAGAGGCTCTATGCTGGCGCTTTTCGGCTTCATCGTCTCCTTCGGGATCGTGAAGGGCGCGATGAACTTTGTCTCGGGCCGCATATCCGAGCGGGTTGGGCGTAAGCGGGTGCTGATCTGGGGCTGGCTGGCGGCCTTGCCGATCCCGTTCATCATCCTCTGGGCGCCGAGTTGGGGCTGGATCGTCGCGGCCAATGTGCTTCTCGGGGTCAACCAGGGTTTCTGCTGGTCGATGACCGTGACCGGCAAGATGGACATCGTGCGCGCCGACCAGCGCGGCATCGCCACCGGGGTCAACGAGTTCGCCGGCTATGGCGCGGTGGCACTGGCCGGCCTGCTGACCGGCTATCTGGCCAGCAGCTTTGATCCGCGCCTGAGCCTGTTCGCTTTCGGCCTGGTCGTCACGCTTTTCGGGCTGGCGGCCGCGCTTCTCGCCTACACCGAGACGCAGCCCTTCGCACGGGCCGAAGCCGCGCGGCACAAGGCCGGCACGGTCACGGGACCGCGCGCCCGCTTTGTCAAAGGGCCGGAACACCCGACCTCGGGTCAGATCTTTGCGCTGATCACATGGCAGAACCGCAGCTTCATGGCGCTGTCGCAGGCCGGCAGCGTGGAAAAGTTCGTGGATGCGCTGGTCTGGGCGCTGGTGCCGGTGTTCCTGATCGGCAGGGGCGCAAGCCTGATCGAGATCGGCTGGATCACCGGCATCTACGGCTTCGTCTGGGGCGGCAGCCAACTCTGGACGGGGCCGCTCTCCGATCGGATCGGACGCAAGGGCCGATCGTCATGGGCTTTTTCATCTGCGCGGCGGGTGTGCTGGCCTTCCCGTTCCTGACCGGCGTGGCGGCCTGGAGCATCGCGGCCGCGGTGATCGGGGTCGGCATGGCGCTGCTCTACCCGACGCTGATCGCGGCGATGGGCGATATTGCGTCTCCGGTCTGTGGCTGGTCCTCGATATGGAAGAAACCCATCCCCGCATCAATCCCGCGCCCGAACCGGCGCTTTGATCCCCTGCACTGCGGCTTGCCATGAAGCACCTGCTGATCGCGAACGGCCCGCCCTACGGCACCGAACGCAGCTAAAACGGCCTGCGACCGGCGAATGCGCTGGCCAGACAGGAAATCGGGGGCGAGGTCACAGTGTTCCTGATGGCCGATGTGGTCGCCTGCATGAAGGCCGGCCAGAGAACCTCCAACGGGTTCTGCAACATCGAAATGATATGGCGTCGCTAAGGTGCTGCTCTGCGGCACCTGCATGGATGCGCGCTGGCTTAAAGGCGGCGCGAACGGCAGGTTGGCCGGGATGGATCAGGCTGACTGAACCGCGCGGCCATCGGCCCGCCACTCGGGCAGGCCGCCCTCCATCCGGCGGGCGGTCAGGCCCATGGCGCGCAGCCGCGCCACGGCCTGATCGGACAGCACACAATAGGGACCTCGGCAATAGGCGACGATCTCGCGCCCGCCCGCGTCACGCACCGCTCTGGCCAGCGCATCAAGCTGAGCATTGCGTGCGCCGGGGATATGGGCGGCGGTGAACTCATCATCGGGGCGCAGGTCGAGCAAGATGACCCGATCCTCTGCCAACGCCCGTTCCAGATCGTCGCGGTCCATGGCTGTGGGCGGTTCCTCGCCCCCGGAAAGCCCCCGCAGGATCGCCTCCACCTCGGCCAGGTTCTGTTCGGCCAGCCGCCGGATCTGGTCCATCAGCACGAGGATGCGGTTGTCGGTCAACCGATAGATCACATGGTTACCGTCGCGGCGCGAGGCGACCAGTCCGGCGCGGCGCAACTGCTGAAGGTGCTGCGAGCAGTTCGCCACGGAAATCCCGACCCGCTCGGCCAGAGCCTCTACCCCGCGCTCGACCTGGGCAAGCTGTTCGAGAATCGCAAGGCGATGCGGCGCCGACATCGCGCGGGCGATCGTGGCGAATTCTTCCAGCAGGGCGGCCTTGGGTGAGGAGGTCATCGGCGGCTCGCTGTTCAAGAGTTTGCTTGAATCATAGGGGCATGATGGCCGCGCTGCAAGCCGTTGACCGCCCGGTCGATGCAACCTGGCGTTATGCCGGGGGCGTTGACAAATATATCTCAACAGAACTATCGATCAATTTAAAAATTGAATGATGATTCCGACCCTCAGCACAAGAGATCACGGAGACCCGGTCGATGATCCGCAACCCGATGCACCGGCAGGTGTTTCTCCTCGCTTCGGCACAGGCGCTGTTCCAGACCGTTTCGGTACTGGTGATGACCGTCGGCGGGCTCGCCGGCGCGCAGATCACCCCTCGCCCGGAACTGGCAACGATGCCCGTTGCGGCGATGTTCCTCGGCACCGCCCTGATGACCTTTCCGGCCTCGCATTTCATGGCCAGGGCCGGCCGGCGCGCGGGCTTCCTGCTCGGCGCGGGCCTCGGTATCGCCGGTGGCGCGATCGCGGCGGCGGGTATCTGGCTGGCGCAGCTTTACCTGCTGTCGCTCGGCGCTCTCCTGGTCGGAGCTTATCAGGCCTTCGCGCAATTCTACCGCTTCGCCGCCAGCGAGGTGGCCGATGATGCCTTCCGGCCCCGGGCGATTTCGCTGGTCATGGCGGGCGGTGTGGTCGCGGCGCTGCTCGGGCCGCTGCTCGGGCGGATCGGCGGGCCGCTGATGGAGCCGGCCTATGTCGGTTCGTTCCTGATCCTCGCCGTGGTCTCGCTGATCGCGGCGGGGGTGCTGACCGCTCTCAGGATGCCGGATGCCAGGGCCGATCACGTCGATCTCCGGCAGGGCCGCCGGTGGGGCGAGATCGTCACCCAACCCGGCTATCTGGTGGCGCTGTTCGGGGCGGCTACCGGCTACGGCATCATGATCCTCGCCATGACCGCGACGCCGATCGCGATGCAGCACCATCACCATGACCTCGGCACCGCCGCCACGGTGATCCAGCTTCATGTGCTGGGGATGTTCCTGCCGTCCTTCATCACCGGCTCGCTGATCGCGCGCTTCGGGGTGCTGCAGATCATGCTCGCCGGGGTCGCGATTCTCGCCACCCATGTCGCGCTGACCTTCACCGGCACCGGCTTCACCTCATTCGCCTCGGCGCTGATCATGCTCGGGGTGGGCTGGAACTTCCTCTACATCGGCGGGACCACACTGCTGACCACGACCTACACCCCCGCCGAGAAGAGCCGGGCGCAGGCCACCAACGACATGACGATCTTCGTGGTCGGGCTGGCCTGTTCGTTCAGCGCCGGGGGGCTTCTGCAGGCGCTTGGCTGGCAGGTGCTGAACGCGGTGCTGCTGCCCTGGCTCGGCCTCGCCGCGCTGGCGCTGATCTGGTTCGCGGCCAGCACCCGCGCCGCCCGGACCGCCTGACACGCGAGGAACACCATGAAAGATGCCATTCCCGCAAACCCGACCGACGAAGCCGCCCGTGCGCAACTCTTCGCCCGGTTCCGCGACCTCGGGATCGCGGCGCCAACCGTGCCCTATCCGGCCCACAGGACGGTCGAGGAAGGTAAGGCGCTGCGCGGCGCGATGGCTGGCACCTTCACCAAGAACCTGCTGGTCAAGGACAAGAAGGCCCGTCATTTCCTGCTGTCCTTCCATGAGGACCGGGTGATCGACCTCAAGACGCTGCACCGCCGGATCGGGGCGAAGGGCCAGGTCGGCTTCGCCTCGGCCCAGCGGGTGCAGGAATACCTCGACGTCCGGCCCGGCGCGCTGACCCCTCTGGGCCTGATCAACGACGCCACCCGGGCGGTGACGCCGGTGATCGACGCCTCGCTGATGGGCGCGGAACAGCTCAACTTCCATCCCCTGATCAACACCGAAAGCACCGGACTGCACCCGAAAGAGCTGCTGAGCTTCATCCTGTCTTGCGGGCAGGAGCCGTTGATTGTCGATTTCGATACGCCACTGCCGGCATAGGCGCGGCCTTTCCAGCCGAACGGAGGATACCCATGGCAGCCGAGCCCAGACTCAGCCTGTCCACGCTTTGGGTGCATGGCGGCGAACAGCTCGATGCGGAGGGCGGCAAGGCCGCCGGCGCTCTGGTCGTAATGGACAACACCTTCGCCTCGCCCGTCAACCAGTCGCCGCTGAAGCCTGGGGTCGATCTGGTGGTCCATTCGACCACCAAATACCCCGGCGGCCACAGTGACCTGAGGTGGTGCCGTGGCAGTCCGGCAGCGAAGCGATCATCCCGCCGCAGAGGTTGCCCGGTACCCCGCCGCTGAACAACGGATCGGGTGTGATCCGGGCGACAGTCCCTGCGCCGTCGAGGTGGCTTTCAGATACAGGCCATGCGGTTTAGCCGGGCCGCAGCCGCAGCGATGCTCAAACTTCGTCGACAGGGGAACTGGATCGCCTTCATGGCTCTGTCGTTCCGCCTGGGATGGGGATTTCGACGGGAAAGCCGAGCGCCCGCCATTCCGGGAAGCCATCCTCAAGCCGTCGCGCATCGAACCCCTGCGAGCGCAGGAAGCCCGCCGCCTCGTAGGCTTGTACGCAATAGGGGCCCCGGCAATAGACGACGATGGCGCGGTCGCGGGGGAGGCTGGCGAGACCGTGGTGCAGATCGAGCATCGGGATATTGATCGAGCCCGGGATATGTCCCAGCCCGAACTCATCTTCGGCCCGCACATCCACGACAAAGGCGGACTGTCCGGCAAGCCGCGTGGCCAGTTCTTCCCGCGTGACCGGAGGCATGGTGTCGTGGATTCGATACGAGGTGTTCAGGCGCTGCCCGACCGTAGCGATATGCGCCTCGCCCATCAGGCCGAGGGCCTTTATCAGCAGCACCACCTCGGTCAGGCCGGTCAGGCTGTAGACAACCTTCTTGCCCTGCCGTTCTGTCTTGAGAAGCCCCGCCCGCCGCAGGATTTGCAGATGGCGCGAAGTATTGGCGAAAGCCATGCCCGACCGTGTACTCAGTTCCTCGACCGACCGCGGCCCCTGCGCCAGATGCTCCAGCAGTTCCAGCCGGTTCACATGCCCGATTGCCTGTGCAAGCTCGGCCAGGCTCAGGAAAATATCCTGCTTCGGGGTCGCGCAGCTGTCTTGAGTCATCTCGGGCCGTCATTCATCAAGGCGATTGAATGACCTTACCAATCACAGTGGAGGGTCGCAATCTTGCGGGCATTGAAACAGCGATGTCCTGGCGGGGTTATTCTGACCAGATGCATCCAGCGCTGAGGCGCTCTGTGAATAAGCCGCTATTGGGCCGGATCACGTTGTGATCGCCCATCCGCCTCCTGTTCACGCAACGCACGAGATGTCGCCACCGCCGTTCTCCTGTATTTGCACGCCATACTACTACGACGGTCGAAACTTGTTGAAACGACCCGTTTCGGGTCTCTTTTAGTCATCCCCATCCGGGGACCATCTCTCGCCTCCCCGGTGGAACGGGGACGAGATGGCAGGCATCAACCACAAACAGGCAACGGTGGACCGCGGCGCGCGTATGCTCCGGACGGCGCTCGGGCCCGCCACCTCAACCCTTCTGCAAGACCCGGCTGTCGTCGGGGTTATGCTGAACCCCGACAGTCGGATCTGGGTGGACCGGCTGTCCGAGGGGCTGGCTGATACCGGCCAGATGCTGTCCGCCGCCGATGGCGAACGCATCGTGCGGCTGGTTGCCCATCATGTGGGTGTTGAGGTCCATGTTCGGTCCCCGCGTGTCTCGGCGGAACTGCCTGAAACAGGTGAGCGCTTCGAGGGCTTGCTGCCGCCGGTCGTGGCCGCGCCGGCTTTCGCCATCCGCAAGCCCGCCGTCGCGGTGTTCACGCTGGATGACTATGTGGCGGCTGGCATCATGTCCGCGGGCCAGGCGGAAACGCTCCGCGCCGCTGTCCAGTCGCGTGCGAACATCCTTGTCGCGGGTGGCACCAGCACAGGTAAAACGACGCTCACCAACGCGCTGCTCTCCGAAGTCGCAAAAGGCGCGGATCGCATCGTCATCATCGAGGACACGCGCGAGTTGCAATGCGCGGCGCCCAATCTGGTGGCGATGCGGACCAAGGAGGGTGTCGCCACTCTGTCCGATCTGGCGCTCGTCGCTGCGCCTCCGCCCCGACCGCATTCCGATCGGTGAGGTTCCTGGGGCCGAGGCGCTGGATCTCCTCAAAGCCTGGGGCACCGGCCACCCCGCGGCATCGGCGCGCTGCGCCGCCTCGAACAACTCATCCAGGAAGCCGTTGTCACCGTTCCGCGCGCCATGATCGCGGAGACCATCGACCTCGTCGCCGTCCTTGCCGGTAGCGGTTCCGCACGGCGGCTTGTCGAACTCGCCCGCATCGAAGGTCTCGGACCCGACAGCGACTACCGGATTTCCCCCCGCCTTTTCAGAACCCGACACCACCCACAACGCTGGAAAACCTGCATGATCCGTCGTGCCTTCCGTACCCACCATCATATCGCAACCGCCGCCGCCTTCGCCTGGGTGAGCCTGATGACATCCCCGGCCTGGGCCTCCGGCTCATCCATGCCTTGGGAGGCGCCGCTGCAATCCATCCTCGAATCCGTCGAAGGCCCGGTGGCGAAAATCGTGGCTGTGATCGTCATCATCGTCACTGGCCCGACGCTGGGCCTAATAAACGGAACCGGTTGTCAATCTCACAAGGGTCAGCTGCGCCGCAGCGCCGCAAAAAACCCGGCGGACAACAGGAGGAAGACGCCGGTCTGGAACAACTCGGGACGATAGGCTTTCGGGATCAGCAGGTAATCAACGCTGCAAAGCGACAGCATCAGCTGGCAGGTATAGCCCGATGTGCCCCAGAGGCAGGGCGCGGCCTGGCTGTATTTGCCATAGCCCTCGCTCACGATGGTGCCGAAAATCACATACCACCACAGGAGGGCGAGGAGGATCAGCCCGGCCCCGGCGGCCAGAACCCAGACCGGTCGCAGACGGTCAGACATCCTCCAGAACCCCGAGGCTGGCAAGAAGCCGTGTTCGCAGCGCAATCAGCGCGGGGTCATCGCGGCGGCGGGGCTGGGGGCGGTCCACCCGCAGCTCCTCGATGATACGGGCCGGGCGCGGCGAGAACAGCACCACCCGATCAGCCAACAACAGAGCCTCTTCAACATCATGGGTGACGAGAAGGGCGGTAAAGCCACGATCCTGCCAGAGGCGGATCAGATCCTTTTGCAGATTGAGCCGCGTGAGGCTGTCGAGCTTGCCCAGAGGCTCATCCAGCAAGAGGAGACGCGGGTCATTGACCAGCGCCCGGGCAATCGCCGCCCGCTGCGCCATGCCGCCAGACAACTGATGCGGGAAAGCCGCGCCGAAAGCTTCCAGCCCGACGAGACGCAGCGCCTCATCGACACGGGCCTGCTTTGCCGCCAGCTCGCCGCGAGCTTCGGGGCCGGCTTCGACATTGCGGCGCACTGTGCGCCAGGGGAAAAGGGTCGCTTCCTGAAAGACGAGAATGCGCTCTGGGCCGGGGCCGGTGATCGGCGTACCGCCGGCCAGTGCCTCACCCGCGCGCGGCAGTTCCAGCCCGGCCGCAAGCCGCAGAAGGGTCGACTTGCCGCAGCCTGATGGGCCCAGCAGTGCTACGAATTCGCCGGGCGCTACATCGAGGGACACATCCTCCAGCACCGGTAACAGCGTGCCGCCGATATCATATCCATGCGAGACATGGTCGAAGCGCAGCCCGACGGGGGTGACAGCAGACATCAGAGGATTCCCTTCTGCCAGCCCAGCAGCCGGTCCCGGATCAGGAACAAAAGCTTCACCAGCCCGGCGCAGATCAGTGCCATGACAATCAGCGCGGCATAGACATTGGCATAGGCCGAATAGGCTGTGTTGAACTGCAGATACCAGCCCAGGCCAAATTTTGCCCCCAGCATCTCGGCCACCACCAGCACGGCAAAGCTGTAGTAAAGCCCCATGAAGAGCCCGACAAACACATTGGGCAGCGCCGCAGGAATGGCGATTTTGGTCACCTGCCAGCGGCTGGTTGCGCCAAGCGTCCGCGCCACGTCATAAAAGGCGCGGTTGACCTGGGATATCCCCGATGCAGTCAGGATCGCGACCGGGATCCCCGAGGCCAGCGCCACCAGAAATACCGAGGCCTGGAAGGTCGAAGGGAAGATGAAAAAGGCGCAGGGGATCCAGGCACTGGCGGGCACCGGCCCGATCAGCTTCAGCACCGGCATCCCCCAATAGGCGAAGCGCTTTGACCAGCCCAGCCCCACCCCGGCCAGAAAGCCCACCGAAATGCCGATGAAAAAACCCAGGCCCCAAAGTCGCCCGGTATAGGCGATGCAGATCAAAAGCCGGTCCCAGTCGGTCATATAGACATGCAAAAGACCCTGTGGCGGCGAAAAGAACGGCTTGGGCAACCAGCCGAGCTTTGCGGTGATCACCTCCCACAGCAAAAGCCACAGGCCCAGTACGATGAACCAGGGGCCGTAATGCGTCAGGGTGCTGCTTTGCCCGGGCGCCACGGTGAAGGCCAGCGCGAGGAAGATCGCGGCGACCGTTCCCGTGAGCGCGGCGAAGGTACCGGTCGCACCCCATTGGATGACATCGGGCAGGATCAGTGTCACCACCGAGACCGAACCCCAGGCCAGCGCGGCCAGCAGACCGTCGCGCCAGATGGGCAGGGGCAGGCGGGTGGCGGGGGCGTAAACCCCCCGCCCGCTTTCAGGCAGATCGCTCATTCAGGATCGTCCAGTCAGGGTTCAGGCGAAAATGTCGATGGTGATGCGGCTGGCGATCTCTTCCGGATCGGTCGAGGCATCGGCCACGCCGGTCAGCTTAAGATCCTCATAGCCGCGTCTGACCTCGTCGCGCAGTTTGTCGCCGAACCAGTGCTCATGATAGGTGAAAGAGGCCAGAACCTCGGTCAGGGTCTCGACCGACATGCCGGGGCGCAAAGTGTCGAAATACCATTGCGCGACCTCGTCCGGATGGGCGGCGGTATATTGGTGCACCTCGAGATTGGCGGCGGCGACGCGTTTCAGCGCGTCTTTGTTGGTCTCGTAATAATCCCCGTTCACGCCCAGCACACAGCAAACCCGGTCCTGGAAGCTGAGCGTCTGGGTGTCGGCAACGCGGTGGAACTTATGTTCCTTTTCCCAGCCATAAGCCCAGGGATCCATATGCGCCAGCGCATCCGCCTCGCCGCGCAGCACGGCCTCGGCCACCAGATCGAAGGGGAAGACTTTCCAGGTCACATCCTGATCGGGGTCAAGCCCGGCCTTCTTCAGCGCGACCGAAAATGCCACGCGCGAGGGCGACATGACATCAAAGGTGCCGATGGTTTTGCCGCGCAGATCTTCCAGCGTTTTAATGCCACTGTCCTGAGGCGTCAGGATGCTCTGGCAGCCGCCATGCGATCCGGCGAAAAGTTTGACGTCAAAGCCCTGCTCGATCGGTTTCAGCCAGTCATACAAAAGACCCGGCCCGGCCTCGGCCTTGCGGGTGGCCAGCGCCTGGATCAGGGTCTGGCCGCTGGCGCCCTGGTAGAACAGTTCCACATCCAGCCCGTGTTTCTCGAAAATGCCCTTTTCCAGCGCGAACCCGACCGGGGCGTGGCAGGCGGCCACTTCGGTCCATTCAAGTTTGATTTTGGTCAGGTTGCCGGCCATGGCGCGGCGTGTGCTGATCCCGGTCGAAAGCCCGGCCGCGCCAAGGCCCGCCGCCGCCGCGCCGGTTGTCAGAAGAGTGCGGCGCGAAAGGCCGTTTCGGTGGGATGCTGTCATAATGCGCGTTCGCTTTTGCTGAGAAGGAAAGGGGTAATCGGGGGCCGGAATGGATCAGGTCAGAGGATAGATCAGGGCCGGGGGAACAGGATTTCGAAGACCACCCTTCGGCTGGCACAGCCATGTCTGGCTATGTGGGTCCGGGGGAAATTCCCTCTTCCCGTCGGCGCATGGTCATCGCCGGCGCAACCGCGTTTCCAGCCAGCGGCTGTAGCGCGAGCCGCCATAGCAGAGCAGGAAATAGATCAGGGCCGCGAAGACATAGGCCTCGTCGTAAAAGCCCAGCCATTGCGTGTCGGTGGTCGAGGCCCGGGCGGTGTTCAAAAGATCAAACGCCCCGATCACCGCCAGCAGCGAGGTCGCCAGCAGAAAGCCGATGCCAAGATTGACCAGCCCCGGGATCACCTTGCGAAGGGCCTGGGGCAGCACCACCAGCTGCATGATCCGCCAATAGCCCAGCCCGAGTGACTGTGCCGCCTCGGCCTGGCCCGGGCCAACGGTTTGCAGCCCGCCCCGCACGACCTCTGCCAGATAGGCGGTCCAGAACAAGGCGACCATGATCGTGGCGCGGATCAGCTTATCCAGGATTACGCCCTGCGGCAAAGCCAGCGGCAGGATCAGCATGGCGAAATAGAGGATCGCGACCATCGGAATGGCGCGCATCACCTCGATATAGGTGACCGAAATCAGCCGCAGCCCGCCCATTTTTGAGGCCCGTGCCAGCGCCAGAAGCACGGCGGCCGGAAAGGCAAAGGCCATGCAGGTCGACCACACCAGCAGCGTCACCGGCAACCCGCCCCAGTCATTCAGCGAGACCCGCATCAGCAGACCGGCGGTCCATGTGCCACCGGCCATCAGCGCCCAGGCCAGCGCCAGCGTGACCGGCCAGGCCAGGATCAGGAACGGTCCCCAGAAGCGTGGCAGGGCCGAAGCCACCATCAGCCCCAGAAGCGCAATGATCACGAGGATCGGGCGCCAGAGATGCTCGCCTGGGTAGAAGGCGAAAAGGATGAAGCGAGCCTTGGCGCGCAGAAAGGCCCAGCAGGCGCCGCTGGCAGCGCGGCATTCATCCTGTGTGCCGCTGAAGACCGCATCCGTGATCGCCCAATGGATCAAAGGTGGCAGGATCAGCGCCAGTATCAGCACCGAGGCCAGCGTCAGCACGGTGTTCAGCGGCCCGCCCGCGAGGCTGCGCCACAAGGGCGCCACCAGGTCGCGGCTGCGATAATTCATAAAGATCACGCTCATCTGCGCCCCTCTCCGCGCAGGGCGACGCGGCGGTTGTAATGGTTCATCAGCGCGGCCACGCATAGGTTGAGCAAAAGGAAGGTCCCGGCCATGATCAGCACTGCCTCGATGGCCTGGCCGGTGGTGTTCGCGGTGGTGTTCAGCACCGAGACGAGATCGGGATAGCCGATCGCGACGGCGAGGCTAGAATCCTTGGTCAGATCGAGAAAGACCGAGGTGGTCAGCGGCACGATCACTCTGAGCGCCTGGGGCAGTATCACAAGGCGCATGATCTGCCAGTCGGACAGGCCCATGGCGCGGGCGGCCTCACGCTGGCCCTCGGGGACGGACAGGATGCCGGCGCGCACGATCTCGGCAATCGCGGCAGAGAATTTCACGACCAGCGCGACCAGCAGCGCGGCATATTCCGGCGAAAGCGTCAGCCCGCCCCGAACGTTCAGCCCCTTGAGCACGGGGATGTCAAAGCTGAGGCCCGCCTGCCAGAAAATCCCGGCGATCAGCGCCAGGGCAACTGGCCAGGTGCCGCGCCTGAGCCTTGCATACCGGCGCAGCGCCAGCACGGCGACGATCACGACCACGCAGGCCAGAAGCGGCCAGAGCCAGCCAGCCTCGACCACCGGGGCCGGGACATAGACACCGCGATTGGTCAGCCAGATACCGCCCCCATGTACCGCCTGTTTTGGTCCCGGCAGATTGCGCGCCAGTGCGATCCAGAAGAACAGCTGCAACAACAGCGGCGTGTTGCGGATCAGCTCGACATAGATCCTGACCAGCCGGGTCAGAAGCGGGTTCCCCATCAGCCCAAGAACCCCAAGCGCCGTCCCGAGCAAAGCCGCCAGCAAACAGCCGATCAGCGCCACCCGCAGCGTATTGATCACGCCGACGCCGATGGCGCGCAGATAGGTATCGCCGGCTGAGAAGGGGATAGCGCTCTCGCCGATCTGGAAGCTGGCGGCGCGCGACAGAAAAGCGAAGCCGGGCGAGATCCCGGCCTTCTCCAGCGCGGCGGCAATGTTCTGGCCCAAAAGCCAGAGCCCGGCCAGGATGACCAGGACCAGCGCCAGCTGGGTATAGGGGCGCGGCCCCCACCATGCGACCAGCGCGGGGATGACCCCGCGCCGATGCGGTGATTGGCCCCGCCCTGCCTCATTGGGCCCTGCCTCACGGAGGGGGATATTCACCTTCTCTGACCTGCTCAGCGGAAGGGCGGCGAATAAAGCAGCCCGCCATTGGTCCAGATGTCGTTATAGCCGCGCTCCCAGCCCAGCGGTGTCAGGTGGCGGTCATAGATCTCGCCGTAATTGCCCACGGTCTTGATGATCTTATAGGCCCAGTCCGGCTTGAACCCGATGGCCTCGGCCAAAGACGGATCAACGCCGAGGAAACGCTGGATTGCCGGATCTTCCGATTTCAGGAATTCATCGACATTGGCCGAGGTGATGCCCCATTCTTCGGCCTGGATCGTGGCATAGACGGTCCAGTTGACGATTTCGAGCCATTGGTCATCACCGGCCTTGATCGCAGGCGCAAGCGGCTCTTTCGACAGCCGTTCGGGCAAAAGCACATAGTCATCGGGGTTCTTCAGCTGCTGCAGCTTGCCCACCAGATCCGAGCTGTCCTGGGTGATCGCATCGACCCGGCCCGATTCCAGCGCCGCGATGAATTCCGACGTATCTTCAATGGTGACGGGGGTGAATTCATGGCCAGATTTGCGGAAGAAATCAGCGATGTTCAATTCACCCGTGGTGCCCGATTGCACCCCGATCACCGCGCCGTCGAGCTCTGTCGCCGTGGTCACGCCGAGTTCCTTGCGTGCAAGGATGCCCTGGCCGTCATAGAAAACGGTCGGCCCGAAATGGAAGCCGAGATTGAAGGCGCGGTTGATGGTGACCGTGACGCCCGACAGGAGGATGTCAAATTCGCCGGCCTGAAGCGCGGGCAGGCGCTGCTGTGGTGAAGAGTTGGTGAACTCCACCTTACCGTCTTCATTGAAGACCGCGATGGACAGCGCCCGGCCGTAATCAATGAAGAAGCCCTGCCATTTGCCCTCGCTGTCGGGCGAGAAGAAACCCGGCGTGGTGCCGACACCGACCTTGATCACACCGCGCTCTTTGATGGCGTCCAGCGTGCCGCCTGCGGTCGCGGGAAGGGCGGTTGCGGCAAGCGCCGCCGCTGCTGCAAGACCGCGCAGGGTGCGGCCGAAAAGTCGTTCATTGCTCATGTAAAGATGCTCCGATATCTGCCGATTTCATGAGGCAATCCGAGCGCGGAGCCTGAATTATATCAAGTATCTTGCTGATTTACATGATATTTCTGTAATTGCGCGACCGAAGAGCAGCCCTCTTTCGCCGCAGGCGCGGCGCAGAGAATAATCCTGCTGTCGCCCGCCGGTTCTGCTTTTCGAATCACGTCAGATACAGGCTGCGCTGCCGCGAGAGGCAAAGAAATCATCTGTGGTTTTTCCTGTTCCGGGGCGGTTTCGCGCAGAAAAGATCAACTCTCCTGCCGGGGCAGGGGCGAAGGAAATCTCCTTCCCTGAATGCCCCTGATAAGACGATTGAAACAATCGTGATGATTTGACGATGCTGTTGCCAGCTCACATTGCGGGCCGTTGCCCGACCCCCTGATCCACCAGAAAGGATGATCCCGATGGCGACGACCAGCCTGCACCCCGAGACGCTCGCCCTGCATGGCGGCACCTGGCGCACCGATCCGGCGACCGGCTCGCTCGCGGTGCCAATCTACCAGAATACCAGCTTCCAGTTCGACGATACCGCCCATGCCGCACGGCTCTTCGCGCTGGAAGAGCTGGGCAATATCTATTCCCGCATCGGCAATCCGACGACCGACGCGCTGGAAACCCGGCTCGCGCAGATCGAAGGCGGCGCGGCGGCGCTGGCTCTGGCCTCGGGCCAGGCCGCGACGTTTTTCGCGCTGACCAATATCGCTCAGGCAGGCGATAATATCGTCGCCTCGACCGATCTTTACGGCGGCACGGTCACGCTGTTGTCGAATACGCTGAAGCAGTTCGGCATCGCGGTGCGGTTCGTCGACCAGGCCGATCCGCAGAATTTCGCCAAAGCGACGGATGACAAAACCCGCGCCTGGTTTGGCGAGACGCTGCCGAACCCCAAGCTTCAGGTCTTCCCGATTGCCGAAGTGGCCGAACTTGGCCGCAAGCTCGGCGTGCCGCTGATCCTCGACAACACGGCCGCGCCGCTGACCGCGAAACCGCTGAAACATGGCGCGGCGGTGGTGGTCTATTCCACCACGAAATATATCGGCGGCCATGGCACGGCGATTGGCGGCGCGATCATCGATGGCGGGAATTTCGACTGGGAGGCCCATGCCGCCCGTTTCCCGCTTTTGACCCGGCCCGATGCCGCCTATCACGGCGCGATCTGGACCGAGGCTGCCAAACCGCTTGGCCCCATCGCCTATGTGTTGCGCGCGCGGGTCAAGCTGCTGCGCGACATCGGCGCCTCGGTCGCGCCGCAAAACGCCTTCCTGACGTTGCAGGGGCTGGAGACGCTGCCTTTGCGCATCCGCCAGCACAATGAAAACGCCCGTCAGGTCGCGGATGTCCTGGCCGCGCTGCCAGGTGTCACCCAGGTGATCTATCCCGGCCTGCAGGGCGGCGAGGCCCGGCGCCGCGCCGATACCTATCTGGAAGGTGGCTATGGCGCGCTGATCGGGTTCGAGCTGGAAGGCGGCGTTGATGCCGGCCGCGCTTTCATCGACGCGCTGCAGCTGTTCCATCATGTGGCGAATATCGGCGATGCGCGCAGCCTTGCGATCCATCCGGCCTCGACCACGCATCAGCAGCTGACCGAAGCTGAACAACGCGCCGCAGGCGTTACGCCGGGCTATGTGCGGCTTTCGATCGGGATCGAGCATCCGGAAGATATCATCGCCGATCTGAAACAGGCACTTGAGGCGGCATCGGGCAATCGCGACCGCAAGGCCGCGTAAAGATCCGCCGCGAAACCCGGGCGTGAAAACCAGGGCGGGGAGGGCCCTCTCCTCCCCGCCCCTTACCTTGCAATGCGCCGGATCAGGAGCACAGATTGTCCAGCACCCTCCCCATTCTCGATGTCTCGCGTTTCCATGCCGGGCCTGACGCACGCGCCGCTTTCGTTGAGGAACTGCGCGCGGTGCTTCATGATCACGGGTTTTTCTACCTCACCGGCCATGATGTCCCGGAGACGCTGATCAAGGATCTGAAACGCCTGTCACGGGCGTTTTTCGCGCTGCCCGAGGCGGAGAAGCTGGCGGTCGCGATGGTGAAATCGCCGCATTTTCGCGGCTATAACCGCGCCGGGCTGGAACACACGCGCGGCGAGCAGGACTGGCGCGAGCAGATCGATTTCAACACCGAAGGCGAGCCCCTCCCGGATGGTACAGATCCCTGGAGCCGGCTGCATGGCCCCAACCAATGGCCCGACGCGCTGCCCGATCTGAAACCGGTGGTGCTCGACTATCAGGAACGGGTGACGGCGCTTGGGATCGACCTTTTGCAGGCGATTGCGCTGGCGCTTGGCCTGGAGGCGGATGCGTTCCGCGCGGTTTACGATCCGCAGCCGACCCAGCTTCTGAAACTGATCCGCTATCCGGGGCGCGATGTGGCCGAAACCGATCAGGGTGTCGGGGCGCATAAGGATGGCGGCATCATCACCATTCTTTTGCAAGACGAGGTCGAGGGGCTGCGGGTCCAGACGCTTGATGGTGACTGGATCAGGGTGCCGCCGCTGCCGGGCACATTCGTGATCAATTCAGGCGAGCTGCTGGAGCTGGCGACCAATGGCTTCGTGCGCGCCGATGTGCATGACGTGATCGCCCCACCGCCTGGGGTGGAGCGGTTTTCCTACGCCTTCTTCCTCGGCGCGCATTACGATGCCGAGATCCCGGTCCTGCCGCTTCCTGAGGCGCTGAAAAGCCGCGAGCGCGGGCTGACGGTCGACCCGCTGAACCCGCTCTTTCGCAATGTCGGGCTGAACCATCTGAAAAGCCGCCTGCGCTCGCATCCCGATGTGGCGCATGCCCATCACGGCGATCTGCTCAGGGCGGGGCTGGCCGGGAACGGCTGAACCGAGCCCACACGCTCGCTCAGCCGGGGAAAAACCGGTTCGGCGGGCGTTTGAGGCCCAGATGATCGCGCAGCGTCGCCCCCTCATAGTCGCGGCGAAAGAGGCCGCGGCGTTGCAGTTCCGGCACCACCTGGTCGGTGAAATCGGTCAGCCCCGCCGGCAGGAAGGGGAACATGATGTTGAACCCGTCAGAGCCGTCCTGATCGAGCCATTCCTCCATCTTATCGGCAATGCTTGCGGGCGTGCCGATGAAGGAAAGGCCGGAATAGCCACCCTGTCGCTGTGCCAGCTGGCGGACGGTCAGGCCCTCGCTGCGGGCCATTGCGATCACCCGGTCGCGGCTGGATTTCGACTGGTTGGTCTCGGGCAGATCCTCGGGCAAAGGCGCATCCGGGTCAAAGCCCGAGGCATCAAACCCGAGCGCGATTGAAAGCGAGGCAATTGCGCTTTCATAATAGACCAGACTGTCCAGCGCGGCGCGTTTCGCCTTTGCCTCGGCGATGGTTTCCCCCACGATCACAAAGGCGCCGGGCAGGATCACGAGATCTTCGCGCGCCCGGCCCGCCGCCACGGCCCGCGATTTCACATCGGCATAAAAGGCGCGGCCATCGGCAAGGCTTTGCGGCGCGGCAAACACCGCCTCGGCGGTTTCCGCCGCAAGCTGGCGACCGGGCTCGGAGGCGCCGGCCTGCACGATCACTGGCCAACCCTGCGGAGGCCGCGCGATGTTCAGCGGCCCGCATACCGAAAGCTCTGGCCCTTTGTGACCCAGCACATGCATCCGGGCCGGGTCGAAATACTGGCCGCTTTGCACGTCACGCGTGAAGGCATCATCGGCAAACGTGTCCCAGAGCCCGGTCACCACATCATAGAATTCCCGCGCCCGCGCATAGCGGTCGGCATGGACGGGCTGGTCTTCGCGCCCGAAATTCAGTGCCGCATCGGGGTTTGATGTGGTGACGATGTTCCACCCCGCCCGCCCGCCGGAAATATGATCCAGCGAGGCAAAGCGCCGGGCGACGTGATAGGGTTCGTCATAGCTGGTCGATGCCGTCGCGATCAGCCCGATACGTTCCGTCACCGCCGCCAGCGCGGATAACAGCGTGAAGGGCTCGAAAGAGGTGACGGTATGGCTGCGCCTGAGCGCCTCGACCGGCATATTCAGCACCGCGAGGTGGTCGGCCATGAAAAAGGCGTCGAACTTCGCCGCCTCAAGCCGCTGCGCCATATAGGTCAGATGGCGGAGGTTGAAATTCGCATCCGGCCAGGCGCCGGGATAGCGCCATGCGCCGGTATGCAGCGAGACCGGCCGCATGAAGGCCCCGAGGTGAAGCTGACGGTCACGGCTCATGATGACATTCCTGCTAAAGATGGGCAGAGTTTATATCGGGATTTGCAAAATGATATATCGGATTTTTACGATATAAGATAGAATTGATCTCCCGTGAGAGGCCCGGCAGAGGTGCAGAGATGGATGAGGATCTGATCCTGAAGGCCCTGGCGCATCCGGCGCGGCGGCAGATGCTGGCCTGGATGCGCGCGCCGGAGCAGCATTTCCCCGACCAGGCGCTGCCCCATGAGCTGGGTATCTGCGCCGGGCAGTTCGCGCGTTGCGGCCTCGCGCAATCCTCGGTCTCGGCACATCTTGCGGTGCTGACGGCGGCGGGGCTGATCGTGCGGGAGCGGATCGGACAATGGGTGTTCTATCGCCGGGACGAGGCGGTGATCGCCGCCTTTCGCAGCGCGCTGGCCGCTCTCTGACCGGGTCGGGCGAGGCCAAAGCCAGGCGCCAGGATGGCATAAAACACCGCCCCCATCCGGCTCGGCGCAGGCAGATCCGCGATATACACGCCAGGGGCGGTATCGGCGTAAAACGGCGCCACATCGCGGTGAAACGTGTATCGCGCCCGCAGAAAGCCATCCCGCGTCAGTCGGGCTGCACCGAGGCCACCACCGAGAATCCAGGCGCCAGCAGTTCGGCCCGCGCCTGGCCGGGGTCAATCCCGATCCGGACCGGTACACGCTGCGCGATCTTGGTGAAATTGCCGGTGGCATTGGTGCCGGCGATCAGGCTGAATTCCGAGGCCGTGGCGGGCGAGAAACTCTCGATCACGCCGGTAAAGACCTGGCCATGCAGCGCATCGACGCTGAAATGCACTTTCTGCCCGACGGCGAGGCTGTTCAGGCTGCCCTCATTGAAATTCGCGATCAGCCAGAGATCCTGGCCGACATGCGAGACCAGCGCGGTGCCGGGCGAGACATATTGCCCGACCCGGACCGCGATCTGCCCCAGCTTTCCCGCAGCCGGCGCGCGGATCACAGTGTTTCCGAGATCGATCCGGGTGAGTTCCACAGCGGCATTGGCATTGTCGATCTGGGCCTGAGCGCTTGCGATCTGCACCTTCGCATTGGCGAGCTGTTCGCGCTGCACATCCATCGTTGCCTGGGCCTGGGTCTGGGCGGTCAGTGCCTTTTGCAACGCAAGTTCTGTCTGTTCCAGCGCCGCCTCGGTTGCCACGCCGCGCTCGCGCAGCGATGTGGTGCGGCTGTTATCCGAGCGCGCCGTCTGGACCGCGAGATCGGCCGAGGCCAGCGCCGCCGCATCCGATTCCAGCACCGCCTCGGCCGAGCGTACATTCTGCACCGCGACCTCCATCGCAGCTTTTGCGCCAGCCAGCCCGGCTTCGGCCTGGGCGAGTTTCTGGCGGTAGATGCGGTCGTCAAGCACCGCGATCACATCGCCCTCGCGCACCTCCTGGAAATCCTGGACCTCCACTTTCGCGATATAGCCGGAAAGCTGCGGGGAGATCGTGGTGACCCGACCGCGCAGATAGGCGTTTTCAGTGGTGGGGGCCGAGGGTGCGAAAGGCGGCAGATGCCAGGCGAAAAGCACCAGCAACAGCCCGGCGAGGCCAATCACCCCGGCGATAATGGTGGGCACAAGGAAGGAACGGCTCATGGCGTCAGCTTTGCTCTGAGGGGGGAGAAGAGGGTTCGGGTTTTGCAACGAAAGCCGCGTTCATCCTGGCCCAGATCCAGTCGCGCAACACATGCAGGACCAGCACGGCAAGCGCGGTCAGCGCGATGAGGAAGGTCAGGAAGTAGGCATCATTATAGGCCATGACCCAGGCCTGGCGCCCGGCCTCGGTCATCAGCTGCGACAGGGTCTGCAGCCGGTCCGCCGCGAGATCGGGGCTTTGCGTGGCAAAAAGCGCGGTGCCCTGCGCCATCACGCTTTGCATCAGCGGGTCGCTGGCGGAGAGCTGTTCGGTCAGGGTGGCGAGGTGGAAGGCCTGGCGGTGGGTGGTGAAGGTGGTGAAGATCCCCGATCCGATCACGCCGCCAAGGCTCTGGGTCGCGATGAAGACGATTATAAAGGACAGAAGATAATTCGGTCCCTTTTTCAGCGCGGCCATCAGCCCCATCACCATCGCGGGGGGCATGAACAGCATCGAGGCAAAGCCGATCAGTGCCTGACTGACCAGGAATTGTTCGGGCCGGGTCAGGACCGTTGCCTGTGAATCGAGGAAAGTCGCCGCCGCGATCAGCACCAGCGCCGCCGCATGGAACGCAGGCTCGCGGGTCTGTTTCATCCAGGCGACACAGGCGAGGCCGCCCATCATCGCGGCAAAGCAGATCACCAGAAACAGGCTTTCCATCTGCGACGGCGCAACGCCCAGCACCTGGAACATCCGGGGCGCACCGGTGCTTTGTTCCGACAGAACCAGCCGGAACAACAAAAGCGTCAGCGTCAGATGCAGCATGGCCGGGGTCGCGAGCCAGCGGAAATCGACCAGCGGCGCGCGGCGCCCCAGTTCGATAATCACCGCAAGCGTCAGCGAGATCACCCCACCCGCCAGCAGCCAGCCGATCCAGGACGCATCGAACCACCAATGGATCGGCCCCATCACAAAACTGATGACAATGGCGGAAAAGCCAAAAGAAATCAGTGCGAAGCTGAGGAAATCCCCGGCTTCGATCACCTTCTCACGCGGCTGTGGTTTCAGCGGCAGCACCCAGACAACCGCAAGCGACATCAGCGCAAGGCCAAGCGCCGCGAAATGCACACCCGCCAGCCCGCCATCTCCGATCAGCGAGGGCGAGATGACGCGCGCCAGATTGGGCCCGATCAGGATCACCGCCATCACCGCCGGCAGCCCGTATTTCATCTTGGCGGGCGGGCTCAGCGGCTCCAGCATGTAAAGGAAAGCAAGCGTCGAAAGCGGCGCGGCGGCACAGCCTGACAGGAATTGCACCACCACCGCCGAGCGCAAATCCGAGATCCAGAGCGCTGAGAAAGCCACCACCGCAAAGACCACGATACTGACCTCGGCAAAGCGGCGCAGACCAAACTGGGTGCGCACCTTGATCAGCATCAGGGGCAGCGTCGCGCGCGGGATCATATAGGCCGCCATCAGCCAGCTGGCATCGGTGGTGCTGACACCCAGATCCCCGGCAATCTGCGGAATATTGGCGCTGACAAAGCCCTGGCCCAGGCCCTGCGCCAGACCGATCAGCACCGAGGCGCAAAAGAACGGCAAAGCCCGGGCGAGGCTCATCCCGGCGAATGCGGTCGGCGGTCCGGCCTCGGCCGATCCGGGCTGAGGGGCGGAGGTCACTTCTCACCGATCCTGGCAGTATTGACCGCCATACGTTGCAAGGCGCGGTCTGTGGCCGCCAGATCTTCGGGCGTGATGCCCTCGAACAGTTCGGCCCGCACCGCGCGCACGAAACGCGAGATCCCGGCAGAGCGGGCTTTTTCGGTCAGGAAAAGCGCCCGTTTGCGGGCATCGCCATCCATGCCGCGCCGCTCGATGTAGCCAAGCTTTTCCAGCCCGTCGATCTGACGTTTCAGCGTGGGCGCCTCAATGCCCAGATCCTGGGCAAGTTCGGCCTGGGTGGCGCCTTCCATATTGGAAAGCGAGGTCAGAACCCGGGTCCTGGCCAGCGTCAGCCCCAGCTCTTCGGCGCGCGCGTCGTAATTGCGGCGCAGCTCGCGCATCACAAACAGCAAGAGATCGAGGGTTGGCGGCCGGGGTTCCATTTGCTTATCATGCTAACTTGTTAGTCAGGTAACTGATATGCCTCCCGCCGCTGCTGGTCAAGCCGGGGCTCCGCACCAAGGATGGCACCCAATGCGCGCATTTGCACAAGAACGGCGGCCCAGGCGCTGTCGACACTCTCAGTTCCGGCCAGGCCTGGGTCAGGCGGGGCGGTGCCGGTCATTCGGGCGCGGCAGCTTGCAGCAAGGTGGCGCAGGTTCGCCTCCAGCCCGGCAGGGGGTGTGTTTCCGTTGCGCATCGCCACCAGCAGGGCATCGCCCAGCAGCAGCGCCGAGGCGCCCAGCCGGATCGCGTCATGTTCGACGCGTTCCGCCTCGCGCCGCACCCGATTGGCGGCGATGCGCCCCCTCAGCGACCAGCGCGCCTCATATCTGGCGCTGTCTATGCCGTTTTGCAGCGCGCCGATGGTTTCCTGAACGCGCGACAGATGGCTTTGCGCGATCTCGGCGCGGCGCGGGGTTGTGTCCTGCAGGGCCTGAGCCGCGAGGTCGAGCCCGCCCGCGATCCGGGTCAGCAATTCGCTCATGGCGCGGTCGATCTGACGCAAAGGGTCGGGCGTCAGCAGGACCTGGCTGAAGAAAAGCCCGACCCCCACACCGATGATCACATCCTGCATCCGGTGCCAGCCTGCACTGTCTGCCCCCATTGCCAGCACCAGAACCGCCGAGACCCCGGCCTGGATCGGCACCACCGCCGGCAGGCCGAAGGACGCGCCGACCATCATCGAAAGCAGAATTGCCACGATCATGCGCAACAGTGACATGGTCGGCCCCTCGATCCCGGTGACAGGCAATTGCAGCGCCGCCTCGCCGACGAGAATACCGATGGCGACCCCCAGAATGATGCCGGTCGCCTGCCGCCCGTGATTTGGCAGGCCCGGTGCGAGGCAGACGATTGCGGTCACCATGGCAAAAACCGGATGGGTATGGCCGAACAGCCAGCTTGCCAGCAGCCAGGCAATCGCGCCGGCGGTTGCAGCGGCCAGGGCATCGCGCCCCGCTGCCATCATGCGCTGCAGCTGCAGTGGCAATCTGTCCATGGGGAGGGCTTTCTTTTGACAGCTGAGGCAAGGCGAAACGGCGCGCAGGTCGCCCCGCGCGCCGGTCTTCAGATCACATGGACCACATCATACGAGCCCGATCATACGCAACAAAGCACGACGATCATTCCAGCCGATAGGCAAGAACCGAATCCCCGGGCGTGGTGCCAAGCGAGCCATGACCTCCGGCTGCGACGACGATATATTGCTTCCCGTCGGCACCGCGATAGGTCATCGGCGTGGCCTGGCCCCCGGCGGGAAGTCTCGCCTGCCACAGCGTCTCGCCGGTCTGCATGTCATAGGCGCGCATGATGTCATCCAGCGCCGCCGCGGTGAAGGCGACACCCCCCGCCGTGGTCAGCGTGCCGCCATGCGCCAGCATCCCCATTTCGAACGGGATCGGAAAGCTCACGCCCATGAATTTCTGCCCGGCCACAGTACCGTTGCGGTATTTCCAGGCGGTTTTGCCATTCGTCAGGTCAACGCCGACCCGCATACCCCAGGGTGGCGTGTTGCAGGGCACGCCCAGTCCCGAGCGGAAATGCTGGATCGACACCGCATAGGGCCCGCCAAGGTTCTCATTCCCCGGTTTCGCCTCGCCCCCGGACATATCGTCCTGGAACATCGGCTTCGTCAGATCGCCTTCGGGACGCGGATAGAGCTTATAGATATAGGGCAGATATTGCGGCGTACCGATGAGCCATTTATTCACCGGATCCACCGCGACAGACCCCCAGTTGAAGACCCCGATATTACCAGGCCAGACGATCGAGCCGGTGGTGGTCGGCGGCGTCCAGGAATTGCCGTCATAGCGGTTTGACACAAAGGTCGTGCGGCACTGGATCTGGTCGATGGGCGAGGCCCCCCACATATCCGCCTCACGCAAAGGCGCAGGCGCGAAAGTCAGCGACGACATCGGCTGTACGGCAGAGAGTTTTTCGCCGGGAATATCGCTGTCTGTCGAGACCTGTACCTCGGATACCGGCAGGATCGGCGTGCCGTCACGGCGGTCGAGCACCCAGAGATTGCCGATTTTCGTCGGGATGATGATCGCAGGCGTATCCACGCCATCCTTCGGAAGGTTCAGAAGTACCGGCTGCGAGGGGTTATCGCGATCCCAGAGGTCATGATAACTGGTCTGGAACTTCCATTTCAGCTGCCCGGTCTTCAGATCAAGCGCGGCCAGCGCATCGACAAAGGCCTCCTGTTCGGGCGTGCGGGCAATACCGACCTGGTCGGGAGAGGCATTGCCGAAGGGGATATAGACCATCCCCAGCGTCTCATCGGCCGCGAATTGCGTCCAGGCGACGTTGGAATTGGGCACATAGGTCTCACTAGGGGCAAGCGGTGCGGTATCGTCGGGCTTGCCCGCGTCGAATTTCCACACGACCTTGCCGGTGCGCACATCATAGGCGCGGATCACACCCGAGGGATTGTTCTCATAGTAGTTATCAGCAATCGCCGAGCCGAGGATGATCAGATCCTTCGTCACCAGGGGCGCCGAGGTCTGCTGATAGCTTGCCCGTTCGGTATCGGTCATACCCTCAAGCAGGTTCACATAACCATTCTCACCGAAAGTGGTGCAAAGTGCGCCGGTATCCGCGTTGACCGTGTAAAGCCGTGCATCGACCGAAGAGGCCACGATGCGTTTCGGGCATTCCGCCACAGCCGCAGTGATCGCCGCCTGAGCCTCGGGCGTGTCTGACGCGGGTGCGGTATAGCCGATGGAATCGTTCCATGAAACACCGCGACAGGTCTGGTGCTGATAAAAGGGGTCGCGCTTCATCATCGGATCAAACGACCATTTCACCGCGCCTGTCTCGGGAACCAGGGCCTGGATGATGTTATGCGGGGTGCAGAAATACAAAAGCCCGTTCACTTTGATCGGGGTGGCCTCGAAGGTGTATTCCTTGGAATCCTCATCCGCCTTGCGCAGATCGCCGGTGTGATGTTCCCAGGCGAGCGTCAGCCCTTTCACATTCCCCGCGTCGATATCCCTCAGCGCAGAATAGCGCTGGCCAAGATTGGTGCCGCCATAGGCCGTCCAGTCTTCTGCGGGATAGGCCACCCCCGAGGGATCCACGAGCCCGTCGCCGATATTGGCCTGCCTGGTCAGCGCGCCCCTGATCTGCGCCGGGTCGATAAACCAGGAACCCACTGCCAGCACGATGATCACCGCCACAGTGCCGCCAAGCAGCGGATAGCCGGGGCCAGAGCGGCCCGACCGCGCGCGGATCTCACTTGCGAAGACCGGGATGCAAAGGATCAGGCCGAAGGCCAGGAGCAGCGCCCCGCGCGGGATCCACTGCCATTTGTCGAAACCGACCTCGTAAAGCGTCCATAGGAAGGTGATGATCAGCGTTACCGCATAGACACCCAGACCGCTCTGATGCCGCCGGATCAGCCCGATCCCCGACAGGATCAGGCCAAGCGCCATGACGATATAGAACCAGCTGCCCCCGGCAGCTGCCAGCCCGTATCCGAGCCAAAGAACCCAAAGGCCGAAAAGGCCGCAGATGGCACCCATGATGATGGAGAACACGACATAACCCCCTGATTGATCCCAATCGAAGACAGACATTTGGGGCCGGAGTGGCGGAGATTGTCGGTTTCAGTAGACAGCTGCGTTGCCGTGTCGATGGAACCGTCGGGCTCCCGGACCTCGTAAATCTGTAACGCGGGCGCGGCATTGGCGGTTCCCTGGGCCCGGAAGAATTCCTCGCTCAGACTTCCTTGCCGGGCCGGCAGATACCGCCGCACACGACAGGCGCACCATGATCGCGCCACGTTGACGTGATCCATAACCCATTCGGGTCCCGCAGCCGACCTGTTGCGCGGCGGGTCGGATTTTGCTTCAGGATCCGCGCGCGCCGCCGGGTAACCGCGACAAAAATGGGAGACCATCGTGACCGTGGAAGCCGATGTTCAGCTGATGGCCAGGTCATGTCGACAGCCTGCGCAAAATGGTCGTGCGGTGCTTCAACAGGCTGAAGAACTGCCGACGGCTGGCGACCCGCCACGACAAAACCGCAGACAGTTTCTTCAGCTTCATCGACAGCGCCCGTATCAGGCTATGGCGCCGGCATTTGTCAACATGACCTCGCTAAACACCTATTATAAATCATTAAAATTTCCACAGAAATAACCCCAGGTCGCAAGCATCGCGAGGGCTCAACCCAGGGGGCAAAAAATTCTTGACTCAGCGATGCATGTTCACCCTGATGAACAAATCTTTCTCTACAGAGGGGCTCAGGAAGAAGAAATTTCTACAAATTAACTCGCAAGGAGACGACGGGTGTTACTTCAAAGATCACGAACCGTGTTGAATGCGGTATCCTGTGCAGGAGCAATTTTGCTATCCGCAACAATTGCGAAAGCCGATTTGCAGCCGGCTGCGGTTTACCAGCCGATCACCGTTACGGCAGCAGAGGAAACGATTGTGCTGACCGGGCGCGATATGACCTATGACCAGGTTATTCGTATCGCGCGCGACGGTGCGAAGATCGAGCTGAGCGCCGAAGCCATCCAGCGCTCGAAAGATGCTTACGGGCTTCTTTTGCAGGGCGCGGCGGAGGGGATGCCCATCTACTGGTTCAACAGGGGGGCAGGCTCAAATCGCGAAACGGTGATCTTTGAAGGCGATCCGACAACACCAGAGAATGCAGCCTTCCTGGCCGATCAGCAGCTTACGCGCTTTGCAAATGGCGCGAGGGGCGGTTACGGGCCGGAAATTCATGAAGAAGAACTCGTGCGCGCAATCATGGCAATTCGCGCGAACTCCCTGACATATGAGGCGGCAAGCCCGGCGCTTCTCGCCATGCTTGTCGAAATGGTCAACCGTCGCGTCACGCCTGTTGTCATGTCACGGGGCACACTTGGGGAAGGCGACCTTCCCACCATGGGCAATATCGCGGGCACTATGGTCGGAGCTGGCGAAGCCTACTTTGATGGCGAGCGTATGTCGGCGATGGAAGCGCTTAAGCGCGCGGGGCTGGAACCTCTTGCTCCGACAGGTGCCGATCAGGCCGCGCTGATCAGCACCAATGCCTATGCCTATGCGCAGGTTGCCCTTGTTCTGTCCGACGCACGCGAAGTGCTGGAATGGGCAGATCTCAGCTATGCCATGGCATTGAACGGCATGAACTCAAGTCTTACGCCGATTTCGGCGCCGGTTCAGTCCATGCGACCCTATGACTGGTTGAACTGGAATGCAGAGAAAGTGCTGGACATGGTCCGCGGCAGCTATCTTTTCGAGGTAGACCCGATGCGCATTATTCAGGACCCGATCAGCATGCGCGCATCAACACAGCGTCATGGCTCGGCATGGTACG
This sequence comes from Pseudomonas sp. GX19020, assembly GCF_023371075.1. NCBI lineage: Bacteria > Pseudomonadati > Pseudomonadota > Gammaproteobacteria > Pseudomonadales > Pseudomonadaceae > Pseudomonas > Pseudomonas sp. GX19020. Next base: position 26,722 of record NZ_JAMCCR010000017.1, read on the forward strand.
CCTGGGCTGAGCTGCGCGATTCACTTCATATCTCGATCAATGGCTCGGATCACAACCCCGCAGTGGTTCCCGGCATTTCCCCCGACAGCTCATGGGAGCTGAGCAGCCCGCATTTTATGCGTTTCTACGTCAAGGGCGGGGAACTCAGCAACGGAATGTCAGGATATATCTTTTCGAATGCAAACTGGGATCCCTATCCGATTGCCAATCAGATAGAGGCCTTCAATATCGCCCTGACCAATATGGGCGTGGCTGTTGCTCAGCGTATTGAGCGCTTCAACAATCCGTTCTTCACCGTCATCAAGCCGGATGACGTGGTTGAAGCCGATATCAAGAGCAGATTGCCGGTCGCGCATGGCGGCTATCTTCCCAGCGATTTGTGGCAGGAACTGGCGCAGCTTGGGGTGCCGCTGACCCCGAATGGGCAGGCGATCGTAGCCACCGTCGAAGATCTTGAGGCCCAGACCAGACTGAAGGGTCAGACCGCCCGCAAAGCCGTGGATGTCCTGTCGCACCTTGTCGCGCAGGACCTGATGACGGCGAGCTACTGGATGGATATCCGGCGGCTGCAGGACCCATCGCGGAAGTTTGGCGAAGCGCCAACGGCAGCGCTGGCCGCTTTACGAAATGCTGTTCCCTGGGAAATGGCACCTGCGGACCGCCCCTATCGCAATCAGGGGCAGATCATCTATGATTTCATGTGGGAAACACCCGCCGCAACCTTCTATTCCGGCGGCCCTGAAGAACCCGCTGCGGCGCCGATCCCCCGCGCGGGCATGATGCCAAACTAATGCCCTCTGCAGTGCCAGGGCCACGACCCTCGCGATTATTATGAGCAGCGGAGCCGCCCGGAGATGTCCTGGGCGGCTGTTTTCATTGCCGATTTTTTTAAACCATCGCGGAAGCGCAGAAGATCTAACAGACTTGCTGTGGGCAGACGCCAACGAGCGCCCGAACCGGGTAGCCGGATGAAGCTCCACTGGAACCGGTGCCGAAGATCTTCGATCTCAGGACGGGCGAGGTGCTGCAGCGTGCCGAACCGCCGTGCCTGTCGCGGATTCAGCTTGACCATGTCAATGTTCGCCGCTGACAGCGTCTTTTCTATGTGCCGATGGTATGGGCCGGTCGGCTCAAAGACACCGCGCAATCTCACCACCCGCCGCCACATCAGAATTTGTCAAAAAATAAAGGAAAACCAGAAAGAAATCCGGCGTGAAGCAGAGCATAAATGCAAGGGGGTATAATGATAGTGAATTATATTTGGAAAAATTGCGGGACGGAGATGGGTGGGTGCAAAACTCCGCCCGAGGACCAAAGGCCTCTCAGCACTGAGGCCAAAGACCGAAAGGGTAAACGAATACCATTCGTGCGCACATCATATATGCTCGCAACACTGCAAGGTTAATAAAAATTATATTTACTGCGCCAGATAAGAGTCGCAGGACACGCTATGCAAAACCAGATCTGCTTGAGCAACTCCAATCCCGAGGATGTCGAGCAACAACTGAATGAACTCATCGACACCAAGGTTTTGCAGTAAACGAGCAATGCTATCTGCCAAAGCGGCGAGGACACCCAGGAGCGCCCCCAGAACCACATTTACTGTATTTACGATGGCACATAGCAAGGCGACAAGCAAACCCCGGCAGGTTCTGACCTGTTCCCGAAGATCGTCACGAGTAGCTCTCAGGTAGTCTGCAGTGTCACTGATAAGTCCGGTTACATTCATATTTCTGGTTTTAACGGGCACCGCTTTGCCTACCTGTCCTTTCAGGACCCGAACCTGCACAGGTTTGCCGCCGAGGCTGATTTTTTTGGTATCTGGCGGTATGTTAGCGCGGGTATCAAGCAAGCCCACGGTGAGCGATAAGTTAAGCACACTTGTATTTACATCAAAGAGGGCCATAAGATCGCTGTCATCTGTAGCAGCGCAGTTTAAGCTCACAATTGTCGCTTCGGCAGTTGCTGCGCTGAGGTTCAGGGTCACATCCAGAAGATTTGCTTCGCCAATATTAAGTACCGCTGCTTTTACAGTCGCGCCAATCTGAGCCATTCTGGCGCTGAGCGGGGGGAAATCATCCACATGTCCGATAGCGATCTTAGGTGGGTCCCCGAGATAAAGTCCGACATTGACATTGGCAAGCCTGCCGAGATTCAAATTCACAGAAGACTCTATCAGAGTTCCACTTGGCGGCCAGAGGCCAACAAAGGCCATTGCCATATCGAAGGCGTTTATTCTTACATCGTGGAGTATCTTACCGGCCTTCACCCCAAGAAGTTTAGGCGATATATTAAGGATGTCGGCAAAAGTCGTATTGCCGGAACCGACCGGTGTCGGATTAAGGGCAATATTTCCGACATTCGATAGCGCCAACAATCTGGCCAGCAAGTGCACCTTGTTGACCTGAGCATTCAGCAAGTTATCGAATGTTAATGCATCTAGCCCAACACCTGAATTAATCAGCCCACCCAGAAGTTCGTCGAGCCGAACACCCGCACTTGCAAGACCATTCGGTCCCAGGACCTCTCCGTTCAGTTGCAACCCAATTTTTGACAATGCGGGTCCCAGAAGAGAACGATTAGTATCAACACTCAGAAGGCGATTGCGAAGGCTGAACACGACCAGGCCACGCTTCGCTCCGACCGCCGCACGTCGGATAATGATATTTTTTTCGTCGAGAACAGGCCCCAGCAATATCGGATTGAATTTTGACGGCACGATTACCTTCACTGCACTTGGTCTCGCGGCTAACTCATCCCGGACAAACTTACCTGTATCGGAGGCAATGTAGCCGAACTCGAAGCTGCTGTCAGAAAGTGAAATTGAGCCATAGCGATCATTCGAAGTCACGGTTTGGCGAGCGTTCTCCCTTACAGCCGCCTTGTTGGGAAGGTACTTGCTTGACGTCAGCGCCGCCAGGTCCGCCTGCGATTGAACATATCGCTTTTGCGCATTCAACTGAGCAATGTCTGTCGCCACCCCCCCCACCAGCAGTATCAATGGCAGGAGCACGACAAGAAGTATCGACAACGCACCCGATGTGTCTGAGGCAAAACGATGATAAAAGTGCATTTCCAGCCTGTAGAAGGTAAGTGGAGGTGCGCAGTTCCTGCCAGAGTACGTCTGACCAGCACAAATGCAACCATTGATTGCATCCTGCATTGTCACTCCACCCATACTCCCAAAACGCCCCTCCGAAATGCTCGCCAGAAACGTTTCGTGAGCATTGGAATGCATTTCATCGTCAGGCGCACAAAAAGCGCGCCACGGCCCTATTCTTCTTGATTGCTCACGAAGAGAGCGCTTCATTTGGGATCATTTTCATGACTTTAAGCACTCTCTCACCTCGTGTTGCGGCATCTCTTCACTCGTTGTGCACACTGATCGCAGACGCATCTCAGTCAGCCCCGCAGTTCCTGATCCCGTCTGAGTTCCCACAGATGTCGAATCTTACCGAGGATTTCTCTTCAGCAGGCCAATAGCGTCGAAGATCGCGTCATTGCCTTAAGACACGAATACGCGCAGCGCGCCGGATTTTTTCCTTGATGTCCAAAATCCGAAAGTCATCTGCCTGGCCTTCCTGGGCGAACTCACCCTGCCGTTCATCAAGAAGCGGCAGCCATCCCCGCCCGACATTCAGATAAGCTCCGTCCGGCAGGCCCGGATACTTAGCGACTTTATCACCTCTCTTCAGAGCGGCAGGCCAGTACTGCCCGACCGACCGGGTCACGGCTATGATCCTGAAACTTCATATCCCACTGCGCTGTGATACTGGCTGCGACAGCAGGTTCCGGGCATTCCGGATAAACCTGCCCACTATGCGCGAGGTGATTGTCAGTCCTGCCGATAGGGTGTTGCCACCGGGAATGGCGGCTCGAATGATCGGCGTCGACAGCCGCGTTCCCCAATGCCGCCGTTCGATTGGTGCGGCAGAAAAATGTGATATGGGCCTTTCTCGACTTCATGGCGCCGATGCTGAGGACGGTGTTGCAGGGCGAGGATTGGTCAGCGGGTCCCAGTTGATTGTCCGAACAGACGAACATTCAGTTCATATTCCTGGCCTGTCTCCGCCCTGTTGCAAGGTCTAAGGTTAAGCCAGCAGTTGCATGAGGCAGACCATGACATCCAATCCCACCTGGGTTCTCTCCCGCTTTCCTGTCGGCATGCCCGTCCCCGATGACTTCACCCTTGAAGACCGACCGACCCCGGTGGCGAAGCCTGGCGAGCTGTTGGTCCGCACCCTGTGGCTTTCGGTCGACCCTTACATGAGGGCGCGACTGAGCCCAGCGAAGAACTACGCGGTCGGGCAGCAGATCGGCGAGATGATGATGGGTGGCGGGGTGGGCGAGGTCATCACCTCCGACTCGCCCCAGTTCAAACCGGGCGACATCGTTCAGGCGGATGACTTCGGCTGGCAGCCCCTGACCACGGTGTCTGCGAAGACGGCGGTCCGGCTTGACCCTGAGGCTGCGCCGGTCCAGACCTCGCTCGGCTGTCTCGGGATGCCGGGCCTCAGCGCCTATTTCTCGCTGCTCCATGTCGGACGGCCGAAAGCAGGCGAGACGGTGCTGATCTCTGCCGCCTCCGGCGCACTTGGTCAGGTCGCGGGACAGATCGCCCGGATCAAGGGCTTCGACGCGGTGGCCATCGCCGGTTCGGATGCGAAGCTCGATTGGTGCAGGAGCATCGGGTACCGCGCGGGAATCAACCATCGCATGGCGGGCGACCTGACCGAGGCGATTGCGGCAGCCTGCCCTTCTGGCGTGGACGTCTTCCTCGACAATACGGCAGGTCCTCTCCATGATGCGGCACTCCTGAACCTGAACACCTTCGGGCGCATCGTCGTGGTCGGGACCGTCGCCCGCGCCGACAAGTTCGACCAGCCCGACATTGGCCCGCGCTTCCTGCGCCGGATCCTCGTGACCCGCGCCCGGATCGAAGGCTTCCTGCTTGATGATTTCGAGGCGCAATACACCGAGGCCCGGCGGGAGCTGACCACCTGGTATCGGCAGGGGCTGCTGGAGGCGCGGGAGGATGTGGCGGAGGGGATTGAGGCTGCGCCCCATGCCTTCATCCGCATGCTGAAGGGCGAGAATTTCGGCAAGCAGCTTGTGAGGCTCTGATTCCCTGATCCGTTGCGCGGGCAGTGCGGGCGGTCTTATCGTTCCAGCTGACGGATAACCGGAGTGCGCGCGATGGACAGTCTCGACGACATGATCCTGCTGGTCGAGGTGGCCGAGACAGGCAGCTTCACCAGGGGCGGTCAGCGCCTGGGCATGCCAAAATCGACGGCCAGCCAGCGCATCGCCCAGTTGGAGGCCCGGCTGGGTCTGCGGCTGCTGAACCGCTCGACCCGACAAGTCACGCTGACCGCGGCCGGTCAGATCTACCTCGACTATTGCCGCCGGGTCCGGGACGAGGCGCAGAACGCAGCCATCGCTATGGGGCATCTGAAAACCCAGCCGGAAGGCCATCTGCGCATCACCTGTCCCGAGATAACGGCCAGCCATTTTATGCCCGGCTTCCTGCGCGACTTCGGAAGATCTCATCCCGGCATCACGGTGGAACTCATTGCCACCAATCGCCCCCTGGATCTGTTGCGCGAGCGGATCGACTTCGCTTTCCGCGTTGGCGCACCTCAAGGGCAGGAGATGATCCTGCGCAGGATATCCGCCATCCGCCGGGTGTTGACAGCGGCCCCTGACTATCTGGAAATCCACCCGCCGCCGCTGGTGCCCGAAGATCTTGTCCGGCATTCCTGTCTTGTCCATGACACGCAGCCGGACTGGGCATTTTCCGGGTCGGAGGGGCCGGTCTTGCGCCCCAAAGCGGCCATATCGTCGGATTCGATGGGTTTTCTGCTGCAATCCGCGCTCCTTGGCGGCGGCATTGCACTTCTGCCGGCCTATATCTGTGCGGAATCCCTCTCGAGCGGGGCATTGGTCAGCCTCCTGCCGGAGCACGAACCACTACCCTATGAGATGACGATGATCTTCCCCAGTCGCGAGAACCCTTCGCGCGCACAGTTGGCCTTTCGGGAACATGTCGCGGGCTACGACTTCTCGGCCTTCCTGCAGGTGACTGGCAGGCCCTGATCTTCTGAACAACAGCGCCCAGATGTCGGGTAATAGCGAGGCTGGGCTTTGTCCCGCGGTCGCCTGGACAGGATGCTGCATTGCCGCATTCCCCAAAGCCGCCCATTGAGGATTGACGCAGCAAAAAACGCGCGGGCATGGCAGGAATGCAATACTATGACATGCTGTTGATCACACATCCCGCGTCGTCAGTCCTGTCCCTGATGCAGCCCCAGGTTTTTCGCGCGGGCGATTGCCTTTGAACGCGATCGGACATTCAGCTTTTCATACAGATTTTTGCGGTGGGTCTTCACCGTCCCGTCGGACGTCCCCAGAGCACGGGCGATTTCCTTGGTGGACAGGCCCTCGACAATCAACGAGACGATCTGGCGCTCGCGCGGGCTGAGCAATGCGCGGCCGCCCGGGATGAGAGCGGCAAGATCGCTCTGTACTCTGGGGTCGAGAGCGATCTTTTGTGCGCTCAGCTTATCAAGGGCCTGACGCAGACGCTTCTGGATCTGTGGCAGGCCGACAAGCCGTGGCAGGTTGGGGGCTGTGACAGAGATTTTACGCAAGGCAAGGATCATCGCATCGCTGTCCGCGGCAAGGCGTGCCAGCTCCAGGGTCAGGCCAGTAAGACGCAGATCCAGCCGCAGATCGGCTGCGGCAATGGCGGTACGGTCAAGATTTTGTAAAAGACGAGCAGCGTCTTCGGGTCTTCCTTCGGACAGCAACACTTCCGCCTCAAGCAAAGCGGCAAGATCGCTGAGTTGGGGGGCGGCCTCTCTGGCTTCTGGCAGATCCGCTGCAATGGCATCGAATTGCTGTCTCGCGGCCCCGACCTGTCCGGCGCGGTGCAACAGGTCTGCGCGCACGAGGTCCAGCCCAAGCGCAAGACGGGGCTGTTTGCGTTGGCTGGCGAAATCGGATCCGCGTGTGATCCACAGCTCCGCCGCCCGATAGCCCTTCGCCTGGAAGGCCAGTTCTGCCAGGGCTGCGAAATATTCCAGCCAGTTCCTGCGCCAGCCATGGATCGCCGCGAGATGGCCGTAGCAGGGCTCAAGAAGGGCCATGGCCTGCGCAGGCTCGGCCATCTCAAAGGCACAAAGACCGGCATGGATCTGGCAGGAGACCATCTCGTAGCTGTCAGCCAGGGTATGGTCTGCCGCCAGTTTTCCGGCCTCGGCGACAGCCGCCTTCGCTTCGGTCAGCCGGGCCCGGGCCATCAGCGCCGACGCATGGTGCAGGCAAACAAAGATCGCCGCCTTGTCGGCCCGGCTGCGCGCCTGCACCTGCATGGCCAGACGGCTGATCGACAGCGCCTCCTCGCAGTCACCGGCATTCAGGGCCATCAGCATTGAGACAGTGCTTTGCGCCATGGCCAGCACCGGATCGCTGCTGATCGCATCGCGCAAAGCGGGCCCGAAGCCGGCGCGCCAGGCCGGATCAACCGGCATATCTGCCGAGATCCGGATGACAGCCGTGAACACATCGACCCAGGATCGGATCTGCCGCATATCCTGCGATGTCTCAAATCGGGTAAAGCCATCAGTCAGGCTGGCGGCATTCTCAAAATGCACCTGAGCCTCGTCAAAGGCGCCAAGGCGGATCCGTTCATAGATCATCCCGAAGAAAGTCAGCGGCCTGGTCAGGACGCTTGCAGCCAGGATCGGCTGCGCCAGCGCAAGATCCGGCCCCTGAGCCAGTGAGACCACAACTGCACCCGCCGCGTCGACGCGGGACATTGCCTCTTCATCCGACCAGATGGCCAGCCCGTGACGGATCTCGCCATCGGGATCGTGGTTCTGCGCGCTCCAGCGGACCGCAAAATGCCGGATCTGAGTGGCGCGCTCGGGATGAAAGAGGTCAAGCCGGTTGCGCAAATGACGGGCAAAGGCCGGCATGAGGCTGAACCAGCCAGGACGGGTCTCGCTTTGGTGCAGAAACAGCCCGTCTTCGACCAGATGGCGGGAAAGGCATGGCGCACCGGCATCCTCGGGGCGGGCCGCGGCGGGCAGCGCGGCCAGAAGTGACGCCGGGAAATCGCCGAAAACCGACAGGTCCATCAAGAGCGCCCGCTCTTGCCTGGTGAGGCTCGCCTGCATCCAGTCGTCAAACCACAGGCTCAGGCTGGAAGGCAGCGGCTGGCTGATGCCATCCCGACGCATCAGCGCAAATGCCCGCCCTGTTTCGCGTGACAAAAGTCCCAGCCCCAGTGGCCAGCCCCGGGTGAACTGATGCAAAAGCTGCGTCTCGCGCGAGGGTTGGATCTGGATCTGCGTCTGGCCGAAAAGCACCGCCGCTTCCTGCGGGGTAAAGGCCAGATCGCTGCCGCTGATGAGGCACGCGCGCCCGGCAATCCATGCATCCCGCAGGGGCTGTGGCAAGGGGCCGTTCAGGGCGATCACAATGCGCTGGCGCCGCAGACGTGCGCCGATCCCTTTCAGAAGGTCAATGGACCAGGTGCCCGGATCAAGCAGCAGCGTGCCGTCATGGGGGGCGTCCGCCAGGTTTGCCGCCGCCGTCCAGTGGCAGTCCAGGCTTCGCGCGCGCAAGGCCTGTGCCAGGGCCAGCAGGGTCATGGACTTGCCGCTGCCTGCCGGGGCGCAAAGTACAATCAGGGGCGCCGCAGCCCGCAGGATCAGCCCGACCAGCGCCTCGCGCGGCAGAAACGGCTGTGCGGCAAGCGGCTCCTGGCCGGGCTCTGTTGAAATCATCGCGGCACAGCCATGAGGCGGAAAATATCCGAAAGGTGAAATCTCAGCGGAAATGATTAGGGAGAGTTGCCCCTGGCGGCAAGCAGCAGCATCGCAGAACCTACCCCTTTTGGTTGAGTGTGCGTCCAGGATGCTGCCCGATAGAGCAGTCAGCACATGCCCTGATGTTTGGGGCCTTACGGCACAGCGCAGCATTGCGGGACCGGCCGGGAAGGGAATGGGAATGTCTGTTGAAGAAACCGTAAGCCACAGTCTTGGGGAACGCCTGAAACAATCGCTCGTCGGTATCGGCACCGGGGCCGCGCTCATCAGTGCCATGGTGGGTACGCTGTTCTGGAATGAGGGCCGCGCTGTCCAGACGGCAAGATCGCTCAGCGAGGGCGCGGGCCTTGTGATCGGGCGCCCGGCTGATCAGATCGACCCGGCTTTCAACGGTGCGCTGATCCATGTTGCGGGCGCCACCTCGGCCAGCGCCCCGGTCCGTGACCCGGATTTCGGGCTGGAGTTTGTCGGCCTGCGCCTTGATCGCAAAGTCGAGATGTATCAATGGGTGCAAAGCAGCAGGACTGAGAAAAGCACCGCCACCGGCGGCACCGAGACCCAGGTCACCACCTATAGCTATGCGACGGACTGGCAGAGCACCTGGCAGGATCCGGCCGGCTTTAAGGAACCGCAGGGCCATGCCAATCCGCCGATGGCCTATGCCTCGCTGGGGCGCATTGCCGAAGGGGTCAGCGTTGGCGCCTATGGGCTGGAGGAGGATGTCGTGTCGCAGCTGGGCGCAGGCCCCGCGCAACGGCTGAGCGAGGACCAGCTTGCCACGATCCGCGCGGCGGTTGCGCCCGGCACCCTTGCCACGATCCATCAGGGCACTCTCTACCTTGGACGCAATCCCGAAAGCCCGGCGGTCGGGGATTACCGCATCACCTACAGCCTTGTACCACTTGAGGTGATCTCGGTGATCGGGCGCCAGCATGACAGCGGCCTCGGCCGGTATCGCACCGACAGCGGCAATGCGCTTTTGATGGTGGAAAAGGGCAATCGCGACGCGAAGGACATGTTCGCCACGGCGGCGGACAGCAACAGCACCACCACCTGGGGGCTGCGGATCGGGGCGGTGATCGGTCTGATTGTCGGATTTGCGCTGATCCTGCGGCCGCTGACGGTGCTGGCCAGCGTGCTGCCCGTCCTTGGTGCGGTCATGGGCTTTGGCACTGGCCTGATCGCTGCCCTGATGGGGAGCAGTCTGGGCCTTCTGGTGATCGCCTTTGCCTGGTTTGCCCATCGCCCGCTGGTCTCGCTCATCGCAATGGCCGCCGTGGCGCTGCTTGCAACTGCACTGATCGTGCTGGCCCGCAGGGGCAGAAGCACCGCTGCCCTTGCCGGCGAATGACCCCGGGGCGGCCCGTCCCCGGCCTGCCTCGGGGGGCCGATGACATCGCCATGCTGCGGGGCCAACTTGCGGCATGGCACATTCTCCAGATGGACAGCTGATATGCCTCGCCTTTTTCTGATCGCAGCCCTGAGCCTTACACCGCTCGGGCCCGCCTCTGCCCAAAGCTATAATGTCGCGGAAACACTCACCGACATGGGCCGCAGTTATTGCGCCATGTCCTTTGTCCGCGACATCGGGGATTTCGACAGCCAGCCCTTCCTGCGCGACCTTGTGGCCATGAACTACCCGCAAGAGGCCTTCTGCACCTGCGTTGCCGCCGAATTCCGCGGCTCGGGCGATGACGAGATGACCGCCTGGCTTCTGGACGAAATCGAAGAAGAGAGCGATTATGCGCTGATGGCATCCTTCCTGCGCGCAGGCTTCGTGGCCTGCATGCCCGATGCCGATTTCGCGGCAGCGGCGCGCGAGGACGGTCCTGGCATTGACCTCGGTCTTGAGGAGAGTGATCTGAATTTCACCCTCTCAGACGTGGCAGCGCAGGAGGATGACACCGGCCCGACCATTGAAGAGGTCCTTGCCGACAATGTTTTTCCCGCCGATGAGGGGGACATTCAGGCCTGCCGCATGGCCTTCGACGACACCATGCTGCTCCCTGGCTTCGATCCGATGGATGCTAAGGCCCGGGTCAGGCAGGCGGGACAGACGCTGGATGAAGTCTGCAGCTGCGCCGGATCCTATATCGCCGCATTGGGAGAGCCCTTCCAGGCCGAGGTCGAAAAGGCAATGAACCCCGCGACGATTTATGGATCATCGCTGGCAGGGGGTATCAACATGTGTATTGAAAGCTGAGCGGGGTATTTGGCGAGGCAGCGCTCCTCTCCTTTTTCCACAAACAAGTGGAATGAGGCACACATTCCGGGATCCGAGGATCAGCGTGAGCCGGCACAAAGGTCAGCTGCCTGAATGACCGCTATCCCAAGCTCGCTGCGGGCGACAGGTGGCTCTCCCATCAGGTTAGCCCTTCATTCAGGCGCGCCCAGAGCCCTGTCGCAACCGGCCCGCCAGAATGATCTGTCTCTTGACGTGGAAAGGCTGCGCATAAGCGCCAGCCCGATTTCCGAACGGATGCAGTTGAAAGACCCGCGCCGGTTGCGATGAGGCGCCGGAATATGCGATGATCGGCGGCGTATAGGAGAGGTTCTGCCCCCCATGAAAGCCGCTCGACGAACGATCTGACACCGCCTCAGCTTTTGCTGAGGCCCGCTTCGCACGCCGCTGACCGGCAGTGCGCGGTAACCGCGTGCCCTCAGGGCAAGCGATCAGATCGATCTTCAAGTGAGACCCAATATGCAGAACGCATTCGAAAGCCCGTTCAAGGGCGTGACGCTGGACAAGCAGGTCACAAATCCGAACATCCTCGTCGGGCGCTACAGCTATTACTCCGGCTATTATCACGGTCACTCCTTTGACGATTGCGCGCGCTACCTTTTGCCGGACCAGGGCGCGGACCGGCTGATCATCGGGAGTTTCTGTTCGATCGGCTCCGGCGCGGCCTTCATCATGGCCGGAAACCAGGGCCACCGCGCCGACTGGATCAGCACCTTTCCGTTCTACTGGATGCCGGAAGTGCCCGCCTTCGCGGGTGCCGGGAATGGTTTCCTGCCGGCCGGCGATACGGTGATTGGCAACGATGTCTGGATCGGCTCCGAGGCGATCATCATGCCGGGGGTCCGGATCGGCGATGGCGCCGTGATCGGCACCAGGGCGCTGATCACCAAAGACGTCGAGCCATATGCCATCATGGGCGGAAATCCGGCCAGACTGATCCGGAAGCGGTTCGAAGACCGGCTGATCGGAATGCTGCTGGAGATGCGCTGGTGGGACTGGTCGGAGGATCAGCTCAGGGCGGCGATGCCCATTCTGACGAGCGGTGACGTCGCGGAGCTTCACCGCCGTTGGGCGCTTCAGTCCTAATGTGACAGGCGGGCCACGTCAGCCCTTCCGGGGGCCGGCGTGGCTTTGGCACGCAATCGGACGCGCTGCCAGTCAGGGCGGAACCTGCAGCGCCGCCGGTTCAACCACATCGAGGATGCGGGCCAGCAGCCAGCGCAGCGCGGGATCCGCGCGGCGCCGTCTGGCATAGAGCGCGCTGAACGGGATCAGGGGCAGGGGAAATGGCGGTTCCAGAACCGTCAGCGGATGAACTTTGAGCGGCAGGCTGCGCCGGGCCACTGTCAGGATCAGATCGGTGCCGGGGATGACCTGAGGCGCGATGCCCCAATGCGGCAGGACAAGCGCCACGTGCCGGGGCCCATCCTGTGCATCAAGGGCCAGATCGAGCTCGGTGGCGAATTCGCCCTGCACCGCAACATGCGCATGAGCTGCCGCCCGGAATGCTTCGCGTGTCATCCCGTCAGGCAGGGGCGGTTGCTGGGCGGGATCGACCACACAGACATAGCGATCTTCCAGCAGAAGCTCCTGCTCCAACGGGGCGGGCACTGCAGGGAAGACGCCAAGCGCGAGGTCCAGCGTGCCATCTGTCACGCCCGCGATCATGGCTTCGCGGCTATGCTGGGTAATGATCAGCTCTATGCCGGGTGCTTCACTGCGCAGGCGTTGCATCAGCCCGGGCAGAAGAAGGCCCGCCCCGTAATCCGACATGGCAAGGCGAAACACATGCTCTGTGGCCGGATCAAAGCCCTCCGGCCCCAGCACGCTGCGGATCTGGGCCATGGCTTCGGTCAATGGCCCGGCAAGTGCGAGGGCGCGAAGTGTCGGCAGCATCTGCCCGCCCTCACGCCGGAACAGCTGATCCCCGAGGAGAAGCCGCAACCGGCCAAGGGCATGGCTCATGGCGGGCTGGCTCATATTCAGCCGGGCCGCCGCACGGGACAGGTGCTGTTCGGCCAGCAGGGCATCCAGCACAACGAGCAGATTCAGGTCAATGGAACGAAGATTATTCATGCCAGACATAGTATGAGAAGATTATCGAATTTCCCATATGTATTGAGAATGACGTATTCCGGGGCCAACCAATCAACGGAGTCCGGAATGCCAGCCCTTGTCCTTTTTCTTATTGCCCTGATTGCCGGCGCGCTGGTGCCGTTTCAGGGCGGAGCCAATGCCGCGCTTGGCCGGGCACTTGGTCATCCGCTCTGGGCCGCAATTGCCTCACTGATCGTCAGCCTGATCTGCATTCTGCCGGCGCTGATCGCATTGCGGGTGCCGATGCCGGATCCGGGTGCTGCCCTGGCACAGCCGAAATGGATATGGATCGGTGGGTTGGTGGGGATCATTTATGTTTCTGCGGCGATCTTTCTTATGCCGATGATGGGCGCGGCCGGTTTCATGATCGCCGTGATCGCGGGTCAGCTTATCGGATCTCTCATCATCGACCGGTTCGGGCTGTTGGGGCTGGTGCCAAAACCCTTTGACCTCTGGCGGGTCCTGGGCGCAGGACTGGTTCTGGGCGGCGCGCTTTTGTTTCAATGGCCTGGTCTGTCCAGAATGGCCGGGGGTTGATGTGAAGACGGATGTCTGCCCGGACGAAAGGCTCCAGCCCAAACCTGGTCAATCTCTCGCACCCGGCGCCCGACATTTTAGTGGCCTTGCCTACCTGCGCGGCGGCTCGAATTTCGGGCTGCCGTCAGGCCGTCACGCAGCTTGTCATCGTCTTCGATGATCAGAACCCGCATAAATCGCCTTTTACGTAATCATTTTCTGCCAGTTGCATGGTCGGTTTAAGCCCGGCTTAAGTCCGGGCTGATTGCAGACATCCTGCGGCAGCGATGTGCTGGTCTTGCCCCGGCGGACCGGGCCGCACCAGTCATAACCGGGTGAAGGAGCGAAACATGAAGCTGATGGACAGGCGCGGAGCGCTCAGACTGGGTCTGGCAAGCTTTGGTGCGCTTTCACTGGGCGCCCGTGCCGGTTTCGGTCATGACAACCCGATGCCGCCCGAACTGCGCGACGAGATCGAACGCCAGCCCTTTGCGCCGGTACTGGGCAATCCGGCGGGCGATATCACCCTCACCGAATTCTTCGACTACAATTGCCCGCATTGCCGGACTGCTGTTCCCGTGATGAAACGCCTGATCGCCGCCGATCCCAAGCTGCGGGTCGTGTTCCGCGAATGGCCGATCTTCGGCGAGGGCTCGTATTTCGCGACCCAGGCCTCGCTGGCCACCCTGAAACAGGGCAGGTATTGGGAGTTTCACGAGGCGCTGATGCAGATCAGGGGCAAGGCTGAGGAGACCTCGGTCATGGCAGTGGTCCGCAAGACCGGGCTCGACGAAGCGCGGCTGAAGCGCGACATGGAGAGTGCGGAAGTGCTGGGCCATATCGATCACTCGATGCAACTTGGCGATCACCTGGGCCTTGCCGGCACGCCGACCTTTATCGCGGGGCATGACGGGCTGTTTGGCGGGCAGGATCTGGCCTCATTGACCGCCCTTGTTGCACAGGCACGGCGCGACCTGCTGTAAGCCAATCGCGATTTCGTGTTTTCGACCCGGGGCAGGCTTAAGTTTTGGTTAAGCCCGCCCCGGGAACTGGGGCCGCATGATGCAAAGCCTCAACTCCTCCCCCCGTATAATCCGCCTTCTGGTCCTGATCCCGCTGCTTTGGCTGTTTGTGGCCGGATCGGTCCTCGCGCAACAATTCAGCTTTCCCACCCGCAGCACCCAGCCGCTGGACCCGGAAATCGCCTTCCGGATCGAGCTTCTGGACAGCGCGGAGGGCCGGAGCGAGATCGGCTGGCAGATCGAAGAGGGATATTACCTCTATCGTGAGCACATTAAGGCGGAAACGGTGGATGGCACGGCACTTGATATCGAAACCCATGCCGGCAAGCTGAAGGAAGATCCGAATTTCGGCGCGGTGGAGGTCTATTACAACGCCGCCACGGCGGTTCTGCCGCAAGCGGGGGGCGAGGTGCGTATCACCTGGCAGGGCTGTCAGGAAGACGGGATCTGCTATGCGCCTGTGACCAGCACGCTGATGCTGGCCGACTGGTCGGGCGCGGCCCCGGCGGCTGAAAGCGCCGTGGCGGCCGCACCAGCCGGCGGCAGCGGCCTGCATCTGGCCGAGGATAAAGGTCTTCTGGCCAGCCTGGCCGGACAAGGCGGTGCCGCGCTGGTGCTGCTGGCATTTTTCGGCTTTGGCCTGATGCTGGCGCTGACACCCTGCGTCTTTCCCATGGTGCCGATCCTTCCGGGCATGCTGGCGCGGCAGGGCGAGACCCTGACACCGGCGCGCGGCGCAGCTTTGTCCGGGGCCTATGTTCTGGCAATGGCCTCCGCTTTCGCGCTGCTGGGCGCGGTGGCCGGCTGGTCGGGCCAGAATTTGCAGATCCTGCTGCAATCGCCCTGGGCGATCGGCGCGGTGGTGGCGCTGTTTCTGGCGCTGGCCCTGTCGAGCTTTGGCCTGTTCGACCTTCAGCTTCCGGCAGGGCTGACAGCCCGGCTTTCGGGCGGAGCAGGGCGGCGCGGCTCGCTTGGCGGCGCGGCGGCGCTTGGTTTCACGTCGGCGCTGATCGTCGGGCCCTGTGTCACGGCGCCGCTGGCCGGTGCCTTCATCTATATCGCCCAGACCGGCGATGTGACCCTGGGCGCGGCGGCGCTGTTCATGCTGGGCCTCGGCCAGGGCGTGCCTTTGTTCCTTGCAGGCACGTTCGGCGCGAAGATCCTGCCGAAAGCCGGTGTTTGGATGGAGGCGATGCGGCGCATTTTTGGGGTGGTCTTCCTTGGCATGGCGATCTGGCTGCTGGAACGGCTGATGCCCGGCCCGGCGATCCTTCTGCTTTGGGCCGTGCTGCTGGCCGGGGTCGCGGTCTTTCTGGGCGTGCTGGACCGGCCAGAATCCGGGGCGGCACCCGCGAACCGTCTGCTGCGCACCGGCGGCATTGTCACCCTGTTTGCCGCGGCAGTTCTGGGCCTCGGCGCAGCGCTCGGCGGCACGGACCCGCTGCGCCCGCTCGCCCCGCTCTCGGTCGCGACCGGATCTGCCCGGGCAGCGGGTCTGGATCTGACATTTGCCGAGGTCACAACCACAACCGGGCTGAGCCAGGCGCTGGCGGCTGCGGATCGCCCGGCGATGGTCTATCTGACCGCCGACTGGTGCGTGACCTGCAAAAGGATCGAGCGCAGCGTCATACCCGATCCGGGCGTCACCACCGCGCTTGGCAATTTTCTTCTCGTCAAGGCGGATGTCAGCGAGACCGGTGCCGATGCGCGGGAGCTGATGCAGATGATCGGGGCCGCCGGGCCGCCCACCATGATCTTCCTCGACCGCCATAGCCGCGAGGCCGCAGACAGCCGCCTGATCGGCACCATCGGGGCCGAAGACATCCGGGCCTCGGCAGCTCTGGTCCAGGCTGCGGACTGATGGGCGGGATTTCACTCGGGCCGCTCGCCCTTTCGGCCGAGCGCGCGCCGGTCATTGCCGGAGTGCTGGTTCTTTTGCTGGTGACAGGCCTGATCGCCCGCAAGACCGGGCCCGCCATCAGCCTTTGGGCCAGCGCGGCCGTCATCGGCGCGGCGCTCACCGCAAGGCTGGGTTTTGTTGCGCAACATGCCTCTGTCTATCTGGCCGAGCCGCTGAGCATCTTTGCCTTCTGGCAGGGCGGCTTCAGCCCGCTATGGGGGATTGCGGGCTTTGCCATGGTGACGGTCTGGTATCTCCGGCGGCAGGCGGATCTTGTCTTGCCGGTTGCGGGCAGCGTGGTCATCGCATTTGCGGCCTGGAATGTCGTGCATCAGCTGGCGCGCGGGCCGGATGTAGCCTTGCCGAAAGATGTCCTGCTGTCCTCACTGTCGGGTGATCCGGTCCTGCCTGCAAACTGGCAGGGGCGGCCGATGGTCGTCAATCTCTGGGCCACCTGGTGCCCGCCCTGCCGGCGCGAAATGCCGATGATGGCAGAGATTGCGGCGCAGGAAACGGCGGTCGACCTGCATTTCATCAACCAGGGCGAAGGCGCCGAAACAGTCCGCACCTATCTGTCGCAGTCGGGCATTGTCATCACGCCGGTGATGGACCCCGGCTCGCAGATGATGCGGCATTTCGGGTCCGTGGGGTTGCCCGCCACCTTGTTCATTGATGCCGATGGCCGGCTGCAAGCCGCGCATTTGGGGGAAATCTCTCGTGCGCAATTGCTGGCCGGTATCGCCTTTCTCAGGGATACGAACTGATGCTGAACCGATTTTGTCGAATGCTGATGGCGGCGGGCGCATTGGGCCTGCTTGCGGCCTGTGCCACTGCACCAGAGCCGGTTGCGCCGCCGCAACCCGAACTGCCCCCTGAGGTTGCCGCCCATTATGCCGGGCTGCAGGATGGCGGGTTCGAAGTGCCCGCCGTCCCCTCCCGATATCTGAGCGACCGCAATATCCGGCGCGAAGTGGATTACTGGACGGATGAAAAGCCAGGCACCATCATTGTCGATCCCTGGCAGCGGTTTCTTTATTATGTCCAGCCGGGAAACCGGGCGATCCGCTATGCTGTTGCAGTCGGGGATCAGGGGCGTGCATTTTCCGGAACTGCCCATATTCCCTATTCGCGGGACTGGCCCAGCTGGATCCCCACGCAGAACATGATCCGCGAGTTCCCCGAACAATATGCCCATCTGAGTGGCGGCATGGAAGGCGGCCTGATGAACCCTCTGGGGGCGAGAGCGCTATATCTGCACAAAGGCAATCGCGATACCTATTACCGGATCCATGGCACGACCGACATGGGGTCAATCGGAAATGCGACCTCGGCCGGTTGTATCCGCATGTTCCATCAGGATGTGATCGAACTGGAAACGCTCGTCCGGTCCGGCGCGCGCGTTGTCGTCCTGACCGAGGAGGAAAGCGGCAAAGGCACGACTTCTCCCGCGCAGGGAGTGTAAGAAATGCGTCTTGGGAAGACCTGAATCGAAGATGGCGAAGGACCGTTCGGATATATCTGCCCGAGCGATCTCGCGTGTCTGATCCCAGGATTTGAGGGTGCGATTGAACGCACTGGGCCTGCTTCGGTCTGAACACTGTTTTTTGACACAAGGGTGCAGGCAACAGACCTCTTATGCTCATGCCATATTGCCCGAAACATTGCCCCGATGTCTGACACGTTCAGACATCGGGTTCATGCGGTCATATGTGAGGCATTTGCACGATCGGCTCAGATCGCGATGTGATGGGCGTTGCAAAAGGCGCGGACCGACGCGATCCGTGCCGGATCCTGCCCTTTGCCCGGTATATTATGGGGCACGAAGGCCCCCCCTTGTCCTGCGCCCAGCACGCCGCCAAAGAGAGCCGGCGGGGCCCGGCCATCCGTGACATAGCCACAGACCGGCACCACGCCATCGCTCATTCTATAGGTCGCCCGCAGGCCGGAAAGATGGGTTGGTTGCTTCAGATAATTGTCCATCCGGGACTGGATCTGCGCCGTCTCAGCCCGGCTCAGCCGATGGTCTGAATGGGTAAGATAGCCGCCATTGTCGTCAAAACCATCGACACAGCCCGCCAGCGCGGTCAGTATAAAAGCAGCAAGTACAGTCTGAAGTTTCATCTTTCTTCCTTTTGAAGTGATTTTCATTTCAACCAGAGCCAGTCAAAGAAGGGATTGTCGCCGCCCATGGATGCTGCCGACGAGCTTATTCCCCTGATCTATGCCTCTCTGTTGCGAGAGACCCGTTGGGAGGAGTTCATCGGTCGTCTTGCGGCACTGGCGGATGTGGAATGCGCCACGCTTTTCTTTCATGACAGTCAGAGCGGCAGAGGCGCCGTTACCCTTCAGTCGGGCATCCCGGATGTCGCGCAACGCGATTATCTCAGCCATTACGGGGCCTTGAACCCCTGGATGTGGCAGGTCGGGCGCACCCCTGTCGGTACAGCAATCGTCGGCGAGCAGCTGGTCGCACGCGACAGATTCCACCGGACCGAATATTACAACGACTTCCTGCGCCGCTTTGACCAGGAGACCGGGGTCGGCGTGACCATCGAGCGCACAGAGGGCCGTTTCCTGCTTCTGTCCACCCTCAGCGGAGACGTGGATGAGGAACGCAATGCCGCGCGGGCCAGGCTTCTGAGCCGCCTTGCCCCGCATCTGCGCCGCGCGTCGGAATTCTACCGGCGCAACCATCATTCCGGCATCGGCGCTGAACTGACCGGCTGGCTGAGCGAAGCGGGCGGGGTCGGCTTTGTGCTGGTCGATCCGGTGGGCCGGGCAAGCCATGTCAGCCCCGCCGCCGAAAAATACCTGGCAGATGGCCGCGCAGCGAGCCTTGGGCCAAATGCGACGCTGCGGTTTCGCAATCCCGATATCCAAAGCGCGCTGCAACAGATGCTGCGTGGCCCGCGGGCCGTGCTGCCCGTCACCCTGCAGGATGGCGGTTTCGGGATCACCCTGATGCCGGTTGGCCAGAACGAAGGGGGCATTGCCTTCAGCGGCCAGACCGTGGCTGCCGTATTCACCCCGGTTCTGGCGCGGACCGCTGCACCGGCGCTTGAATTTGCCCGGCGCTATGGCCTGACCCCTGCCGAGACAAGGGTTCTCACCGCCATCCTTGACGGACAGCGGCCGGCTGAAATCGCGACGGCAGCCTCGCTTTCGGTCGAGACGGTGCGCAGCCAGCTGAAATCTGTCTTCTCGAAGACCGGCGCGAATGGCCAGCCCCAGCTTATCCGCATGGCCATCGGTCTGGCGGATCCCGATCCCGACTGACATCACGCATATTCCCCCTTCAGATCTTCAGAAAGCCTTGCCCTATGCAGCCCGGCATCGCCTCACCCGTTTGGGGGAGCGATCCGCGCGCCATGCCGGTTTCCTCTGCAGTCGGGCGGGGTTTTCACCCATATGGGTGCAGCCCGCCTCGGTTGCCCGGTGCTAGGCCTGCCCTGATCACATGGTTCAGGACGGGCAGATCAGGGAGGCAATCTTCCTGCCCGGCCTGATAAAACGGGAGTAAAACCTTGAAAATTCTGAAGCTCAGCCTGACCCTCGCCGCAGTTCTTGTGCTTGCGGGTTGCTATGAAAGCGGCAGCTCTGACAGCAACAGCAGCGGCGGCTCCGGCAGCACTGGCGGTACCGGTGGTGGCAGTGTCACTGTTCGCCCGCCCGCCTATACCTGCCCATCGAATTGCCAGAATGTGCAGACCCGCACCAGCTGCCAGGCCGCTGAATCCTATTATCAGGTCTATGTCGAAAACGCGCGGGCCGGCACAGCCGCATCGACGCTGGAACAGCTTTACGACAACCACGCCCGGTCGGCGGGGCTGGCGCGCAGCATGGTGCAGCAGATCGGCTGTGCCCCCTGACGCAGGCCTGACGTGCTGCGTTTTTACATAACCGCAGGTATTGCTGCGATGGCCCTGACCGGTGCCATCGCAGCAGGACTTGGCCATGGCCCCGCCAGTGTCGCACCGGAGGTCCGGACGGCTGTGGCTGTGACGGCCGCGGCCCCATCCGGGGCTGCGGTTGAACCTGCGACATTCAGGACATGCTTTCTCGACTGGGCCGAAGAGACGCCGCTGATCGCCCTGCGCGATGGATTTGCGTCGACCGGGCTTTCGGTTTCAGACCGGGTCCAGCCGGATACCGTTCTTCTGACCTTCCGCGCTGAAAATGAACGCACTCAGCTGGAAATGCTGGATCTGCGCGCCCTTGGTCTTGCGGACCGGCAGCGCCTTGCAACGGCCGCCCATGCCGCAGCCCTCGCCCGTCACGCGACCGAGGCCCGCGCCGTTGATCGCAAACTTACGCGTGCGCGCGAGGCAGCGGCGCTTGCCGCCACCCGCCATCGCGAAGGCAGGCTCGACCGCCTCTCGCTGGAACTTGCCGAGGATCAGCTTGCCGAAATTGACGATCTTGCCGCGCAGACCGCCCCTGCGCTTACCCTGCTGGAGGCAGAACATGCCCTCAGACTGATCGAGTTGCAGCAGGAAAGCGCTGCCCTCACCAGTGAAAGAACGGCGCTTCAGGACCATATCGGGACACTTTCGCTGCGCAGCGAAACCGCTGGTGTGATCAGCTTTGTGGCACCCGCGCTGTCGACAGGTGCCCTTGTCGCAGTGCGGCGCGGCGAACATGTGATCAGCCTTGCCCGCCCTGGCATGTTTCGCGCGAAAGTTCCGGTGCATCTGCGCGACCTGTCGCTTTTCACCGATCGCCACGTCACCGCCCGCCTTGCGCTGGAGGCGGGTATCCTGACGGGTCAGGTCACGCGCATCTCGGCCCTTCGCAGCCCTCTGCCCGATGGCAGCACGCATGAGGTCGAAATCCGCTTCGATCCGACAGGTCTCGCGAGTGAACCGCAATCAGCAAGCTGCCTGTTCGAAACCGGCACCGGGGCCGCGCCATGACCCTGCGTTCCGGCCTTCTCTGGCTTGCAGTGGCCTTTGGCGCTGGATGTGCTGCGCCCGACTTTGACCGGGCGGAAGCACTGATCGACCAGGTTACCCTGGATCTCGCGCAGGATGCGCCCGCCAAAGGTCTCGCCTTTGTCGATCACGCCCGCCGTTATGGCCCGGCCTTTCACACCGCCCGTCTGCGCGAGGCAGAGCTTTTGCTGGATCTGGATCAGCTGCGCCGGGGCGCATTGCCGCGCCTCAGCGTCATGGTTCAGGGCAGGGCCCAATGGCATGAAAGCGGCGGCTTCTCGGTCAGGGGGCGCAATCATGCCTTTGTTATCGAATGGGATTTCATCCGGGCGATCTATGTCCTGTTCCGGAATACGCCCGAGATATTCGCCATTCTGGTTGCACAGGAAAGCGCGCTTGCCCGGCAAAGCGCCGAAAAGCAGCTGCTTGACCAGCTGGCAGATACCCTCGACACCGGGCTGGCGCTTGAAGAGGCAGGCCTGACCCTTGATGCCGAGAGCTGCCGCATAAAGGACATGCAGGGTGAGCTGGCGCTTGGTACCCTGCCGCGTACCGAGGTTGCGGCCGGGCAGACCGCGCTGCAAAGCCGCAAATCCGCCCATGCCGCACGCCGGACCATGTATGAAGCCAGCCGCGCCAGTCTTGCCCATGGCACAGGCGGCGCGCCCTTCCGTCCGGATCTGCGGATCGCGGCTTTGCACCCGGGACCCTCGCGCGCCCGGACGGCCGTGCAATGCTATGCAGGTTCGGCGCTGGAGGCCCGCAACGCGGTTTTGCACCGGATTGCCAAAGACGGGCTGGACGCCGCCCGCATTGATCGTTGGATCGCGCTGTCCGGCATCGTGCCCAATCAGCTTGGGCCGGACAGTCCGGCACAGCTGGAACTTTTGCTCAATCTGATGGTACCGTTGATTGATCAGGGCAAGGGTGACCGGCAGGTGCAGCGGGCACGGATCGCGGTCGCCAATGCGCTGATCGCGGCCCGTGAAAGCAAAGCGGCCTTCATGCTGGCCCATGCCGAGCTCACCCTGGCCCTGGCCGAGGCCCGTGTGATGCAGGCCGGGTTGACACCTCCGGCCATGGCAGAGACCGGATGCGCAGCCGATCTTTCCGCGCGGCTTTACGATCTGGAAAAACGCCGCGCCAGGCTGACGCAGGAGCATCTGGAAGTCGGGCTTGCCCTTTTGTGTATGCCTGCTGCGCCGCAGCCTGGCGGGGCAGCAGCCAATGAGTGAGGCCCCGTTGCCGCTGCATCTTGAGCGGGTTGTGGTGCGTCATGGCGGCCAGGACCGCCGGATCGTGTTGGACCATGCCGATCTGACAGTCGCACCCGGCGAACGGCTTTGCATCCTTGGCGAAAGCGGTTCGGGCAAGACTACGCTTCTCGAGGTGATCAGCGGCTTCCGGCGCCCTGATGCCGGGCGGGTGCGCCTTTTCGGCATTGATCCTGCGGGTGCCGCAGACCGGATTCGTGCGAGGCTGCGCCGCCAGCAGCTGGGGTTCATCTTCCAAGACTATGCTCTGATCGAAGGGCTGACAGCTCTTGCCAATATCGCTATGCCCCTGCGGCTTGACGGTATCCGGGCCGAGGCCGCTCATCAGCGTGCGGCGGAACGTCTGGCAGCCCTTGGCCTCACGCATCTTGCTGCGGTGCCCGCCAGCGCGCTTTCGGGGGGCGAGAAGCAACGCGTGGCCTTTGCGCGCGCCACCATCCACGCGCCCCGCCTGATCCTGGCGGATGAGCCGACCGGCAGCCTCGACCCCCAGACCGGCCAGGAAATACTGCAGATGATCCTTGGGCGCGGGCAGGACAGCCCGCACAGCCTGGTGATGGTGACACATAACCACGAACACAGCCGCCATTTCGACCGCGTTCTGGTGCTGCGGGACGGTCGGCTGCATGAGGTCGCGTGATGAAGGTCCGACGCCCCTTTCGTCGCGTGATCCTGCGCAGGCTGCTGATCTATTGCCTCGTCTCGGCCTGTTTTGCGGTCATTCTTGCCAATCGCATCATCACCTCCGCCGCGACCGAAGGTTTCGAGGCCCGCATTCGCGCCAGCCTCTATCACGAGGCTGTGCTGACTCTTCCGATGCTCTCGGCACAGAAGGTCAGCCGGGGCCACACCGATGCGGACCATCTCGCCCCCTGGACTGAGGACGCGCTGAAGGCCGCCTTTGCCGGGGCCGGGATCTCGGTCTCGCCCTATGCGCGGCAATTTAGCCCGATTGCCGAACTGCCTGCCGCCGGCATGGTGGAAATCCTGACAAGCGATCCGCTTTTCCCTTTGGCCTACCGGCTGAGCCTCAGCCCCGATCGCGCACCAGCGCCGGGAAGCTGCCTGATTGGCCGCCGCCTTGCTGATCAGCTAAAGGGCCCGCTGCCCGAATGGCTGCATTTCGGCACCATGCGCTGCAGGCTTGCCGGGGTCTTTGACGGTGAGATCCGCCCGCCTTTCTGGACGCTCGACCGGGCGGTGCTGCGGCTGGCCGCGCGTGACCGGGTCATGGCAGAGGAGACCATTCTCTGGAGCAGCTATCTGCAGGCGGATACGGCCGTTTTGAACGAGGCGGATCTGCGCACGCGCCTGGCCCCCTGGCTGGAGGCCGGGGCGGTGGAAATCTGGTCCAGCCAGCATCACGCCGAACGCGCGGCGGGTATTCTGGCAATCTACAATTTCGTAGCAGCCGCAATCGGCGGCATCGCATTGGGCCTTTGTGCTTTTGCCATTGCCACAACCTTCATGTTCTCGGTCTCGGAACAGCGCCGGGAAATCGCCATTCGCCGCGCGATAGGGGCGACGCAATGGCAGATCATCGGCCATGTTCAGACCGAGATCGCAGCCCTGGTTCTTGGTGGTCTGCTGACAGGTATGATCGGCGGCAAATATCTCGGCCTTTATCTTCTGGCGCAGATGCAGGGGGCCGGATTGCTGGACCCTGCGGCACAGGCGGTTCTGTCTCCTGTCGGCCTTATCCAGCTTGCAGCCATGTTTCTGGCGGCAGGCGTCACGGCGGGTCTGATCCCCGCCATTGTCGCCGCCCGAATTGACCCTGCTATCGTGCTGCGCGGCGGCTGACTGACGCTGCTCTGGCGTCCTGCGATGAGAACGGCCATGCGAAATTCGTACACGAAGCGACAGCAGGCGGCCTGTGCGGGCGACGTGAAGTCCCCACGCCATCGGAGAGGATTTCGAGGTAAGCTGGGCAGCAATACTGCATCTGCAGAGGACCCCTCGAAGGTCCCAAGCCGAGACATATAGGGCATCCGCTCGCCGCACCCCATGTGTTTGATCCCATGGTTTGCTGGCGCGATCCTTTCTTTGGAATGAAAGGATGCCCTATGGGACAAGTTCGTCACGGCAGCGCCACGACCACGCACGCTTTCCGAGCAGCAACACGAGCCGAATGGAAGCTTTGACTGCGGCACTGAGCCGCGAAGCGGGTATTAAACCTAGGACTGTGGCGACGTGACGAAAACCTCAGACGGTCGAAGTCATGAAGGCTGGGTCGAAATTGCCTCGTTCTATGGTGCTAAGCCGGGAGGAGTAAGATCGGGTGATGTCAGCCCGTCGAACAGTCGCCGCGCAGCGCCGTCACTGACCTCAGGCCCTGCCTGCGCCGCCAGTTCGTCCTCTGTCGTCAGTGCATCTGCGCGGCGGGCCGGATCGACACGAAGATCAATGACCACAACCGCCCCCCTGCCCCAGGCAGACGCGCAGGCCACAATCCATGCCTCGCCCTCCAGCAGGAAAGTCGCCCGAGCCACAAGCGGATCCGCCAGCCAAAGCGCCACGGGATGCCATCCGGTTCCTCACAGCGCGCGCTCGGATCCAGCGCGGCTAAGGCCGGAAGACCTGGCGCGAGCTGAGGAGATCTCCGGGCACGGTCCATGTCGGAGCGCTTCCAAAATCGGCGCTTTACTCTATACATGAGCAAAATATCCGCCGCGCTCGTCACATCTATATTATATCCAATAAGGTTGCATTATCGGACATATTTTCACCACGGAAGTGGAGTCGACGATCTGCGCATCTTCACAAACGTGGGAAGCTTCTTTGCCCTCAATTCTGACCTATTCTGACGGCGCCTCAGCCAGATCCTATTCGTGCTGCCCCCCTGAAGCTCCCTCAGACTGATGTCGCATCCGCCCAACGTGAAGTAGCAGATGTGATGCGGCAAAGCTGAATCCCCGAAGTGCAGATTATCGGGATGACCAAAGACCAGCGGGCGGGCTTGCCGACGGCTGAACTGTGCCGCGGCATGGGCTCTGCCCTGCGACCTTCTGCAATCTGAATTCCAGCGATGGCGGGATGGACCTGTGAGACATAAAGCGCCTGAGGCAGCCGGAGGAAGAGAGCACCAGCCTGACACGCCTGGTGGCAACTGTCATGCCCGACAATATTGTTCTGTAGGATCTGCCAGGAAAGCCCTGACGACGCCGATGCAATGACGGGACGCGGTGTCGCTTGCATTAAAGACAGAGCCGATGAATGCCACCGGTTCTGGTGAACAGGCGACGTCCGGTCTCTCAGCGCCGGGCCGGCGTCCTGATCGGTGTAGATCAGAGGAACGTGCGGCGCGAGCCGCCGCCCAACACCCTAGAGATCCATCAGGAAATGCACAGGATCGCCGGGAAGCGGCGCCGGTTTTACCAGCGGTGCATGGCTGTGATCCGGACCACGTGGGCATGGTGATGAACGATAAATGCTCTGCCGCATCTGTCGGAGAGAAGGGTCATCAGTACGCTGGCGTCCTGGGCGCCACGGGGCACGCAGCCGACGCACACCGATGCCAGACCCCGATGCGAGTGCCAAGGCGACCGAACCAGCGCTGGTCGCCAGACTACCTGTCGGACACATTCGGGGCCTGCCGCAAGTTCCGCAACGTGGCCTTTATCGCCGACACCAGTATCTCGGTGACCAGGGTCGCGCGGGAACCTGATGCCCTGGTTCTTCGGACCTATGGCAAGCCCGACTGCATTGTCGCTGACATGGGCACCGGTTTCACCAGCCATGCGATCCTGAAATGGGCGAACAAGAACGGTGACGGATGGCGCCACATCCCCTCGGCAAGCCACAGCAGAATGGCTGGATCGTTCCCTTCGACGGAAGTCCGCGCGACGAATACCTCAACAAAGATATCTTCGACAGCCTCGTCTATGCCCGGCGCAAGCTGGCCCTGCTGCGATACGACGACACCCGTGTCAGGCCGCTATCTTCGCTGTGCAGCCAGGCCCCAGTAGAATCGCGCCGGGCGGTTGAGCTGTTTAATGGCAGCACGCCCGGCACGCTTGCCACAACCGAAACCTCTGCCTGTCAAACCCAGAGACTTCCGCTAAGAACGAGACACGACCGGGGACAGGTCAGGAGTGATCGCCTCGGAGGGCGATCCGATGCACCCTCCCTTATGCCGTTTACCGCCAGGCCTGTCAGACCAGATGTCGTGCTCTTTGCACCCTGCCCCACAGCGACAAGGTCGCTTTCACCTACATCATGGACCGCATGTCGTCAGATCAGCACCGGAGCACTTTTGGCCCTCACCCCCTTCCGCAGCCTTAGCCCGTTTCATGCAACCCGGGCAATCGAGCAGCGGAGCCCCCCACGGCAGACCATTTCGCGCGCATCGCCCGATGACCGGATTGCGGGCACTGCAGGCCGCGAGGGGCGCACCGTGACATGGCCGCGTGGCTATCATTGTTGCTTGAGGGAAGCGGCGGCCCCTTCGGCGCATAGTGGTGGGGGTCGCTTTGGCATCGGCACCCTGCCCATGTCCTTGCGTTACCGACCGGTAACCTGATCACAGGTCCAGGTTACCGGCCGGTAACAAATAAAGCGGGCGACCAGAAGGCCGCCCGCACAGATCGCCGAACTCGCGTCGCACCCTGCCCGCAGATCAGTCTCCTGAGGAAAGTGCCGCATGAAATGCCTTTACCGCCCGCTCCAGCACACGGCGCTCGACTGACGCAAAATCGATGGCTGCCTTGATCCGGAACTCTCCCTTTCGCGCCGTAACTTTCGACTCTCCGACGTGGAACTCAAACTTCTGGCGCTCCGCCGCCTGGGGCTGCGAAAGCCGCGCACCCGCGCCGTCTGGGGCACCCAAAAAGGACCGCAGCACCGCCGTCTGTTCCTCTGCGGATGTCACAGCGGCAAGCCTGCCACGCAGATCCGCCACGCCATCCTCACCCAAAGACGCAAGACGGCGCGCGATATCCACACCCAGATCGCGCGGCACCGCCTTGGGAAAGATCAGCGCCTCACCGAGGCTGCTGACCAGCGTGACAAAGCTGCGGATATAGGCGCGCTTCACCTTGTGCAGCGAGCGGAACAGCCGCGACACCGCCTCGTCCGTGCCATTGATCCCGGCCTGCGGGTCCTGTGCCAGCTGCACAGCAATCTGGGCCATTTCCGCAAAAGTCAGATCCTGCCGGATGACGTTCTCTTCCACCATGTCGACATAAAGCTCTGCCCGGTCAGGCCCAGCGACTGTCACGCGGGCAAGGATGGTCGCAAAGCGCGGATCGCTGGTTTCCGTTGACAGCTGCCGCAATGCGGTCAGCCGGCGCCAGCCGGTCTTGAGCTGATAGGCCCCGGAGGCGTCGATAAAGACCTCGACCGGCTCCCGCTGGCCACGCTCGCGCAGCGAGGCCTTCAGCTCATCCATCTCGTCGCCGATGGCCACCGTGTCCAGATCAAGCCGGTCACGCGGCAGCGCATCACTGGCAATCTGATCCAGCGGCAACGCCACCAGCACCCTGCCCTCTTCGCGTGCCGCCCGCAGCTCTTTGGCATCCGTCGCATTCTGGCGGCGCTGCTCAATCAGACCTTCGCTGGCCTCTTGCGCGCTGGCCGCGCTCTCGCGCACCGCAACGCCCATCGGGCCCGGCTCACGGCTGCGCCGCGTTGGCGCGGCTGGCAGATCCGCCGCAGAGATCCCGAAACGATTGCCCTTGCTGGTCACGTCCTGGCCTCCTTTGCGGTGTTGCGGGCCTTCCAGGCCGCAAGAACGGTAAGCTTGAATTCCTGATAGGCATTGTCAAAAGACAGTCGGGCACGTTTCCAGGTCTCGCGGGTCATCTCACGGTAGTCCTGTTCGTAGACCGACATCTGGAACCTGCCGGATTGTTCGACTGCGCGGGTCATTTCAATCGGGTTTTGACAAACATCCGCACCGAACACATTGCGGAAAGCCTCCAGCATCGCAGTATGCAAAGGGTTGGCGCTCTCAAACCGTGTCATCAGAAGCCGTATATCGAGGAAAGCCTTGGGCAGGGTGATCCCGGCATCTGATGCGATCTTCTCAAAGCCGACGCTGATTTCCTGCAGCGCATCCCCCAGCTGGCCGAGGAATGACGTGGTCGAGTCATATTCCCAGTATCCCGGCCCCGACGGAATATAGAGAACATCAGCCGCAAAAGCCGCGTTCAGCGACTGGTACCCAATGGCGGGCGGGCAGTCGAAGATCACAAGGTCATACTGGTCTTCAGGCAGTTCATCGAGGTAGCGCGCGACACAGCCGAAGAACGACCAGGCCTTGTGCAGGGAGCGATACTGGGCGCTGGCGAATTCAACAAAAGCTGCGTTCGCACATGAAGGGATGATGTCGATGGTGGGCCAGGAGGTGTTCTGAATGAAATCCTGCGCCCGCATCAGGCCGATTTCCTGCACATCTTTCGGCAGCTCATCTGCGGCGGGGTAGGGGCAGTCAGCCGGGTCGTCATAGGTTTCCATGATGCGGTCGGCCTCGCGGCACAGGTCCCGGCACATGATGCCCCAGACCGTGTTCCACTCTTTCACCTCAACCAGACCCATCGAATGTGTCAGCGTGGCCTGGGGGTCAAAATCGACCACCAGCACGCGGTAGCCATCCAGCGCCGCCGCATTCGCCAGGTGCTGCGCTACAACCGTCTTGCCGACCCCTCCCTTAAAGTTCGATACAGCAACTCGCAGCGCGCGGCCCTTTGGACGCTCAGGCAACATTGCGCGGCCCCGAAAGCGGATGCGCCGCCGCAGTTCATTGATCTCTTGCAGCGAGAACCAGCGCTGTCGCCCGTCATCCTCGACCGTACCCTGTGGCAGCGAGGGATCCTCGGCCAGCTTCTTGCGCAATGTGTCGGCAGGCACATCAAACATGAAGGTTGAAATTTCCCAGATCGAGAAGGGCCGCAGCGTTTTCACCTCTGAGGGTGAGAAGGTCGCCCGACGCACTGCAGCCTGTTGCGCAAGGCTGCGCTCATTCATGTCCTGCAAATAGCTGTAATCGCGCATCTGAAACTCGCGTTGTTGTTCGTTAGAACGTAAATAGCGCGAATTCCAGATTGTGCCAAACAAGAAAAGCGCAAATTCCCGTTCTTTGCGCCGATTCGCTCAAGAAAGCGCTGGCTTTCTGCGCAAACTCTATATTTGGTGACAGATGACCCGGGATAATCCAGAATTTGGTGACACCCGGGGCGAATTAGGGTGACACCCTGGCTGTCACCCTATACCTAATATACCTGATTTCTTTAAAAATTCTTGATAGGTGAAAAATCCCGTCTTCGAAAAGCATTTGACAAATAACGGGATCGTGTCAGTTTGAGATCCAAGAAGGAATCGGAACAAATCCGGCAGATGGGCAGTATCATGCAAAGTCACAGATTGACCGGCCCGGGGGCAGGCAGTGAGAAATATGATCTTCTGACAGCAATGGCCGTCAATGGCCTTTCTGCTGGTGGCACCCGCCAGGCGACAATGATGCGGCTGATTGCGCTTGTCACGGCCCGCTATAACTGGGCGGCAGATGAGGTCACGATCGGGCAGCGCGAGATGGCCGCGCTCTGGTCGGTGGATCAGCGCACGGCCAAGCGCGAAACGCGCAGGCTGATCGATGCCGGATTGCTTGAGATCACACGGCCAGGCGTGCGGGGCAGGGTGGCCTCCTATCGTTTGTGCCGGGCAGAGATCTATCGCCAGACCGCGCCGGGCTGGGCCAGTGTCGGGCCTGACTATGATGCGCGCATGTCCGCGCGCCACACCGTGCCTGAAGAGGTGCCGGCTGCCGCCGAGGTAAGTTCGCCCAAAGTGGTGCAGGTCAATTTCGGAACGCGGCCTGTAGCGCTTCCTGCTTCGGCGCCATGGGATAAGGTTCTGGCGCGTCTGGCGGCCGATCAGCCGGGCACCTATGCAGCATGGTTCAGCCAGCTGAAGGGGGGCGAGCCCGGTCATGACGGAACATTGCGCGTTGTTGCGCCGTCAAGATTCCTCGCCGTCTATATCGCAAGCCGGCTTATGGTGCCTTTGGAACGGGCCGTGGCCTATGGATACGGGTGCAATCTGCGGTGCAATGTCGTCACTGAGGATCAGGCCTGATTATTCTCATAATTCTTCCATGGCTTTGAGTATCTGCAAGGCTTGTTCACAAAAAGCACTGCTGAAAAGACAGAGGCCGATTTGCTGGGGCCTCACCAGGCTGGCAAGGTCACTCGGGTCTTCGCAATCGCCGCCCTCCGGCCTGAGCATCATCCGGGCTTCGCCCAAGTGATCGCAACAAGTGATGGGCAGCACGCGGTTTTCGTGTCTTTTACAGAGCGTTGAAATGCCACCGCCCGCACGAAGGCGGGCGGGGTTGCGATAGGGGGCTGGTAGGTCCGGAGCGAACCTCCGGGGTCTTTCAGCTGAGGGTATCGTCTTCTTCAAACTCCTCGACACCGCGCAGCTCGGCGGGGAGCAGCGCAGGCGGCGCCATGCCGCCGAAAGGATCCATGAACAGCCTCTCGATCAGCGGGGCGCGGTGGGCATTGCTGTCGGCGAGGATCAGGATCTCGTGACGGTCCTGGTCAAAGCGGGCTTCACTGATCTCACCGGCATCGCGCAGCCGTTCCAGCTCGGTCAGAACGGCATGGGTATAGTCGCGCAGTTCGGCCGGGTCTGCGGGGCTGGCAGAGATCTCGTCGAACCGGGCCAGATGGGCGAAAGCGAAAAGCACAAGCTGCATAAGTGCGTCACCCGCAGGCGCGCCACGGTTCATACGATCCGCGACAAGCGCCTCTCCGGCGGAGGTCAGCTCGATGCCAAGGGTGACGAGGAAATCCCGCAGCCCTTCCAGCAGATCGGGGTCGAGCGATGCGCTCAGCTGCGCGGCCTGGACCGCCATCGGCACGCCGCCGATATCATCTGCATAGCCGACAGGCACCGGGCGAGGGCGGGTCTGAACGGAAGGCGGTAATTCGATGGCGCTGGCGGTGAGCCGGGGATCGGGCTCTGGGGGCGCCATCGGTATCGGGTCGGGCAGCGGTTCGGCCACCAGCTCGGGTTCCGGTTCCGGCACGGCAGCCTCCGCCGCAGGCCCGGCTGTCAGCGGAACCGGATCGAAATGCTCAGCCGGTGTTTCGGCAGTCTCCTGCGCAGCACTGTCCTCTATCAGTCCGGGATTCGGCTCAGGCGATTCAACTGGCACCGTCAGCGGTCGCAGCACCATCTCGCGCCGCCTGCCAAGGAGCCAGCCGAACCAGCCCGGCTTTGTCTCATATTCCTCGACCAGGCCTGCCGCTTTCAGCCCGACCAGCAGCCGTGCCACGTCGAGTCCGCGCCCGCGCCCGACGACCGACAGGCGGATGCGAGGAACAGGGCCTAATTCGGCATGGAGCTTTTGGATCAGGATCAGCAATTCCTGCTCGGCGCAGTCGCCTGGTTTCTCTTGCATGATGCCCTCACTAGAGATCGGGCGCAGCAAATCGCAGATTGCCGCAGACTGGTCAACGGCAAGTGAAGCCGGTCGCAGATCAGATCCTGCCAGATGGCGTCCTGGTTGGCGGCTCGGGATGCGCGCAGCGGCATCTGCGCGCACAGGGAGATCGCGATATGGATCAGCAGCGCGGGGGCCAGATCTTCCAGCAGTACATTGCCGGTATTGGACAGCCAGAGAACTCCAGCGGCCCCGGCGGACAAGGCCTTCGATCTTGCCGTACAGCACCGGCCATAACCCCGACAGCGCCGAAGCTCATCCCCGCAACCAGTGCTTCGGCACTGTCCCACCCGCCAGGCCGGGCGGGTGCATTTTCGGGGACATGGCCATAGAGCGCTTTCCCGGGGGATCTCACGGGATTGATGGTGAGTGAAGCCCAGGGCTCGGTACCTTCGGGACGACCGGTAACGACAACACAGAAGAAATCTGACACCCTGATTTTGCAGGCAAAGGGCTGCGCTACCGCCCAACATATCGTGCAGGGCTTTCCCCCATAATCCCTTTGAACATGGCGATGAAGGCAGAAGCGGTGGCATAGCCAAGATCAAGCGCGATGGTCTCGACGCTTACATCCTCCTGCAGCATTGCGATGGCGCGAACCGCACGCTGCCGGTTGCGCCATTCGGTCAGTGACATTCCCAGATCCCGTTTACACAGACGAAGCAGCGTCCGTTCACTCAGCCCGAAAGATCGGGCAAGTATGGCGGTGCTTCTCCGATCCGACGGATTGTCGTGCAACGCGGCCAGCAGTCGTTTCAAAGCGGGCTCGTCGCTGTCGGGCAGGAAGCTCTGCGTCACCGGACAGCGCTCCATCTCGTCGACCATCACGCGCAGCAGTCTCGCTTGCTGTGGTGTGTCATCGAAAGAGGCTGGTTCCAGCCGGTCGAGCATTGCCCGGAGCAAGGGCGTCACGCGCAGAGAAACCGGTACCCTTGGCATTCCGGCGCAAAGTGACTGATCAATATAGATCGAAACATGCACCGTGGCCTTGCGATTATATCCGACCTGATCGGCCCCGGCCGGGATCCAGAAGGCCATATGTGGCGGCGCCAGCAGCACCTGACCGCCGGTTCGCAACTCGGTCACGCCACTATAGGAATAGACGAACTCCCCCCAGGGGTGTCGCATGAAAGGATAAGTTCCGTTATCCGGCATGGCTTCGACCCGAAACCAGATCGGCGCTGGCAGGGTGATATGTCCGGGCGGCTGGCGGAGATGGGGCGGTTGCATGATTGGCAGATTCCCGGAATGGAATGGCGGATAATCACTATATGCACCAATATCGCCAGATGTAGATAAGGCAAGTGCTTTAACGGACGGCCCCTTCCATGAAACGACCGATTGACCTTACGGCCTTTGGGCTGATGATCCTGCTTTGCCTCACCTGGGGCCTGCAGCAGACCGCTATGAAACTTGCAGCCCCCGGCATCGACCCGATGCTGCAGATCGGGCTGCGCTCCGCCATGGCGGCGGCACTTGTCTTCGCCATCAGCCGACTTGTCCGCCGCGACCGCTGGCTGCCCCGCATTTTCCTTGGCCCGGGCCTGCTGGCAGGCACGCTTTTTGCGCTGGAGTTTCTGCTGGTGGCCGAGGGGCTGCGCTGGACCACGGCATCGCATATCGGGGTATTCCTTTATACCGGGCCGATCTTTGCCGCCATCGGGCTGCATTTTGCCCAGCCGGATGAAAGAATGGCGCGTGTTCAGTGGCTGGGGGTGGCGATAACCTTCACCGGAGTGGCGGCAATCTTCCTTTTGCCAGAGCTGCGCGGCAAGCAGCCCCTCGCGCCGTCGATGATTGTCGGTGACCTGCTTGGTCTTGGTGCCGGTATTGCCTGGGGGCTGACGACGGTCGTTATACGCACCTCACGCCTTGCCAATGCGCCTCCGTCCCAGACGCTGACAAACCAGCTTTTCGTCGCGGGCATTGTGGCCCTTGCATTCAGCGCAATGACCGGACGCCTCGATATGCAGCCCAGTGCCGGCGACTTGGTAAATCTTGGGTTTCAGACCATAATCATCTGCACCGTCAGCTTTATGATATGGTTCCGCCTCCTTCAGATCTATCCGTCCTCCCGCCTGGGCGTGCTCAGCCTCATGACGCCCGTTTTCGGTGTGATCTCAGGTGCGCTGCTGCTGGGCGAACATCTGACGCCGGACTTCCTCTTTGGCGGCGCTCTTGTGCTTCTGGGGATGCTTACGGTTCAGGCCCACGACCTGCTACTGCGTCGTCGCGGCCTCAGGTAGGGGCATGCCGGAACAAGCTGAGAGAGGTGATAATCCCCTGGAAAAACAGGGCGTTATATATAAATAGCGCAATTCTGCCAGATTTTCGGGACCAGCGCGTGGGCGGGATGAAGCAGATCCGGTTCTGGACATGACATGGTTTTCGGGTGCTTATGTCCTGACATCGATATATCTATTATGTGATATGTTGTATATAACAAATCTGTGGATGGATTAGCACCGGCGAAGCGGCTAGCATCCGGCGAAGAGAAAGAGGGGTCGGATGTCCGGTATCTCCAATGCACATCGGATCAGGAACGCTCTGGAAAATGCCATTGTAGAAGGCATCCACGCCCCGGGTTCGCGTCTCGATCCTGAGGCGCTGGAACGCGAGTTCGACTGTTCCCGCACCCCGGTCCGCGAAGCGCTGCATCAGCTGGAGGCCTCGGGCCTTGTGCGGGTGATGCCCAAGCGCGGCACCTATGTCAGCTCCTGGTCGGTGGAAGAGCTGGCCGAACGGTTCGAGGCCATGGCCGAGGCCGAAGCCACCTGCTGCCGTCTTGCGGCGCGGCGGATCACCGCCCCGGAGCTGGCGGCTTTAGAGGCGCTGCACCGGCAATGCGCGGCCCTGGCCGAAGCGGGCGATGCCGAGGGCTATTACCGGCATAATTCGCTGTTCCACCATGCCATCTTCCGGGCTACCCATAATGCGTTTCTGCAGCAGGAGACGGAGCGGTTGCACGCGATGCTGCAGCCCTACCGGCGGATGCAGCTGCGGGTGCGCAACCGGATCCCGCGATCATGGAGCGAACATGATGCAATCCTGGCGGCAATCCGGGCCGGGGAGGGCGAGGCGGCCGCTATGGCGATGCGCGATCATGTGATCGTGCAGGGTGACCGCTTCCATGACCTCGTGGCCGCGCTGCGGGCCTGTGCGCCGGCGGGGCGCTGAGCCGCCTCAGCCGCTGACCGAACTCAGCATCAGGCTGGTCTCGCTGTTCAGCACGCCGTCGATCATGCGGATCTCGCGCAAAAGCTCGTCGAAATGCGACAGGCTGTCGGCGCGGATTTCGGCGATGAGATCCCAGCCGCCATTGGTGGTATGCAGCGCCACCACCGCCGGCAGGCCGCGCATCTTGCGGATTACCTGCGAGGTCGATTTCCCCACAACCTCGATCATCATGATCGCCCGGAACGAGCCGCTTTCGTAATCCTCGCGCACGCGGATTGTGAAACCAAGGATCGCGCCCGCGCTGAGAAGCCGGTCGAGGCGGTTCTGAACCGTCCCCCGCGAAACTCCAAGCGCATCGGCAAGCTTCGAGAGCGGCGCACGCCCGTCAGCCCGCAGAAAGCTGATCAGCTTGCGGTCCAATTCATCGAAAACAAGTTTCGCCTGATCCTGAGCTGCCATCCGCTTCCTGACGATATTTGCAACATGACTATAAGATGTGAGCAAAATAATCCAGAATAATGCCGGATTATAGCATTTAATTTGTATATTGCTCTGTCAGACACTTTTGCTCACGGTCCTGAACCCGCCTCGACCAAGGAGAAAAAGATGCAAAAACCAGTCCCGTCCGGTCGGGCGCTTGTGCCCTTTGTCAGCGTTGAAAACATGGCGCGCCTGATCACCAGCATCGGCCTGCCGCGCCTGCTGACAGAGCTTGTCGATTATATCGAACAGGATTTCTTGCGCTGGCAGAGCTTTGAAAAATCGCCGCGCCTTGCGTCGCATTCCGAAGGCGGCGTGATCGAACTGATGCCGACCTCGGATCATGTGAATTATGTCTTCAAATATGTGAACGGCCACCCGGTCAATTTGCAGCGCAACCTGCAGACCGTTGTGGCCTTTGGCGTGCTGTCGGATGTCGAGACCGGCTATCCGCTCCTTCTGACCGAGATGACGCTTCTGACCGCGCTGCGCACGGCGGCGACTTCGGCCATGGTGGCGCGGCTGCTGGCGCCGAAAGACGCGCGCGTGCTGGCGCTGATCGGCAATGGCGCGCAGGCCGAATTCCAGGCCATCGCTATGCAGACCATTTGCGGCATCGAAGAGGTGCGGCTTTACGATATCGACCCCGCCGCCACCGCCAAGACCGCGCGCAATCTTGCGCAGACCGGTCTCAGGATCGCCGAATGCAAAAGCGTCGAAGAGGTCGTTCTTGGCGCGCAGATCATCACCACCTGTACCGCCGACAAGCAAAACGCCACCATCCTGACCGATAATCTGGTCGGCGACGGGGTGCATGTCAACGCGATTGGCGGCGATTGCCCCGGCAAGACCGAACTGGCCGCCGCCATCCTAAACCGCTCGGATGTGTTTGTGGAATTTCCGCCCCAGACCCGGATCGAGGGAGAGATCCAGCAGATGCCCGAGGATTTCCCGGTGACCGAGCTTTGGCAGGTTCTGAACGGCGCGCGCCCGGGCCGGGTGTCAGACCGCCAGATCACGCTTTTTGACAGCGTGGGCTTCGCCATCGAGGATTTCAGCGCCGTCCGCTATATCCGTGACAAGATCCGGGACACTGACTTTAAAGAGGATCTGGACCTGCTCGCAGATCCCGATGACACCCGCGATCTCTATGGCATGATGGGGCGTATCGCCGGCGCCCGCGACGAGGGCGCCGCAAGATGAAGGCGATCCGCACCTCGGTCCAGGCCCCATCCGATGTGGTGATGATCCGGCCGCATCTTTTCACGGTGAATACGGAAACCGCCTCGGACAATGTGTTCCAGAAGATGGAAGAGGCGGCCGCCGATCTCTCCGGTCTGGCGCATCAGGAAATCACCCGCGCTGTCGAGACCCTGCGGAGCCATGGCGTCCGGGTGCATCTGTTCGAGGATGAGGGCCGGGACACCCCGGATTCCGTCTTTCCGAACAACTGGTTCTCGACCCATGCCGGCGGTCATGTGGCGATCTATCCGATGAAGGCACCCAGCCGCCGGCGTGAACGCAGGGCCGATATCATCGAGATGCTGAAAGCCGAATACCGCGTTCAGGACGTGATCGACTATTCCGGGCTGGAACCTGACGGGCTGTTTCTGGAAGGCACCGGCGCCATGGTTCTCGACCATATCGACCGGGTGGCCTATGCCGTCCAGTCCGAGCGCACCAATCCCATCGCGCTGGAACGGTTCTGCACCCATTTCAACTTTGAGCCGATGGTATTCGCCGCGGCGGACCGGCATGGCGTGGCGATCTACCACACCAATGTGCTGATGTGCATCGCAACCGATTACGCGCTTGTCGGCCTGTCTCTCATCACCGATGCCGCGCGGCGCGACGAGATTGCGAACCGTCTGCGCGGTACCGGACGCGAGGTGATCGACATCAGCGAAGAGCAGATTGCCCGTTTTGCAGGCAATGCGCTTGAACTGAGCGGAGAATTCGGGCGAATCCTCGTGATGTCCACCACCGCCCGCGAAAGCCTCTCGCAGCAGCAGATCGATATGATCGAAACCTCGACCCCGATTGTCGCGCTGGATATTCCAACGATTGAACGGGCCGGGGGATCGGTGCGCTGCACGATTGCGGGGCTTCATCTTACCCGCCGAACCAGGTAGGTCAAAACCGAAACTGCCCGGCGGCGTCATCGCCGCCAGGCAGAAACTGCAACCCCCGCTGCGGGACTTCCTTTCGGCCCTTATCCCGGCCCCATCTTCAGGTGACTTCCATGACCACGACCCCCGTTTACCGTTTCAACTCGGTCATTCTGCGCGCGCCGTCGCGTTCGATTGTGAATGGCCTGCGGGCGGTGGATACCGGCAACCCGACCTATGAGGGCGTGAAGGCGGAACATGAGGCCTATATCGCGGCGCTGACCGATGCCGGCTGCGAAGTCACGCTTCTGCCGGCGCTGGAAGAATTCCCGGATTCCGTTTTCGTCGAAGACCCCGCGCTGGTGTTTTCCGAAGGCGCGGTGATCCTGCGCCCGGGCGCCGAGACCCGGATGCGCGAAACGCAGCATATCGCGCCGGTCCTGCGCGAGAAATTCGCGACCGTGCTGGAACTGGCCGAGGGTGGCTATGCCGATGGCGGCGATATCCTGACCACACCTGGCCAGGTGATGATCGGCCTCTCGGCCAGGACCGACCGCAAGGGGGCCGAGGCGCTGCAGGATTGTCTGACGCAGCTTGGTCTCAAA
This sequence comes from Pseudomonas sp. GX19020, assembly GCF_023371075.1. Classification (NCBI taxonomy): domain Bacteria; kingdom Pseudomonadati; phylum Pseudomonadota; class Gammaproteobacteria; order Pseudomonadales; family Pseudomonadaceae; genus Pseudomonas; species Pseudomonas sp. GX19020. Next base: position 65,356 of record NZ_JAMCCR010000017.1, read on the forward strand.
TCCTCCATCGTGGCCACGCCCGAAGGCGTGCTGCATTTTAAGACCGACTGCTCGCTGCTTGGCGATGATATGGTGCTTTCGACCGGCCGGCTGGCAGCCTCGGGCGTGTTTGCCGGGCTGCGCACCCTGATCGTGCCCGAGGGCGAAGAAGCCGCCGCAAATGCGCTGCGCGTGAATGACGTGGTGCTGGTGGGCAAGACCTTCCCGCGCACCATCGACCTGCTGACCGCTGAGGGCCTGAATGTCGTCGCCATCGACACGACCCAGATCGGCAAAGTGGATGCGGGCCTGTCCTGCATGTCTCTTCGCTGGTTTGATCCCAAAAAATAAGTAAAAACAAACCACCCCCAACTCCTGACAGGGAAAGACGATGAAAAAGACCCTCCTCTCCATGGCAGTCCTCGCGGCGGTTTCGACCGCCGCCCATGGCGAACCGCTGCGCCTTGGCGTCAGCCCCGAGCCCTATATGCCGATGACCTCGTTCGATTCCTCGGGCACCTGGATTGGCATCGAGGCCGAGCTGACCAATCTGCTTTGCGCCAATATCCCGGAAGGCTGCGAAATCCGTCAGATGACCTGGGAGGCGCTGATCCCCGCCCTCCAGGAGAAAAAATTCGACTTTATCGTCGGTGCTTTCTCGGTCACCGACAAGCGTCGCGAAGTCGTTGATTTCAGCACGCCCTATGTCTACGCCCAGACCGACGTCATCGGCGCCAAAGCAGACAGCCGTCCGCTTTCGCTGGTCAAGGATCCGAATGGCGAGGGCGAGGTGCTGTCGGAGGAAGGTCTTAATGGCGTCATCTTCGGCGTGCAGGCCGCAACGATCCAGGCGAATTACATCGCGACCTACCTGCCCGGCAATGGCACCCAGAACTACAATAATGCCGATAATGCGATCTCGGATCTCATGGCGGGCCGCGTCGATTACATCGTCGTGGACAGCGATTACGGCAATGACTTCCTGACTTCTGCCGATGGCGCGGAATATGAAACCAAGATGCGCCTGCCCAATAATATTGTCCTTGGCGAAGGCGTGGCCTATGCCGTCCGCAAGGGCGATGCCGAGACCCTCGACAAGGTGAATACCGCGCTCGGGAAGCTCATCGAGGCCGGCACCGCCAAAGAGATCCTGACCAAATGGGGTCGTGAGTAAACAATCCTTCCGGGGCAGGGCCAGGCGGCACTGCCCCGATTTTCTGCAAGGGCGAATACAGGCCGATGGACTCAAAATGGGAATTGCTCGGCTGGGGTGATGCCGGTTGGGGCGACCAGCTTCTGCATGGCTTCATGATGACGATCGTCGTGTCAGTGATTGCCTATGGGCTGTCGCTCATGATCGGACTTCTGGCGGCCCTGAGCAAACTGTCCGCGAGCCGCATACTGCGCGGCATTGCCAATACCTATACGACGATTGTGCGCTCTCTGCCCGAATTGCTGGTCATCCTGATCGTCTATTTCTCGCTGGTCGGCGGGGCGGAAAAGCTGCTGAAGAGCCTTGGGCTGGTCAGTGACAGGTTTGAATTCAGCGGGTTCTGGGCTGCGGTCGTCGCACTGGCCTTCGTCAATGGCGCCTTCATGACCGAGGTGATGCGCGCTGGTATCCTTGCGGTGCCAAAGGGCCAGACCGAGGCCGCCGAGGCCATCGGCATGCCGCGTGCGCTTCTGTTCCGGCGTATCGTCCTGCCGCAGATGCTGCGCCATTCGGTGCCGGGCCTGGGCAATCTCTGGCTTGCCATCACCAAGGAAAGTGCCGTTGTGGCCGTGCTTGGCACGTTCAACGAGCTGCTCTTTACCGCCTATCGCGCCGCCGGGGTGACCAAGGAATACGGGCTCTTCTACAGCGTGGTCGCCGCTGCCTTCCTCCTCATATCGCTGGTTTCCATGGCGATCATCCATCGCATCGAAAAGCGCGTGGGAAGGGGGTTCTGATGATCAGCGATATTCTTCAGTTTCTGCCGCCGCTGATAAAGGCGCTGCCGCTCACGCTGATGCTGACCGCAGTTGCCGGCACACTCGGGCTGATTTTCGGCATCCTCCTGGCGCTGGCCAGGATTTCGGGCTACCGGATCCTTGTCTGGCCCTCGTTCACGCTGGGCCTTGTGATGCGGGGCACGCCGCTCCTCGTGCAGCTTTATCTGGTCTATTATGGGCTGGGCGAACTGCTGCCCGGAACCTGGGTGCGCCATTCCTGGCTCTGGCCCTATCTGCGCAATGCGATCTGGTATGCGATCCTTGTGCTGACCATCAGCCAGGCCTGCTACAATGCCGAAGTATTGCGCGGCGCCATTCTTGCGGTGCCCAAAGGCCAGATCGAGGCCGCCCGTGCCATCGGCATGAGCCCGGGGCGCATCTTTCGCCGCATCACGCTGCCGCAGGCCTTCCATGCGGCGCTGCCGGTTCTGGCCAGCGATGTGATCATCCTCCTGAAGGCGACCTCGCTCGCCTCGACGGTCACGATCATGGAGGTGCTGGGCACTGCCCGCGCGCTGCAACGCGAGACCATGATGATCCTCGAGCCGCTGATCGCAGCCGCAATCATCTATTTCGTCGTCGTTCTCATCCTCACGCAGCTCACGACACTGCTTGAGCGCAAAGCAACCAGCTATCGCGCCCGATGACCGGGCGATGGGCCAAACCGCGCGCTGCGGAAAGGATTAAACAAGATGGCCAATGATATCGCGCTTGCGGTCAGGGATATCCGCAAGAGTTTCGGCCCGCTCGAAGTCCTCAAAGGCGTCAGCCTCGAGGCAAGGCGCGGTGATGTCATCTCGCTGATCGGGCAAAGCGGGTCCGGGAAAAGCACGCTTTTGCGCTGTATCAATTATCTCGAAACCCCGGACAGCGGCGAAATTATCGTCGGCAATGAGGTGATCCGCGCCCGGCCCGTCAAGGGCAGGATGCCGCGCGCCGACCGCAGGCAGCTGGAACTGGTCCGCCAGCGCCTTGGCATGGTGTTCCAGAACTTCAATCTCTGGGCGCATATGACGGTACTGGAAAACATCATCGAAGGGCCGCGCCACCTGCTGGGCCTGTCGCGCGATCAGGCCGTGGCCGAGGCCGAGCATCTGCTTGAAAAGGTCGGTATCCGCGAAAAGAAAGACAGCTATCCTTCGCGCCTTTCCGGCGGGCAGCAGCAGCGCGTGGCCATCGCCCGCGCGCTGGCGATGAACCCCGAGGTCATGCTCTTTGACGAGCCGACCTCGGCGCTTGACCCTGAACTGGTGCAGGAAGTGCTCCAGGTGATCAAAGGGCTTGCTGCCGAGGGCCGCACCATGATCCTTGTCACCCATGAAATGGCGCTGGCGCGGGATATCTCTTCCGAGGTGGTCTTCCTGCATCAGGGCCTGGTCGAAGAGCGCGGCGCGCCCTCCGACATGATGAGCAATCCGAAATCGGACCGGCTGCGCCAGTTCCTCCGCATGGTTGCATGAGGCCCCTGAGCAAGAGAACAGGGGAAATCTCTGACACCGCAGGCCGCGGGCACCAGGCCACCATCGCGGCGGCACTTGTCGCGATGGTAAGCGGGCGTTTTCATGACGATCTCGCCGCCCGTGTGGCGCCTCCCTTCGCGCCATTATCCCTGCGCGAAGAAGCGCGCAACGATTGCCGTCAGAAAATCCGGCAGTGTTTCAAAGGCATAGGGGGCGTGCACCCGTTCCAGCCGTTGGTGATATTCGCGCCCCCAGGGGCCGATATTGACTACCGGAAAGCGCAGCGCATTATCCGGCACATGGTCGATATAGCGCCGGGCGGGCGTGTTTTCCGCGACGATCCTTGCGTCTTCCGGTGGCGGGACATTGCCCAGAAAGCTCATGTCCGAGATGCCGACAAAGGTGTCTCGCCAGCAGATCTGCACGCCGGTCGCGGCAAGGATCTCCTGCCTTGCGGTCTCAATCGCCCCCATCAGCGCCGCATCTTCGGCCCGGTCGGGATCGAGATGGCTGTGCGGGTAATGCAGGCTGCCAAAGCCCAGCACAATCGCCGGCCCGTTCAACCCCGCACGCGCCACCAGCCGCGTGCAAAGCGCACGGCTGAGCGCCAGCGGATTGTCGTGGGCGGGCGGCGTCGCAAGGATCTCTTCCAGCGCGGCCTGACCTTCACGCGCGGCAACAAGGCGCATCAGCTCTGCGATTGTCAGAACGCGCGAGGGCTCGGGCTCCGCCACTTCGCCGGTAAAGGCCTGCCGGTTGCGCGCGAAAGCCGCCATCGCCGCCGCAAGCGCGCTTTCCGCAAGGCTGTGGAACTGCGCCATCAGCGCCGAGGGGCTGCGGCTGTGCGACAGCCAGTTGAAGGCCAGCCAGACCTGTTCCGGCGTGGTCACATCATAGCCCGCGCGGAAGTCACCCCCGTCAAGACAGATCGGCGGCGGCGAGACCTCAGCGCCGCCCCGGTCGCAAAGATCTGGGTTGGTCTCCATCGCAGTCATCAGATGGGCCGCAATCAGATGCGCGCTGGCCCCGTCGAACGGGTAGCTCGCATGGGAGGGCTTGCCCACGACCATCGCAAACGGCAGAAGCTTGCCGATCGTGCCTTTATAGATCGCCCGGCCCCCGGCGCCGTCGCCCTGATCGCTGGTCGCATCAAGATTGATGCCGCCTGCAATCTCAAGATCCCATTCGCGCGCGAGCTCGGGCAGGATGTCACGAAAGGCCCGCATCCCCTGCGAACTGGCCTCTTCATCCGGCGTCATGACAACCAGCAGATTGCCCTCTGCCGCGCCCGTGGCTGCGAAATTCTCCAGCGTGGTGATCCCGGCTGCTATGCCGCTTTTCATATCGAGAAGGCCGCGTCCTGGCAGGAAATCACCGCTTTCGAAATCGACCCGCGCCTTTTCCTCAGCGGGGGAAAGCGGGCGGCTGGCCAGATCCTGGCGCAGCGCGGCCAGCAGCGGTTCGGGCGAGAAGGCGAGATCCGCCAGATCGCGGTAATTCGAGGCGGAAACCACATCATAATGGCCCGCAAGCACCAGGGTGCGCCGCCCGGTCCCGCGCACAAGCCCGACCACGATCTGCCGTTCTGGCTCGCCATGGCTGGCAATCAGGCGCACCCGTTCAGGATGATCCGCGAAACAGGGCAGCCCCCGCAAAAGGGCGGCGGCTTTCTCGCCGAACGCTGCCTCGCCCGGGGAGCCGGTCTCGCTCGCCCATTCCACAAGACGCAGGGCATGATCCAGGCAGCGCGCCGCGTTTTTACCCTGAACCGCGCGCACGGTCTGGCCGCTGCCGGGCTGTTCTTCATTCACCATCGCTCATCCTCGCCGGCATGTCATTCTCACCCTCTCCGGGCGGCGCAAAACTCTCGCCCGTCAGGGCCTCAACCGATGACAGGGCCACCGTCACCAGTTCATTTTCCTCAAAAAGCCCGCCTGCAAGCCGGCCTTCCAGCCAGAGCCCGTCCATCAGTGCACTGATCGCAACGGCAAGCCGATGGGCGCGGGTCTCATCGATCTCTTTGCCGCGCGCGGCAAGGAAAGCCACGATCAGGCGCTGCAGCTTGTTGCGAAAGGCCAGATAGCCTTCGCAATGGATCCCGGCCAGTGTCGGGTTATGGCTCACCTGGCTGATAAAAGCCGACCAGAGTGCCAGATTTCGGTTGTTGGAAACCGGCTCCGTCAGATTGGCCACGATGAAACGGCGCAGATTTTCCGCAGCGGATCCTGCCTCCTCCTCATCGGTGAAGGTCAGGACAGAGACCACCCTGCGGTAAGCCTCCTGCAGCAGGATCTCTTTGCTTTCAAAGTGATGCGCGATCAGACCGGGGGCAACCCCGGCCTGTTTCGCGATCTCGCGAAAGGTCGCGCCCTGCAGACCCGATTGCGCAATGACATCCAGCGCTGCCTCGACCAGATCACCCCGGCGTTGCGCCTCGGGGATCCGCCGCCAGGCCGGGGCCTTTGTCACGCCGCTTGCCGGTGAACCGGACGGGTGAGGCAGGTCGGCCCGCCTTCGCAGGCGATGCAAAGCGCGTCGCCCTCGAAGGTTTCCACCGTGCAGCCGGCGGCGATGAGCGCGGCCGTGGTTTTCGGGAAACCGCTGAGCATGATCAGCTCATTGGGGCGGGTCGGCAGCACATTGAGGCTGAGGCCGTTGCTGGCGAGGAACTCATCCTTCGGCGACTCGACAATGCGGATGCCGCGCTGTTTCAAAAGCCTGTAAAGCGCGACCGGCAGCAGCGGCAGGAAGGCCAGCACCAGGTCATCCGCCAGCGGGCTCAGGACCGACAAGAGATGCAGGCAGGCGGCTTCACCGTCCCAGAGCGGCAGGTCAAAGGCCAGGATGCTGACACCCTCGGGCGCAAGAATTGCCGTCAGCTGGTCGATGCCGAGCTGATTGGTGCGGATGCCGCGCCCGACGAGCAGCGTTTTTGGGTCAAGCCAGATACAGTCACCGGCCTCGACGGTTGCCTCGCCGGTGATCCGGCCTGCAACCGGGATCTGATGCTGCTGATAGACGGCCTCGTGCAGAGCGGGTTCATCCCGGCGGCGCAGCTTGCCCATATTGAGGATGATCGCGCCCTTGTCGGTCATCAGTGAAGGGTCATGCGTGAACATCGCATCGGCAAGGCCGTCGTCCTGATCCTCAAGCCAGATGATCTCGGCCCCGGCCTTCACGATGAGATCGGCAAAGCCCTGATATTGCGCGATGGCTTTGGCGCTGTCGAAGGGGGTCACATAGTTCCAGTCAGCGGGATCGGCCTTGATGAGGCTTGCCCCTGGCCGCCGCATCATCACCTTCAGCAAAGGCGCCGACATTTCCTGTGAACCGTATTGTGCCATGGGTCTCTCCCTTGTCGCGCGTCACGATACCTTATTGGTCAGGTGATCAATAAGATTGGAAGGGCAGCGCCGTCAAGGCCCTGGCCACGCTTCGCAGAGGTGCGAATTGCACCATGTTTCGCGAACGCTCCCTCGCTGATTCCGAGGCAAGGCGGCCATGACGGGGACATGCAATTTCACGGACGGGTTCGGGGGCGATACGGTCGCGCAGATCACCGGGCGGGGCTGTCAAAAGACGCTGCCTGAGTTGTGCATATATGCTCAGATTATGAGCGGATTTGCATAATATAACGCCATCCCGGGCTGACCGCCATTGTGATACCCAGCCGGCGGCTGCACGGAGCAAGGAAGCCCGGGCCTGCTTACGAGCTTTTATTTTCGGCGGCATGAAACCGAACATGCCGATCTTTCGTTTAGTCGTGGTGCTGTGGGTTTAAGACAAGGCTTCAACAGAAGGTGTATGGTATAGTGTCGCAACAGTTGTTGGTGAAAAGTAACGAAGTCAGACAATACGTTTGTCCAGATGAATCGAGCGTTTCAGGTACAGAAACTGCGAAGCGGATTGAGATCCACAGAACGGTCGGGCGGGTATTTGAGGGGGTCGAAGCCCTTGGTGTGCTGACGATGCAGGATGCGGGCGCCGAGCAGGATGAAGGTATCAGCCGCGTTACGTATCAATTCAATCAGCTCAGACTATCCGGCTCTGACGCCTCAGCACCGAAATTTGCAGCCTGCTTTTACTGCCGCTCCGACATTGACCGGGCTCTCATCACTAATGAGCTCCGTCTGGGCCTGTGGGCACCCCCTTCGTTTCAATCAAACTGGATCGTGGTTGCCAGCAAGATTGTCGTTAACCAGTTTCAACTCGCAGGGATGAAAGTGCGATGGGATGGTTCAAAATACATGAGGCCAGTCGTTCATCTGGCATAGTGAACTGCCCGGACAAGGACCCAGAAGCTTTGACAGTGTCACACTATGCGAACAGCCCTCTTCGACCGGTCGTTCTGCCCGGGTGACGTTGGCCCATCTGGTGGCAGGGCACAGAAAGATTGGACGGCAGACCCCGTTGCTCAGCTGATCCAAACAGGCAAAGCACTGAGCCGGAGTCTCCCTCACGCTGGATAAAACCTGGGGGGGGAAAGGGGCATGGCGTAATTGCCACGGCATATGGGTATAGGGCCGGCCTCATCCGTTAGAAGCCACGCAGTTCATATCGACCGGGACGGCTGCAGATTTCAAAAAATGCCTTCAAAGACGGGTTTTCCGGGATTTCCCAGGGAAGGGCGACCAATCGGTCGCTTGCTCAAAGCAGGGCAGGGACCGATCACCCTTCAGACAGGCCGGATGCCGGAAAGGTCACGGATGAGGTCAGGCCTCAGCCAGACGGCGATACCCTTTGGCCTGTTGCCCCATTCAGTCCTGCCACAGCACATCGCGGCTGATCGCAGCGAGTGAGTTGCAACCGGTCAGGGCCATTGCCACTTCAAGCTCGGCCCGCAAAATGGTGATCATATGCGCGACCCCGCTTGCGCCGCCGGTCGCAAGCGCATGGATCTGCGGGCGCCCCACCATCACCGCCGCCGCCCCGAGCGCCAGCGCTTTCAGAATATCGGTGCCGCGCCGGATGCCGCCATCGCAGATCAGCGGCACCCGCCCCGCTGTGGCTTCGGCAATCCGGGGCAGGATCTCGGCAGAGGCGGGCAGGCCGTCAAGCGCCCGTCCGCCATGGTTCGAGACGATGATCCCGTCGATGCCTGCCGCAATGGCCCGGATTGCATCCGCGGGTCTCGTAACCCCCTTCAGAAGAATCGGCAGGCGTGTTGCGGCGCGGATTCAGGCCAGGTCTTCCCATCTCGGCTGTGTCTCCAGTAGCCCCAGAAACGCGGCGCTGCGACCGGGCATTGCGGTAACCCGGGGCGGCGCCATGCCGATAGTGTTGACCGCCCCGATCCCGTCGGGCAGGCGAAAACCGATCCTCTCTTCGGTATTGCGCAGCTTGACCGGCGCATCGACCGTCAGCACCAGCGCGCGCGCACCCGCCCCTTCGGCGCGCCGGATCAGGCTTTCGGTATCCTCGCGCCGGGCCTGGGCATAAAGCTGGAACCACCAGGGCCCCTGCGCCACCGAACCGAAATCCTCGATCCGCGTCGAGGCCAGCGTTGACAGGGTCACAACCGCACCGGTCGCGGCCGCTCCTAGTGCGGTCTCGATTTCACCTTCCGGATGGGCGAGATGGTGATAGGCCACCGGTGCCAGCGGCACGGGATGATCCAGCGCAAGGCCAAAAAGTGACAGGCCGGTCGAGGTCCCGCGCATATCCGCAAGCACAGTGAACTGAGCAGCTCCGGTTCCTACATATGCCCTGACATCACAGCGGGCTCCGGACGTCCCGACCGTGAGCATCATCATCTGCGCGTCACGGCGCAAAGGCGTCGCGCAGGCGCACTCACCCCGCGTCTCCTGCAACAACGCCGATGCGATGCTTGCGAACCAGCCATTCTCCGTCGCCCGGAGACCTGATCTCTGTGCAGTCGAAAGGCAGGTTCAGAGGTCGAAGGGCATGACGGTTCGGGATCTGCACCGCAATCCGTTTTAGCCTGCGGCTCACTATAGAAAAGCCCGGCACCGGACAGTCGGGCCTGCCCATCGGGAGAATACGCGCCACCACCCCTGTTGTTTGCCAAAGCGGCATGCCGAGCAGGGGCGCGTCACGGCGCACCGGAACCGGGCTTTCAAAAGGCTGCGCCGCGCCCCTTGGAACACTATTAATTAGCCAATTTGCCATATTAAAGAGACTGAGCCGCGCAAGAGTGGTCTTTGTCGGTGATGGCGGGGCGAGGCCCGCAGGAGGCTTGACCCCAGCCAGAGCAGGCCGGATAGAGTAGCGCGTGATAGTGGAAAATGTGCCAGAACAGCAAAGAGGGCAGGCAATTGTCAGGAAAGGGCAGCAATTCTGGCAGGCTACGGCAGTATAATGAGCGTTTCCTCCTGCAGTCCCTGCGCCACCAGCGCGAGGCCTCCAAATCCGATCTCGCCCGTGTCGCGCATCTTACCCCCGCAGCGGTGGCTGATATTGTCGATGGACTGGAGCAGGCAGGTTTCGTCAGGCAGGTTGGCAAAAGACTGGGCAAGCGCGGATCACCATCGGTTCTCTATGCCGTGAACCCGACGCGGCTCTACAGTATCGGCATCAAGATCGGCCGCCGCGCAATGGTGGCGGTGATGCTGGATTTCGCGGGCGAGATCTGCGACCGGATGGAACATGAATATGATTTCCCCGACCCGGTCCGGGTCCGGCGCGCGGGCAATGCCGCGATTGCGGATTTTCGCGCCCAGGCCGGCCGTGTGCCCGGGGCTGCTATGGCGGGTCTCGGCATTGCCGCCCCCTATTTCCTTGGCGGGTGGAGCGAAGAGCTGGGCTTCCCCGCGGATCTGGGCAGCCGCTGGCAAGCGCTGGATCTGGCGACCTTTTTCGACAGCGGAGAGATGCCGGTTTTCGTAGAAAATGATGCGACGGCCGCCGCCCATGCCGAGCTTGTGCTCGGGAGCGGCACCCGGTTCCGCGATTTCATGCATATTTCGATTGATACCTTTATCGGCGGCGGCCTGGTGCTGGATGGCAAGGTTCATACCGGCCCGAATGGAAACAGTGCGGCGCTCGGGCCGCTGCCGGTCTCACCTTCAGGCCTGACCCCGGCGAAAGCGCCATCTGCGCGCTATACCAGCTTGCTGCACCGCGCCTCGATCTGCGTGCTGATGGATCACCTGCATGCGCAGGGAATTGGGATCTCCCGCATTCGTGCGCTTGAGCCTTTGCCCGAAGTGGCCCGCCAGCCGGTGCGGGACTGGACGTTGGATTGTGCGGGGGCGCTGGTCGAAGCGATCATCGCGATCACGTCAGTCATCGACCTCGAAGCAATCATCATTGACAGTATTCTGCCACGCAATCTGCATCTCGATCTTCTCGCGCAGGTGCAGGCGCGGTTCAATGAGGCTGGGGCCATCGGGATCATCGCGCCCGAGTTGCTGGGCGGCGGCTTTGGTGCCCTGGCTGCGCCGGTGGGGGCAGCAACCCTGCCTGTTTCGGCCTTGCTCGCACCGGATTCCAGTGTGCTGATGCTGGGAGAGCGGTCACATGCGCTGGCGGGGCGGCTGTCCTGAGCGCGGGGGGCTGTCCGTGGATACTACCTCGACCGCGCCCGCGAAATGATAGCCGATTGCACGTTCGGTCATGATTAACCGGGGATGTGCGGGGTCCGGTTCGATTTTGCGCCGGAGCCTCAGGATCAGAACGTCGATGGTGCGTTCATAAACTGCGTCATGCCCGCGCCGCGTCATATCCAAAAGTTGGGCGCGCGAAAGGACCCGTCCATGTGCGGCCAGCAGGGCCGCCAGAAGATCGAATTCGCCGACCGTCAGATCGACAGCATTGCCCTTCTGATCGGTCAGTCTGCGTCGCAGCGTGTCGAGCACCCAACCGCCGAACCGGAACCCTTCGCGCAGGGATGTATCTCCCGGACCCGGCAGCGCAGCACCTGTGCTGCGGCGCAAAACGGCGCGTATCCGCGCGGCGAGTTCGCGCAGGCTGAAGGGTTTGACCAGATAATCATCCGCCCCGATCTCAAGCCCCACCACCCGGTCGATTTCTGATCCACGCCCGGTCAGGATGATGATGGGGATCTGGTGCAAAGCCCGCACCCGCGCCGCCAGAGCCAGCCCGTCCTCATCCGGCAGGCCGAGATCAAGCAGGACGAGGACGGGCGGCTCATCTGCCAGCAACCGTGCCAGGTCTCGTGCCTTCGGGCAGGGGCGGGGCAGATAGCCTTCCGCCTCGAGCAATTCACAAAGCAGCGCCGCCTGTGCCGGATCATCCTCGACCACGGCGATGGTTTCTCTGGTGGTCTGAGGCGCGCTCACAGAGGGTCCATCCAGTAATTCTCGCCTTCGGCCAGCATCTCCCGGGTAAAAAGCTGCACAGGAACTGTGAGTTCGGTCTGCGATACTGCCTCACCATGCCAGAGCGCCAGAGCCACATGAACCGCCTGAGCGGCCATCGCCTTTGGATATTGTGCGATGCTGCCCAGGAGGAGGCTGTCCCTCTCAGCCATGGCGCGCAGGCCCTCGGGCGAGGCATCTACCGAAACGATGAAGAACTCGTTCCGGCCCGCCTCGCGCGCGGCCTGCAGGACGCCCAGCGAAGTCGGGTCATTGAAGGAAAAGACCGCATCAATATGCGGCAGTCGCGGCAGCAGCTGTGACATATAGGTCAGACCGCCAAGGCGGCTGCCACCGGAATCGCCATATTCGGTCAGGATTTTGATGCCGGGATGCAGCGACAGCGCCGTTTCACAGCCCGCATTGCGGTCAAAGACGGCGGAAACCGGCGGGCCGTAAAGCATCAGTACATTGCCCTGACCGCCCAGCCGCTCGGCGATATAGGCGCAGGCGATCCGCCCGGCCTCGACATTGTCCGAGGTGACAAAGGCGTCTGAACCTTCGGCCTTTACATCGACCGCAACCACCGGGATCCCGGCTGCGCGGGCCTCGGCAATCACCCCGGAGAGCCCGGTCGTATTGACCGCATTGACGATCAGAAAATCGGCCCCCTCCGCCACCGCATCGCGGATCTGGCGTTGCTGGCGGTTCAGGTCATAGCCGCTGGAGCGCACCACGACCTCTGTTCCCGGTGAGAGCTCCGAGATGCTTATCTCGATCTGGCGCGCCAGATGGGCGAAAAACGGATTGGAGAGATCGGCGATGATCACCTCTGCCAGGCGGGGCGTTTCCGGTGCCTCTGCCATCAGAGGGGTCGCAGTTGCCATCACGCTCAGCCACAAAAAGGCGAGCCGTGGCCGCAATCGGATGATAAAGCGGCGAACCGGCTTCATGCGCATCCTCCCTTGACCGGAGGCTACAGAAAAATGCGGCGGTTGCAAGCTTCGGAAGGAAGAAGCCTGAACCGCCGCCGCTGATATCAGAGGACCCGGGAAGGGAGCGCGCCCGCAGAGCCTCCGTCAGCTTGCCTTAATTCGTGACGGCAGGGTCACTGGCCCAGCCGACATAGTTACCGACGTTTTCACGGGTCACGAGCTTTGAATCCATCAGCTCGACCGGCTCGGCCAGGGTTTCGCCATTCAGCACTTTCGCCCCAAGATCCACGGCCCGGCGCGCCATGTCATAGGGATTTTGCGAGGCAGAGGCCTCGATCATCACCGCGTCGTCGTCTTTCAGCGCCACTTCGATATCGGGCGCGCCATCGACGGCGGTGATGATGATGCCATTGCGGCCCTGTTGGCGGGCGGCCAGATCGGTGCCGATCGCCTGGGGGTCATTGATTGCGAAGACCGCGTCGATTTTGTCAAAGCGGGTCAGATGGCCCTGCATGACATTCATCCCGCCCTCGCGCGAGCCTTTGGCATCCTGATCATCGGAGAGAATGGTGATGCCCGGTGCCGCGTCGAGCGCTGTTTTGCAGCCCTTGACCCGGTCCGTCACCGCCGAGACCTGCGGGCCGTTCTGGATGATGACATTGCCTTCACCCTTCAGCTTGTCGACGATATACTGGCAGGCGATTTCACCCGCCTGGACGTTGTTCGTCGTCACCACCGCATCGGCGCCTTCGGCAAAAGTATCCACCGCCACCACGACGATACCGGCATCCCGCGCGCGCTTGATCGCCGGGCCGATGGCCACCGGATCAGCGGGGTTCAGAAGGATCAGGTTGACCCCGGCCGAGATGAAATTGTCGATCTGGCTGAATTGCTTTGCAATATCGTAATCATAGCCGAAGGCCAGCACCTCGACATCGGGGTTGATGGTTTTCGCCTCGGCCTCCGCGCCTCTAGCGAGGGCGACGAAGAACGGATTGCCCATCGACCCCAGCGAAATGCCGATCCGCTCCAGCTTTTGGTCTGACGGTTCACTTTCGGCCATCGCCGGGCCGGTGAGCAGCGCCAGAACAGCAGCTCCGGCCATCATATTGTGCTTGAACATTAACTCTCTCCTCCCGGGCCTGAACACCATGGCCGGAGACGGCAGACCCGTCCGCGCATCCGGCCTTCTGTTTCCCGGCCTCAGGTCCGGGCAGAATCCTTCTGGCGCAAGCGGTCCAGCGCGACGGCGCCGATGATCACCAGCCCCTTGATGACATATTGCCAGATGTCCGAGACCCCGATCAGCACAAGGCCGTTCGACAGAACTGCGATGATCAGCGCGCCGATCAGCGTGCCCCAGATCGACCCGATACCACCGACGAAAGAAGTGCCCCCGAGGATCACCGCCGCGATGGCGTCAAGCTCATATGCCTGACCCAGTTGCAGCCCGTTCGCAGCGTAAAGCCGGGTCGAAAGCATCACCCCGCCCAGCCCCGCGCACAGACCCGAAATCCCGTAAACGATCAGATAGATGCGGGGCACTTTGATCCCCGAAAGGCGCGCCGCTGCCTCATTGCCGCCGACGGAATAGATATGCGTGCCCAGCACGGTGCGTTTCAGCACAAACCAGGAGATTGCGATTACCAGAAGCGCAATGACGGCAAGCCAGGGCAGCGAAAAGACACCCGGAATGATCTGGATCGCGCCATTGCCGATAAAGGCAAAGGGGATATTCGGATTGAATATTGTTGTGTCATTGCCCATCAGCCGGGCGATGCCCCGCACAGCCGTCATCGCGCCGAGCGTCACGATGAAGGGCGGGAGTTTCAGCGAGGAAATCAGCAGCCCGTTCAGCATCCCGAAGCCAAGCCCGGTGCCAAGCGCTGCAAAGACCCACAGATAGCTGAGTCCGGGCATATTCGAAACGATCAGCCCGGCCATCGCCGCCGCGGCCAGCACCGAGCCGACCGAAAGGTCGATCCCCGCCGTCAGGATGACAAAGGTCATCCCCGCAGCAAGTACGATATTCACCGAAGCCTGCTGAAACACCACTGAGACATTCTGTCCGGTGAAAAAACGTCCATCCGACAAAAGATGAAATCCGATCGCCACCACGATCAGCACCGGCAACATGCCAAGCGTTGCGATCATCGCCTTCAGGCGCCGCTGCCGCTCGGCTGCACTGAAGCCGATTGTTGTATCTGTTGAGCTCATACCCTGTTCCTCCTCCCGTCCCTGAAATCCTGACGCTGCCGGACAAAATGGCCCGGCAGCCTGCAGGCAACACCAATCACTCGTGATGTAACGCCGGGCGCAGAATGGCCCCCGGATCTGGTCTCAGGCGGCGTTTGAAAGCCCGACCCCTGAGGCGAATGCCATGATATTCTCCTGTGTCGGGGCGATGCCGGTTCCGCCGCCGACCTCGCCACTGATCCGGCCCTCATGCATGACCAGAATGCGGTCTGAGACGCCGATCACCTCGGGCAGCTCTGACGAGATGACAAGGATCGCCACCCCTTCCCGGGCGAGCGCGTCGATGATCCGGTAGATCTCGGATTTCGCGCCGATATCGACGCCGCGCGTCGGTTCATCGAGTATCAGCACCCTGGGCCGGATCTGCAGCCAGCGCGACAAAAGCACCTTCTGCTGATTGCCGCCCGACAGGCCGCCGACCGGGAAACTCGCATTCGGGACGCGCACAGAGAGGCTGCGGATGGATTCATCCGCTCTTTCGCGGGCGCGGCCACGGTTCAGCACCATGCCCCAGCGGGCATCATTGCGCAGCACGCCGGTATTGATGTTCTCTTCGCAGGACATGTCGAGAAAGAGGCCATCGCCGCGCCGGTCCTCGGTCAGATAGGCGACGCGCGCGGCGATGGCGTCCTGCGGCGTCTGTGGCGCAAAGGGCTTTCCGTCCAGCCACATCTCGCCGGATTTGCGGGGGCGGGCGCCAAAGACGGCCTGCGCCAGTTCGGACCGTCCAGACCCGACCAGCCCGGCAAGGCCGACAACCTCGCCTGCCTGCAGATCAAAGGAACAGCCATGCACCCGGCGGCCGTCCGACAGGCCCTGCACTTTCAGCACCGTTTCTGCAGGTCTTGCCGTGTTCTCGGCCTTGCCGCTGGTCTTGGTGTAAAGCGAAGAAAGCTCGCGCCCGACCATCCGTTTCACGATGGCGTCCGGCGAGGCCTCGCCCCGGTCCAGCGTCCCGGCATAGGTGCCGTCGCGCAGGATCGAGACCCGGTCGGCCAGCTCATAAACCTCGTTCATGCGGTGCGAGATATAGACGATGGCCAGCCCTTCCGAGCGCAGCTGGCGGATCATGGAAAACAGGCCTTCGGTCTCGCGTTCCGACAGCGCCGTTGTCGGCTCATCCATGATCAGGATGCGGCTGTCGGCATGCAGCGCGCGCGCAATCTCGACCAGCTGCTGATTGGCGACGTTCAGATAGCGCACCGTGCTGGAGGGAGAGAAACCGGCGCCAAGACGTTTGAGAACCGGCTCGACCGAAGCTTCCATCTCGGCGCGGCGCAAGACCCCGCCATGGGACAGCTCGCGCCCGAGAAAGATGTTTTCCGCGACCGTCAGATTGGGGGAAAGCGCCAGCTCCTGATAGATGATCGAAACCCCGGCCGCTCTCGCGCTGATCGGACCGCTGATATTCACCGGCTTCCCCCCGATCAGAATCTCAGCCCCCGTATCGGGCCGGTAGGCGCCAGAGAGGATCTTCATCAGCGTGGACTTGCCTGCCCCGTTTTCTCCCATCAGCGCGTGAACTTCGCCGGGGTAAAGCGAGAGCTGCACATTCGACAGCGCCTTAACGCTGCCAAAGGTCTTCGAGACGTTTCTCATCTCCAGAATGGGTTGCATCTTTGTCTCCTCTCTCGCCGCAGGGCGGCACTCCCTGAGCAGAGGAAAGCGATTCTATGTGAATGGATGATCTGCGAATTGAGGCATTCCTGTTCATCGTCCATTAACAATTGGATGTTGCAGAAACGGAAACGGCCCGCCGGAGGGCGGGCCATCAGGGTGTTTCAGGGGCGAAAGTCAGCTTCGCAGGATGAAGTCGAACGCCCCGCTCTGGTCGCGGACAAGCGCGACATTGAGCATATCATTGTCATCGACATGTTGCGCGACCTCTGCCTCGGAACAACCGAGATCCGTCCAGCGCAGTGTCAGCCGCCGCCGCAGTTCTTCCTCCGGAACATCGATATATGCGATCAGGTCAAAGAGGGGCCGCAGCTGCGCCCAGGGGCCGGTCTCAAGCGCCAGATAGTTTCCTTCGACCACCACATGTTTCACATCCGGTGGCAGATGGCCGGCAGCACCGCGCACCAGGTCAAGGCGGCGGTCAAAGACCGGGGTGACCACCTCTTCGCCAGTTCTTATCCTGCGCAGCATCGCGGCAAGGCCGGAAATGTCAAAGGTCTCTGGCGCGCCCTTGCGATGGCGCAGACCAAGCTGATCCAGCAGGATATTGTCGTAATGATAGCCATCGGCCTGCAGGATATCGGCATTCCTCAGCCGTTCCGCGAGGCGACGCGCCAGGGTGGATTTTCCGGCGCCCGGCGGGCCGGCCAGCGCGATCAGAAAACGGCTTTTCCCGGCAGAGCGGGTCTCAATAAGCTGGGCCAGGGCCTCAAGACTGTGGTCAGACAACGCTTTTCCCCGTTTTTACCCGGTCGCGGGTGCGAATCTTCAGGCCGGCCCGCGTCAGGGGGTGATCCGCCACCGTCAGCAGCGCATCGGGAGGCGCCGTCATCACATCCGCCCCGTCCAGGGCTGTGCCGGCGATCTCGTTCACCGTCCGGGCCGGGGCGGCGCGGTTTCTGGTTGCAAAGCCATAATGAACATAAAGCCGGGGGATGTCAGCGATCAACTGCACCCCTTCGGGCCCGACATCATCCTCGCGCCTGGTAAACGGCGGGACATGGCCGGCCCCGGCTTTCGCGGTATCTGCAAAGAACAGCATGGGCACCTCCTGAAAGACATATTTAGTAATTCTGCTATAATAAATAATTAATCAAGCCGAAAGCGGAGCGGGGAATGATGCGCGTCAAACTGTGCCGTCAAAAGGTATATAATCCGACCTTATCTTTTCGTTCATATTGAATTAATTGCAAAGTTTTGGAACGGCACTCACCGGCTGCCCGCTTTGGGGCGGTGGGGTGAAAGACTCTGCGTCGCAGAATCTGTCTGTGAAAACTGGCCGTGATCACAAATTCCGGTGAAGTAATGCAGAAACATCAGGGCAGTGCGTCAGGCTGCTGCGCCATCTGTCGGGGGATGCAGAGATGAGCTGATTGCCCGGGCCAACTCACTTTTTCGGTAGGGTTTGCGCAGCAATCTGGCGCCTTCTGGCAAATGAAGCGCGCCCGCGCCTTCGACCTGCATATAGCCCGAGGTGAACAGCACCGGCAGTCCGGGCTGCAAGGTCGCGGCGTCGCGTGCCACATCTAAGCCGGTCAGGCCTTCGGGCAGCAGAACATCGGTCAGGAGCAGGTCATATTTGCTCTGCGCAAGCGCTTCCCGGGCCGAGCGGGCGTCCGGCACCTTCCGAACCTGGTAGCCGAGAGAGAGTAAGATATCGGCCACCGTCTCTCGCACCAGCGGGTCATCTTCGACCAGCAGAATATGCTGCCCCTGGCCAGGTTCTGACGTCTCAGCCAGCGCGTCGAACGTAGCGGAAGGCGAAAGATCCTCGGGCAGCGGCAGCCGGATCCTGACCCTGGTGCCTGCGCCCGGTTGGCTTTCGACCGAGATTTCGCCGCCGGACTGGGCGATAAAGCCATAGACCATGCTCAGCCCAAGGCCCGAGCCGCGCCCGTTGCTTTTGGTGGTGAAGAACGGCTCATAGATCCGCGCGAGCACCGCTTGCGACATGCCGATGCCCTGATCGGCGACCATCAAAGACAGCGCGCCCTCCTGCAGCGCGGCGCTGAGGGTCACGGTGCCGCCCTCGGGCAAAGCATCGCGAGCGTTGAACAAAAGGTTCAGCACTGCACTTTCCAATTGCCCCGGATCCACCACAATGGCGGGCAGGTCCGGGGCGATCTCTGCCCGGATCTCGACCGTGGGTGCGAGCCGATACCCCAGGAGTTCCAGAAGGTTGAACATCAGCTCATCAACTCTGGTCAGCACCGGCCGCAAGGCCTGCTGACGCGAGAAAGCGAGCAGGCGTTCGGTCACGGATGCCGCGCGTTCCGTCGCATCCAGCGCTCGCAGAATGCGTTGTGACAATTCGGGGTCGTCAAAGAGCCGATCCTGCAACATCTGGAGATTGCCGCTGATTGCCGCAAGGAAGTTGTTGAAATCATGGGCGATGCCACCTGTCAGCTGTCCCACGGCCTCCATCCGCTGCGCCTGGTGCAGCTGGCGTTCGATGCGGCGGCGGTCGGTCTGATCCATATAGACGGTGACAAAGCCGCCCTCGGGCATCGGCTGGCTGCGGATTTCGATCACGCGCCCATCCGGGTGATGCATCTCATATGAGGCCATGGTGCTGCTGCGCGTATTCGCCGTTTCCAGATGCGTTACCTGGCCACCATGGAGCCCGTGCAGCGTCACATCCGCGGCGCGCAGCTGATCGGCAATGGCGCCAAATCCAGTGCCATGGCGGATGCTGTCGGCGGCAAGGCCGGTCATCGTCAGAAAGCGCGGGTTCCACGAGATCAGGCGTTGATCGCGGTCAAAGACCGAAATGCCATCGCTCATATTGGTGAAGGTCGCCTCGACGAGACGATTGCCCTTGATCACCTGTTCCGCCAGACGCTCGCGCTCGAAACTGGCATCCTTAAAGACACTGGCGGCACGGGCGAGGCTGCCGAGTTCGTCATTGCGTTGCAGGCCGGGGATGCCGGCGCTGCGGTCGCCTGCTGCCAGCCGCGACATCGCCCGGGTGACGGCATCAAGGTTCCGTGCCAGATCCGTCAGGATGTAAAGCGCCGTGAGGGCGGCTGCAGCCAGGGCGATCACCCCCAGAATTGTGATATTGCGCTTGGTTCGTTCCAGCGTCGCGCTCAGCGCCTCGCTTTGCGTCTGGGCAGCGGCTGAGGTTGTCGCGATGATCCTGGCCACCTCGGCGCCCATATCTGCAGATAAGGTATGGATCGAAGCCAGCAGAAAGCGGACCCGCTGCTGCGATTGCAATTCACTGCGGCGCAGATTGAAAAGGCTGTTCTGCTGATCCAGAAAGCGCGGTATCCACGCTGCGCGCGCCGGCAATTCGGCTGCAGCCAGGCCGGCCCTTACCGTCTGGAACCGCGCTTCCAGCTGATCGAGCTGCCAGCTGCCATCGGCAATCCTTGCAACAAGGATAATCTCGACCGCCTCAGCGAAAAGTAGCCTCGGACTGGTCCAGATTGCGGCAACCAGAGCCTCCTGCGCCTCGCTATGGCGTTCAAATCCATACTGCAGCTCAACCATTTCCGCCCGCAATTCCAGTGTCTTGCGGCTGGCCTCCAACAATTGCCCTATCGCCTGCGACAGGCCCCTGGCAAGATCGCGCACCCGCTGCCCGGCCTCTCCGGCGAAGGATGCGCTGTCGGGCAGATCCGCCACCAGCAGACCAAGATCGCGGATCATCCCATCGATCCGCACCGTTTCGGCCTCGAGTTGATTCATCACCTCGACAGAGCTGACAAAAGGGGCAAGTGCCGCCAGGGCCGTGCTTTGCTGCGCGAGCCTTGTCGCCGAGAGGATATCCGGAAGCCGCTCTTCACTGAGCGAGGTCAGCGCGCTGCCGGTACGATTGAGCCCGCTGATGGCCAGAATGCCGGAGCCCAGCATCAGTGTCAGCATCGCGGCAATCGCGATCAGAAGCTTGGCCCTGACCGTGCGTGGCAGCGCGATTGCTGTCATTGGCCCCTCCATATTGCCTGCGTGATGCTCCTGGAGCATGCGCCTGTGCCGTCCAGGATGTCAAAGTGGCTCTTGAACCGATGGTTTTCTGATCTCAGGGTTTGATGATGCGATCCTCTTTTTTGCATGTAAGGATAAGGCAAGGCTCCGGGGGGCGTTCTCCCGACGAAAGACTATATTTGTTCATCGGCATCGACCGGATGAGCAGGTTCGCCGTGGCCTGACGCATCGACAAAGCCGACAGGAAGACGGCGTGTGAAAACCCATCCGAGCAAGGCTGCCGCGCTGAATGCCGCCCCCAGTGCCGAAACCCCGCCCCAGCCGGCATATGCGTAGGCCGTCGTTACTGCGATGGCTCCGATGGCGCTGCCGAGAGAGTAGAATGCCATATATCCGCCGACGAGCCGGCTGCGCGCCTGCGGATGCCGGTCGAAAATGATGCTCTGATTGGTGACATGGACGGCCTGTACTGCGAGGTCCAGCACCACGACACCAATCAACAGGGCGGGAATTGAGATCGGCAGCATTGCGATCAGCCCCCATGACACCAGCAGGAGCGTGAGCGAGAGGCCTGTCGTCCATTGACCGAGACCGCGATCCGCAAGCCTGCCCGCGCCCGTTGCAGCAATGGCCCCCGCCATGCCGACCAGTCCGAACAGGCCGATCTGGGTGTGGGAATAGCCGAATGGCGCAGCGCTGAGCGGCAGCACCAGCGCGGTCCAGAAGGTGCTGAACGCTGCAAAGATAAGCAAGGCGAGTATGCCGCGACCCAAAACCACGCGATCCGCCAGGAACAGAAGGGCGATGGAGCGCAAAGCCGCTGCGTAGCTGTCAGGGCTTTCCGGCGGCAGATTGCGCGGGAGGACGCGCCAAAGCAGTCCGGCCATCGCCAGTGTGAGGCCCGCCGAGGTCAGATAGACCGCCCGCCAACCGGCGAAGTCGGCGAGCATACCTGCGAAGAAGCGCGCGCCAAGGATGCCGATCACCACACCGCTCGTTACCATTCCAACAGCCTTGCCACGTTCGGCGGGCGTGGCGAGCGTCGCCGCGAAGGACACCAGCACCTGAACCATTACGGCGAACAATCCGACTGCGGCCATGCCGGCAAAGAGGATCGCTTCGGTCTTTGCGGTGCCGACGGCGATCAGCGCGACAACGGACAGCAAGCCCTGTCCGACGACAAGCTTCCGGCGGTCAACCAGGTCGCCCATCGGCACGATGAAGATCAGGCCCAGCCCGTAACCCAGCTGCGTCAATGTCACCACAAGGCCGATCGCGGCCGGCGCGATCCCGAAATCCTGCGCCATCGCCTCAAGCAGGGGCTGAGCGAAATAGATGTTGGCGACGCTGAGACCGGCGGCGATGGCGAAGACCAGGGCGATGATCCTCGACAAGCTGCCATCCTTGC
Source organism: Pseudomonas sp. GX19020 (assembly GCF_023371075.1). Classification (NCBI taxonomy): domain Bacteria; kingdom Pseudomonadati; phylum Pseudomonadota; class Gammaproteobacteria; order Pseudomonadales; family Pseudomonadaceae; genus Pseudomonas; species Pseudomonas sp. GX19020. The sequence goes on from NZ_JAMCCR010000017.1 coordinate 87,272, forward strand.
CGTGCGGGGTGCTGCTTTCGTGCTGCATGGTGATCCTGCTTGCAACTTCATTCTGGTCTCAATTCAGAACTACTTGTGCGAGCAGTAATCCAGTTCTATTTTAGAACCAAATTCGCAATGATGGAGGTCGGCTGCGATGGTGAAACGGGTCAGCCTGTGGAATTCCGGTTGTCCGGTGGCGCGGTCTCTCGATGTGATCGGCGACTGGTGGTCACTGCTCATCATCCGCGATGCCTTCCACGGTGTAAGGCGGTTCAGCGAGTTTCAGACCGGCCTCGGCATTGCCAGGGGGGTGCTGGCAACACGGCTGCGCGATCTGACTGAACGCGGCATCCTGGAAATGGCGCCTGCCTCTGACGGCACCGCATATCGGGAATATGTCCTGACGGAGAAAGGGCGCGGCCTGTTTCTGGTGATCGTTGCGCTCCGCCAATGGGGTGAAGACCATCTTTACCACCCGGGCGAAGCAAGATCTTCACTGGTGGATATCGAAACCGGCGTTCCGGTCACTCGTCTGCAGCTGCATGCGGAAAATGGGCGGGCTGTCGGATGGAAAGAGACGCGGGTGCAGTAAACCAGCCTCGGCCGCGTCAACCACGCGTTCCTGCTGCGGTCGTATGACGGCCTGATCATCCGGGCCGGGAAGTCCCGGCCCTCCGCCATCGACGGCAGACCTGCCCGGCACCCCGGCTATGACAGGTCACGGCGCGTGCCGCATCAAACCCTGCGCAAAGGAAACCGTTCCGCACGGCAGATTTGTTCAGCAGCCTGTTAAGCCAGTGGCTGGATCTGCGGATAGTTCCGATAATAACAGAGCAAAGCGCTGATCCTGCCAGCGTTCCGAAATGTCGCGCTGCCAGATACCGCTTTCGCGCCTCATTCCGCTCCCCCATGCCGGCTGCGCCAGCAGCTGGCGCTTTCTGCGCTCTGCGCCTTCCCCTGGTCTGGCGCTCCGCGCCTGGCGGCGTGTCGGGCAGGGGACCTGGATTATTCGCTTTATTATACAGACGGTTGTCGCTCTTTCACCCGATTGATAGGCCGCACCTATCGAAACTGCTCCATTGATCGATTTGTCATTGCTGCGCCTGCATCCTAAAGGGGTCCGGAATTCTGCAAGGAGCTGACCATGGCCATCATCAACAGCAAGATCCTCCCCTTCAAAGCACAGGCTTTCCGGCAGGGCAAATTCATCGAGGTGACCGAATCGGATGCTGTCGGCCAATGGTCGGTGTTCTTTTTCTACCCGGCCGATTTCACCTTTGTCTGCCCGACCGAATTGGGCGATGTCGCCGATCACTATGCTGAATTGCAAAGCCGCGGCGTCGAAGTGTTCTCGGTCTCGACCGATACGCATTTCACGCATAAGGCCTGGCATGACAGCTCGGACACGATCGGCAAGATCAACTACACCATGATCGGCGACCCGACCCATCAGCTGAGCCGCAATTTCGGCGTGCTGCGCGAAGCTGAAGGCCTCGCAGACCGTGCAACCTTCATCGTCGACCCCGATGGTGTGATCCAGGCTTTTGAGATCACCGCCGAAGGCATCGGCCGCGACGCCGGGGATCTGCTGCGCAAAATCAAGGCTGCGCAATATGTCCGCGCCCATCCGGGCGAGGTCTGCCCGGCCAAATGGCAGGAAGGTGATGACACCCTTGCCCCTTCGCTGGATCTCGTTGGCAAGATCTGAGGCGCGCGCCGCTGATCCTGTCTCCCCCGGGGGTGTCCCCTCGCCCCCGGGACCTTCTGCTGACCCTGCCTGAAAGATTGATCCGATGCTCGACGCCGCTATGAAAACCCAGCTGAAGGGCTATCTGGAACGCCTTATGCGCCCGGTCGAGATCACCACTTTCGCGGGGGAAGACGCAAAATCGAGAGATATGCTGGCGCTGATCGCCGATATTCGCGGCCTCTCGGATAAGATCACTGTCACCGAAGGCGCGGATGCGGCGCGGGTGCCGTCTTTCGCATTGTCTTCGCCTGGCCAGGATATCAGCCTGACTTTTGCGGGCCTGCCGATGGGGCATGAATTCACCTCGCTGGTACTGGCGCTTTTGCAGACCGGTGGCTATCCGGCAAAGGTCGAACAGGCGATCCAGGACCAGATCCGGGCGCTGAAGGGCCGGTTCCGCTTTGAGACCTATTTCTCGCTCTCCTGCCAGAACTGCCCCGATGTGGTGCAGGCGCTGAACCTGATGGCGGTGCTGAACCCCGGGATCGAGCATGTCGCCATCGACGGCGCGCTCTTCCAGGCAGAGGTTGACGCACGGCAGGTGATGTCGGTTCCGACGATCTTTCTCAATGGTGAATTGTTCGGCGCGGGCCGGATGGATGCCGAACAGATCCTGGCAAAGATTGATACCGGTGCGGTGAGCCGCGCGGCAGAGAGCATCTCGGCCCAGGCGCCTTATGAGGTGCTGGTGGTCGGCGGAGGCCCGGCAGGTGCGGCGGCGGCGATCTATGCCGCACGCAAGGGGATCCGCACGGGCGTTGTCGCAGAACGCTTTGGCGGCCAGGTGCTCGATACGATGTCGATCGAGAACCTGATTTCGGTCCCGCATACCGAAGGACCGCAGCTCGCGCGTGCCCTGGAAACACATGTCCGCGAATATGAGGTCGATATTTTCAACACCCAGGTGGCCACCAGACTGGAAGAGGTACCGGGGGGCTATCGGGTTACCCTGGCCTCGGGCGCCGCGCTGAACGCGACATCGGTGATCCTGTCGACTGGGGCGCGCTGGCGCAAAATGGGCGTGCCTGGCGAAGAGCAATATCTGGCAAAGGGCGTCACCTTCTGCCCGCATTGTGACGGGCCTTTGTTCAAGGGCAAGCGCGTTGCGGTGATTGGCGGTGGCAACTCCGGCGCCGAGGCGGCGATTGATCTCGCCGGTCTTGTGACCCATGTGACCCTGATCGAATTCGACAAAGCCCTGCGCGCCGACGACGTGTTGCAGCGCAAGCTTCGCAGCCTGAAAAACGTCACCATCCTGACCGAGACCCGCACCACCGAGGTCAAAGGCGATGGCAGCAGGGTCACGGGCCTTGCCTGTGAAGACCGCCGGAGCGGCGAGATCCGTGAGATCGCGCTGGAGGGGATCTTCGTGCAAATCGGGCTGATGCCGAATACAGACTGGCTGAAATCCACGCTGACGCTCAGCCCGCGCGGCGAGATTGTGGTCGATGCCCATGGCGCAACCTCGCTGCCAGGGGTCTTTGCCGCCGGCGACTGCACTACCGCGCCCTATAAGCAGATCGTCATCGCCATGGGCGAAGGCGCAAGGGCCGGGCTCGCGGCCTTTGATCACCTCATACGTCTGCCGGTCGCCGAAAAGGCGGCCTGAACGGAGCGAATGGGATGAAGCTGCGCGATCTGGAATACCTGGTGGCCCTTGCGGATCACCGCAATTTCCATCGCGCGGCCGAGACCTGTCATGTCAGCCAGCCGACCCTTTCGGGCCAGATCCGCAAGCTCGAGGAAATGCTGGGATTTGATCTTTTTGAACGCGCGCCGCGCAATCTGCTGATCACCGATGCGGGGCGTGAAGTGCTTGCCCATGCCCGCCGCGCCCTGGCAGAGATCGGCCATATCCGGGATATTTCGGCCAGCCGCGCCAAAGGCGGGGCGCAGAGGCTGCGGCTTGGCGTATTTCCGACGCTTGGCCCCTATTTCCTGCCCTGCCTGGTTCCCGCTTTCGTTGCCCGTTTTCCCAGGACAGAGCTGATCTTGCAGGAGGCCAAAAGCAGCCTGCTGATCCGGCAGCTGGCGGATGGCCAGCTTGATGCCGCCTTGCTGGCGCTGCCGGTGACCGAGCCCGGCCTCACCGGCCTGTCCCTGTTTTCGGAACCCTTCCGCCTTGCGGTGCCGGCGGCTCACCCCCTGGCCGGGCGCGAACGGATCTCGGCGGCGGAGATGTCCGGGCAGCGCCTCATGCTGCTTGAGAGCGGCCATTGTCTGCGGGACCAGGCGCTTGATCTGTGCCGCATGTCAGGCGCGGAAGAGGTCGACGATTTTCGTGGCACCAGTCTCGAGACACTGCGCCAGATGGTGATTGCCGGCATGGGGATGACGCTTTTGCCCAGACTTGCCTGCACCAGCACCGATGGCCTCAGCTGTATCGCCATTGCCGATCCCGGATTTGTACGGCGGATCGGATTGTTCTGGCGCAAAAGCAACAGCCGCATCGAGGTGATGAATTCGCTTGGCGGCCTGATCGCTGATGCGGCGCGGGGGCAGGGGCTGCGTCTCGACGAAACAGCCTGAGGGCAATTGCCGGTCAGATGCTCTGTGTCAGCATCAGCCGCAGCGTGACAACAGGCCGGATCGCGCCACGCCGCGGTTTCCTCCGCTTTGTGGCCAGAGATCTGGCACCCGTGCCCCTGTCCGCGCGGTCTGAGCCGGAACTGTCGCTGCCTGCGCAATGTGGTGCGGGTACTCCTCCCAACACCCGCTGGCCAAAAACCGGGGCGTGGTCTCACCGGTCACGCCACCGCGCTGGTCAGGCGCTGGCAGGGACGGGGGGCGCTTCACAGATATGAAGATGGGTCCGCCATCCGGCGCATTTTTCATGCAGAGCATCAGGCAAGGCCCGGTCGGTAAACAGCGTGTCGATTTCAGCCAGACAAGCGATCCGCGCCGGTGCGGATCGGCCCAGCTTGCTGTGATCTGTGACCAGAAATGCCTGCCGGGCCTGGCGCAGGATTGCCCGGCTGACCCGCACCTCGGCCAGGTCATAATCCAGCAGGTCGCCGTCCAGATCCAGCGCCGATGTGCCGATAACCGCGTAATCCACCTTGAACTGTTCGATGAACTGGGTGGCAAGTTCGCCCACCAGGCCGCCATCTGAGCGGCGCAGCGCGCCCCCCGCTACCATGATCTCGCAGCCCGGATTATCCGCGAGAATATTGGCAACATTCATGTTGTTGGTGATGACCGTGATATTCGAATGGTGGATCAGTGCGCGCGCCACGGCTTCGGTTGTCGTGCCAAGGTTGAGGATCAGGCTGGAATTGTCGGGGATCGCTGCGGCGCAGGCGGTGGCGATCGCGGCCTTGGCCTCGGAATGCAGACGGCGGCGCGCCTCATAGCCCAGATTGACCATGCCCATACGGGGCACCGCCCCGCCATGGACGCGGTCAAGCAGCCCCGCCTCGGCCAGATCCGTCAGGTCGCGGCGGATGGTCTGCAGGGTCACGTCGAAACGATGCGCCAGATCCTCAACGACAACCCGGCCCTCGGCCCGGGCAAGTTCTACGATCTGGTTTTGCCGGATGCTCAGCACCAAGGAGTCGCGCCTTCTGCAAGGGTTCGTTTCATGCGCGGTTTTGTCCGCCGTTTTGCCGTTGTGATGCGGAAGAATACGGAAGGCAAGCCCGCGTGCAAGCCTGCGAGGCGGCGAAAAGCGAAAATTTAGACGCAGCATTTACGCCGCATCGCGGCAATTAATGTTCTTTAATGGCAAAATCGCGCAAAAACGAAAATGCATGCTTGACCGGTGAAATCTGGCTGCTACTCGTTGATGGGCGCGAAATTCGAGCTGAGGGAGAGAGGATGTCGACTACGACCGCAGACATGACCGATCTCTTTGTCATCGGCGGCGGCGTGAATGGGTGCGGCATTGCGCGGGACGCAGCGGGGCGCGGGCTTTCTGTCACGCTGTCCGAACAGGGTGATCTGGCGCAGGGCACCTCATCAGCCTCGACCAAGATGTTCCATGGCGGGCTGCGCTATCTGGAATATTTCGAATTCCATCTGGTGCGCGAAGCCTTGCAGGAGCGCGAAACCCTGCTGGTCGCCATGCCCCATATCAGCTGGCCGATGCGCTTCGTGCTGCCCTACAGCCCGGGGATGCGGTTCGAAAGTGACACGCCGACCTCGCGGCTTCTGGGGTTAGTGATGCCCTGGATGAAGGGGCGTCGCCCTGCCTGGCTGATCCGGCTGGGGCTTTTCCTTTATGACACGCTGGGCGGGCGCAAGATCCTGCCGGGCACGCGAAGGCTGGATCTGAAAACGGATCCGGCGGGGCGCTGGCTGCAGCCGGGCTTTGGTCGCGCCTGGGAATATTCCGACTGCTGGGTGCAGGATTCGCGCCTTGTGGTGCTGAATGCCCGCGATGCCGGGGCGCGGGGCGCGCGCATCCTGACGCGTACGAAAGTCATATCGGCGCACCGGACAGCCGCCCATTGGGAGATCACCACCGAAGGCCCGCACGGGCGCGAGACCCATCTGGCGCGGGCTCTGGTCAATGCCGGTGGCCCCTGGGTGGGCGAGGTGATCCGCGATGTGGCCCATATCACCTCGACCGAAGGGGTGCGGCTGGTGCGCGGCAGCCATATCGTGACACGCAAGCTCTATGATCACGACCGCGCCTATTTCTTCCAGGGCACAGATGGGCGGATCATCTTCGCCATTCCCTATGAAGACGATTTCACCCTGATCGGCACCACCGACAAGGATCATCAGGGCAGCCCGGCTGAAGTGGTCTGCACCGATGAGGAACGCGATTATCTTTGCGCCTTTGCCAGCCGCTATTTCGCAAAGCCGGTCACGACGGATGATGTGGTCTGGAGCTATTCCGGAGTGCGCCCGCTTTACAATGACGGCGCGAAATCGGCGACGGCGGCGACCCGGGAATATGTATTGAGCCTCGATACGGGGGCGGACCACAAGGCGCCGCCACTTCTGAATGTGTTCGGCGGCAAGATCACCACCTATCGCCGGCTGGCGGAAAATGCGCTGGCAAAGCTCGCGCCGTTTTTCCCGCAGGCCCGTGCGGCCTGGACGGCGCGGGTGGCGCTCCCCGGTGGCGATTTCCCGCATGACGGGGTGGCGGATCTGGTGGCGCGGCTGAAAGCGGCATTTCCGTTCCTGACCCAGGCCCATGCCGCCCGCCTGATCCGCACCTATGGCACCGAGGCGTCTGACCTGCTGGCGGGGGCGACCCGGCCGGAGGATCTGGGCCCGGATTTCGGCGCGACACTGAGCGGGGCCGAGGTCAACTGGCTGATCACCCGCGAATATGCCCGCGAGGCGGCGGACATCCTTTGGCGGCGCACCCGGCTTGGGCTGCATATGACCGAAGACCAGATCACGGCGCTGGAGGCCTTTATGGCCAAAGCGGCACAGAACCGGGAGATACCGGCAGCCTGAGAGCGAGAAATCGGCGTGCCCGGGCATTGGAGGATGCGAGGGCTGCGCCTGAGGGGAGGACAGATGACGCTGGAACTGCAGAACGTGTCGCGGCAGGTGGACGGGCGGGTGCATATCCACCCCACCAGCCTGACATTGCAGAAGGGCACGATGAATGTGCTTCTCGGGCCGACACTCTCGGGCAAGACCAGCCTGATGCGGCTGATGGCCGGGCTTGACCGGCCCGATGGCGGGGCGATCCTCTGGCAGGGCCAGGATGTGACGGGCCAGCGTGTCCAGGATCGCGGCGTCGCGATGGTCTATCAGCAATTCATCAATTACCCGGGCCTGACGGTCTATGAGAATATTGCCTCGCCTTTGCGCATCCTTGGCCGCCCGAAAGCCGAGATTGACCGTAAGGTGCAGGAAACCGCCGCCATGCTGCGGCTGACGCCGATGCTCACGCGCAAACCGCTGGAGTTGTCGGGCGGCCAGCAGCAGCGCTGTGCGCTGGCGCGGGCACTGGTCAAGGACGCGGGTCTTGTCCTGCTCGACGAGCCGCTGGCCAATCTTGACTACAAGCTGCGCGAGGAGCTGCGTGTCGAGATCCCGCGTATCTTCGAGGCTTCGGGCGCGATCTTTGTCTATGCGACCACCGAACCCGAAGAGGCGCTTTTGCTGGGCGGCAATACCGCAACCCTCTGGGAAGGACGGGTCACGCAATTCGGCCCGACACCCGAGGTTTACCGCCAGCCGGTCGATGCCACCACCGCCCGCGTCTTCAGCGATCCGCCGATGAATTTCCTGGCCGTGGTGAAGGAAGGCCAGCGGCTGAAATTCGGCAGCACGGCCAGCGCCCCCGCCGATGGGAGTCTCGCCGCGCTGCCAGACGGGCGCTACAGGGCGGGGTTCCGGGCCAATCACCTGTTCCTGCACCGGCCTTCCGCAAGTGCCGTATCCTTCCGGACAAAGCTCTCGGTCACCGAGATCACTGGCTCGGAAACCTTCCTCCATCTCGGCCATGAAGGCGAACGCTGGGTTGGTCTGGTCGAGGGGGTGCATGCCCTGACACCGGGCGCCGAGATCGAGGTCTGGCTCGACCCGGCGCATGTCTATCTCTTTGATGCGGAAGGGCGGCTGGCAGCGCCGGCGCCCTATGCGAGGGCCGCCTGACCATGGCACAGATCACGCTGAAAAACCTTGCCCACAGCTACCTGCCCAATCCCGCCAGCGAGAAGGATTACGCGCTGAAGGAGATGGACCATGTCTGGCAGGATGGCGGCGCCTATGCGTTGCTCGGGTCCTCGGGCTGCGGCAAGACCACACTTCTGAACATCATTTCGGGCCTCTTGCGCCCCAGTCATGGCCGGGTGCTGTTCGGAGATCTCGACGTGACCGACGCCGCCACGGCGGAGCGCAACATCGCCCAGGTGTTCCAGTTCCCTGTCGTCTATGACACGATGTCGGTGCGCGATAACCTTGCTTTCCCCCTGCGCAATCGCGGCATGGACCCGGCCTATATCAAGGCCCGCGTCGACCATATCGCGCAGATGATCGGGATGGAGGCGATGCTGTCGAGAAAGGCCCGGGGCCTGACGGCTGACGCTAAACAGAAGATCAGCCTTGGCCGCGGCATGGTGCGCGAGGATGTCAACGCGATCCTGTTTGACGAGCCGCTGACCGTCATCGACCCGCATATGAAATGGGAACTGCGCACCCAGCTGAAGCAGCTGCACCGCGAGTTTGGCCATACGATGATCTATGTCACCCATGACCAGACCGAGGCGCTGACCTTCGCCGATAAGGTGGTGATCATGTATGACGGGCGCGTGGTGCAGATGGGCACGCCGGAAGAACTATTCGAGACCCCGGCCCATAGTTTTGTCGGCTATTTCATCGGCTCGCCCGGGATGAACTTCCTCGAGGCTCAGGTCGCGGGGGATCGCGCCACGCTCAGCGATGGTACGGTGATCGCGCTTGGCGCTGATTATGCGCCGGTCACAGGCCAGATCGGCATCCGGCCGGAATATGTCAGCCTCAGCGCTGAGGGCCTCGCCCTGACCATCCACCGGATCGAGGATGTCGGACGGCACCGGCTGGTCCGGGGCGAGGTGCTGGGCAAGCCGTTGAATATGGTGCTGCCCGAGGGCGGCGGCGTTCCCGCAAGCCCCCGCGTCAGTTTTGCTGCGCAAAGGATCAACGTCTACGCGAATGACTGGCGGGTTGCACCGCGCTCGCCTGCAGAGAGGGCCGCGTGATGGAAAAGACGCAAAACAACCGCGCGTGGTTTCTGGTGATCCCGGTTCTGATCCTTGTCGCCTTTTCGGCGGTGATCCCGCTGATGACGGTGGTGAACTACGCCTTCAACGATACTTTCGGCAGCAATGATTTCTTCTGGGCCGGGCTGGAATGGTTCGACGAGATGATCCATTCCGAGCGCCTGCATGGCGCGCTTGGCCGCCAGGTGATGTTCTCGGCGATCATCCTCGCGATCGAGGTGCCTCTGGGGATTTTCGTCGCGCTGAACATGCCGAAAAAGGGCTTCTGGGCGTCTTTCTGCCTTGTGCTGATGGCGCTGCCTTTGCTGATCCCGTTCAATGTGGTCGGCACCATCTGGCAGATCTTTGGTCGCGTTGACATCGGCCTGCTGGGGCGCGGACTGGCGGCCCTGGGCATCAATTACAATTACACCAGCAACCCGTTCGATGCCTGGGCCACCGTGATCGTGATGGATGTCTGGCACTGGACCTCGCTGGTAGCCCTTTTGTGCTATGCGGGCCTGCAATCCATCCCCGAGGCCTATTACCAGGCCGCCCGCATTGATCAGGCCAGCCGCTGGTCGGTCTTTCGCTATATCGAATTGCCGAAGATGCAGGGCGTGTTGCTGATCGCGATACTGCTGCGGTTCATGGACAGTTTCATGATCTATACCGAGCCTTTCGTCGTGACGGGTGGCGGCCCGGGCAATTCGACCACCTTCCTGTCGATTGATCTGGTGAAAATGGCGGTGGGGCAGTTCGATCTTGGCCCGGCTGCGGCCTTCAGCCTGATGTATTTCCTCGTGATCCTGCTGGTTTCATGGGTGTTCTACACCGTGATGACCAATATGGATAAGGAGGCGAAGTGATGCGCGTGAAACCTTCCGCCATCGTGATGGCGCTTTACCTCCTGTTCCTGCTGGTGCCGATCTACTGGCTTGTGAACATGAGCTTCAAGACCAATACCGAGATCACCGGCGCCTTTACCCTGTTCCCGCATGAGTTCACGCTGCGGAACTACACGGTGATCCTGACCGACCCCTCCTGGTATATGGGTTACGTCAATTCGATCATCTATGTGGTGATGAATACGGTGATTTCGATCACCGTGGCGCTGCCGGCGGCCTATGCTTTCTCGCGCTATAATTTCATGGGCGACAAGCATCTGTTCTTCTGGCTGCTGACCAACCGCATGGCGCCGCCCGCCGTTTTCGCGCTGCCCTTCTTCCAGCTTTATTCAAGCGTGGGGCTTTTCGACACGCATATCGCGGTCGCGCTGGCGCATTGCCTGTTCAACGTGCCGCTGGCGGTCTGGATCCTTGAGGGGTTCATGCGCGGTGTCCCGAAAGAGATCGACGAGACCGCCTATATCGACGGCTATTCCTTCCCGCGGTTCTTCGTGAAGATCTTCATGCCGCTGATCGCATCGGGCATCGGGGTCGCGGCGTTCTTCTGCTTCATGTTCTCCTGGGTCGAGCTTTTGCTGTCGCGCACCCTGACCGCCGTTAACGCAAAGCCCATCGCCGCGATCATGACGCGCACAGTCTCGGCCTCGGGGATGGATTGGGGCGTGCTGGCGGCGGCGGGCGTGCTGACCATCGTGCCGGGCGCCCTGGTGATTTACTTCGTCCGCAATTATATCGCCAAGGGCTTCGCCCTGGGGAGGGTGTGATGACCACTGCCGAAACGGGCACTGCGGCCCGCCCCAACTGGACCCTGATCACCCTGACCGCTGCCGTGATCCTTGGTTGCGCATTGGCCTTCCTGATCTGGGCCACACCTTCGGGAAGTGACGGCAAGGCCTGGACCGACCCGATGATCCCGCGCGGCTGGATGGCCTGGAGCTTTCCTGTCGCCTTCTTCTTCTGGTGCATCGCGACAGTGCTGGTCACCTTTACCATTCTTGCCATCCGGTTTCCCGAAACGCCGCGCAAGGGCATTTTGCGCATCGAGACCACGCGCGGCGACCGTCTTTTCATTACCTTGCTCGGCTCGGCTTTCATCTGCCTCGGCTGGCTGTTTTTCGCAGGGCCCCCGGTGTGGGGGGCGCTCATCATCTGTCTTTTTTACGGCGCAGCGGTCTTTCGCTGGGTCTGACACTTCCCGGACCGGGATCACCCGGGCGGGCTCTTTCAACAAAGTTTCTCAGGGAGGAGAACATGAGGTTGAAGCATACCACCACCGCCATGGCGCTTGCGCTGATGGTCTTTGGCGCGCCCGCCTGGGCTGATATGGAGGCGGCGAAAAAGTTCCTCGACGCGGAAATCGGCGATCTCTCCTCGCTGACCCGCGCCGACCAGGAGGCCGAGATGCAATGGTTCATCGACGCGGCCGCCCCCCATAAGGGTATGGAAATCAAGGTCGTCTCGGAAACCATCACCACCCATGAATACGAGAGTAAAGTGCTGGCCCCGGCCTTTACCGCGATCACCGGGATCAAGGTCACCCATGACCTGATCGGCGAGGGCGATGTGGTTGAGAAGCTGCAGACCCAGATGCAGACCGGCGAGAATATCTATGACGGCTATGTCAACGATTCCGACCTGATCGGCACGCATTGGCGCTATCAGCAGGCGCGGAGCCTGACCGAATGGATGGCGAATGAGGGCAAGGATTACACCAATCCGGGCCTTGATCTGAATGACTTCATCGGGCTGAAATTCACCACCGCGCCGGATGGAGAGCTTTACCAGCTGCCCGACCAGCAATTCGCGAATCTCTACTGGTTCCGCTATGACTGGTTCAATGACGAGAAAACCAAAGCCGATTTCAAAGAGAAATATGGCTATGATCTGGGTGTGCCGCTGAACTGGTCGGCCTATGAGGATATCGCCGAATTCTTCACCGGGCGCGATATGTCCTATATGGGCGGGCCGGCTTCGGGCGTGTTCGGCAATATGGATTACGGGAAGAAAGACCCGAGCCTTGGCTGGCGCTACACAGACGCCTGGTTCTCAATGGCCGGGGGCGGCGACAAAGGCGATCCGAACGGTCTGCCGGTCGATGAATGGGGCATCCGGGTCGATGAAAACTCGCGCCCTGTCGGGTCTTGCGTGGCGCGCGGTGGCGCGACCAATGACGCGGCAGCGGTCTATGCTGTCACCAAGGCGATCGAATGGCTGAACAAATTCACGCCACCCGAAGCCCAGGGTATGACCTTCGGCGAGGCAGGTCCGGTTCCCGCGCAGGGCAATATCGCCCAGCAGATGTTCTGGTACACCACCTTTACCGCCGATATGCTGAAGCCCGGCACCGCCGTGATGAATGATGACGGCACGCCGAAATGGCGCATGGCTCCCAGCCCGCGCGGGGCGTACTGGACCGAGGGCACCAAGCTTGGCTATCAGGATGTCGGCTCCTGGACCCTGATGAAATCGACCCCGGTCGACCGCGCCCAGGCCGCCTGGCTCTATGCGCAGTTCGTGACCTCGAAAACCGTCGATGTGAAGAAAAGCCATGTCGGCCTGACCTTCATCCGCGAAAGCACCATCCAGGACAAGAGCTTCACCGAGCGCTCGCCCGCGCTTGGTGGTCTGGTCGAGTTCTACCGCTCGCCCGCCCGCGTGCAATGGACGCCCACCGGTACCAACGTGCCGGACTATCCGCGTCTGGCACAGCTCTGGTGGCAGCATATCGGGGATGCCATGTCGGGCGCGAAAACCCCGCAAGAGGCCCTCGACGCTCTTTGCGCCGAGCAGGAAAGCGTGATGGCACGTCTCGAACGTTCGGGCGTCCAGGGCGATATCGGTCCGAAACTGAACGAGGAATCCGATCCGGCAGAATGGCTTGCGAAAGAAGGCGCGCCGGTGGCAAAACTCGACAATGAAGATCCGACGCCGGAAACCATCAGCTATGACGAGCTGATCAAGTCCTGGCAGTAAGCTGACCGGGATCGGGCGGGCCAAAAGGGCTCGCCCGATTTTTCTAAGCAATGAAGAGGCCCGCGCGATGACCCATATTCTTGCCATTGATCAGGGCACGACCTCATCGAGAGCCATTCTTTTTGACCGGAACCTGAAGCCCGTCGCCCAGGCGCAGGAAGAATTTCCCCAGCATTATCAGCAGCCTGGCTGGGTGGAACATGATCCGGCCGATCTCTGGGCGACCATCGCTGCCGCGATGCGTGCCGTTATCGAGCGCGCAGGTATCCTGGCCAGCGACGTCGCCGCCATCGGCATCACCAATCAGCGCGAGACCACCCTTTTATGGGACCGTGCCACCGGCCAGCCGCTGCACAATGCCATCGTCTGGCAGGACCGCCGAACGGCGCAGATCTGCGACGCGCTGCGTGAGGCAGGGCACGAGGCCATGATCACGGCGAAAACCGGCCTGTTGCTGGATCCCTATTTCTCGGGAACCAAGCTGAAATATCTGCTCGATACGATTCCGGGTGCCCGGGCGCGGGCGGAAAAAGGCGAGCTGGCCTTTGGCACCGTCGACAGCTGGCTGATCTGGAACCTGACCGGCGGGCGCGTCCATGCGACGGATGCCACCAATGCCGCCCGCACCATGCTGTTCAATATCGTGGAAAACCGCTGGGATGCAGAGATCCTGACGCTGCTTGATATTCCGGCCGCCCTTCTTCCCGAGGTAAAGGATTGCGCCGCGGATTTTGGCATGACCCGTGCGGATCTGTTGGGGCGTGAGATCCCCATCCTTGGTGTGGCAGGGGATCAGCAGGCAGCCACAGTCGGTCAGGCCTGTTTCCAGCCCGGTATGATGAAATCGACCTATGGCACCGGCTGTTTCGCGCTTCTTAACACCGGAGCGCAGATGGTGCCTTCGAAGAACCGGCTCCTGACAACCATCGCCTACCGGCTGAAGGGCGAGTCCACCTATGCGCTGGAGGGCTCGATTTTCATCGCGGGGGCGGTGGTGCAGTGGCTGCGTGATGGCTTGCAGATCATCCGCGCCGCTTCCGAGACGCAGGCTCTTTCTGAGGCCGCCGATCCGGCGCAGGAGGTTATCCTGGTACCCGCTTTCACCGGGCTTGGCGCGCCTTACTGGCGGCCCGATTGCCGGGGCGCGATTTACGGGCTGACCCGCAATTCCGGCCCCGCCGAATTCGCCCGCGCCGCCCTGCAAAGCGTGGGCTACCAGACGCGCGACCTGCTGGAGGCGATGCGTGCCGACTGGGGGACCGATGCGGATGGCGTTTTGCGCGTTGATGGCGGCATGTCAGCAAGCGAGGGCGCAATGCAGTTTCTCTCGGATATCCTCGGCGCCCCTGTCGACCGCCCCGAAGTGACAGAAACCACGGCGCTCGGCGCGGCCTACCTTGCCGGTTTCCAGGCCGGGCTCTTGCCTGCGCCGGAAGATTTCGCGAAAAGCTGGGCGCTGGAAAAGCGTTTCACCCCCCGAATGGAGCCCGGCTTGCGCGATCAGAAATATGCCGCCTGGAAAAAAGCCGTGGCCGCCACAATGGCTGCGGCATGACCGGCAGTTTCAACGTCGCTTTGCCTGGCCGGATCCTGTTTGGCCGTGGCGAGGCGGCACAGGCGCCCGCGCTGATCCGTGCCTTTGGCCGCCGCGTGCTGCTGGTTCATGGCCAGGATCCCGCACGCGCCGCCTGGCTGAGAACGGCATTGCAGGATTGCACTTTACACTGCGTCTCTTGCGGCAGTGAGCCGACGCTTCCGATGCTCGAAGCGGCGCTGCGCGGTGTTGCGGGATTTGCCCCGGATGTGGTTGTGGGTCTCGGGGGTGGTGCGGTGATCGACATGGCCAAGGCGCTGGCGGCCCTGATCCCGGCGCCCGGCGGCGCGATGGACCATCTCGAGGTTGTGGGTCGCGCCTTGCCCCTCAGCGTGCCCCCGCTGCCTTGTGTCGCTTTGCCCTCTACCTCCGGCACCGGGGCCGAGGCGACGAAAAACGCGGTGATCGGCCTGCCCGAACATGGACGCAAGGTCTCGCTGCGCGATGACCGGATGCTGCCGCGCCTCGCGCTGGTCGATCCTGCGCTGACCGATCAGTGCCCGCGCAATGTGACGCTGGCCTCGGGCCTTGATGCGCTTGCCCAGGTGATCGAGCCTTATGTCTCGAACCGGGCCACGCCTTTCACCGATGCGCTGACCCTACCCGCTATCCCAAGGGGGCTTGCCGCATTGCAAAGCCTGATGCGCGGCGAAAACAAAGATGCGCGCGATGAAATGTCCTGGGTCAGCCTTACCGGCGGCATCGCGCTGGCCAATGGCGGGCTTGGCGCGGTGCATGGCCTGGCAGGCGTGATCGGCGGTGTGACACCGGCGGCACATGGTGCGATCTGTGGCGTCTTGCTTGGCCCGGTGCTTGCGGCAAACCGGGCGCGCGCGACCGGTGAGACCGCCGCGCGACTTGCCACCGTCTGCGATATTCTTGGCGAGGGGCTGGGGGTTTGCGGCGACGAGGCGCCGCGTGCGCTGTCCGTCTGGGCGCGTGCGGCCGGGCTTGCCGGCCTGCGGGATCAGGGCCTTGCGCCGGCGAGTTTTGCCGATGTGGCCAGGGCGTCGATGCAAAGCTCGTCCTTCAGAGGAAATCCGGTCGCGCTGAGCGCCGCAGATCTTGAAGTGATCCTGGCAGAGGCCGGGTGAAGGCCCGGGATCAGCCCTTGCCGATCGGTTTCGTGAAAAGACGCCATTCTTGCGCTGCGACGTCCCAGTCATCCCGGATAACGGGGCGGCTGGCGATCTGGCGGTAGCCCCTGGCCGTATAGAGGCGCAGCGCGTCCAGATGCGTGTCGGCGGCGATAAGGCTGATGCTGTCATGACCTGCCGCCGCCGCAATGATCTCGGCCTGTGCCAGCAAGGCGCTGCCAAGACCTTTGCCGCGAAATTCGGGATAAGAGGCCAGCACATTCAGATACCAGGAGCCGGGTGCCAGCGCCTCAAGTTCCAGCAGCGGCACAAAGATCGGCGGCATATCGGGGGCAATCGGGCCGGGCTCGGTCTCGGCCGCATAGCCCAGCAGGCAGGCCGCGACGGCACCGTCAGCCTCTGCGAGCCATGCATTGGAATAAGAGAAATTCCCGGTCTCACGTGCGGCACGTTCCTGCCCGAGCGCCCAGGGGTCGCCATTCGGGCCCACGGATTTGCGCCAGAAATGCAATGGCAGATCATCGGCTGCCATATTGATGAAACGCACCAGATGCGCGGCGTCATCTGCCCTTGCTTTGCGGATTTCCATGGCTCTGTCCCGTTCCTGCCTTTGCGCGGCTCTGATGTGCAGTCTTTGACGATCTGTCGCGCGCTTACCAGCCCCATCGGGTGTTGTACGCCGGATCCGCCGCCTGCCCGGCCCTCGCGGCTTGCGCGACGGGCGGCGGCGGCCTACCAAGATTGCCGAGATCTGAATCATCATTCCGAGGACAGACATGAGCATCACGGTATTCCGCTTCCCCGCGCCCGGACCCGAGCCCATCACCACCGATCTGGAGGGCTGGGTCAAGGTCGAGGGCAATCCGACCATGCGCTACTGGATCCAGCATACCTCGCTGGACGGTAATGTGATCTCGGGCACCTGGGAGGCAACGACCGGAACCTGGCATGCAAGCTACCAGTTCTATGAATTCGTTCACCTGATCGAAGGCCGCATCACCATCACCCCCGATGGCGGTACCCCTGTCACGGTCGGGCCGGGTGATGCTTTCGCGGTGGAGGCGACGTTCAAAGGCACCTGGACCGTCGAAGAGCCGGTGCGCAAACATTTCGCCATCCGGCTGAAGTAAACCCTGATCCAGTCTTTGCCGGGGGGCTGAACTCACCCTCCGGCAGACTATCCTTCGCAGGCCGGACCGCATGGGCGGCTGGACTTCGCGGGTGATTGCTCTATCTCTGCCCTTGCCTTTTTTCGGGACGGGGACAGAATGCAGAAAATCACCCTGCCAGAGCGGCCAGACTGGCGCGACAAAGCCGCAGAGCTCGGCTTTACCTTTGCCGATATGCATGGCGAGCCCTATTGGGATGAAAGCTCGGCCTATGGCTTTACGCTTGGCCAGATCGAAGAGGATCTGGAAGATCCCGCGACCGCGCTTCATGCCATGTGTCGCGAAGCCGCAGGTCAGATCATCGCCAGCGAAGAGCTGATGGAGCGCCTGGCGATCCCGCGCGCGTATTGGGATCTGGTCGCAGACAGCTGGCGCCGCAATGAGCCAGAGATCTATGGCCGCTTCGATCTGGTCTATGATGGCAACGGCCCGGCGAAACTGCTGGAATATAACGCGGATACGCCGACTTCGCTCTATGAGAGTGCGTCATTCCAGTGGACCTGGCTGGAAGATCAGCTTGCGGCCGGGGTGCTGCGCGAGGGCGATGACCAGTTCAACAGCATCCATGAGGCGCTGGTTGATCGCTTTCGCGAATTATTCGCACAAGGCACGGATCTGCATTTCACCGCCATGGGCGGCAATCCCGAAGATTACGCCACGGTCGAAACCATGGGCTGGGCTGCGCGTGAGGCGGGGCTTGGTGCGCATTACAGCGATCTGGACAAGATCGGCCTTTCGTCTGACGGCCAGTTCATCGATGCCGAGGACCGGGTGATCGGGACGCTGTTCAAGCTCTACCCCTGGGAAGATCTGCTGCGCGACGATTATGCGGCGCATATTGCCGGCTCGGGCGCGATGCTGCTGGAACCGGCCTGGAAGGCCGTTTTGTCGAATAAGGGCCTGCTTCCGGTCCTGTGGCAGATGTTCGAAGGCCATCCGAACCTGCTGCCCGCGTTTTTCGAGGCGGATATTTCGCAGGATCTGCCCGGGGCCGTAGCCGGATCTGCACGCGGCGCCATTCCGCCCGCTGTCAGTGCGAGCCTCAGTCGCGCCGAGGCGCAGCTCGCCCAGGGCTATGTGCGCAAGCCGCTTTTCTCCCGCGAAGGCGCCTCGGTCGATATCTACGAAGAAGGGCGCGCGACCGAGACCGCAGCGGCGCGCCGCTATGACCAGCATCCGCGCATCATCCAGGCCCTGCACCCGCTGCCGGTCTTTGACGGCTTTCGCCCGGTGATCGGCGCCTGGGTGGTCGGGCAGACCGCTGCGGGCATCGGGATCCGCGAGGATCGCTCCCGCATCACCCAGGACCTGTCGCGGTTCAAACCGCATTTCATTCGCGACTGAATTGACCCCGAAAGGCTTAGACATGCAAAAATCCGCTCCGGTCACAGCTCCGGTCATCAGGGCGACCAGAAAACGCTCGCGTCACGTCGCGCTGGCGATCCTCGGGGCGGCGAGCTTCGCGCTTGCGGCCTGTACCGAAGACGAGGTCGATGCCCAGGCCTTCCCGGATCTGAAAAGCTGTAAAGAAGCGGCATCACTGGGCGGCATGTTCTCAGGCGCAGATTGCGACGCCGCTTTCGCCGAGGCCGAGGTGCTGCATGTCGAAACCGCGCCACGCTATGACAGTCTGCAAACCTGTGAGGCAGAGCATGGCGCGGGCGCCTGCGGCAATGAACAACAGGTGCAGTCAGGCGGGTCGGGGTCGATCTTCATGCCGCTGATGATGGGCTATCTGATCGGCAATATGCTGGGCGGTCAGCGTGGCGTCGCGGCGGCGCAGCCGCTTTATAAGACATCGGATGGCAAATTCGCCAATGCGGCGGGAACCTCGGCCTATTCCTCGAATTCCGGCAAGGCAAAGCTCCCGGCGAGCCAGTTCACCCGGCCGCCCACCACCGTTGGAAAGCCGCCGATGACCAAAGCCACCGCGCAGTCTCGTGGCGGTTTCGGGGCCAGCAGTGGCAGCTCCGCCGGCGGCTGAGGCACAGGCGCAGTTCCCTGTCATGCGGCAAATATGTGGCCCGGCGTTTGCCGGGCCTTTTTCATTTGCGCAAAGGTGGTGGGGCGAAGGTGCTGACCTGTGACGACCATGCGCGTAGGTCGCGCGCAGAGGGAAATGCTCTGCTTCTGCGGGGAGAGGGACGCGACTCCGGGGGGTGTGCGGAAAATCCAGGTGCTTCTGGCGGAATCATCGTTGCGATTCTTGGTGCGGGGCATTGATTCCATGATGTTATCCCCATTTTGGGTTTGGGTCTGGGGATAAGGTTGTCTGGCTCTTTGGCAGGCTTTTGCTGAGAGGCCTTATTTTATTGGTCTCCTGACAAAAAAACGTCATGAAGTGCATTTTTCTG
>NZ_JAMCCR010000018.1:0-106232 GCF_023371075.1 Pseudomonas sp. GX19020
CTAAGGGTAGAGCGGTTGAGGTTCGTCGCGTACCGTAGGCAACTTTTTGCTGATTTTTGAGTGTCTGCTTAGCCAGTACTTCTGCGAATGCGTCGCTACGGCACCGAAAGGAGGCTCTCCGCCCATCACGGGCGGTAGGGCAGGATGATCGCTGCAGTATGAACGAACGACGGCTTTCCTAGGCCCACTGCGGGCGCAATGCCGCACCGCCATCAGTCAGCTTCCCGCCCTTTTCGACTTTGCAGGCGTTTTGGTGGCATTACCTGCTGCTGACAGCGTGTCTGGCCATGCAAGTCATTGGCAAGATGATGTTTTTTAACGCATCATGTTCTGGGCGAGTGTGAAAGTGCAGTGGTGTGTCACCACCCACTATAGGCAATTATTCACGTGGAGCTAGCCGATTTGTATAACTGTGCGCCCTCTGATTTTCCCGGTGACAATATCGTTGGCCAGTTCCGGCAGGGCTTCCATCGGAGCAACTGTTGTCAGCTGCGCCAATTTTGCGCGATCAAGGTCGCGCTCCAGTAACGACCACGCCCGTGACCGTAGCTCTTGAGGGCACATTACGGAGTCGACTCCCAGAAGCGCGACCGAGCGCAGGATATGCGGCATGACCGACCCCGGCAGATCCGCGCCGCCTGCCAGTCCACAGGCGGCAAAAGCCCCGCCATAAACCGTCTGGGCAAGAGCATTGACGAGGGTATGACTGCCAACAGAATCCACACCGCCCGACCAGCACTCGGCCTGGAGCATCTTGCCCGGCTCTGACAGGGTGTTGCGGTCAAGGATAGCGGTAGCCCCAAGGCCGCGCAGGAAACCCTCTTCCGAGGGCCGGCCAGTCGATGCCGTCACCTGCAGGCCCCGCGCGGCGAGAAGCGCAATCGCCACCGTGCCGACGCCTCCTGCGGCGCCGGTCACCAGAAATGCGCCGCCCCGACCAAGCACCCCGTGGTCTTCCAGAGCCAGGATACAAAGGGCCGCTGTATAGCCCGCCGTACCGATGGCCATAGCCTCTACCGGCGAAAATCCCGAGGGCAGCCGCGTCAGATGCTGCGGTTTCACGCGCTGAAACCGGCTATAGGCGCCCCATTCGGTTTCCGAGAGGCCCCAGCCGTTAACGATCACCGGATCGCCCGCTTGCCAGTCAGGAGAGCGTGACGAGACCACAACACCGGCAAGGTCTATCCCCGCCACCATCGGCAACCGTCTGGCGATCCGGCCCTTGCCGGTGATCGCCAGCCCGTCTTTGTAGTTCAGGCTGGAATGGCTGATCTCTACCAGAACTTCATTGTCGGGCAGGTCCGCGAGGCTCAGTTCGGTGATGGCCGCTTTATGCTGCCCGTCTTCCGCGCTGATCACCATGGCGGGAAATGTGCTGGTCATAGGAACTCCATTCTCGCGGCGCCGCTGTGAGCGGCCAATGCTAAGGATGCTACTGCGCGCAGGTCGGCCTGCAAAGGCCAGCTGGCGCGGATGTGCCCGCAACGCCCTGACCGCCAGCGGCCCGCGTTGCCGCTCGCGCAGGATGAAAGCCAGCTATTCCAGTGCGATGCCGCTGAAGCCACCTGCACAAGGCAAACCTCAGATTATGGGGGCGGTAGAATTTACGCGGGTTGTCTATTCCGGAATAACCGGGTTTGACAGGTCACAATGGACCGGCGTCAGGCCGAGCTCGGCCCGGCAGGCCTCCAGTTCAGTGAATTCCGCCATCAGCCAGTCGCGCACCTTCTGCACCGCCGGGCGGCTGGTGGCAGAGCGGCGCATCACAAGGTGATAAGAGGCCCCGGTCTTCAGAAGGCGCGTGCTTGCGGGCACAAGACCACCGCTGAGAATCTCGCCCGCTACCACATGCCACCAGCCAAGTGCCACACCCTGACCCTTGATCGCGCCCTGGATCACCAGCGCGTAATCCGAAAAACCAAGCTCGGTCGCATCGCGCATCGGCCCCATATCCATCACGTCGAGGAACCGTGTCCAGGGGATCCGCATCCGCCCCATCAGGCTGGCAAGCACTTGGCCTTTCAGCCCCTCGGGCCCGTCGATCAGCCCGTGCTCCTCAAGATAGCCAAGGCTGCAAACCGGGATCACCATCTCTGCATCCAATGGCAGCCTCTCGATATCTTCGCCTTCGGGCATGTTGTAGCGCAGCCCGATATCTGCGGCACCGATCCGCCCCAGAGGCTCGCCATGGATCAGGTCAAGCCGCATGGTCACACCCGGCACCTCGCGGCGAAAGCGATCGAAGCGCGGCATCAGCCAGTGGATCGCAAAGGCCGAAGTGACCGAAACGGTGACGATTTCCGGGTCCTGGGCGCGACTTTCAATCTCGCAGACAGTATTTTCGATCCGCTCGAACCCTTCGCGGACGGCCCGGAACAAGAGGCGACCTTCGCCGGTCAGCTCCAGCCCGCCAGCTTTGCGGATGAAAAGCGTGGTGCCGAGATGCTGCTCCAGCCGCGAGATCATCCGGCTGATTGCGGGCTGGGTCACGTTGAATTCGCGTGCGGCGAGCGTGAAGTTGCAATGCCGCGCCGCAGCCTCGAACATGAAGAGCGCCCCGGAAGAAGGCAGTCTTGGGCGCAGGGGCATGGCGGATGTCTCACTATGATCTGAGGTTATGGTAGTCCTACAATTACAGAACTCAACAGGGAAAATCCGGCTGCTAAGGTGATCTGAAATTGGGCCTCTCTTTTACGAGGCGCCCCGTCCAGCAGAGAGCCCAGCGATTTGTCAGCCAGCTTCCCGCATCTGTTCACGCCTCTGACCATCATGGGGCATGAGATCCGCAATCGCATTCTGTCGACCGGGCATCAGACCTGGCTGGCGGAAGATGGTCGCCCGGGCGACGCGCTGATTGCCTATCACGAGACCCGCGCGCGGGGCGGGGTCGGGCTGATCGTGACTGAATCTGCGCGGTTTCATGCCTCGGGGATTGGTGAGGCGAAGGACCTGGCACTGACCGATGATGCCGCAATTCCGTATTATGCGCGGCTGGCCCTGGCAGTGCAGCGGCAGGGCGCGAAGATCTTCGGGCAGCTTTCGCATTCCGGGCGGGTGACGCGGCGGATGATGAACGGGATGCGCGGCGTGGTCTGGGCGCCGTCATCGGTGCCGGAGAACCGCTTTCATACCCTGCCGCGCGAGATGCCGGCAGAGATGGTCGCCGAGATCATCGCAGCCGCGGGCGAGGGCGCGCGTCGCTATGCCGAAGCGGGCTATGACGGGGTCGAGTTGATGGCGAGCCATGGGCTGCTATTCGCGCAATTCCTGAACCCGGCGGTGAACCGGCGCGAAGACATCTATGGCGGCAGCGATGAAAACCGCCTGAGACCGCTGCGTGAGGCGCTGATTGCGGCGCGGCGCGCGGTCGGGAAAAGCACTGTGTTGGGGCTGAGAATTTCTGCCGATGAGGACAGCGAGTGCGGGCTTGACGCGGCGTCGATCCTAGCGGTCTGCCAGCGTCTCAGCGATGAGGGGCTGGTCGATTATATAAACACAACGATTGGGTCGATGGCCGATCCGGGGGCCTCGATCCATGTGGTGCCTCCGATGGAGGTGGCGCCGGGTTACGTCGCGGCGAAGGCGGCGGTGATCCGCAGGGGCGTGTCGGTGCCGGTCCTTGTCGCCGGGCGTATCAACCAGCCGCAGGTGGCCGAGGCTGTGCTGATGGCGGGCCAGGCCGATATGTGCGGCATGACCCGCGCGCTGATCACCGACCCGGATTTGCCACGCAAGGCGCAGACCGGCCGCTCGGATGAAATACGTGCCTGTATCGGCTGCAACCAGGCCTGTATCGGGCATTTTCACGCGGGAAACCCGATTTCCTGTATCCAGAACCCGGTCGCGGGGCGCGAAATCCAGCTTGGCGCGCCGCCCGCTGCCGCACGCGGGCTGAAAGTTCTGATCGCGGGCGCCGGACCTGCCGGGATGAAAGCCGCGGTCACCGCAGCGCAGATGGGCCATCATGTGATCCTTGCCGAGGCCGGCGCGCAGCCCGGCGGTCAGGCTTTGCTGGCGCAACAGCTGCCTGAGCGGGCCGAATTCGGCGGGCTGGTGACCAATCTGGTGACCGAGTTGCGCCATGCTCAGGTGCCGATCCGCCTGAACACCCGTGTGACGCGGGCGCTGATCGAGACCGAGCGCCCGGATGCAGTGATCCTTGCCACCGGCTCTGCGCCATATCCGCGCGTGCTGGAAGGCGAAGGCGGCGATGTCATTCAGGCGACCGAGCTGTTGGCAGGTCGGGCAAAGCCGGGCGCGCGGGTGGTGATTGCCGACTGGCGCTGCGACCAGATCGGCATCGGGCTTGCGATGCGATTGACGCGGCTGGGCCATCACGTGCGGCTGGTCGTGGCGGGGGTCTGCGCCGGGCAGAACCTTCAGCAATATCTGCGCGACCTCTGGATCGGGCGGCTGCATGAAGCCGGGATCGAAGTGATCCCCTTCGCCCGCATCTACGGGCTGGACCGGGGCACCGCCTGGTTTCTGCACACGACCAGCGGTGCGGCGGTCGAGGTTGCAGGCTTCGACAGCCTGATCCTCGTTGAGGGCCATGTCCCCGATCAGACGCTGGAACGTGAGATCGCGACCGTGGGCCTGCCGACCCTCAGTATCGGAGATTGCATGATCGCGCGCAGCGCTGAAGAGGCGATTTATGACGGTCTGGTCCAGACCCGCCAGTTTCTGGGCGCGCTGACCGCACCCGTCGCCGCAGGAGAATAAGAGAATGAGCAAGGCCATCGGGGCCCTTTTGCGCCCCAAACGGCTGGCGATTGTCGGCGCCAGCCCGAAGGAGGGCAGCTTTGGCGCAAGCCTGCTGCAATCGATCCGTTTCCTGGATTTCCCGGGCGAGGTGGTTCTGATCAACCCGCGTCATGACCGGATCGGCGATGCCCCCTGTTACGGCAGCATTGCCGACGTGCCGGGGCAAGTGGACTGCGCCGCTTTTGCGGTTGGTGACGCGCATCTGGTGGCTTCGCTGCGCGAGGCGGCTGCGGCGGGGCTGAAGGGCGCGGTCCTTTACGGGCGTGCCCATGGCGAAGAGCACGGCCGCGCGCGCCAGGATCTGATCCGCGAGGCCGCGCGGGATGCGGGTATGGCGGTCTGCGGTGCGAATTGCATGGGGTTCATCAACCTTGCCGACCGGCTGCAACTGACAGGGATGCCGTTTCGGGCGCTGCCTGCGCCGTCGGGCGTGGCGCTGATCTCGCATAGCGGGTCGACATGGTCGGGCCTGGTGGGCAACCGCCGCCAGATGGGGTTCGACTACGCGATCTCGGCAGGCCAGGAACTGGCAACGGGGGTGGCTGATTACATCCGTTTTCTGGTGCGTGAAACCGAAATCCGGGTGATCGCCTGTGTGCTCGAAACGATCCGGGACCCGGCAGGCTTTGTCGCGGCGGTTGGGCTGGCGCGGGAAAAGGGCGTGCCGGTCGTGGTGCTGAAACTCGGGCGCAGTGCGGCGGCGAAGCATTTCGCAATTTCGCATTCCGGAGCGCTGTCGGGATCGAACGCGGCTTATGACGCCGTTTTTGCGCGACATGGCGTGATCCAGGTTCGCAATCTTGATGAGCTGCTGGATACGGCGGAGTTGATGGCGCTGCGCCGCCATATGCCTGCGGCAGGCATCGCTCTTGGCACCGATTCCGGCGGCGAGCGGCAGCTAATTACGGATCTCGCCGCTGATATCGGCCTGGCCTTTGCGCCGCTTGCGCCCGGCACAGTTGCGGCGGTGGAAGCCCATCTTGACCCCGGAATGGAGGCCTCGAACCCACTGGATTACTGGGGCGATGGCAAGGATGTGATGGCCCCGGTTCTGATCGAAATGTCGCGTGATCCGGGTGTTGGCATCGTGGTGATGGCGACCAATCTGCCGCCCGACCGGCCCTTCTCGGACCAATCCGCCGCCGCGATCCGGGCGGTTCATGCCGCGACCGACAAGCCGGTGGCGGTGATGGGAAACATCGCCTCCACCCTCTCGCCCGCGATTGCAGAGGCGCTGCGCGGGCGCGGTATCGCGGTCTTGATGGGAACGGCGAGCGGGCTGGCGGCCCTTGGCCATCTCAGAGCTTGGCGGTTCGGGGAACCGGCGGCGGATGAGACCGCGCCCCTGCCGCTGAGCAAAGAGGCGCTGCGGATCATTTCTGCGACGAGCCAGGAAGTTCTGCGGAGTATTGAAGGGTTTCAGCTGCTTGCCGATGCCGGGATTCCCTGTGCAGCAGTGGCGGAGATTGCCGCTCCGGCCCGGATCAGTGCATTTGCGTCGCAACATGGCTGGCCGCTGGCGCTGAAGATCGACGATGCGGCGATCCCGCATAAATCCGACCTGGGCGGGGTTTTTCTTGCGCTGAAGGATGAGGCAGAGGCCATCGCGGCCTGGGGCGCCTTGCGCGCCCGGCATCCGGAGGCACCGATCATTGCGCAGGCAATGGCGGCGGGGGTGGAGATCATTCTTGGCATGACGACCGACCCCGATTTCGGACCGCTGATCACGCTGGGTCTGGGCGGCGTGTTCACCGAAGTGTTCCGCGACACCACCGCTGTGCTGCCGCCTTTCAGCGCCGTGACCGCGCGCCAAGCGCTGGAACGCCTGAAGGCCTTCCCGCTGCTGACGGGCGCGCGTGGCCGGGTGCCGGTGGATCTGGATGCGCTTTGTGCCCTGATCTCACGCTTTTCGGCTTTCGCGGTCGGTGCGGCGGGGCTGTTGCAGGAAATCGAAATCAACCCGGTTCTTGCCGGCCCCGGCGGTGCGGTTGCGGTTGATTGCCTCGCGCGCAGAAAATCCCCGAACCAGAAGGAGGCGGCCCCTCATGGCCAGTGATTACGAAACCATCAGGGTCGAAGTGTCGGATGAGGGCATTGCCCATATCATCCTGAACCGGCCCCGGGTGCTTAACGCCATCAATTCGGTGATGATGCGCGAGGTCAATGAGGTGATGGACGCGCTGGAACGCGCCCCCGATATCCGCTGCTTTATCGTCTCGGGTGAGGGACGGGCCTTTTCCGCCGGGTTCGATCTGAAAGAATCCGCTGCGGCGGGCGAGCGCAGCGTTCAGGACTGGCGCCGCGTCCTCGAGGCTGATTTCGATTTTGTCATCCGCTTCTGGGATTGCCCGAAGCCGACCATCTCGGCAATTCACGGCCATTGCATCGGCGGCGGACTGGAACTGGCGGTGGCCTGCGACATCGCCATTGCGGGCGAGGACGCGATCTTTGGCGAGCCTGAGGTGCGGTTCGGTTCGGGGATTGTGGCGATGGTGCTGCCCTGGATGGTGGCCCCGAAACACGCGAAAGACATTCTGCTGACCGGCAATGACCAGATCACCGCGACGCGCGCCGCCGAGATCGGCCTTGTGACCGAGACGGTCTGGGAAGGCCACCATGTCGAGCGCGCCTTTGAAAAGGCGCTTGAGATTGCCGCCGCCGCTCCGCTGTCGGTCGAACTGACCAAGCGCGCGATCAATCGCAGCTTCGACATGCGCGGCATGCGCAATGCGCTGCTGGCGGCGGTGGAGACCGATCTCGTCATCGAGACATCGGGCGGGGCGGAGCGAGCCGAGTTTAACCGCATCCGCAAGGAGGAGGGGCTGAAGGCCGCCATCGCCTGGCGCAACAGCCGCTGACCCAGACGCAGAGCCGGGAGCAAACCCCGGAGAACGACATCAACAGGGACCGACCAGAATGAAAGCTGCGATTTTTCACCGCCCCGGCGAAAGGCTGACCATCGAAACCGTCAGCATCGACAATCCCGGCCCGCGCGAGGTGCTGATCCGCACCGCCGCCGTAGGTCTGTGCCATTCAGATCTGCATTACATCGACGGGCTTTACAGCGTGAACACGCCTGCCATTCTGGGCCATGAGGCGGCCGGGGTGGTCGAGAAGATCGGCGCGGATGTGACCGGCCTCGCGCTTGGCGATCATGTCATCACCTGTCTCTCGGTTTTTTGTGGCCATTGCGCCTATTGCACCACCGGCCTGCCCTATAGCTGCGACCATCAGCATGAGACGCGGCGCGGCGCGCATGATGCGCCTCGCCTCTCGCTTGGGGATAGGCCCTTGCATCATTTCTACGACCTTGCCGGCTTTGCCGAACAGATGCTGGTCCATGAACATGCGGTGGTGAAGATCCGCCGCGATATGCCGCTGGACCGCGCTGCGCTGATCGGCTGTGCGGTGACAACCGGCATGGGGGCGGTAACGAATACCGCCCGGATCCCGGTCGGGGCGACGGTTGCGGTGATCGGCTGCGGCGGTGTCGGGCTTTCGGCGATCAACGGGGCGGCGATTGCCGGGGCGGGGCGCATCATCGCGGTCGACATCCAGCCCGGCAAGCTTGACCTCGCGCGGGCTTTTGGCGCGACGGATGTGGTCAATGCGCGGGAGGTTGATCCGGTCGAGGCGGTGCTGGCGATGACATCGGGCGGGGTGGAATATTCCTTCGAGGCGCTTGGGGCGAAGGCGACTGCCGAACAGGCCTGGAAGATGCTGCGCCGATCAGGCACGGCGACGGTGATCGGCATGGTTCCGAAAGGCCAGATGCTGGAGATCGACCCGGTTGCCCTGCTGATGGACCGCAGGTTGCAGGGCTCTAACATGGGGTCGAACCGGTTTCGCGTGGATATGCCGCGTTATGTCGATTTCTACATGGCGGGACGGCTGCATCTGGACCGGATGATCGCTGACCGTATCCCGCTTGAACAGGTCAATGAAGGGTTTGAAACCCTGCGCCGTGGCGATCTGGCACGCTCGGTCATCACCTTCCCGCAGTGACATATTCGGGAAAGGCCGCTGCGGGGCGGCCTTTCTGCCGGTCAGGCCTGCCGCTTTCGCGACATATGGAACATCGGGCCGCCCCTGTGACGCGGAAATCCATAGCCATGGATTTCGACCAGATCGATATCCGCAGGGCTGAGGGCGATGCCCTCAGCCAGGATTTTCTGCCCCTCATCCGCCATCACCCCGACCAGCCGGTCCGCAATCCCGGCGCTGTTCAGCGGGCGCGCCGTCAGCACAAATGGCGCAAGCAGCCCGGCCACCCTGTCCGACGGCAGGGGCTGACGGCTTCCTGGCGCATAGTCATACCAACCAGCCCCGGCTTTCTGCCCAAGCCGTCCGGCCCGGACCAGGACATCGCCCGGGATCTCAGGCACGCCCTCGCCTGAGGCCCGCGCCGCCTCTCGCGCGCGAAAGGCAATGTCCAGCCCGGACATATCCTGCATCTCGAAAGGCCCCATGCCAAAGCCGAAATCGCGCATCGCCCCGTCGATGGCGGCGGGCGGGATGCCTTCTGTCAGAAGCATCTCGGCGGCGGCGCGGTAGCGTTTCAGGATACGGTTGCCGATGAACCCCTCGCAATTGCCCGCTGTGACTGGAATTTTGCCCAGCCTTGCCGCCAGTGCGAATCCGGTGGCACGCGTCTGCGGCGAGGTGGCAGCCAGCGGCACGATCTCCAGCAGCTTCATCACCTGCGCGGGGCTGAAGAAATGCAAGGCGATGAACCGCCCGGGATGGGGCAGGTCGGCGACAATCTGTTCGGGGTCGAGGTAAGAGGTATTGGTCGCGAGAATCGTTTCAGGCCCGCAGACCCCGGCAAGCTCTGCGAATACACCGCGTTTGACGGCGAGATCTTCGAAAACCGCCTCGATCACCAGATCGCAGCATGACAGGTCCGCCAGCCCGACAGTGCCGGTGACCAATGCGATCCGTGCCTCTGCCGCCGCCGCATCATGCAGCCCGCGTTTCACCTGGGCCGCGAAGATTGCGCTCAGCCGGGCCATGCCGGTTGCAAGGGCCTCCGGGCTGGTCTCGGCCAGGGTCACCGGCAGTCCGGCATTGGCCAATGCGGCGGCGATGCCGCTACCCATTGTGCCGCCGCCGATCACGCCGATCCGGGCCAGGGGGGCAGGGGTGATGCCACGCAGCGAAGCGGGGCGTGGCGCCGCGCGTTCCGCAAAGAACAGATAACGCAGCGCCGCCGCCTCATCCGAGCGGCGCAGGCGCAGGAAGGTTTCACGCTCAAGGCGGATCCCGGCGGCAAAGCCTGCGGTGGCCCCCTCGTGAATTGCCGCCAGCGCGGCCAGCGGCGCCGGATTGCCGCGCGCCGCTTTGGCGATGCGGGCGCGCGCTTTATCCCAGAATTCCGCCCCGGGATCCTCCAGCGGGCGCGTGGCGGCAGGGGCTGGCAAGGGGCCGGTAAGCCCACGGGCAAAATCCAGCGCCGTCCGGATCAGATCGTCACCGGCGAGACCGTCAGCAAGCCCCGAATCATGCGCCTCGTCTGCGGTGATTTCACGGCCCCCGGTGATGACGTCGATGGCGGCGGCGATGCCGATCAGCCGGGGCAGCCGCTGCGTGCCGCCAGCACCGGGGATGATGCCGAGTTTTGTTTCCGGCAGGGCGATCCGGGCGGTCGTCGCGAGAATGCGACAGGAACAGCCAAGCGCCAGCTCGGCCCCGCCGCCAAGGGCTGCGCCATTCACCGCAGCGATCCATGGCTTGCGCGCGGCCTCGATGGCGGCGATCACATCGGGCAGATGTGGTGCCTCGGGGGGGCGGTCGAATTCGCTGATATCGGCGCCTCCGACAAAAACCTTGCCCGCGCCGGTCAGCACCACCGCGCGAATGCCGTCATCGGCCTCCAGCGCGGCGATTGCGGCGATGAGCGCCTGACGGGTGGCAAGGCCAAGCGCATTGACCGGCGGATTGCTGATCGTCAGAACTGCGATGCCATCGTGATCCTCACGGCGGACAAGATCTTCGGTCATGGTCTCAGGCCCTTTCGATGATCATGGCGATGCCTTGGCCGACGCCGATGCACATGGTGCACAGCGCATAGCGGGCCTGACGGCGCTCCAGCTCATGAACCGCACTCAGCACCAGACGCGCGCCCGATGCGCCCAGGGGATGCCCAAGCGCAATCGCGCCGCCATTGGGGTTCACATGTTCCGCGTCATCGGCCAGACCAAGCCCGCGCAGCACCGCAAGTGACTGCGCCGCAAAGGCTTCGTTCAGCTCAATCACATCCATATCGGTGATCGAAAGCCCGGTGCGGGCCAGCAGACGCTGCACGGCGGGCACCGGCCCATAGCCCATGACGCGTGGCGCGACCCCGGCAGAGGTCATCGCAACCACCCTTGCGCGTGGGGTCAGCGCGTGATCGCGCAGGGCCTGATCGGATGCCAGCAGCAAGGCCCCCGCCCCGTCATTCACCCCCGAAGCATTTCCTGCCGTGACGCTGTTGCCTGGCCCGTTGACCGGCTTCAGCCCGGCCAGCTGTTCAGGGCTGGTTGCGGGGCGCGGATGCTCGTCCGTGTCGAAAACCAGAGGGTCGCCCCGTTTTTGCGGCAGGGAGACCGGCATGATCCCGGGCGCAAAACGACCGGCCGCCTGGGCCGCGGCCCATCTTTGCTGGCTGCGATGCGCAAAAGCGTCCTGGTCCGCGCGCGAGATGCCATGCTCTGCCGCGACATTGTCGGCGGTCTGGGGCATCGAATCCGTGCCGTAAAGCGCCTCCATCCTTGGGTTGGGAAAGCGCCAGCCGATTGTGGTGTCAAAGATCCCGGCCTGGCGTGAGAAGGCCTCTCCGGCCTTGGCCATGACGAAGGGCGAGCGGGTCATATGTTCGACCCCGCCCGCGATCATCAGATCGGCCTCGGCGCAGCGCAGCGCACGCGCGGCCTGACCCACCGCCTCCAGCCCGGAGCCGCAAAGCCGGTTCACCGTAACCCCCGGCACGGTCTCTGGCAGACCCGCCAGCAAAAGCGCCATACGCGCCACATTGCGGTTATCCTCGCCCGCCTGATTGACGCAACCGAGGATCACATCCTCGATCCGTGCCGGATCAATTTGAGAATGTCGCTGCATCAGCGCGGCCAGCGGCAGCGCCGCCAGATCATCGGCGCGCAACTGCGCCAACGCGCCCGCATAACGGCCAAACGGGGTGCGGAGACCATCAATGATCCAGGCGTTTTTCATGATAACTCCTATGATTTCAGCATATTAGATCAGATTTTTACCCGCAGGCCGGCAACCGGACCGGTCCGCATAACACCCCGAAAGGTCGCATCACCCGGCGCAATCCTTTGCCAGCATAAGCACGCAAATTGGGAATTCGCAACATTTCTGATTGATCGGGCAATCAGAAATGTTGACTTGTCGGATTCGATTGCCCACTACTTGCGGGAAGCGCGATGCCCGGCGGCAAGAGCGGGCAAGTGCAAGGACCAATGCGCGGAATGAAAGGGGAGGTCGGCTATGACGACGAATGATGCGGCGAAGACATCGGGTGCTGTCAGCGCGGCGATGCGGGATCACATCCTTTTGCCCGCGCAGGAGATGGCGAAACTTGGCAAGGCGTCTCAGCCCGTGCTGACCCATGCCGAGGGCATCTATGTCTATACCGAAGACGGACGCCGTCTGATTGATGGCCCCGCAGGAATGTGGTGCGCGCAGGTGGGGTATGGGCGCCGCGAAATCGTCGATGCGATGGCGCATCAGGCGATGGTGCTGCCCTATGCCTCGCCTTGGTATATGGCGACCAGCCCCTCGGCAAAGCTGGCGGAAAAGATCGCCTCACTGACGCCGGGCGATCTGAACCGGATCTTTTTCACCACCGGCGGCTCGACGGCGGTCGACAGCGCACTGCGCTTTTCCGAGTTTTACAACAACGTGCTGGGGCGGCCGCAGAAAAAGCGCATCATCGTGCGCTATGACGGCTATCACGGGTCGACCGCACTGACGGCGGCCTGCACCGGGCGCACCGGAAACTGGCCGAATTTCGACATTCAGCAGGACCGGATTTCCTTCCTGTCCAGCCCCAATCCGCGCCATGCCGGCAACCGGAGCCAGGAGGCCTTTCTCGATGACCTCGTGCAGGAATTCGAGGATCGGATCGAAAGCCTCGGCCCCGATACCATCGCGGCTTTCCTTGCCGAGCCGATCCTGGCCTCGGGCGGCGTGATCATTCCGCCCAAAGGCTATCACGCGCGGTTCAAAGCCATCTGCGAAAAGCATGACATCCTCTACATCTCGGATGAGGTGGTGACGGGCTTTGGCCGCTGTGGCGAATGGTTTGCATCGGAAAAAGTGTTCGGCGTGGTGCCCGATATCATCACCTTCGCCAAGGGCGTGACCTCGGGCTATGTGCCTCTGGGGGGCCTCGCGATTTCCGAGGCAGTGCTGGCGCGGATCTCTGGCGAGAATGCCAGAGGCAGCTGGTTTACGAACGGATATACCTATACCAACCAGCCGGTCGCCTGTGCCGCCGCCCTCGCCAATATCGAACTGATGGAGCGTGAAGGCATCGTCGATCAGGCCCGCGATCTGGCAGAGTATTTCGCCCGGGCACTGGCCTCGTTGCGCGCGCTGCCGGGTGTGGCAGAAACCCGTTCCGTGGGACTTGTCGGCTGCGTGCAATGCCTGCTGGATCCGACCCGCGCCGATGGCAATGCCGAGGACAAGGCCTTCACGCTGAAGATCGACGAGCGCTGTTTCGAGCTGGGCCTGATCGTGCGCCCGCTGGGGGATCTTTGCGTGATCTCGCCGCCGCTGATCATCTCGCGCGAACAGATCGACGACATGGTTGCCATCATGGCCCGTGCCATCACCGAGATCGGTGCGGCGCATGGCTTGCACGTAAAAGAATCGGCTGCTGTCTGAAGCGGCCCAGAAACCCCACATCCAACAGGAGCAGAGATGCTGCAAGAGATTGACTGGCACGCCCGCGCCAAAGCCGTGGCCCTTCCGAACCGCCCCTTTATCGACGGCAAATATGTCGACAGCCTGTCAGGCGAGAGTTTTGCCTGTATCTATCCCGGTGACGGGCGCCTGCTGACGCAGGTCGCCTCGTGCAATGAGGCGGATGTGGATGTCGCCGTCCGCTCTGCCCGCAAGGCTTTCGATTCCGGGGTCTGGTCGCGGATGGCCCCGGCAGACCGCCGCCGCATCCTTTTGCGCTTTTCCGAACTGATCCTTGCGAACCGGGAAGAGCTGGCGCTGCTGGAGACGCTGAATGTCGGCAAGCCGATCGCCAATGCCTATAACGGCGATACGGTCAGCGCCGCCGCCTGCATCGCCTGGTATGCCGAAGCCATCGACAAGGTTTACGGCGAGGTTGCGGCGACCGCCCATGACATGACCACCCTGGTGGTGCGCGAACCCCTTGGCATCGTCGCCGCCGTGGTGCCGTGGAACTACCCGATGTCGATGGCGGCCTGGAAGCTTGGCCCGGCGCTTGCGACCGGCAATTCCGTCATCCTGAAACCGGCAGAGCAATCGCCGTTCACCGCGCTGAAATTCGGCGAACTGGCGGTAGAGGCGGGCATCCCGCCGGGTGTTCTGAACGTGGTGCCGGGACTTGGCCATATCGCGGGCCGCGCGCTTGGCCTGCATATGGATGTCGATTGCGTCGGCTTTACCGGATCGACCGAGGTCGGCAAGTATTTCATGCAATACTCCGGCCAGTCCAATATCAAACGGATCGGGCTGGAACTGGGCGGCAAATCTCCTCAGGTTGTGCTGGCCGATTGCGAAGATCTGGATGCGGCAGCGGCAGGAATCGCGGCGGGGATCTTTGCCAATACAGGGCAGGTCTGCAACGCCGGCTCGCGTCTGATCGTCGATGCTAAGATCCGCGATGTGCTGCTGGAGAAGATCGCGGCCCAGGCGAAGATTTTCGCGCCGGGGGATCCGCTTTCCGCCACGACCCGCATGGGTTCGATGGTCAGCGAAGAGCAGATGGACCGCGTCCTTGGCTATATCGACGCCGGTCGCGCCGATGGGGCCAATGCGCTGATCGGCGGCAACCGGGTGAAGACCGAGACCGGCGGTTTCTATATCGAGCCGACGATCTTTGAAGGCGTCCGCAATGATATGAAGATCGCGCAGGAAGAGATCTTTGGCCCGGTGCTCTCGGCCATCACCGTCAATGGGTTTGATGAGGCGATGGCGGTGGCGAATGACACCGTTTACGGCCTTGCGGGCGCTGTCTGGACTGGTTCCATGAAGAACGCGCATCGGGCGGCCAAGGCGCTGCGGGCAGGTGTGGTCTGGGTCAACTGCTTTGACCGTGGCTCGCTGGCGGTGCCGTTCGGCGGCTTTAAACAATCGGGCTTTGGCCGCGACAAGTCGCTGCATGCGATGGACAAATATACCGACCTGAAGGCCGTCTGGTTCGCCCACTGAGCAGCCGCTGCGCATCGCCCGCGCTCCCCGGGCGATGCGCGTTTTCCCTCCCCCTCCCCCCAGACTGGAGTCCACCTATGTGGAAGGACGAAGTCCTCGCAGAGGCTGTCACCCCTTACGAAGAACGCCGCAACCGGATCGAGGCAGAGCCGCTGCCCGGGAATATCGGCGCGCTGATCGATGAGGCCGCGCAGGCGGCAGGTGACCAGGTGCTGTGGAATTTCTTCGAAACCGGCGAGACCATCACCTACCGTGAGATGCGCCGGATGGTGAACGGGCTGGCGACAGAGCTTGTGGCGCTTGGGATCACCAAAGGCACGCATGTGGGCGTGATGCTGCCGAATATTCCGGCCTTCCCCCTGACCTGGCTGGCGCTTGGCCGGATCGGCGCGGTGATGTTGCCGATCAACCCGGGCTATACCCCGCGTGAGATCGCGCATGTAATGCAGGTGGCCGAAGCCGAATGGGTTGTGACCCATGACACCACCCGCGCAGTGCTGGACCAGGCGGATGCGGATGGGCTTGTCAGCCTGCCCGCCGACCGGCTGATCGTGGTGGGCAGCGCGGCTGGCGGTGCGCATGACTGGGGCAAGCTGGCGGCCAGCCCGCGCGAGGATTTCACGCTACCCGCGCCTGTTGGCCATGACGACCTGCTGAACATCCAGTTCACATCGGGCACTTCGGGTTTTCCGAAAGGCTGCATGCTCAGCCAGCGTTACTGGATCTCGGCGGGCAAGGTGAATGCGTTCCGGGACGGGCGGGTTTACCGCCGCATCCTCGCCTCGACGCCGTTTTTCTACATGGACCCGCAATGGCTTTTGCTGATGACGCTGTATCAGCGCGGAACGCTGTTTGTGGCCGCAAAGCAATCGACCAGCCGTTTCTCGGCCTGGCTGAAAAAACATCAGATCGAATTCTGCCTGCTGCCTTGGGTGCTGCATGGCATGGCGCCACAGGCCCATGACGCCGATAACCGCATCATCCGCGCCAATATCTACGGCTGCCCGCGCGACCTGCATAAGGGGATCGAAGAACGGTTCGACCTAAACGCCCGCGAAGCGTTTGGGATGACCGAAATCGGCCCGGCGATGTTCGCGCCGGTGGAGCGGGCGGACAAAGTCGGCTCCGGCTCCTGCGGGGTGCCTTGCCCGTTTCGGGAATGCCGGATCATCGGCGAAGACGGCCAGCCCGTCGCCCAGGGCGAGACCGGAGAGCTGCAGATCCGTGGCCCCGGCATCATGCTGGGCTATTACAACAACCCCGAAGCCACAGCCGAGGTGCTGAAGGACGGCTGGTTTTCATCCGGGGACCTGTTCCGCCAGGATGCGGATGGATTTTACTATATCGTCGGCAGGAAGAAGGACATGATCCGCCGCTCTGCCGAGAATATCGCCGCGCGCGAGGTCGAGACCGTGCTCGCCGCCGCGCCGGGCGTGGCCGAGGTCGCGGTGGTCGGTGTGCCAGACGCGCTGCGCGGTGAAGAGGTCAAGGCCTGCATTCGCCTGAAAGAAGGCGTCATCCTCAGCGACGCGCTGCTGGAAGGGATCATCACGACGGCAAAAGCCGGCCTTGCGCCGTTCAAAGTGCCGCGCTTTTACGCATTCGTCGATGATTTCCCCCGCACCGCATCGCTGAAAATCGCCAAGCCGCTGATCACCGCCGGGGTCAAAGATCTGCGCGCCGGCAGTTACGACCGCACCACCAATGCCTGGATCGAAGGGGTATCCGCATGAAGCCTGGCTATGATGCGATCATTGTCGGCGGTGGCCATAATGGGCTGACCTGCGGTGCTTATCTTGCCCGCGCCGGTGTCAGGGTGCTTGTGGTCGAGCGGCGCGAGATCATCGGCGGCGCGGCGGTGACGGGCGAGATCGCGCCCGGCTATCGCAGTTCTATGGCGTCTTATTATCAGGGACTGTTGCAGCCGAAGGTCATTCTGGACCTTGAATTGCAGAAATACGGCTTCGAGGTGCTTACGGCCGCGCCCACCGTCTTTGCGCTCGAAGGCGGCCGCACTTTTACCATGTGGGACGACCCCGACCGCTTCGCGGCCGAGATCGCAAAGTTCTCGAATATCGATGGCGAGGCCTATGCGAAATACCGCGCGCATATGCTGAAAATCGCACCACATATGAAGCAATTGCTGTGGGAGGTGCCGGTCAACCCCTCCAGCGGCAAGCTGCGTGATCTGAAGCGGCTGGCGGGTTTCGTCTGGCGCTTCCGCAAGATCGGGCCGCAGTTTTACGACATCTACAACCTGCTGACGATGAGCGCATATGACTACCTGTCGCGCTGGTTCTCATCCGATGATGTAAAGCTGGTTCTGGGCTTTTTTGCCGGTGGCGGTGGTGCCAATTCCAGCCTGAAGACGCCGGGTTCAGCCTATATGCTGGCGCGTGGCATCGTGCGCGATGGCACGACCGCGGCGGGGCCCGGGGGCTTTATGAAAGGCGGAATGGGTGCTATTTCCGACGCGATCCGCCGTTCGGGTGAGGCGCATGGCATGGAAGTGCGCACCTCTTGCCCGGTCGAAAAGATCCTGACCGAACAGGGCCGCGCGGTCGGCGTGCGAATGGAAGGCGGCGAGGAAATTCGCTCGAAAATCGTGATTGCCAATGCGACGGCGCGGACGATCTTCACGAAACTCGTCGACACCGCGACCCTCCCCGAAGAGTTCAATCGCGACATCCGCAACATCCGCTGCGAAAGCACGGTGTTCAGGGTGAATCTTGCACTGTCCGCGCTGCCCGAAGCGCCGGTTTTCAGCCAGGCCAGTCCGGACGGCGGCGTCGTGCCGCAAATGACCATCGCGCCGAATGTCGCCTATATGGAGCGTGCCTGGCATCAGGCCCAGGGGGGCGATATGTCGGACGAGCCGTTCCTGATCGTCAAACTCCCCTCGATGGTCGATCCGACGCTGGCACCGGCTGGCCATCACATCATGAATATCTTCGGCGGCCATGCGCCCTACACGCTGGCCAGGGGGAACTGGGACACCCGCCGCGACGAGCTGTGGGAAAAGGTGCTGCGCGTGCTGAAAACGCAATTCCCTAGTATCGAGGACAAGATCCTGCATCGCCAGATCCTGACACCCCTGGATATGGAGCGGATTTTCGACCTGCCGAACGGCCATGTCCATCATGGCGAGATCAGCGCGGATCAGATGTTTTTCCGCCGCCACTCCCCGCAATTCGCCGATTACCGCAGCCCGGTAGAGTTCCTTTATCAGGCCTCTGCGTCAGTCCATCCGGGGGGGGGCGTGACCGGCGTGCCGGGGCATAATGCGGCGAAAGTGATCCTTGAAGACCGCCGGAAATGGAGCTGACCTGATGTTGATCGATTTTGCCTCGCGCCCGCCGCATCCGGATTTCGCGCCCTCTGCGCCGCATCTGCAGAATTATCGGCGCGTCTATCAGGCAAGCGAAAGCCGTTCTGCGGCGTCGGACGCGGCGCAGGGGCTCGACAGCTGGCTTGCGACTTACGAACGCCTCGGCGCCCGCCATGTGGTGCTGAAAGCGCGCGATCTGACCACCACTTTCGGGTTCAAGATCCCGAATGAAGTGGTTGCCGATTTCATCCAGGCCCATGGCCCGCGCTATATCGGTTTTGCGGGGGTTGACCCCTGGCAGGCAGATGCGGTGGCGCAATTCGATCACGCTGTCCGCAATCTTGGGTTGCGCGGTCTCAATCTGCAATGTTTCGAGCTTAAGCTGCGCCCTGATGACGAACGGCTCTTTCCGCTCTACGAAAAGGCAATCGAGCTGAATGTGCCGGTGAATATCCATTGCGGCATCAATTTCTCGACCCATACGCCGATGGCGATAGGTCGGCCTGAATATCTCGACACTGTCATGGTGCGCTATCCGGAACTGCGCGCGGTGGCCTCGCCCCCCGGCTGGCCCTGGGTGCAGGAGTTGATCGGTGTCGCCTGGCGGCATCCGAACCTTTATATCGGGGTGCTGGCGGTACGCCCGAAGCTGCTGGCGAAACAGCATTCCGGTTATGAGCCGCTTTTGCAATATGGCCGCACCATCCTGAAAGAAAAGATCATTTTCGGATCGGCCTTTCCGATGATGCCGGTTGAAACCGCCCTCGCGGATCTCGACGGGCTTGGCCTTGATGCGGCGACACGGCAGCTGTGGCTGCACGCCAATGCGGCGCGGTTCCTGGGCCTTGATGCTGGCGGAACTTGACTTTGCGCCTGCACCCTTTCATGCCGACAGGATTGTGCCACGCCGATTGCCCTGCCGCGAAGTGCCGGAGTCCCGATGACCGAGCAGAAACCAAAAGCAAAGCGCAGCAGCGCAGCCCCGGCCAAGACCCGCGATGACCAGGTGGTCGACCGGCGCCGCTCGCTGCTGAAAGCGGCGGTGAAGGTGATCTCGAAACGGGGGCTGACCGGGGTTACGATCAATTCCATCGCGGCCGAGGCGGAATGCTCTTACGGGGTGGTGGCGTTTCACTTCCAGTCGAAGGAAGGCATCATTTTCGCCGCCCTCGACCATACGGCGGCGGAATATGAGGCATTTCTCGCGCGGCTGAATGCGTCTGTGCGCAGCCCGGCCGAGCGGATCCGCCACATGATCGACACCGATTTCAGCCGCAAGGCGGCGGGGCAGGATTCCATCGCGCTCTGGCTGGCTTTCTGGGCCGAGGCCGCGCGCGTGCCAAGCTTTCGCAAACGCTGCGCAGCACTTCGGGTGCAATACAATGAGGCCGTGACGGCGGATGTGTCAGAGCTGGCCGCTTTGCGCGGGCTTACGGTGCAGGCCGAACAGATCGCGGTCACGCTGAACGCGATGATCTCTGGCCTCTGGATCGAGAACCTGTTGCTGCCGGTGACAATTGCCGAGGGCCAAAAGCGCGGACATGATGCGTCTTTGGCCTATATGCGCCTGATTTTCCCCGAGGATTTCTGATCCCCAGGCAAAGGCGAAGAGGCGTCAGCCGCGCGCGGCCTCGAACCCTTTCAGCACATTGACCGCATTCACCCCGATTGCCTCGATGGCATAGCCGCCCTCCATCACGAAGAGCACCGGGATGCCAAGCGCCGCGATCTTTGCCCCGATCTGCGGGTAATCCGCGCTTTGCAGCCTGAAATGCGAGATCGGATCGCCCTGATAGGTGTCAACGCCCAGCGAGACCACCAGTCGCTCGGGCGCAAAGGCCCTGATCCGCTGCAGACCCTCATCCAGCGCGGCGCTGTAGGCGGTGAAATCCGCGCCCCAGGGCAGGGGCAGGTTGAGATTGGCGCCCGCCCCTGCGCCCTCGCCGGTCTCGTCCGCAAAGCCGATGTAATAGGGGTATTCCTGCACCGGATCGCCATGGATTGAGACCGTCAGCACATCGCCCCGGTCATAGAATATGTCCTGGGTGCCATTGCCGTGATGGTAGTCAATATCCAGCACCGCCACGCGTTCCGCGCCACGGGTGCGAAACTGCTGGGCCGCAATCGCGGCGTTGTTCAGAAAGCAGTAACCGCCGAAATAGTCGCGCCCGGCATGATGGCCCGGCGGGCGGCAAAGGGCGAAAGCCGCTGCCTCACCGGCCTCGATCAGCTGTACGCCAGTCAGCGCGCAATCAACGCCGGCGCGCGCGGCCTCCCATGTCCCGGCAAGGATCGGGCTGCTCATATCGACCGCATAGCGGCCCAGTTCGGCCCCTGGCCGCACCGTGGGGATCATCCGCGACCGGCGCGGCGGCCAGATATTCGGATAGGCCGGGACCAGGCCGACTTCGGCGGTCCAGGCCTCCCAGACGGTCTCCAGAAACCGCACGAATGTCTCGTCATGGACCGCCAGCACGGGCTTGAAATCAAAGCTGTCGGGCGCGATCACCGGGCCAAGCCTTGAGCGCGTTACTTCTGCCAGGACCAGTTCAGCGCGGCGTGGGATCTCGAAGGCCTCTACCCATTTGCCGCGATAGAACTCGGTTTCAACGCTTTGCAACGCGTGTTTGTCGGAGAAGATCGTTTTCATCATCGGCCTCAGAAAGGAAGTGCGGGGCGGGACGAAGCGCTGCGATACCAGCCGCCAAGGGCGGCCTCATAGGCCAGGCCGGCGGTGAAAACCGACTGATCCTCATAGGTGCGGCCCACCAGCTGGATGCCTGTCGGCACCCCGTTCGGCGCATGACCGGACGGTACCGAAAGCACCGGGCAGCGGCTGAGCATGTTGAAGGGCCAGGCCATGGTCCAGCCAAGATAGGGGTCAATTTCCTTGCCGTTGATCACCAGCGGATTCGAGAAATCGAATTCTGCGGGCGCCGCTGGGATTGCCAGGGTCGGGCAGACGAACAGATCAAACCCCTCCATCATCGGGCCGAAATGCGACCAGATCCGGCCTTCGACATTAAGGCTGGCAAGGTAGTCGCGGGTGGTTGTGCCAAGCGCATCACGCGCGAAACTGCGGGCATAGGAGGTCAGTTGGGTTTCGCGCTCGTCGAGATATTCGGCGAGCCAGGCGCCGAACAGCGTCTTATGGTGGGTGGCGGCGGCGTGATAGACCTCCCACGACCAGGGCAGGGCGACCTCTGTCACCTCGGCACCAAGCGCGCGGAACACCTCTAGCGCGGCAAGGGTATTGGCGCGCACCACCGGGTCGATCTCCATAAAGCCGAAATCCAGCGAATAGGCGATCTTCCAGCCCTTCACGCCCGAGCGGTCGGCGCGGAGTTCCAGCTTTGGTTTCAGGGATGTGATGTCTTCGGGATGCGGCCCGGCCAGAACATTCTGCATCATGAGACAATCCTCAACCGAGCGCGCCATCGGCCCTGGGTGGTTATAGTGATCCAGGTTGAAAGGTGGCGTCGAGGGCACCCTTCCATAGGGTGGCTTGAACCCCACCACGCCCGAGGCCGAGGCCGGGATGCGGATTGAGCCACCAATATCAGATCCGGTGGCAAGCTGTGTCAGCCCCGCCGCAAGCGCCGCCCCCGCACCGCCCGATGATCCGCCCGGCGTGTAGTCCTGGTTCCAGGGATTGCGCGTCACCCCCCATTGTCTGGAGTGACAGAAGGGGGCGCAGGAGAACTCCGGCGTGGTGGTGCGCGCATGGATCACGGCGCCCGCATCCATCAGCCGCTGCACCACCGGCGCGCTTCTGGTGGCAACATGCCCGGCATAGAGCAGCGAGCCATAGGTGGTCACCTTGCCCGCCATCATATTCTCATCCTTGAGCGCGGTCGGAATGCCGTCAAGGATGCCCGCATTCTGTGCGCCCGACATGTAACGTGCTTCAGATTTTTTCGCAGCCCCTATCGCCTCGTCCGGATAGGTAAAGCAGACCGCGTTCAGGCTTTCGGCACTGTCGCCGATCCGTGACAAAGCATCAGTAACCACTTCGACAGGCGAGATTTTCCGGGCGCGGTAAAGTGCTGCCAGCTCTGACGCGCTGAGATATGAAAGAGGTGTGTCGGACATGGTATGAGAGCCCTGAAGCAGGAGGAATTCGAGGACATTCTGGTCATTGCTCGATTGATTGGTCAATCAGTTTGTTGACAGAATCTGATTTACGCGTATCGTCATTTGCACAAGAACACCGGGGATGCTGAAAGCTGCATCAGACAGCGGCGAACCGGGCGGAATTCCAACTATAACCGAACCTGACAGGGTAAACACATGAACGAATCGCACCACCGCCAGATGGACGATCTGGCCACCCGTCTGCGCCGCGGACAGCTGTCGCGTCGTGAGTTTCTGGCCCGCAGCTCCGCCGTGCTGGCAGCGGGGGCCATGGCTGGTCTGCCCGGCGCGTTGCGTGCGCAAGACGCCACGCCAAAGGCCGGTGGCTTCATGCGGCTCGGGCTGCACAATGCGTCGCAGAACGACAATCTTGACCCAGGCACCTGGTCGACCAGCTGGACCGGTGCCTCGTTCAATGGCGGTGTCTACAACAACCTGGTCGAGATCCTGCCCGATGGCTCGGTTGCCGGTGATCTGGCCGAAAGCTGGGAGGCAGAACCCGGCGCAAAGGTCTGGCATTTCAAGTTGCGCCCGGGCGTCACCTTCCACAATGGCAAAAGCCTTGATGCGGAAGATGTGCGCCAGTCGCTTGAACATCACATGAAGCCCGATTCCACCTCGGGCGCGCGGGCCATCGTGCAGCAGATCGAGAAGATCGACATCAGCGGCACGGACACAGTCACGATCACCCTGACCGAGGGCAATGCCGATCTACCCTACCTTTTGTCGGATTATCACCTGTCGATCTATCCGGCGCTTGAGGGTGGCGGCATTGACATGGAATCCGGCAGCGGCACCGGGGCGTTCACGCTTGCAAGTTTCGAGCCGGGCATCGCGACCCGCCTTGCGCGCAACCCGAACTACCACAAGAACAACAAGCCCTATCTCGACGAGGTCGAGTTCATCAACATCACCGATGCCACCGCGCGCCTGAATGCGCTGCTGACCGGTGAGGTCGATTTCATCCAGGATCTCGACATCCGCAACGTGCCGATGGTCGAGGGCAGCGCCGATTTCGGGGTCCAGCGCGTGCCCAGCCTGCGCCATTTCACCTTTGACATGGACACCCGTGTCGCGCCCTTCGACAACCCCGACGTGCGGCTGGCGCTGAAATACGCGCTCGACCGGGATGATGTGATCGACAAGGTCTTCCTCGGCGAGGGGACCAGGGGCAATGACAATCCGGTGGCGTCTATCCAGAAGTTCTACCATGATATGCCGCCGCGTGAGCACAGCATCGAAAAGGCGAAAGAACATCTGGCCAAGGCGGGGCTCGACACAGTCAGCGTCGATCTCTCGGTGGCAGATAATGCCTTCTCGGGCGCAATCGAGGCCGCGACCCTTTATCAGGGCCATGCAGCCCAAGCCGGGATCAATATCAACATCATCCAGGAAGCCGCGGATGGGTATTGGGAGAATGTTTGGCGCAAGAAGCCCTTCTGTGGCGTTGATTACTTTGGACGCGCCACGGTCGACTGGCTGTTCTCGACCAGCTACACCACGGATGCGCCGTGGAATGCAGGCTGGTCGAATGCGCGCTTTGACGAGCTGCACCAGACCGCCCGCGCTGAAACCGATGAAGCAAAACGCGCCGCCTGCTATGCTGAGATGCAGGAAATCCTGCGCGATGAAGGCAATGTCATCACCGTGGCCTTTGTCAGCTGGCGCAATGCGGTCTCGAACCGGGTCGGCTTTGGCGAGGTCGGTGGTCTGATGCCGCTGGACAATATGCGGATGTGCGAGCGCTGGTGGATGAAAGACTGACCTGGCCCTGCCGCATGTCAGTACAGGCCCGGCGCGACCCCGCACCGGGCATCACCGAATTTACCGACGATTGTCGTTCAGGGCGGAGGAAACCTGGTGCGCTATCCCACAGGCCCCATCAGCGGGCAGTTTCAGACATTGACCAGAGGCATAGCGCCATCGCGGCGCGGCTTTCTGGGTGGCGCGGCGATGGTTGCCGGGGCGATCTTTCTGCCCGCCTCGCTGCGCGCCGAAGAGGGGCCGAAACAGGGCGGGCGGTTGCGCTACGGCGTCAATGACGGCTCGCAACAGGATTCGCTGGAGCCGGGCAGCTGGGCCACGGTGATGTGCGGTGCGGCCTTCAACGGCGCGCTGTGCAACAACCTGGTGGAGCTGTTGCCGGATGGCTCGCTCGCCGGCGATCTGGCGGAAAGCTGGGCAACCGACGAAGGCGCTGCCCGCTGGACGTTCATCCTGCGCAAGGGGGTCAAATTCCATGATGGCCGCCCCTTTACCCCGGAAGATGCCCGTCAGTCGCTCTTGCATCATATGGGCGAGGGCAGCACATCTGGGGCGCTGTCCATCGTCAGCCAGATCAGCGACATCGCCATCGAGGGCGAAGACAGGCTGATCGTGACCCTGTCCCAGGGCAATGCCGATTTCCCCTATCTGTTGTCGGATTACCATCTCTCGGTCTTCCCGGCCAGGGAAGGCGGCGGCATCGACTGGGAAAGCGGCGTGGGCACCGGCGCCTTCCGGCTCGACAGCTTTGAGCCCGGCGTCGCGGTGAGCATGAGCCGCAACCCGGACTATCACAAGCCGGGCCTGC
This sequence comes from Pseudomonas sp. GX19020, assembly GCF_023371075.1. Lineage (NCBI taxonomy): Bacteria > Pseudomonadati > Pseudomonadota > Gammaproteobacteria > Pseudomonadales > Pseudomonadaceae > Pseudomonas > Pseudomonas sp. GX19020. The sequence continues at coordinate 25,215 of NZ_JAMCCR010000018.1, forward strand.
CGCATTTCGATGAGGTCGAATTCATTGTGATCCCCGACCGTTCGGCGCGGCTGAATGCGCTTCTGACCGGCGAGGTCGATGTGATCGAGGATGTCGATATCCGCAATGTCGGCCTGATCGAGGCGAACCCGCAACTGGTGGTCCATCGCACCCCGAGCCTGCGCCATCTGACCTTTGACATGAACTGCCAGGTGGCCCCGTTCGACAATCCGGCTGTGCGCCGCGCGCTGAAACTGGCGATTGACCGCGAGGATATCATCACCAAGGTTTTCCTTGGAGAGGCAGAGACCGGCAATGACAATCCGGTGGCAAAGATCATGCCGTTCTGGGCCGAAACGCCGCCCGAACATCGCTATGATCCCGATGCTGCCCGCGCGCTTCTGGCAGAGGCGGAGGTCGAGGGCCTGGTGGTTGACCTTTCAGTGGCGGATTCGGCGTTTCCCGGCGCGATTGAGGCCGGCGTTCTTTTCCGCGAACATGCTGCAAAAGCCGGGATCACCGTCAATCTGATCCAGGAGGCCGATGACGGCTATTGGGACAATGTCTGGCTGGTAAAGCCCTTCAATGCCTCGGACTGGTATGGGCGGGTGACGCTCGACTGGCTGTTCTCGACGTCTTACACATCGGATGCGCCCTGGAACAACACCGGGTTCAGCAACACGGATTTTGACAGGTTGCATGCCGCTGCGCGGTCGCAGACCGATGAGGCTGTCCGGGCCGGGCAATATGCCGAGATGCAGCAGATCCTGCATGATGAGGGCGGCGTGATCACCGTGGCCTTCGTGTCATGGCGCCTCGCAATGACCAAAGCGATTGGCCATGGGGAAACCGGCGGCATTCTTCCCGCCGACAATCACCGCTGCGCCGAACGCTGGTGGCGCACCGATATCTGAGCAACCGTTATGTGACGGACGGGGCGCTGCCTGGCGGTACCCCGACCCCGATACCTACCGATCCCCTGACCGGAGACAGCCGATAATGAACAGAACTTCCCATCCGATATTGTCCATGGTGGTCAGTCGGGTCGGTTTGGGGCTACTCAGCCTTCTTATCGTGTCTCTGGTGATCTTTTTCTCGGTCAGTCTGCTGCCGGGCAGCTACGCCTCGGCAATCCTTGGCCAGAATGCCACGCCCGAGGCGGTGGCGGCGATGGAAGAGAAGCTCGGCCTCAATCAGCCCGCGCTCTGGCGCTATATCGCCTGGCTCGGTGCGGCTGCGACGGGCGATCTTGGCCAGTCTTTTGCCGGGCGGCCGGTGATGGCGGTGCTGGGGCTGCGGCTCGTGAACACGATCACGCTCGCCTCGATCACCGCGGTGATTGCGGTGCCGCTGGCGATTGTCCTCGGCGTGATCTGCGCCCGCTTTCGTGGCAGGTTCATCGACCGGCTGCTCTCGACCTCGACCCTGGCCTCGATCTCGCTGCCGGAATTCTTTGTCGCCTATATCGTGATGATGGTTTTCGCCGTGAAACTGCAATGGTTCCCGTCCATGGCCGGGATCCGGAACAGCATGGATTTCGGCGAGCAGCTTTACCGCATGGTGCTGCCGATCCTGACGCTGCTGCTGGTGATCCTTGCGCATATGGTCAGGAACACCCGCGCTGCGATCCTTTCGGTGATGTCCAGCCCCTATGTCGAAATGGCCCGTCTGAAAGGCGAATCCGAAGGGCGGGTGGTGATGCGCCAAGCGCTGCCGAATGCCATCGGCCCGATTGCCAGCGTGGTGGCGCTGAACCTTGCCTATCTGATTTCCGGGGTTGTGGTGATCGAAGTGGTCTTTGTCTATCCGGGCGTTGGCCAGTCCATGATCGACGCGGTCAGAAACCGGGACGTTCCCGTGATCCAGGCCTGCGCGCTGATTTTTGCCACCGCCTATATCGGTTTCAACCTGATCGCCGACATCATCTCGATTGTCAGCAATCCGCGCCTGCTGCATCCGCGCTGAGGGGGAATATCATGGACCAAAGCATCGAGTCCCGCCGTGCCACCCCTTCACGCCTCACCCGTACCAGACGATTTCTGGCCACCGCGCCCTTCAGCGCAAAGCTCGGCATGGTGGTGGTCGCGATTTACGCTTTTGTCGCGGTCTTTGCGCCCTGGATCGCGCCTTATGGCGAGGTCGATGTGGTCTCGCGTATCCCCTTTGACGGCTGGAGCGCTGAACATCTTCTTGGCACGGATCAGCTGGGCCGTGATTTCCTGTCGCGCCTGATCTTTGGCGCGCGCAATTCCATTTCGATTGCGCTGATCACCACAATCATCTCTTTCACAATCGGCTGCCTGCTGGGCGTCTTCTCGGCGCTGATCGGGGGCTTTGTCGATCAGGTGATCTCGCGCTTTGTGGATGCGCTGATGTCAGTGCCGGATCTGATCTTCATACTGATGATCCTGTCGATCTTCGGCAATTCGATCCCCAACCTGATCCTGATCATCGCGGTGCTGACCTCGACCCGCTTCTTCCGCATCTCACGCGCGGCGGCGCTGAATGTCGCGAGCCTTGATTTCGTCGAGGCGGCGAAAGCGCGGGGCGAATCCCTTCTGTGGATTTCCGTCAATGAGGTCTTCCCCAATATCCTGCCGCTGATCCTGTCCGAACTGGGGATGCGCTTTTGCTTTATCTTTCTCTCGATTGCGGCGCTGTCCTTCCTGGGGGTCGGCATCCAGCCGCCGCTGGCGGAATGGGGGTCGATGGTTCGCGACAATGCCGCGCTGATCAATATGGGGGATATCACGCCGCTGATCCCTGCCGCCTCGATCGCGTTTCTGGCGATTGCGGTGAATTTTGTCGTCGACTGGCTCCTGAACCGTGCCAGCGGGCTAAGTGAAGAGGGCTGAGCGATGAATGATATGTCAAAATCCGCACCGGTTCTCGAAATCACCGGCCTGAAGATCGAGGCGAAGGCCAATGACCAATGGTCACAGATCTTGCGCGGGGTCAGCCTGACCATTCGAAAGGGCGAGGTGCTGGGGCTGGTTGGTGAATCCGGCGCGGGCAAGTCGACGGTCGGCCTCGCGGCGCTTGGCTATCTGCGGCCCGGGGCGCGGGCGAATGGCGGCTCGATCCGGCTTTTGGGGACAGAGCTGCTTGCGATCCCCGAGGAAGAGCGCCGTTTCATTCGCGGCACAAAGGTCGCTTATGTGGCGCAAAGTGCCCAGGCCGCGTTCAACCCGGTGCATCGTTTGATGGACCAGATTATCATGGTGGCGGTTGATCGCGGCGGTCTGTCGCGAGAAGTGGCCGAAAAGCGCGCGGTAGACCTGTTCACCGCCTTGCAACTGCCGGACCCGCAGAATTTCGGCGCGCGCTTTCCGCATCAGGTCTCGGGCGGTCAGCTGCAGCGCGCCATGGTGGCGATGGCGATGATCTGCAACCCATCGCTAATCGTGTTTGACGAGCCGACGACCGCGCTGGATGTTACGACCCAGGTCGAGGTGCTGATCTCGATCCGCAAGGTGATCGAGGATTTTGGCGTGGCCGCGATCTATATCACCCATGACCTCGCCGTGGTGGCACAGATCGCCCATCGCGTGGCGGTGCTGCGCTATGGCGAAGTGGTCGAAGAGGCGCCGATTGCGGCGATTATGGATGTCCCGCAGCATCCCTATACCCAAAGCCTCTGGGCGGTGCATGAAATGCCGGTCACGGCGGTAAGCGGCCATGAAACGCGCGGCAGGCCCTTGCTGTCGATTGAGGGGCTCGCGGCGCGCTATGGTGATTTCGAGGTTCTGAGCGGGATCGACCTGCAGGTCGGGCGTGGTGAAACCGTGGCGCTGGTTGGCGAATCCGGGTCGGGGAAATCGACACTCGGACGAGTGATCACCGGGCTGAAAGAGCCGTCAAAGGGCAGGGCGGTGTTCGACGGGCAGCCGCTGCCGGAAAAGCTGCGCCATCGCAAGCTGGATCTGCTGCGCCGGATCCAGATCATCTACCAATCCGCCGACACGGCCCTGAATCCGCGCCAGACGGTTCGAAAGATCATCGGGCGTCCGCTGAGCCTATATCAGGGGCTGCGCGGTGCCGCGCGCGAGAAGCGGCTGGCCGAGCTTTTGAAAATGGTCGAGATGAACCTTGAACACGCCGATCGCACCCCCGGCCAGCTTTCCGGCGGCCAGAAGCAGCGGGTTGCCATTGCGCGCGCCCTTGCTGCGGGGCCAGAGCTGATCATCTGTGACGAAATCACCTCGGCCTTGGACAAGGTGGTGCAGGCCGAAGTTCTGCGGATGCTGATCGGGTTGCAGGAGAAACTGGGCGTTTCCTACCTGTTCATCACCCATGACATTGAAGTGGTGCGCGCCATCGCCGACCGTGTCGTCGTGATGAAAAATGGCGTTATTGTCGAGCAGGGGCACAAAGAAGCAGTCTTCTCGCCACCACATGAGCCATATACGCATAAGCTGCTGGCATCGGTTCCGGATATGGCGGTGGGCTGGCTTGACCGGGTGATAGATGGCCGCGTTGCCTGAATGTCGGCGGCAAGGTGGTGCACGCTAACAATTGTGTCTATCGATTGAGCTGTTGACGCCATACCGCTCTTGTTTTCAGGATTGCATTTGCGATGGCGATAATGACGACCTTGTGCGGCTTTCGGTTGTCTCTACCCGTCCTCACGACTGAACTAGCGATGATCTCGCTGCGTTCTGTCTGAACTGCTTCGCCAAAGTTGCTGCGGTGGCCATGCCGCACCGCGCGCGGATGACCGCTTTCCCGAGTTTGCTGCGGATGCCATGCCGCGCCGCAATCAGACGGCTTTCCGCCCTTCACGTCGATTTTGCCTCGACCCTTCCGACTGCGATCTTCGGCTTTGGCTGATGCAGGCGCCTGTTGACGTTTGCCCGAAACGTGTTGCGCAGATCCTTGTTGATCAACCCGATGTCAAACCATTCGGGATCAAAGTGGCCACCCGCCCAGCGAAGATTTGCCTTGTGTTCATCGTGCGCAGGATCCGCAATCGTTTCGAGGAAGTCACCATAGGACCAAGGTCCCCCGACATCCTCAGGAGGCCGCGCACGGGCGCCACCGATGCATTCTGCATGACGGGGCGCCGTGTCGCGTGACAGCCATTCCTCGATGCGGATGACATGGGTCCAGTTATCGCCAAAGTCATAGGTATAGCTGAAGCGCAGGTCCTGCCCGCTGAAATCTGCCAGCCTGACCTCGGTGTAGTCGAAGATCCTCGATCCCCCGAAATCATCCTCGAGCTGAGCAAGGTCGCCATAGCGCAACCCACCGATATTGAACTCATGGAGATGGCTGTCGGTCCAGCTGAAGGCAGCTTGCAGGACGAGATGGAGCCTGTCGAGAGTCCAGTCTGCGGGCACGATAAGCTGTCGCCAGATCGGCGGAGCAATTTCCGCCAGCGAAACATGCAACCGGACCGCATTTACAGAATGCTGCACGACAGGCCCCTCCGATCAGATCGCGAAGTCATCCAACGATTTACCGGCGGCCAGTGCATCGGCAATCCATGCCGGTTTGCGACCACGGCCCGACCAGGTGATCTCCGGGTTCTCGGGATGGCGATACTTCGGCTCCGATGCCGAGCGGGTACGCACGGGGGTTGCGTCTGAAAGCTCCGCGAATGAGTAGCCGAGTTCGCGCGCCAGCTCGTCAATTTTTGCCCGCGCCTCTGCCTTGCGGCGTCCTTCGAAACTGGTGATGGCCTTGGCCAGAGCCTTCTCAAGTTGCTTCAGTTCGGCGAGCGAAAGGGTGTTCAGATCGATTTCGACCATCATTTTCCTCATGGATGCCCGTAGTTCCACGCCACGGGTCTACCGGTTGACGTTTGCGGAGCTTTGAACTTGTGAGCCGCGCTTGCCAGACGAGTATGCTCAGATCGGACAAAAGTACAATCTGCCTGGGATACTTGCAGGCGCGCCGAGGCACCCCTGCCCTTCTGTGATGGTGCGGCGCTTACGCGCCGCCTCCGATCCGCATGACCGGGATGCCAAGTTTACGGGCCTTATCGGCAAAGTTCTCCTGAATACCCGTGCCCGCAGTGACAACGACACCGATTGGCAGAACCTCCAGCATTGCGTCATTTCTCTTGAAGGGAGCTGCATTCTTGTGCCGGTTCCAGTCCGGGCGGAAAGCCACCTGTGCCACCTTACGGTTGTCCGCCCATTTCGCGGCAATCAGTTCGGCACCGCGCGGCGAGGCCCCATGCAGCAACACCATATCGGGATGCTTCGTGTGAACCTGATCGAGCCGGTCCCAGATAATACGGTGGTCGTTGAATTCCAGACCGCCTGAGAAGGCAATCTTCGGGCCGGACGGCATCAGCACCTCGGCCTCACTGCGCCGCTTTGCAGCAAGAAAGTCGCGACTGTCGACAAGTGCCGAGGTCAGATGGCGGTGATTGACCATAGAACCGGCGCGCGGACGCCAGGCCGACCCGGTATGGGTCTCAAATGCATCGGCTGAGAGATCGCGGAACGCCTCCATCGCACTGCGCCGCTCAACCAGTGTCTGACCCTCGGCGGTGATGCGCTCCAACTCGACGGATTTCACTTCGGAGCCGTCCTGCTCGCCCTGAAGCCGGCGTTGCGCCTGTTCATTATCGTCAAGCTGCCGCTCGATCCGGGCATTGGCGCGGTGAAAGAGATTGACGGTGCCCCAGAGCAGCTCTTCGAGATCAGGTTCCAGCCGGGTATCACCGAGGGTGGCGACGAAAGCGTCGAAGATATCTGCCACTGCCTGGGAGACGGCATCCGCCTCGGGCATCGGGCGTGGATCGGGTTCATCCTGGCCCGGCCGCCAGCCGTGCTGCTGGAGATAGGCAATCGCATGGTAGGTGGGAGAGGTGGTGTGGCTCGGCTCTCGCCCGTCAAAATCTTCCGCCTGCATCTGGTGACTCCTGATCTTCGGCCGCGCCCATCGCGGCCTTCGCAGGCGTCGAAGCGCACGGGCGGGACGGTCTGGCAGCCCGAGCAAAGCGAGGGCCCTGATGGTAAAGGCCGGCTATTTTGTCTCGCGATGCAAAGCGCGGGCCGTGGCCCGCGCGGCGGAAAATAGCCGGGCGCCGCCATTGCCGGACCGTCCCGCCTGTGCGCCGATCGCCCTCTCCCGAAGGCATTGGGCGCCGAGCGCAGTCATAGCCCCCCGATCATGCGGGATCGGAGGCGGGCGGACGCGCTACATCTCCTCCCCCCTTGACCTTCAAGGTCCGTCGCACAGGAACCGATGCCGGTCCTCGGGATGCACCTGATCCAGAAGATGCGCCCGCAGCGCCACCCGACCAAGCCGTTGCAGATCGTCGTTGAAATCGCCGAACATGGGCATCAAGAGCACCGGCTCGATCCCGGACTCGAAAGCTCGGTTGGCAAGACGATCAGCTGCCCGCTCCCCTGCCGGATCACGGTCGCAGATAATGTAGAGTCGCTTCAGTCCGCGCGATAGCAAGACGGCCGCTAGATGACCCGCCGACAGCGCCGCCATCATGGGCATAACGGGCAAAGCTTCGCGGACGGACAGGACGGACTCGATCCCCTCTCCGACTGCGAGAACATCACGGGGCGACCCGAAGCGCACGCCATGGCCCAGAAGATCGCCCATCGCCCGCCTTGGCGGATCAAGCGGCGCCTTACCTGCGCCGTTCCGGGCCAGCCAGGTGCGATGCGTGCCGGTCTGTCGCCCCTTCAGGTCGGTGACCGCCGCGAGCAGCGCGGGCCATTGCTCGGTCAAACCGCCACCATCTGGCTTGTAGAAGCAGCGGGGATGGAAGCGCAAAGCAGTAACACCAGCGAGATGGGTCAACCCCCGGCTGCGCAGGTAAGTTTCTGCAAGGCTGCCACTGAGATTATGCGACATGCGAAACAGACGGCGAGCGGCGTGACCGAATTCGGAACTCGTATCTGACCGGGGCTGTGATGGAGAGCTTGCAATCGGGGGTGGAAGCGGTTTGCCCAGAAAGCGGGCGGCTTCATTCGCCACCTCCCGAAACGCGGGCAGACCACACCGCGCCTTGATGATGTCGAGAAGATCCCCGTAATCCCCTGTACCGGCATCCTGCCAATTCCCGGCTGCGCCCTTGCCGGTGTCCGGCCCGACGAGGCGCACGAACATGCTGCGGCCAGGCGCATTATGCACATTGCCAACGATCCAGTAGCGACCGGTCTTACGACCGGCCGGGAGATAATGGCGGCAGACCGCCTCAGCCTGTCGGCCAAGACGGGCAGCGATATCGGAGGCGATCAGGCGCGGCATCATGCACCCTCCCGATCCGAAACACGCCGGATGGGCCATTGCTCGCAGAGTTTGCCCAGGACGGCCACACCATCCTCATTGGTCGGCACGAACATGCGAAGCTTCCAGCTGATGATCTCGTGGAAGAGGCCATAAGCGGCCAGGCGGTGCCGCATGATATCCGAGAATCCGGTCAGCTCGATCCGCGAGACACCCATGACACGGGCACGTCGGAGCTGCAGCCCCTCCTGAAGATCGAGGATCGTGCGACCTTCGTTCAGCGCCGCAAGCGCCTGTTCTGGCTTCAGCGAGGACACCCCGACCGTGCTGGCGGAGGCGGCCCAGGCTGGAGAGACCCTGCGCCCGATGATCCGCTCGCCCGCATTGGTCTGGAGGCGATAGACGCGCGTGGAGTCTTGCGGCAATCGCTTCCAGATTGGTAGCAGGAGGCCGGTTACCATATGCAGCGTGGTCTCGGAAAGTTCCGGAATCTCGCCGAGTTCCGCCAGCCAGGCCGTGCGGAAACTGCTCGCGTCGGCAGGAACCCAGGCTGACTCCTCCATCCGTGAGGTCGGGAGGTTGAAACTCTCCATCGGGCGGATCAGCCTGACCCGGCGAATGATGTCCCCCTCGTCCAGCATAATACTGGTCGAGGGGATTTCGACAGCGGCACGGTTGGAGCGCTCATTGATCAGAAGTCGCGCTTTCGGCTCCTGATCCAGCCATTCCAGCGCTGCTGCGAGGCCGAGTGGGGCGTTGCGTTCGCGCTGTAAGATGGTCAGGAGCTGGGTCACCGCCCCGGTGCGAGGGTGCGTATAAATCACCTGCCGGTCGATGACATCAAAGCTCTCAGCCTGCAGCGTCTCCAGCCCCATATCGTAGATCCCGGCGGCCATGGCGCCCTCCACCTTCGCCGTCAGCAATTGCTCGAATGCCGAAAACAGGATGCCTTGCATCTCGATGGTCAGCGCAAGCAGCCGGTTCAGGAAAGTGGTGATCGGCGGCAGATCATCCTTGATCCCGTTGTCATCGGTGAGTTTCAGCCCGGTGATCGCCTCGAAGGTTTCCAGCGAACAACCTTCGACCTTGCCACGAGAGAGCAGGATGTAGAGCTGGCGCATCGCATCCCGCGCGTAAGCGCTTTCGAGATTGTCTTCGGCGCGGAAGAGACCCTGTCCGGCGGTCTGACGCTGACCGCGGGTGATGGCGCCGAGCGTGTCGAGGCGTCTCGCAATGGTGGAGAGGAAGCGTTTTTCGGCTTTGACATTCGTGGCAACCGGCCGGAACAGCGGCGGCTGCGCCTGATTGGTCCGATGCGTGCGCCCAAGGCCCTGGATCGCGGCATCGGCCTTCCAGCCCGGCTCCAGCAGATAATGCACCCTCAGCCGGGTATTTTTCGCGGACAGCTCGGCGTGATAGCTGCGCCCGGTGCCGCCGGCATCGGAGAATACCAGCACCCGCTTGTTGTCATCCATGAAGGCCTGAGTCTCGGACAGGTTTGCGGAGCCGGAGCGGTTCTGGACCACGAGGCGCTCGCCCTTGCGGATAATGCGCCGCGCCCGGCCAGTGATCTCGGCCACCATATCCGTGCCGAAATGCTGAACGATCTGATCAAGCGCGCCGGGAACCGCCGGCAGGCTGGCGAGATGGGCGATCAACTCGTCCCGCCGTGCCACGGCCTCGCGGCATTCCACCACTTGTCCATCGCGTGTAACGGGGCGCGAGAACAAATTGCCCTCGGCATCGGTATATGGCTCATAGAGCTGCACCGGGAAGGAATGTTGCAAGTACCCGAGGCAATGCCCCTCGGCGTAATATCGATGCGGACGTCACTCCATTCCTCTGTTGGCAGTTCCGCGAGGCGGCGTTCCGTCAAAGCCTCACCGGTGGAGACGATCTGGATCACGGCCGCATGCCCCGCTTCCAGATCCTCGGTGATCGAGCGGATCAGCGTTGGGGTTTTCATCCCGGTGAGCAGATGACCGAAGAACCGTTGCTTCGTGGATTCGAAGGCCGAGCGCGCGGCGGATTTCGCCTGACGGTTCAGCGTGCCACTGGCCCCGGTGATATTTGCGGCCTCCATCGCCTTCTCGAGGTTGTTATGGATCACCATGAAGGCCTGGGCATAGGCATCATAGATGCGGGTCTGCTCAGGCGTCAGTGCGTGTTCGACCAGATCATATTCCACCCCGTCGAAGCTGAGGGAACGGGCCGTATAGAGCCCAAGCGCACGCAGGTCTCGGGCGAGAACTTCCATGGCGGCGACCCCGCCATCCTCAATGGCAGCCACGAATTCGGCACGTGTCGAGAATGGAAAATCCTCGCCGCCCCAGAGCCCAAGGCGTTGCGCATAGGCGAGGTTATGAACGGTGGTCGCCCCGGTCGCTGAGACATAGACCACCCGCGCCCTCGGCAGCGCATGTTGCAATCGAAGCCCCGCCCTGCCCTGCTGTGACGGCGCGACATCCCCACGTTCGCCTTTGCCACCCGCCGCATTGGCCATGGCATGGGCCTCATCGAAGAGGATGACGCCATCGAAATCCGCCCCAAGCCAGTCCACGATCTGGCAAACCCGGGATTTCTTCTCGCCACGCGCATCTGACCGCAGCGTGGCATAGGTCGCAAAAAGGATCCCCTCAGGCAGAGTGATCGCCTTGCCTTGAGAGAAACGGGACAGGGGCTGAACCAGCAGCCGCTCCATGCCGAGCGCAGACCAGTCACGCTGCGCATCCTCGATCAGCTTGTCAGATTTGCTGAGCCAGACGGCTTTGCGGCGGCCCTGCAGCCAGTTGTCGAGCAGGATCGCAGCACCTTCGCGACCCTTACCAACGCCTGTGCCATCACCGATCATGAAGCCGCGCCGGAACTGAACCGTCTGCGCGGCGCCCTCCCGGGCCACCGTCACCATATCGAAGGTCTCATCCACCTGCCACCTGCCCGGCAGGAATTCGGCATGGGCTTCTCCGGCGAAGATCACGGTCTCGAGCTGCGCGGCCGAGAGGGTGTCGCGGATCGCTGACGGCAACAGCGGACGATAGCTGGGTTTAGGCGGGGCGACCGAGGCCATAGCCGCAGATTGCACGAGTTTCGTCGGATGCGCCTTGCCGCCCGGGATTGCGATGGTCTGGAGCGCATATTTCTCATAGATCGCGTCTGTCAGCCTCGCGGCCTCGTCGGGCTGCCAGTCCAGAGTGTCATAGGCGAGGCGTTCGGCCACCGGATCGGAGGAGACAGTGTCCACACCCCGGCGCAGAACACGCTTCGGCCGGGCGGCAGGTCCATGGTGTATCCTGCGTCCGGCGACCGCAGGTGGCGCAGACGGCACCTGTACCTCAGGACGGGCGGGGAGCCTATCCGAAATCCAGCCCATGAGCGTCGCAACATCGGGCGCACAGCCCGGCATAGTCGGAGACGCCGCCGGATCTGCTGCCGGGATCTTGTCGATCACCGTCAACCGGGTCGGGAACGTTGTGCCGTGCTTTGCGTAGACCGCGCCATCGACAGCAGCCGAGAAGACCACCCTTCCGGTCTCCTGCAACCGGCCGAAGGCTTCGCGCCAGTCCGGGTGCTCTGGTGAGAAACTCGCGCCGGTGATGGTGACCAGCCGTCCGCCAGGAGCCAGGCGTGCCAAGGCCGAGGCAACATGGCGCAGGGTGGTGTCAGGGACCCGGCCTTCAACATGGGCCATGGCCGAGAAGGGTGGGTTCATCAGCACTACGCTTGGCACCTGCGTTTCCGGCAGATGGTCATTTATCTGTGCGGCATCGAAGCGCGTGACCGGCACGCCCGGAAACAGCGCATCAAGCAAGCCGGCCCGCAAATCCGCGAGCTCATTCATCAAAAGGGTGCCGCCACAGAGTTCGGCCAGAACCGCGAGGAGACCTGTGCCGGCAGAGGGCTCCAGCACCCGGTCAGCAGGTGTGATCGCCGCTGCCGTCACGGCCGCGAGGCCAAGTGGGATTGGTGTCGAAAACTGCTGCCGTGCCTGCATTTCTTCAGACCGCCGGGTCTGAGATGGCAACAGACCAGTGATCCGCGTGAGCAGTGGCAGAAGGTTTGCCGCTGATCCGGCTTTTTGCAGCAGGGCGCGACCGTATGTTCGCAGGAAGAGGACCGTAGCAACCTCGGTGGCCTCATAGGCTGTTTTCCAGTCCCAGGCCCCATCAGCATCCGTGCCGCTAAAAGCGCCCTCCATGGCTGCGCGCAAGATCGGGGCGTCGATCCGGCGGCCTTGTGCGAGCAAGGGCACCAGCGATTGGGCGGCCGAAAGGACCGCCGCGGCATTGGCAACAGCTGACGGGCCCGTCACGAGGACGGGGGGCATCATGTTCATAAGGGTTATCTCCAGAGAGCGGGTTACGAGGCTAGGCCGCGCAGCACTCTCTCCCCCGCACGGGCCCCAAAGCCCTTCCGGCCCTCCTCTGGCTCTGGGAGCGGGAGGGAGAGTAAGAAAAGGCCCCTCCCGAAGGCTGGGGCCGTAATCGTCTGTGCTCGGAAGGTGCCTGGAAAATCACCATGGACTCGCGGTGGTCTGGCCATGGCGCCTGGGTGGCATCAATTGCAACTGCCGTGGCTCGGCTGTGTGAGAAACCTCAAGAGCAGGGATTTCGCTACATTTAGCTCAGCTTTTGGCTCTCCAGCCGACAAAGCTCGATGGACCATCAAAAGCCGCATGCCGAGGCTCGTCGATAACGAAGCCGAATGCCCCGGCGCGGTATTCTGCCGCTGGCACGAGAAAGCGTCGCTGATCCGCATCTGGACCGCGCGTCCCACCGCGCGTGGCAATGACTTCGGTGAAACCCGGAAAATGGTCAGATCGAATGGCAGATATCACGATCCAATCATCCGCATGCACCCGCTCAAACTCCTGACGGTCCCGTTCGCTGGATTCCCCGGGCAGCAGCTTGCGGCGGTGGATCGCTTCCCATGCCTCGGGCCAGTAGTTCCGCAAGGTGCCATCCGCCTGGCAGCGCTCGCGGCCGGTGAACAGGTCAGGCCATGCCTGCGCGACGGCCGCCCAGACGCAGTCCTCTTCATACCAGCCTGCGGGATTTCGCAGCGTTGCATGAACGCCCCTGTTGCGGTCGGCAGAGAGATGGAACCCGCCATGACTGGCCGTCGAGTGGAACACCACGCCCTCAGCATAAAGAGTGGCGCACTGCGAAGCGCCCCAGGGAGTGCTGGCATGGATATGTACATCCCGCCGATCCAGGCCCGCAACTTCGCGCTGATGATCTGCCTCTTCACCGACCAAAGCCCGGAACGCGGCCTCGTCGGCGACACTTCCAGAATTGCCAAAGAAATCCGAACGGACCCAACCTGTCAGAGGGAGTTGCAAACGCCAGCCCGTTGCGAGGAAATGATGGCCATCTCTGGCCGCAACCATTGCAAAAGCCTTGTCGCCCACCCGGGCGACCAGCAAACCGTCCAAACTACGGCCAAATTCGACTACGGGAATGTGAGAGAGCGGTCGACCGGCATCAATTGGAATAATGATGTTCATGCCCCCATCACCCCGCATCGAAGTCGATCTGGATGGTGCGGGCCACTGCGTCAAAACAGAATGTGCAGCGGGAGCAATCCTGATCCTCCAGCCCCACAATCGCGCCTGCGAGGAGGGAACTGGCGAGATACATGATGGCATCCGCAAGCCCCATCGAAGAAATGCACCTGCGGCCTTCCGGGTGACACGAAGTAATGGCGACCACTGTTGATGGCATGCTGATCGCAACAACTCCGTCGAAGACATCGACGCTCAGGATATGGGCATGAATGCCGATATTATCGAATTCGACAGCCGCATGTGTAATGCCCGCAGCAGTCAGGGCATCAAATACCGCCTGTTTGTTGATCGCGACACTGACCTCACCCGTCGCCTCCAGAGCGGCGGCTTGGCGCAAGGCATGAGTGTCGATCTGAGGTTTTCGCAGCAGTATTTGCTCGCACTGCAGGATGATGTCGGGCAAAGGAACTCTCCGTCTGGGTGAAGGGCAAAAACCGTGGCTCTCTCTAAGCCCTCCGGTTCACCTCCCCGCCCTGCCCTCTTCCTCTCCTGACCGCCTTGTCAGCCGTGGGCCCCGGGATGCCGCGCTCCTGTCCGCAGCCGGGCGGGCCTGGGGGCGATTGTCCGGCTACCTTCTCCTGCGGCTTCAGGCGAAGGCCTCAGCCATTGCCTTTCTCGCCGGTCTCCCGATCAGCCAGCGCGACAAGATCGCCGTGCAATTCAAGGCCGAGATCCTTTGTATCGAGCCAGTCGCAAATAAGGCTGAGCAGGGTCCCATCGTCCCAACCCGCCTTATCGGCGCGAGCTGGAGCAACTCCAACTCCGTTTTACCCGCTCTCATGTTCCCTCCCGCAAAATTCGACGCACTTCCTCGCGCCAGGCGTGATCAACCAGCCTGCCTTCAAGCACACTCGCCTTGTGGCGCAGCCCCTTGGCGGTACTGAAATTATCCCATCCTGCCTCATAACTCGCCTCGGCGCGGATGCGGCTCGCTGCCTCGACAACCTGGCGCGCCTCCCCGTCACTGGCAACGGGATCGCACCACTCAACGTCCGCACCGCTCATCTCGCCCGCAAGAACAAGCCTCTTGTCTCGGTCCAGAATGACAAACAGGATGGGCGCGAAATCCAGTGCTTCGCCTTCCTCCATCGCAATATCGCCGCGCGCCACGGCGAGCGAGATGAAGCTGATCGCCTCGGCAATGGATGCACAACGCCCGAGCGTCACGGTTTTCTGCTGCCACCAGGGGCCAAGGGCCGGATCATCTTCCATGTGCCTGACCTCACCAATGCAGGTGACGGTCAGCGGGCCTGGCCGCGCAATGCTGATATCACCGACAACCACGCGCGGCGGCAAAGCGAATTCGGTCAGATTGAACGCAACGGTCATGACGGAAGCTCCAGGCCGGACCCGCGAGAGCCACTCCCTCGCACCTCCATCCGGCACGCTTCCCCCTCCCCTCCCCTGGCTCTCCTGACGCCGAATCCGGTGCCCGGGCAAACAAGAATACGCGCCTGCCGAAACGGCAGGCGCGCAGGATTGGCACATCCATGCCAGCCGTCAGGCTGCAACGGCGATCTGATCAGACCCCGGCGGAATTTCCTCACCAACCACCTCAAAGCGGGCGAGGCTGTAGGGGTTCTTCCCAAGCCAGAGTTCAGCTGCTTCCATATTCTCAGCCAGGTGCAAAAGCTCGGTGGTGTCCCCAAAAATCTGAACAACGCGAACCATGCCCGGGCGCGGCAGATCAGCGATTTCAAACTTCAGCTCTCCGGTGACCGAATAGGTCCGGTGCATTACAACGAGGATTACCCCTGCCGACGAGTAATCACCCTCATGCAGCGTGATCGAAGCCGGGATATCATGGCCGCTCCCCCCGGCCCGACCGGGTTCTTTCCGAACCAATCGGCCAATCCCGTTGTTGCGCTGCCATGAGGCGAGCTTCTTCGTAAAACGGGCGGGTGGGCGCGGCTTGCCATCGCTGTAGCGGATCAGAGCTCCCAATGGGGCGCGAGTAAAAATCTGTTCTGCGGACATGTGTCTCTCCATGAAGAGGCGCGACCCGGGGAGAACCTCAGGCCGCGCGATAGAGGTTTGGAAAGGGATAGAGGTCGCGACAGCCGCGGACCTCTTTGGGGATCACTCGGCCGCGATCAGGTCATCGGCGTGAGCACCATCAGGCTGCGCCGTCGGCCCTAAGGCTTCATCTGCAAGGAAAGCAGGCAGATCCTCGACCTCCACAATCTCGACGCCAGCCTCTTGCGCGGCTGGTTCCTCATCGCTGTGGGTCCGGAAGATTTCCGGAAGCCAGCCAGTTCCCCTGATCAGTCGGGCGGCCTCAGACGCCATGTCCCCTTTTTTCAGGTGATCGATCATCTGGGCCGCAGCCTCGCCCTTTGCTTCCCGAACGGCTTCGAGAATCCGGGGCTTGGTGACACGGCCAAGGTAGTTATCGGCCGTCGGCTCCCAGCCAGCTTCGAACATGTCGAGATCGGTTGAGAGGGCCAGCCGCTCTGCCTCTGCCATTCGGCGGCTCAACGCGTGCTCGCTCAGCCCGTGACCACTGTAAGGGTTCGGCTTTTCGTGCAAGGCGTTGATCCCGAATGAAACGCAATGTGCGAGCAGCGCCAGTCGACTTGCCTCATCGAGACCGGCAATCCATACCCAGAGCGTATCATCATCATCCTGCGGGATATCTTCCTGCCAGGCCGTATGGCGTTCCGCAATCGACAGCGCAGGCGGGAAGGATTTCAGGTCATCCGGCTGGACGGCGGGGTGAACGGTTGTGACCGATGCCTCCAGAACCCGGCCCGGCGACGCCCGGAACAGGTCGCAG
Source organism: Pseudomonas sp. GX19020 (assembly GCF_023371075.1). Taxonomy (NCBI): domain Bacteria; kingdom Pseudomonadati; phylum Pseudomonadota; class Gammaproteobacteria; order Pseudomonadales; family Pseudomonadaceae; genus Pseudomonas; species Pseudomonas sp. GX19020. The sequence continues at coordinate 41,735 of NZ_JAMCCR010000018.1, forward strand.
ACAAGCTTGTGCACAAGCGCAGTCATTGCCACATGCGGATTGCGCGCCACAGCATCCTGCAAGGCCACCGTCCGGTAGGCGGTCAGTTCCGAGAGCAGCCGATCCGGCAACGGCTTGACGGCCTCGCCTTCGTCTTCCTCCTGCTCGGATGTTTCACCGCCGATGGTCACCACCGAGCCCGCAATCCGGCGCTCATCTTCACCAGCATCGTCGCGATGATCACCATGGCAGGGTCTGTCACTGTCGGGCCCGGCATCCTCACCGTGCCCGGCTTCTTCGGCGTCGGCAATTTCGTCTTCCGGCCTGATATAGCCGCGCTGGATATCCAGCGTCCCATCAAGCGCAATACTGATGAAAGCGCCCGCCCGTCGGATATCGGCAGGGTCAAAGGTTTCGGGGCGGTTTTCAAACCCCGCGAGAGCAGTCTCGATTTCACCAAAACGTACAGAAATCTCGTCCGGATAATCTCCGGCCTCGGCATATTCGGCCTCAAGCGCATCATATTCGCTGCGCAGCGCCTCGCGGGCAGCCCGCTCCTCATCTGTCAGTTCCACCCGCTCGGCCGGGGCGCGACGCAAGCTGAATGTATGGCCATATTCAAAGCTGACATCGGCTTTGACCCATTTCCAGCCCTCTGATGCGATGGCTTCGGCCTCGGCCTTCAGCTTCGCGTTCACGAGGCTGTCGATCAGGCCGACATCATCAATCCAGCCCCCATTGTCATCCTCGAATAGGTCGCGGCTTCGCGTCCCTCCGGCGAGTTCGTAGGCCTCAATACCAACGAAGCGGACCCGGCGGTCGCTGCATCGCACCGAGGTCTCGGTCAGCTTGCGGCGGATGTTGTGGGGTTCGCGCTGCCAGGAATCCTTCACCGCGTTCCAGACCTGGATCTGGCGCTCATGGTCAGCAGATACTGTGAAAGCCATCAGCTGTTCGAGCGTCATCTCGTCAGCGGCATAAATTTCAAGCAGGTCCGGCGCGACAGAAACCAGCTTCAGACGTTGTTTCACCACAGAGGCAGGAACGAAAAACGCGGCCGCGATCTGTTCCTCCGTCTGCCCCTTTTCGCGCAGGGTCTGGAAGGCGCGGAACTGATCAAGCGGATGCAGAGCCGCGCGTTGCGTGTTTTCGGCCAGCGAGTCATCCTCGGCAAGGATATCGCTCACACCTTCGCGCAGTATGCAGGGCACCGGCGCGTCCTTCGCAAGGCGCTTTTGTTTCACCAGCAGGGCCAAAGCCTGATAGCGACGACCGCCGGCGGGGACGTCGAACATCCCGGTATCAGCGCCTTCGGCATCAAGGACCGGACGCACATTGAGGCTTTGAAGCAGGCCGCGGCGTGCGATGTCCTCTGCGAGTTCCTCAATGGAAATGTCCGCCTTGATTTTGCGGACGTTGGACTGGCTGAGGACCAGCTTCTCGAAGGGGATGTCACGCGAGCGCGAGAGGGTGATCTTCTGAACAGCTTTCGCCATCTGTCTTCTCCACGACGGGCGCCGGGAGCCGCTCTCCCGATCCTCAAACCCGCCGCAGAACCCCCCTCCCCCCTCTTTCTCTCACAGCGCCAACACCGCAGGCCGTACTGCCGCCATTGATCGCAGCGCCCGCAACCAGAATGACTGAAGTCGGGCGCGCAGGAATGGCTGTTCGGTCACGCAAAGGGCTGGCAATACGAACGGGTGCGAAACGCGAGTTCGCCATGCGCGGGACCGGCGCTGGACCACGTTTTTGCCGGGCGGGTTGCCGCCCATCCTCCTATACCTGACCTTGCGAGCAAAAGGGTGCCTCCCTAAGTCAGCATCGGGCCTAAGGCCCCAGCGACAATGAAAAAATACGGGCATCATCACAATGCGCTACCTGCTTGCATTTTACTCCGAGGACACCAGTCAATGGCGTTGCCTCGATACCGCGCGCCTTCCGATTAAACCCCGATCTGCCGATGATCTTCCAGATGCCTTGCGCCGCGCCACCGACATCACCTTGCGCTGGCTGGTGACACGCCATGAGTTTGGTCCATTTGTGCCCGTGGCACCCCCCTCCCCCACGCCACAGATCCTGGTTTACGCGCTCGAGGCTGCCAGTTCGGCTTTCACCAATGACGCCGACTATCTTGGCGCCTGGCTGGAAATGTTCATGCAGAGCCACAGTCCTGTAGGGGCGATCATGCTGCATGACCCACATCACGCAGATCAGCGCAGCATTGATATGCTGAGATGCAGCGCCAACGATCCTCTGCAATCGGCAGATCCGGCATGCCGAAAGACGATGGATCTTATCCGGGAGCAGGGCGCGGCTGTGCCCGAACCCGAGCAAACTGAGCAGAGACTGGAAGCTGCAGAAGGCACTGCCGATGGTCAGAACATTAGCCGATCGCGTTTCCTCCTGGATTCCTGAGGCCCGATGTATCAGACATTTTGCCAACCGAACATTTTGAGGAAATCCGAATGGCCAGCATTGCAGATATTGCCGCTAAACTCTCTGAGGAACATGGACTGACCAAGGCTCAGGCGAAATCCGCTGTCGAGGCAGTGTTCAGGGCCGTGGCGGAAGCCGCTGGCGCCGGGGAAGAAACCTCGATCCCGGGTTTCGGGAAATTCAAGGTGAAGGAAACCGCGGAACGCGAAGGCCGCAATCCTGCGACCGGCGAGACAGTCACCATCGCTGCGCCGAAGAAGGTCACCTTCACACCGGCCAAAGCCATGAAGGACGCCCTCAATACCTGAGCGACAACCTCACGGGATCTCCTGAACCGACAGGAAACGGTCGCCGGAACGAGAACGGCGGTTTCGCACAGTGCACGGGGAAATCTACCTGGGCAGCAATCGGACCCTGAGAATGGAAGCGACCAGACGCCGCTTCCTGGATTTCCGCCTCCACCAGGGAACATGCGTCGGCCTTGCAGACATCCGCATCATCACCCGACAAGGTGAACTGAAACTCCTGGGCGATCAGATCGTTGAGCCGACAGGCAAAGTTCATGTTGGGCTCGACCGATAGGCCGAGCGCCTCGAACACAGCGTGGACGGCGGCTTCCAGCTTTTCGTGACAAGTCTGGTGGTGTGGTCCTCATGGGATAAAGACCAGCCCCCCTGCCCCCCCGCTTGGAGCGGCACCGCTGAAGAGCCGGTCTGAAGGCCACAACGCACGCAGCATAGCCAATGCGCTGCGTGAAGAGCGGGCTACATCGCCGGCTACTGTCAGAAAAGCCGGTTGTCAGCCAACGCGGTCGAGCAGCTTCTTGGCCTTGCTCTCGAGATCAAGACGCGCGTCCTGCTGGGTCTTCTCCCGCGCGAGGCGCGTGATCCCCTGCACAAAATCAAAGATACTCGCCGGAGGATGGCCCTCCTCTTTCAGCACCGTCTCGATGATTTTTCCCGTCTCAGCTTTGGAGAAGCCGCGTTTACGCAGGAAGGTCTCACGGTCTTCTTCGGTCCGGGCGACGATTTGCTGCCGCGCAGCCTTGATGCCGTTGATGAAGCCGGACGGTGAGGAGTTAGCGAAGCGCGTCAGGGCCGGTGCCGCCTCATGTGCAAAGCGAGATGCCGCATGTTTGGAATGCCGGATCGTAATCTCCTGGAATTCTTCCTGTCCCCAAATGTTCCGGTTCTGGCATACAGCTCTCAGGTAGAAACTAGCTATCCCGAGTGTCTTCGCCCCAACCTCGGAATTCCAGCAGTAAAAGCCCCGAAAATAGAGGTCGGGCGATCCATCTGGGAGCTTGCCTGCCTCGATCGGGTTGTGATCGTCGACGAGGAACAGAAAGACGTCACGATCCGAGGCATAGAGCGTGGTCGTGTCACGGGTGATATCAACATCCGGGTTATAGACCCCGGTCGACCAATCCAGGGTGCCAGGCACTTTCCAACGGGTGTCTCCGGTACCATTTCCGGCAATGCGCTGCACCGCCTCGACCAGTTCGTGATCGTAGATCCGGCCATAGTCGGGTCCGGTGGCGGCTCTGAGTTCAATACGCCCGTCTTCGGTCTCGAGAGTCTTGATCTGCTCGACCCGATTGCTGGCGAGCCCGTATTGCAAGTTGATACCGGCCAATGGCGCAGGCAGTTGCCGCAGATAAGAAGCCGGCGCCCCGACCATGCTGGCGAGCTGCCCGAAGGCCCAATGGGTTGGCACGACAGGGGCATCGGCCCTCGGAAGGATCAGTTGAAGCCGCTCTGCATTGTCGCGGCTGGCATCGACATGGATCCGCGCCGTCTCGACGATACGTGTGCGGCTGCGGTCCGACCTGGCCTTGACCGAGGCCCAGAGGTCATCCAGCGAAAGATACCGCTCATCGTCGGGTCGGCTGAACCATTCAGACGAGATGCGTCCATTTCGCTCTCCGCGGCTCACATCGACTTTGTAGCCGCCGCGGCGCACCGGGCGCGCCGGTTCCAGAACCTCGATCTGTGTCATGACCATTCTCCCGGCGAGCCCCGGAAGCCTCTCTTCCGGCCAGAACCCGCCGCCCTCCCCTTCCCCTCCTCTCGCTCTTCCCATTGTCTCGCGAAACATCCGCCCTGGCGCTCAACTCACGCGTCATTACCCCCGTCCCCGCGAGACCCTGAAGCCCCTCTAGGTATATTTCCTGCGCCCTGGCTCAGAGTGCGGAGGGCGGATTGGGCGCAGCAATCTCCCGCAAAGCGCCATCCGGCAGTGGCCTCTGCAGCCCTCTCGCCCACGCCCAATCCGCCGTCATCCACATCTCAATCTCATCCTTCGTGGTGAGGATCACCGGCATGGCCTTGGGGTGAACAGTCCCGACCTCCGCGTTCGGCGCGCAGGTCAGGAACGCAAAGAGCTCATGATTCCCTGCCCTCGGTGTCTTCATCGACCCGCGGGTGCCCTGCCAGGGCGTCCAGATCCCGGCAAAGAAGAAGAGCGGCTGGCTCTCATCCAGGGCGAACCAATGCAGCGGTTTGCGCTTCGTGACCGGATCAGGGGTCTGCCCATATTCCGAGAAGGCGGCGGCCGGGACGAGGCAGCGGTGCTCGACCCCCAACCAGCGGCGCCAGTGTGGGCTGGCGGTGTTGCGAATGTTGGTCACACCGGTGTCAGGCGCATCGGGGGATTTCAGGAACTGCGGCGGCGTGGGCATGCCCCAGGTGAGTCGGGCCAGCTCGCGGCCCTTGCCGGTATTCCGCACCACCGGCGCGGGGCGATCCGGGTAAACAGCGATCTCGGGCTCAAGATTGCCGATGCTCTCGATCATCACATCCGTGATATCGCGGATCGCCTGCTGATTGGTCTTCACATTGTAAAGATTGCACAAGTCGGTTGCTCCCAAACCCGGTGGTGCGGCCTGCTGGCCGGCCCGTCCGATCACATTATCATGGATCAGATTGACTCACAGACCTGACGTGAACAAAGAAGGAACATATTTCGTTCCCCACCTCATGGAATCCTAAAGCTCGATGGCATCGCGTGCCTCCACCTCAGCTCTTGATGCGCTGCGCCGGAAGGTCTCGGCGCTTGAGGGCGATGGCGCGCCGCCATCGGCGGTGCTGCCGTTTCATGTGGCCGCGCTTGACCGCCGCCTGCCGAAGGGCGGTCTGGCGATCGGCTGCCTGCATGAGGTGGCGGGCGGCGGCAATGGCGCGGTCGATGGTGCAGCCGCGGCCTGCTTTGCGGCAGGCATTGCCGCGCGGCTGCCCGGATCGGTGCTCTGGTGCGTGACCCAGGCCGATCTCTTCGCGCCAGGGCTGGAACAAGCAGGTCTGCCGCCGGACCGGGTGATCTATGTCGAGGCAGGCGATGACACCAGCGTGCTGGCCTGCATGGAGGAAGGCCTGCGCCATGGGGGCCTCGCGGCAGTGGTGGCGGATGTGGCGCGGCTGTCGATGACCGCCTCGCGGCGCCTGCATCTGGCCGCCAAAGGGTCTGGGACCACCGGCATCGCCCTGCGGCGCTGGCGGCGTCCTGCGGATGCGGTGGATTTTGGGCAACCGACTGCGGCCATGACGCGCTGGCGCGTCTCGGTCCTGCCCTCCGCGCCGTTGCCGGTGCCGGGCGTTGGCCGGGCGCGCTGGCTCATTGAACTGATCCGCGCCCGGGCGGGCGAGAGTCTCGATATCGAACTGGAGGCATGTGATGGCACGGGTCATCTCGGTCTTCCTGCCCCTCTGGCCGACCGATCGGATCAGACGCTGGGCGGGCGCCGCAGCGCCTTCCGCTGAGGCGCCCCTGGTCATTGCGGGCCGTGTGGGCAACCGGCGGCTGCTCACGGCGGTGGATGCGGCCGCAGCAGCCCTTGGGCTGAAGCAGGGCATGCCGGTGACAAAAGCGCAGGCGCTGGTGCCGGATCTGGTGATCGAGCGCGCGGACCCGGTGGCGGATCTTGCCAGCCTTGAACGGCTGGCCTTCTGGGTGCTGCAACGCATTGCCCCGATTGTCGCGGTCGACCCGCCCGATGGCATCGTGATCGAGTCGAGCGGCGCCGATCACCTGCATGGTGGGGAGGCGGTGATGCTGGAGACATTGATTGGCCGCCTCACCCTCTCGGGCGTCAGCGCGCGCGCCGCCATCGCCGATACCTGGGGCGCGGCCCATGCGCTGGCCCGGCATGCCGCGCGACCGACCCTGATCACCAGCGGGACTGACCTGCTGACGCCGCTGCCGCTGGAGGCGCTGCGCCTGCCTGCGACGGTCTCAGGCGGCCTGCGCGATCTTGGCTTCCTGCGGATCGGCGATCTGCTGGGTCAGCCCCGGGCACCGCTGACGCGCCGCTTTGGCCCCGAGCTGTGTCGGCGCATCGATCAGGCCCTCGGCGCGGTCGCAGAGCCGATTGAGGCCCTGCGACCGGCGGGCGTGATTGAGGTGCGGCGTGCCTTTGCCGAACCCATTGGGGCGGCCGAGACCATCGCCCGCTATATCGGCAAGCTGGTCGCACAGCTCTGCCTGGCGCTGGAGGAGAAGGGCCTCGGCCTGCGCCGGATGGATCTGATCTGTGCCCGCGTCGACAGCCACGCCCAGACGGTGCGGATTGGCCTCGCGGCCCCACAGCGGGATGTGAAGCGCCTGACGCGGCTGCTGTGCGACAAGATCGAGACCATTGATCCCGGGTTCGGGATCGAGATCATGACCCTGACCGCCACGCTGACCGAGCCACTGGCGCCCCGGCAGGCGAGCAGCCTGCTGGAGCCCACCGCTCCGGATCTCTCCGGGCTGGTCGATGTTCTGGCAAACCGGGTCGGCGCCCGCGCCGTCTACCGCATGGCGCCGATGCCCAGCGATGTGCCGGAGAGATCCGTGCGACGCATCGCGCCCCTGTCGGAGGAGACCGGCGCGGGCTGGCCGGACCACTGGCCCCGCCCTGCCCGTCTGTTGGCTCGGCCTGAGCCCATCGAGACCATGGCCCTCCTGCCCGACCACCCGCCGAATTGGATCGCCTGGCGCGGGGTGCGCCGCCGTGTGCGCCGCGCCGATGGGCCGGAGCGGATCTTCGGCGAATGGTGGACACGGGATGCAGAGATGATCGCGGTGCGCGATTACTTCCGCATCGAGGATGATACCGGCGAGCGCTACTGGATCTTCCGCGCCGGTGATGGCGAGAACGCGGCGACCGGCTCGCATCGCTGGTTTCTGCATGGAATCTTCGGATGAGCGGTCCGGGATATGTCGAGTTACAGGTGACCTCGCAGTTCTCTTTCCTGCGCGGCGCTTCCTCGGCAGAGGAGCTGTTTGCCACCGCCGCAGTCATGGGGATGGCGGCATTGGCCATCACGGATCGGAACTCTCTGGCCGGGATCGTGCGGGCGCATGAGGCGGCAAAGACCACCGGGGTCAGGCTGATCATCGGCTGCCGCCTGGAGCTGGCCTGCGGCATGGCGCTGCTGGTCTATCCGACAGATCGCGCGGCCTATGCGCGGCTCTGCCGCCTCCTCAGCCTCGGCAAGGCGCGCGCGGGCAAGGGCGGCTGCCATCTGGACTGGGCCGATCTGGCCCCCTATGCCGAGGGGCAGATCGCGGTTCTGATCCCGGATCAGGCCGATGACATCTGCGGATTGCGCCTGAGGCGGCTGCAGGGGCTCTTCGCGGACCGGGCCTATCTGGCGCTGACCCTGCGCAGACGCCCGAATGACCAGCTGCGCCTGCACCAGCTGTCAACCCTTGCCGCGCAAATGCGGGTGCCAACGGTCATCACCAATGATGTGCTGTTCCATGAGCCGGGCCGCCGCATCCTGCAGGATGTGGTCACCGCGATCCGGCACAATACCACCATCGACGCGCTCGGGTTCCGGCGAGAGCGCCATGCGGATCGCTATCTGAAGCCGCCGGAGGAGATGCGACGCCTGTTCTCCCGCTATCCGGAAGCCCTTGCCCGAACGGCAGAGATCGCCGGGCGCTGCCGCTTCTCGCTGGAGGAGCTGTGCTATCAATACCCCGAAGAGCGCGACGCCCCGGCCCTGAACGCGCAGGACACGCTGGTGCGGCTGACCTGGGAGGGCGCGGAAGCGAGATATCCGGAGGGCATTCCCGACAAGACCAGGACGGCGCTGAACCACGAGCTTACCCTGATCGGCCGGCTGGAATATGCACCTTACTTCCTGACGGTCAACAACATCGTCCGCTATGCGCGCTCGCAGGGCATCCTCTGTCAGGGCCGCGGCTCAGCCGCCAATTCGGCGGTCTGCTATGTGCTCGGCATCACCGCCATTGATCCGGAGCGCAATGACCTTCTGTTCGAGCGCTTCATCTCTGAGGAACGCCGCGAACCGCCCGATATCGATGTCGACTTCGAGCATGAACGGCGCGAGGAGGTGATCCAGTGGATCTACAAGACCTATGGCCGTGACCATGCCGCGCTGACCGCCACGGTGATCCGCTACCGCGCCAAGGGCGCTTTGCGCGATGTTGGCAAGGCGATGGGCCTGCCGGAGGATCTGATCACCGCGCTTTCGGGTCTGCTCTGGGCCTGGTCGGAGCAGGGTGTCACGGACAGCCAGCTGCGCGAACTGAACCTGAACCCGGCCGATCGCCGCCTGCGCCTGACCCTGCAGCTGGCCCACCAGCTGATGGGCACGCCGCGCCACCTCAGCCAGCATCCCGGCGGGTTTGTCCTGACCCATGACCGGCTGGACGATCTGGTCCCGATTGAACCCGCCGCCATGGCAGAACGCCAGATCATCGAATGGGACAAGGATGACATCGACGCGCTGAAGTTCATGAAGGTGGATGTGCTGGCGCTCGGCATGCTGACCTGCATGGCCAAGGGCCTGTCTCTGATCGCGGAGCATAAGGGCATCAGCCATGATCTCGCGACCATCCCGGCCGAAGATCCGCGCACCTATGCGATGATACGCAAGGCAGACACGCTCGGCACCTTCCAGATCGAGAGCCGGGCGCAGATGGCCATGCTGCCAAGGCTGCAGCCGCGCGCCTTCTACGACCTCGTCATTCAGGTCGCCATTGTGCGCCCCGGACCGATCCAGGGCGATATGGTCCATCCCTATCTGCGCCGCCGCGCCGGGCAGGAGGAAGTGGAATACCCGAAGCCGGAACTGAAGGCGGTGCTGGGCAAGACGCTGGGTGTGCCGCTCTTCCAGGAACAGGCGATGCGGGTTGCCATTGAATGCGCTGGCTTCACCCCGGGTGAGGCGGATATGCTGCGCAAGAGCATGGCCACCTTCAAGTTTACCGGCGGGGTCTCTGCGTTCCGGGACAAGCTGATCAACGGCATGGTCGACCGTGGCTATGAAGCGAGCTTCGCCGAACGCACCTTCAAACAGCTTGAGGGCTTTGGCAGCTACGGCTTCCCGGAAAGCCACGCAGCCAGCTTCGCCCTGGTCGCCTATGCCTCAGCCTGGCTCAAATGCTGGCACCCGGACGCTTTCTGCGCGGCCTTGCTGAACAGCCAGCCCATGGGCTTTTACGCGCCGGCCCAGATCGTGCGGGATGCCATCGACCATGGCGTCGAGATCCGCCCGGTCTGCATCAATGCCTCCCGCTGGGATTGCACGCTGGAACCCACGGCAAACGAGAGGCTGTTCGCGGTCAGGCTGGGTCTGCGCATGGTAAAGGGTCTGGCCAATATCCATGCCGCCGCCATTACCCTTGCCCGCGCGGAGGATCCATTCACCTCGATCGAGGATCTGTGGCGCAGGGCAGAGGTGCCGGTGGCAAGCCTGACCCGCATCGCCGAAGCAGATGGCTTCCGCCCCGCATTTGGCCTTGCCCGCCGCGAGGCGCTCTGGGCGATCAAAGGTCTGTCCGACACCGAACTGCCCCTCTTCGCCGCAGCGGCCGATCCCGACAAAACCCGACGCGAGGTGATCGAGCCCGAGGTCAGCCTGCGCCCGATGGCGGCGGGCCGCGAGGTTGTCGAGGATTACAGCCATACCGGCCTGTCGCTGCGCCGCCATCCGGTTGCCTTCCTGCGTGAAGAACTGAGCAGGCGCCGGATCGTCACCTGTTCTGATGCCATGTCACTGCGCGACCGGCGCTGGTGCGAAGTGGCCGGGCTGGTGCTGGTGCGCCAGCGGCCCGGATCGGCAAAGGGGGTCATGTTCATCACCCTTGAGGACGAAACCGGCATCGCCAACTTGGTGGTCTGGCCAAAGGTCTTCGAGGCAAATCGCCGGATCATCCTGGGCGCAAGCATGGTCTCGGTGCGAGGTCGGGTGCAGCGCGAGGGTGAAGTGGTTCACCATGTTGCCTATGGGCTGACGGATCTCTCCGCCGCGCTGGCCAGCGTTGGTCAGAGAGATGCCGCCTTCCCGCTGCCCCATGGTCGCGGGGATGAGTTCCATCACGGCACACCCGCGCCGGATCCGCGCACGGCAACCGCCATGAAGACCCGAGACATGTATATCCGCGATCTGCATCTCGACAGCATCCGGGTGAAGACAAGGGATTTCAGGTGAGGTTATCCCTATCAGTGCAAAGCGGGAAATTTGTAACAGCCGTGAAGCGAGACAACCGGCGTAACGCCATGCTCCACAATGGAAAAACCGGCCTCGAAGGTTGCTCAGGCTTAAACTTAACAGCTGTTAAGGCCGTGATCAGGTCTGATCGTGGATCCACTTAGTGACCTTAACAGCTGTTAAGCCGCTTTCCGTTCTCGGCATAGCGCCATGATCATCGGGGCAGGGGAGAATGTATTTTGCGTTGCTTTGACGGCCAAAGCCCGAAGATATCCGCTCGGATTTCTGATCTCCGAAAACCGCTCAAGCATTGCTACTAGGGTGACTGCAGCAATGTCCTTACCCATTTTGGCGGTGGCTTCCTGCCAGGCGTGCATACTGACACCCATTGCCGGACGTAAATCTGAAGCTGCGTTGAACAGCTCATTCCAGCTGTTAACTTTCTGAGGATAAAAACTTCTGAGGCTGTGGCAAACGCTTGTAACGAGGCTCAGAGGCAAGCGGAGTGCTTTCTCAGCATCATTTCTTATCGCATGGGGTTGGCGAGGTGCCTCGATACATTCGTCCAATTCAGATTCTTGATATTCTTTATTTGAACTAAGATGGCGCTGCTCATTTTGAGCATCATCGGTGTCCAAATCGACTGCAGGAGGAGGCGAAAGTACGCCTTGCGCTTCAGAAATCATCGCTGTGTAGTCGGCTATCAAATGCTCCAGCTCTGCTGCCGGAAGCTTGCGGCGAAGTGTTCTGCCGGTGAGGGCTACAGCATCCTCCAGTCTGTCCCACAGGCTAAGCGCGGGCACCTCGCTTCGGCCAAGCGCAATGAGCGCATTAATGTCCCGGCGCATCAGGCTGATAGCTTCACGTTTGTGCCTGATCTGGCTTTCCGCTTCCCGTGCCTCATCGGCTGCCTTGGCGATTTGATCGGCCTCCCGGTTCAAGGGGCAGAGATCAAAGCCGAACGCCGTTTCACCTTCCCGGCCTTTGCGCAAGTAACGCTTGCCCGTAGGGCTGTCCTTGCGGCTGATCAGACCGGCATCAATCAATCGCCCAAGATGCCGACGCATGGTTGAGCAGGGCATCCCATGCAGGCGCTCACAGATGGTTTTGTTCGACGGGAAGACGATTGTCGGAGCGCCCCCGATGTCATCTTCGGGGTGAAAGCTCAGAAGAGCTTGGAGGACGGTGAGATCTCGCACGTTGATACCAAAGGCGGCCTGGGCCTTCGACAGGTCCCGCAGCACTTTCCATTTGTTGACCGAGTAGGGCAGGGGGGTAGCCCGCGTCTCGATCACCTTCAGATGGGTATGAGAAATCGGCCGCATAAACGGCGAAATGGGCATGTAGGACATGTTTGAAAATCACGAAGGCAAAAGAACTCCGTCCCGCGAATCGCTTTGCGCTTGCGGGTATGAGGGCTGAACGCTACATTCAGAGGTGCGAAAACTGGTTTTGTAGCGGGGTTGGCCCCCAATGCGAAACGTAGGAAAGGTCTCGTGAAGCTTGCCGGCTTCGCGGGGCCTTTTTTCTATCTGCCTGTCTCGTGCCTCCTTTTCTTGTTAAGTTGCTCTGCCTCAGTCTTCTGATCCCGTTTGCGAGGTCAGTCTTCCAAGCGCCAACGCTCGTGAAGTTCTGCGATCAGCTCGGGGGCACGGGCCTCCAGCCAGGCGACGAATGTCTTGTCTTCTGCGTCGAGGTCGAGCCGGAGCCGCCGGCCACGTTGGCCGGTTTTGATCCGTGCAGAGCCGACGCCCGCGATGGTCAACAAGCCGTCGGGAACCGGCGGATGCATGCCCACAGGTGCGGCGTTCAATCGCTTCGCCGCAGCGAGCGTGGCAGAAAACGCGGCATCGGAACGGCCATCCGGGGCGGGAGCATCCAGCGATCTCACCCGCTCTGCGACTTCGATCAAAGCTGCAGGGTCAGCCTGAGAGTCCGAGAGGGACTTCTTCAGCTCCTCCCATCTCGGGCGACCAATTCCCGGAGCAGGTCCGATTGCAAGGATCAGACCCTCGCCAACGGTTCGCGCGACGCTTAACAGCTGCGAGACGCCTGCCTCGGTTAGCCCGAGAATTTCGGCCACGGCCCGATTGGTCCGCTCGCCGTCGGAAAAATGATCGCCATCGAGCAGGGCGGTGGCGACAAGTGCCCGCTCGATGAAACTCAGGTCACGGCGATCCTGGTTCTCGATCAGCTGGTCTTGCAGGGCATGGCGGTCATCCGTCTCGGTCACGATCGCCCGAACCCTGATGCCAAGGATGCGGCATGCCTCAAGCCGGCGTCGACCGTAGATCAGTCCATAGCGCCCGTCACTGATTGGTCGAACCAGAATCGGAACGCGTTGCCCGCTGGCCCGGATTGACTCGGCCAGACCATCTGCCTCAAGCGCCAGCCGGTCTGATAGTCGTCCGGCGGTATCGATGAGGTCAGTTTCGATATCTTGCACACCGCCACGCAGTCGGCGCCCCTCCAGGGCGTCGGGCGCGTTGCGTAATGTCTGCAGCGGCAGTCCGAGCTTAGGCTTTCTTGACATGACGCCCCCAGGTTTCCTGCACGATGACGGCGATTTCATCATTCACGGCGTTCATCGACTCGATGGCCCGGTCGAAGGTTTGCCGGGTGAATTCCTTGCGGTCGGCCTCATAAAGGGTCTGTTTCGTCAGGCCTGCGTCGGAAATTGCTGTCGATTCTACCATATGATTGGTCAGCACAGACCTGCCGAAAAGCCCGCGGATGAAAGCAATCACCTCGGTCTGGGGTGCATCTCCGACCTTGTAACGCGTCGGTAGGAAGCGCAGCCAGTCGAATCGCAGGTTCGCGCCCGCATCCCGGATCACGCCAAGCAAATCTGCCGTCATTCGCAGAAACTGCGACATCGACATCAGATCAAGCATCTGCGGGTGAACGGTTACCAGCACCCCTGACGAAGCCGAGAGGGCGGACATTGTCAGAAAGCCGAGCTGTGGCGGGCAGTCGATGACCACGACATCATAGTCGGCCTCAACTGCGTCGAGTGCATCGCGAACGCGGGCAAAGAAGGCCCTTGCGCCGCCACGCTGGATCGCAGCGGGGGTTTCATGCTCGAACTCCATCAGTTCAAGATTGCCGGGGATCAGATCGAGACCCTTGATATAGGTTTTACGGATCACATCGGTGATCGGAACCGGGTCATCGTAGCGCACTGCATCATAAAGCGTCCCGCCCTCATTCAGGTCGATCTCTGGTTGGATGCCGTGAAGGGCAGAGAAAGATGCTTGGGGATCAAGGTCGATCGCCAGCACCCGATATCCCTTGAGCGCAAAGCGCTGCGCGAGATGCGCCGAAGTGGTGGTTTTGCCTGATCCGCCTTTGAAGTTCACAACTGAGATGACCTGAAGGTCATCACCTTCGCGGCGGCCTGGGAGGTATGTTCCGGGCTTCCTAGCCCCCGCATCGAGATTCTTGCGGATCTCCCAGACATCTTCAAGCGTGTAGCGTCGGTGGCTGCCGGAGGTCAGCTCCACTTCGGGGACTTTGCCGTCCCGATGCAGTTTGCGCAGGTAGGTGTGATCCACGCCCAGAAGTTCGGCCGCCTCGCCGCTAGTAAGATGGCGCATGGTCTTCTTTGCGTCTGGCGGGAAATGTGCCGCGCGTTGCGCATGAAGGTTCGACGCGAGTAGCTCCGCGTAGCGACCGATTGCGACGTCGAGGTCGTTGTCCGTCTCGCTCATTTTTACTGCCTAATCGTGGTCGCGATTTTTTCTGCACCGCGCGTTATTTTTCGAGACTATTGCCCCGACAAATAGATTCGATCAAGTAGTTTCTAGATATTGCGGACATTCGGCGCATGAACACCATGGGTGAGCACGTATGTACAGTCTTGCGCGGTAGAGCTTGTCCACCCACTCAAGGCCTGGGTGCAGCCACGAACTTCGGGCCGTGCTATCCGGCTGGCTATGGAAACCGAAAGATGGTGCACGAGCACAGCTTGACCGTTCGCCATTGCCCTTTGGATATCATATATGATCACCTATAGCAAAAATATGGATTTTATCAATCATAAATGATATGTAGTTATGTCATTCTAATAGTCCTGTGAAAGACTCGCGAAGGGAAGAGGCGATGAGTTATCTGTCACACCTTAAAACTGCCGCAGAGATGCTGGCCGATGTTGCGGTAGCCGCGCGGGCGCGCCGGATTGCGCTGAACATGACACAGACCGATCTCAGCGTGCGGTCGGGTGTGGCCATCGCCACACTGCGCCGTTTCGAGGCGGGTGGGCCGGCTACTTTGGCGACAGTGCTGGCCGTGGCGGAATCGCTGAACGCTTTGGTTGAGTTTTCTGCCCTGTTCCCGCTTCCAGGTCCGAATTCGCTTGATGACCTTGACGCCCGTCAGGCCCGGAAACGCGTGTCTAAGGTGAAGGCAGTATAATGCGGCTCAACGTGCACCTTGATTTTGGCGCGGGCGCCGATCCCGTGGCGCTTGGCCGACTTGGCCGCGACGAGGCCAGCCGCACCGTCGTGTTCGAATGGAACAAGGGGTTCGCTGGCAATCCGCTGCACATCAGCCCGTTGATTGAACGGAATTACTACACCCTTCTGGAAGCAAACAAGGCTCGCGGTGCAACGCTGCCGGGTCTCTTTGAAGACAGCCTTCCCGATGGTTGGGGACGGCTGCTTCTTGACCGTGAGATGGAGGCGCGTGGTATCAGCAGGGCCGGGATCGGTGATCTGGAGCGTCTTGCCTATGTGGGCCGCCACGGTGCAGGGGCCTTGACCTACCAGCCGGACACCGACCGAGACCCGATTGGCGCGCTTGACCTGGCATGGTTCGAGGAGATCATTCCGCAGGTCGGTGCAGGCGCCTCGGCTGAAGATCTGTCGCGTTTGCGGGTTATCTCGGGCGGCAGTCAGGGTGCACGCCCCAAGTTTGTGGCTCAGTTGCATGAGGATATGCGGTCGCTCAGGGATCACCGTGCGGATCCTGGCCCGGGCTGGTGTCATGTGCTGATTAAAGGGCGTGCCTCATCGGATCCGCATGGAGTTGTTGAGGCTGAGATCGCATATGGCCGGCTCATGCGGCACGCAGGGATCACGACCAGCCCGATGTTCGCGCTTGCCGGTGCGTCAGAGGCCTTCTTCGCGACAGAGCGGTTTGATCGGCCGGGGCAGGGGAGGCTGCATATGGCAACCGTTGCGGGTATGCTCGATATCGGCATGGTGCATGGCGCGGTTGATTATGTGGATCTGATCAAGATCGCCCGCGCCATAGGTGGCGGTATGACCGAGGTCGAAGAAGTTTTCCGCCGCATGGTCTTCAATATCCGCGCGTTCAACCGCGATGACCATGTGCGCAACCATGCCTATTTGATGGATGCTGCGGGTCGGTGGTCGCTTGCTCCTGCCTATGATGTTTCGTTCTCGGACGGGCCCGGGGGTGAGCATTCGCTGGCGGTCGCGGGCGAAGGGCGCAGACCGGGGGTCAAAGCGATCTTCGAGGTCGCGCGGCTTTCCGGCATCAAACCTGCCCGCCGCAACGCGATCATCGAGGCGGTGGATGCGGCCTTGGATGAATGGGGCGAAGTTGCGCGTGATTTCGGTGTGCCGGATCGGCTGCGCGCTCAGATCGGGCGGGAAATCCAGACGGCCCGGAGTTGGGCTTAGATCACAGCTCTTTGGTCCGGAACACAAAAGAAAGTCTGATAATGCAACCTTATTGGACATTATGAAAGAATGACAAGCGCGGCGGATAATGGGATCATATCTGGCATAAAACGCCGATAATTGCTAGTGTTCCGGCATGTCCCGTGCCCCGAAACCGCCTCCGACGCTCCCAAGCTCTCCGGTCCTGCCGCGATGGATTCGGCAGGGTGTGGGGCGTGATGATATTGAAACGGTGATGTTTTCTGCCGGTGCGGCGCTCGCTGCGTTGGATCTGATTGCCCGGTTCGACGATCCGGTGGGCATTCTGTGGCGCAAGCGCCTCGCCCTCTCTGCGGCCGCAGCAGTTTCCCAGCTGGAAGGGCGCCGGGAGGGCGAAGCGCAGCTGCGTGATGCTTTCGCTCTGCGCAGGTCCGGCGATGATCCCGGCCCCGCCGGGCGGATGCTGCTTGGCTGGCGTGCCTTGGGCGAGGCGCGGGCGCTGAGATCACCCGACTGGCCTGCGCGCCTGCCCGGCTTTTTCGATCTGCCGCTTGAGCCGGGTGCCGAGATTTTGCGCGACCTCGGCGCGCGCTTTGTTGGCCGTACCCCGCCCTTGCGGTTTGCGGCGGAGGCGGCGCGGGAGGTTCTCGCTCTCGGTCCGGCCTGGCGCGGCCTTGCTCTCTGGCTGGCCGATGCGCTTCTGGCTCGGGCGCTCGGCTGGGATCGGCCAGTGCCGCTGCTCGCAGCGCATCTGCCGCGCACGGCCTTCCGACTGGAGGGCGAGGCATGGCTTGCGGCCTGTGCTGCGGCCTGGGGCAGGGGGGCAGTTGCCGCCTTCGATCTTCACGTCGATCTGACCCGCCGCGCCACGGCTCTTCGCGCGGCACATCTGCGGCGACCGGGAAAGGACACCGCTGCCATCATTGCCGCCTTACTGACCGAGGATGCTCTGACCGCTCAGGCCGGGGCCGAGGCCAGTGATCGCGCCGCGCGGCGGCTGTTTGATCGCCTGACGTCCCTCGGGCTGGTGCGCGAACTGACCGGGCGGCCGACCTTCCGGCTTTACGGGTTGTGACGATGGCCCGGAAATCATCAGAACCGCTGGACACCGAACTGGCCGATCTGCCGCAAGCCCTGCGCTGGCGCGAGTGGATGGCGCGGGTTGAGGCGGTGCTTTTTGCCGCCTCTGAACCGGTGGGCCGCGACGTGTTGGCGCGAGTGGTCGGTCGGGGCTGCGCGCTCGATCTGCTGATCGAGGATATCTCTGCCGAACTCGCGGGGCGTCCTTATGAGATCGCGCGCATTGCGGGGAGCTGGCAGTTCCGCACGAGGCCGCAACATGCTGCTGCGATCCGTGCCGCGAGCGGCGAGGGTGAAGCTGCACGCGATCTGACGCAAAACGAAGCTCTCGTCCTGACCATCATCGCCTATATGCAGCCGGTGACCCGCGGCACGATCTCGCGCCTGACCGGTCGTGAGGTCAGCCGCGACCTGATCGCCCGTCTGCACCGACAGGCGCTGATCGCTCGCGGTCCGCGCAGCCCCGAGCCAGGTGCGCCCTACACCTATGTCACCACGCCGGG
Source organism: Pseudomonas sp. GX19020 (assembly GCF_023371075.1). NCBI lineage: Bacteria > Pseudomonadati > Pseudomonadota > Gammaproteobacteria > Pseudomonadales > Pseudomonadaceae > Pseudomonas > Pseudomonas sp. GX19020. The sequence goes on from NZ_JAMCCR010000018.1 coordinate 59,801, forward strand.
GTTTCTGGTGCAGTTCGGTCTGGAAACCCTGCGCGATCTGCCGGACCTCGAGGCGCTGGAAGATGCCGGGCTGTTGAAGCCGGCGGCTGACATCGCGCTGGATCTGCCGATCGCGGGTGAAGGCGAGTGACCTCCCTTCCAGACCTAATGCTTTCAGCCCGTTCGAGGTCGGCGGGCGAGAAGGGCTGTAAAGCGTGTTGGCATGGGGTTGTTTGGGTACCGCGATGTGGACCTGAAGGCCAAAGTGACCTACCTTTGGCAGGCAAGGCTTTGAGGTTCGCGGGAATATGCCTTCCCTCATCGTCTTAAGATCTGCAGAAAGCCCGCCGCGTTTGCGGCGGGCTTTCTCGTTCGGAGGCTGGAAAATCTCGCGATATGACCGGCTTGGCGGTCTGGCTACCTGCTTGCGGGTTCGTTGAGCCGCCCAGCTATTGGTGCAGAGCCCGCCCTGCCGCGAACAATCCTTGGCACGCGCATATCGCCCAAGGCCGTTGGGACGGCGCCGCGGCAGGAATCCTATAGCTCACGGAAAGGCGTGTTCGTGAGCTATAGAGTCTACGTCTATAAATCACGGCCCAAAAACTGCTGACCACGATCAGCTCGCGTTGGTTGCCGCCTGGAGGTCTGTCAGGCTTATCATCAGCGTCATCGCATCTAGCGGTGAGGGATCAAAGCCGAGCCTTTCGTAGAATTCCCGGGCGCCCTCGTTGAGCGCATGAACCATAAGGCCGCGAATGCCGATCAGGTCTGCGGCCTGAAGCACACGATATGCGGCATCCCGGATCAGGGCGCGACCGAGGCCCTTGGACTGGAAAGCCAGATCCACGGCCAGTCGGCCGAGCACCACGACGGGGATCGGATCGGGCATATTGCGCCGAAACCGACCGGGTGTATCGGTCGCCGTGACCGCGCTGAAGGCGAGAGCGTAATAGGCGACAACCCTACGCTCCTCACATACGACAAATGTCCGCGATGCGCTGGACGCCTGATTGGCAAGAGCGCGGCGCCGAAGCCAGTGATCAAGCGCCTCTTCCCCGGAACTGAACCGGGTAAGGTCGTGATCGGTGGTCAGCGGCTCAGGCGCGGAAAGGCTCACGCCTTGTCCCAGGGGGGAGGTGTGTTCATGGTCTTCCGAAGCTGGTCATTCGGTGCCGGCTGCGCATCGAGGCGCGACATGAAGGCCGCATAGGCCTCGGGCGAGACCAAGATGATCGCGCGATCCAGCAGAGCGTCCTCGGCGGCTGCACGAGCAGCGTCCAGCACGAAGTCTGTCCGGTTTTTCCCGCGTGCCTGCGCCGCCCGGTCAATCAGGTTGCGGTCTTCGGGGCGGATCCTGAGGTTCAGAACCTCGCGCTTGCTGATTGGGGTGTCCGGTGCGGGCATCATGCGATCTCCTTGCGCGATCAATATGGGCATGATCTCTGTAGTGTCAATGTCATTACAGCTGGCGCGATGGCAGCCGGCTGCCAGAGGCAAGGCGTTCTTCGCTCGCCACTAGGGAACGGCGCTCATATCACGGTTCTGAATCATCCCGGGCACCAGGATTCCAAACCGTTGTTGGACGCGGTGAGGGCAAAAATGCGATGATCCCTCCATGGATGAGCCCGTTCACCTTCAGCGGATCGACCCGGAGCGCAACATGCGGCGCTTCTATGCGGCGGAAATTCAGCCGACCCTGTTTGGCGGGGTTTCGGTGGTGCGACGTTGGGGACGCATTGGTGGACCGGGCCGCGTGATGCTTGAGACCTTCGATCATGCGGAGGAGGCGCAGGCGGCTCTGACGAAGCTGGTCATGGCAAAACAGCGGCGTGGCTATCGTGTGGAAGCTGGCTGACGGCGTTACGCTCGGACGCCGCGCTCCTACAGTCGTGCCCGCATTCGGCATTTAAACATCCATATTTTGATGCTATGGATACAAATTCCATAACATAGAGAAGTGAAGGATGTCGTCCCTCCGTGTTGAAAAGGTTCTGCGCCAGTTGGGGCAGGATATACAGGTCGCCCGCAAGAAGCGCCGCATCCCGGTGAAGGATTTCGCGGCGCGGATCGGCGTGGCCGAGGGCACGGTAATCCGGCTGGAAAAGGGCGAGCCCGGCACCCGGCTCGAAACGCTCGCCATGGCGCTGCTGGCGCTTGGCGAGCTGCCGCGGCTGGAACGATTGCTGGATCCTGCCAGTGACGACACCGGGTTGATGATTGACCATGCCAATCTGCCCAAACGGATCGGCCGGACCCGCAAGCCGATCACGGGCACCGCCACCCTGCCTGCCATCGGCCAGGACAGCGACGAAGGGACGGCGTTCTGATGCCGGAAGCCATTGTCGCGCTTGGGGAGCAGAAGATCGAGGTCGGGCTGCTGCATTTCGAAAGCGATGGCCGCCGCCAGCATTCGACTTTCATCTATAGCCCCGGCTGGTTGCGCAATCCTCAGGCGTTTGCTCTGGCCCCGGGCTTGCCGCTCGGTCCTGGTCCGATCCATGCCAGCGGTCAGGCTGACACGCGCGATGCGTTGCCGGGTGCTTTCGCGGACGCAGCACCGGACAGCTGGGGGCGACGGTTGATGGCGCGCACGCTTGGCGAAGGGCTGTCCGAGTTCGAGTATCTGGTGCGCTCGGATGATGTCACCCGGCAGGGCGCGCTGCGGTTTCTGGATGAGCGGATGGAGCCGCTGTCCCAGATGACCGATCCGGTACCGCGCCGGTTGGACATCGAGGAAATCCGCGCGATTGCCGCCCGCTATGAGCGTGACCCGCTTGGGGCGGCCGAGGAAGCACGCATCCTGGCCGGGGCAGGGGGCTCATTGGGGGGCGCACGGCCCAAGGCGAATGTGATTGACGGCGATCAGCTCTGGATCGCGAAGTTCACGGCCGCGGGGGATACCTGGCCGGTGGAGCGCGCCGAGGCGGCGATCCTCAACCTCGGCCGCGCGCTCGGGCTGAATACGGCGGTGGCAGAGCTGGCCCTGCCGCGCAGCGAGGCGCCGGTGGCGCTGATCCGGCGCTTTGATCGGCGGGGGCAAGGCCGCATTCCCTACATGTCGGCGCGAACGGCGCTGCAGGTGCAGGGCGTTACACCCGGCTATTATACTGACATCGCCGATGTGATCCGTGAGATCTCGGTCGATGCGCTGGCTGATCTGCGCGAGCTCTGGCGGCGGATGGTGTTCTCGATCCTCGTGAACAACACCGATGATCACCTGAAGAACCACGGATTTCTCTATGTCCGGGACAATCGGTGGCGGCTGGCTCCTGCCTTTGACATCAATGCGCAAGCGCGGTGTCAGCCGCAGATGGAAACCGGGATCAGCCCGCTGAGCGGTTTCGAGCCCTCGGTCGTGGCCGCCATCGAAGCAGCCCCGTTCTTCGAGATTTCGCAGGACGAAGCACGTCAACTGGCGCGTGACCTTGCCGATGGGATTTCGGCACAGTGGCGAGGGTTCTTCCAGAGCCAGGGCGTCAGGGGTGCCGCTGCTACCGCCTATGCTGCTGCATTCGAACATGAGCAAATGGAGACGGCGCTGCAGCTGGCCCCGTGACGGGTGGGTGCATTAATCTCTATCGAAAGTGCCCGCCCGTCTCGCTGCCAATCATTTACATCGGCCGCAATTGATCCGTCATCCTGCAAGGGCTGGTGGGCGGCCTGAGTTCGTTGTCCTGACCGGACATCCTTTTGCACATCTCGTCCTTCCAGCAGCCTGATCGCCCCGCGATAGATGGAAGCACGAAGATGGCCTCACGACATCAAGACCTGACCCCACAGAAGATCCAGGACTACTGTGATCTGCGGCTCGCCGCCGTTTTGCCCTCAGCCGAGGTTGCAAACCTCTGTCGCTACCTCACCGCTTTGCTGGAGCGCGGCGAGTACCCGCCTTATCGGGGCAGCAGCCTTGATACCCGGGCTTTGGCCGAGGCCCTGGGGATCGAGGCCAGCCAGCTATCCGCCGCGCGCGCCGTGCTGAAGCCGATCTTTGATGCGGTGTCGCGGGCTGTAACAGAGCGGCGATTGCGACCGCCGAAGCCACCCCGCATCCGGCGCGCCCATCCGAATGCTGGCCGGAAAGCCCGTCTGATCGAAGAATTTCCGGCGCCGCTGCAAGATACCTGGGAGGAGCCGCGCCGCTTTGGCGAAGCGCTGCGCCTGCATGCGGCCCGGCATGGGGAGACGACCTATCACCTCTATAATGCGGTGGTGCGGCCGGAAGACGGGGTCCATCGCAGTACACTGATTTCATGGGGCAAAGGTCAGAAGGCACCACGGTCCGCGATCAGTCTGGAAATTCTCAAGCGGATCGAGCGACGCTACCGGCTGCCGGAGGGCTATTTCGCCAGCAAGCGGGGCGGTGCCGAGAGAGCCCCCGGTGATTTCATCCTGCAGGATGTGACGCCCGCCGAACGTCGGCGGCTCGCCTGGCACCTGCCGGAAGATTTCAATCACAGATCCCGACAAGAGCAGGTCGAGATTGTCGAATGGGTGCGCCGGGTGATTGTCAGCGGATCGACCGATTACCGGCGCTATCAGGCGGTGATGATGCGCCAGCGCTATGCGGTCCGTTTTGCCTGTGTTTCCGGCCCCCGTCGGAAGCTGCCGGGCGCGGTCAGCGACACCGAAGCCGGGATCGTCGATGCACCGGCGCGACTGAACGACGAGATGGCAGAGCTGCTGCGCTTCAAAACATCGACCTTTGCAGCCTTCGGGTTGCAGCGAAACGGGGTTTGGGGCGAAGAGACTGCCACGCAGAAAGCGGATCATTTCGGGCTCTGGTTCGGGGCGTTTGCAGCCCCGGCAGAGAGCGAGGTCCGCGGATTTGGCGCCGATCCGCAATGCTTCACCTTCGCGATGATGGTCTTTCCACAGGTCTGGGACTGGTATCTGCAATGGCGGGAGCGCCGGCGCGGCTTCTATACGAAATGGGAGATCGATCTGCTGTCGATCGCCGCTGCCTTTTGCCGGGAAGAGACCGGATGGCTGCGGCAGATGCCAAAGTTGGCCGACCGTGTGGTGGAGATCGAAGGCCTGATCTCTGCTGACGACATTGCTTCGGTGCAGGCGGACTGGGGTAGCGCCTGCGAGAGGATGTACAAACATGCCCGCCGGCGCACGAAAGAGATCGATAGGGTTGCGCGCATCCATCGCGATCCGTTCGAGCCGATCCTGCCCGTGCTGGAGGCCCCGAGCCCGGTCGGCGAGTACCGGAAGATCACCGAAGAAATTCTCCGGCGTCTCCCGGACGAAGAGTTGCACCCGCGTTCATCTGCCGAGGCGGTCAGGGCCTTCTTGCTGCTGCGTGTCGGCATGCATACCGGCCTGCGCCAGAAGAACTTGCGCGAACTTCTGCTCTGCGGGCGGGGTGGCATGCCGACCTCAGAGCGCCGGCTGGAGGACATGAAGCGCGGTGAACTGCGCTGGAGCACACGTGACCAGGGCTGGGAAATCCTGATCCCGGCTATTGCCTTCAAAAATGCGACCTCGTCATTTTTCGGGTCCAAGCCGTTCCGGCTGATCCTGCCCGACCTCGGTCGGCTCTACGAGATGATTGACGCATGGATTGATCGCCATCGGCAGCGCCTGATCGGCGTGGCGGCAGATCCCGGCACGTTCTTCGTCAAGACGGCAAAGCGAACCAGTACCGACGCGGCCTATGGTCAGAACACCTTCTACGAGGCCTGGCGCACGGCGATCCAGCGCTACGGGATCTACAACCCGTGGACAGGGAAGGGGGCCATCGAAGGATTGCTGCCCCATGGCCCACACAATGTGCGGGATGTTCTCGCCACTCACATCCTCAAGCAGACAGGCTCCTACGAGCAGGCCAGCTATGCCATTCAGGATACACCGGAGATGGTCGCGCAGCACTATGGGCGCTTCCTTCCGCAGGACAAGGCCGAGATTGCAGCTAGAATCCTCAATCAGGTTTGGGCCGCAGCATAGTGTGGAAAGAGGACCGTGCCTCTAGGACTCTCGAGTAGGCAAATGTCGACAAGGGGCGGAAAGCTGACGGAAGGTGGTGCGGCATTGCGCCCGCGGCAAACCTGGGACAGCGGTCGTTCGTCCGTTGCGCAGCGATCACTCTGCCCCGCGTCCCGTCACGGGCGGTTAGCAGTTCACTGCGTGGCGGCTCGACTGCCAAAGCATGATTGCAAATGCAGCCGCTCAGACGGCAAGCAACAGGCTTTCTGCTGTTGCCGATGTTTGCACTTCTAGCCTAAGGTACGTTCGCATCACAATCAGACACTCAGAACACGTCCAGATGGAACTACTTGCTAACCCGGAACCTTGGAAACCCACGACGTCTGGCGAACGCTTGTTGTTTCTTCTTGCTGAATATCATCAGGAAACGCGCTTTCTTTTCGAAACTCTCAGGGGGGCTGAGTTGCGTTTCGGACGTCGGTCAGAAGACTTGGCTAGTTTCCTAATTGGAACGGCCGTCTTACATCTTCAACAGAGGCTGATCCGCCTCGCGGATGACGTAAGGGAAATGAGTTTGCCGGATCGCCTTGCCGAGGTTCTTGAACTCAGGAAGCGGACCTGTGATATCATTCAGCTAACCCCACTTGAATACAGCGGTGATTTTGGCGAGTTGATAGAGGAAATTCTGGTAAGCGCCGAGCAGGGAAATAAAGAGCCTACACCGGCAATGAAGCGCGCGGTCATGGCACATGGTCCCCGACATTGTTACAGTTGCGGACGCCTTTTCGGTGCATACTTTGACGATGCTCCTCAGGGATTAAAGGCGACGGTCGATCACGTTTGGCCCCGGGCACTCGGCGGCGACACTGTCGAAGCAAATCTTCTCCCAGCTTGCCCTTCTTGCAACAGCAAAAAAGGACACCTTGCAACGTGGCATATGGCTTGGATCCAGCCGGTGGTTTTGTCGGACACCGATGGATTGCGAACATTGCCAAGGGAAGTGAAAATGGCCCTACACATGCGTGCAGCAACCTCCTATGCACAAGCAAACGGTACTACACTTCGCGACGCATTCCTCACGATCGGACCGCGAGAACCACCTGCAAAGGTCGACGTCGATCAAGGATACGATTTCTTCAATATGCGTGTGCATGACGAGGCGCGCACACTGGTTAGATGGACACCGAGTTAATGCTATTTGAGTATGACGCATTCATTTTTCGCCAGAGAGCGGACGGCGGCGGTCCGCTCCTTGCGCTTTTCAATGCTCCGGCTGGACAAGTGGCGACCTGGACCGATGTCGACAGGCTCGGCCCGAATAACAAGCTTGGTCCGCAGCGTGAGCCAAAGAAAAGCAGGATTTCGAGTATAAAGCGTTTCTTCGCGGATGATCCAAATAACACAATCCCGACAGCGATCGTCATAGGGATGAAAAACATCGCCATTGATAACCAGGGGTCAATGGGCAAGCTGAGTTTCGAATGGACCGAGGGGCAGGCAAAACCAGGCTTGGTCATTGACGGACAGCATCGTCTGAGAGGCTTAGCATCGGCAAGTGAGGACACCCTCGTTCCCATTGTCGCGATTCTCGAGGCAACTGATCTTGAGATGGCCTTCCAGTTCCTGGTCATCAACAACAAGTCTGCGAAAGTTCCCCCGGATCATCTGCGTGCCTTGGCGCTAAATTATCCGCAGGAGCAACTGGAAGACCGGTTGCGGACCGCGCGCTTGTCGCTCAATCCCAATCTAGGTTCTGTGGGCGTATTGGACGAAGACGAAGAAAGCCCATTCAAGGGAATGGTTGACTGGCCGAATAACGCCGCAGAGGCAAGGATCGTCGCACCATCTGCGATCGAATCTATGGCGTCTGAAGTCAAGTTGCTTGGATTCGGCGAATTGGAAGATCTCGACAGCGTCAATGCATTTCTGATCGCAATGTGGTCAGTCATCAAAGTCGAATGGCCTGATCTTTTCGTCAAAAATAGCAAATTGATGTCGAAGGTCGGCCTAATTTGCATGACCCAATTCGTATGCGCGACGGTTAAGACCTGGGCGCGCAATCCTCGGCTTCGCGATCAGGTGGATCCAGGTGACCCAGAAAAAGTGAAGAGCGTCACCAAAGATGTTCTGTCGACACTCGATCGGTTGTTTTTCGACGCGGAATGGTCGAGCACCAGTTACGACACAAGGGCCGGCCGTGATCAGGTCATGACTGATCTGGAAGCTTTGTCCTTTAATGTGGCGAACTCCGAGCCTTGGTACGAAGGCCTCAAGGTAATCGACCGTAACTGGCTTCAGGTTCATCTATCAGGCGAGGGTGGAGCGGTCCCACCGCTGGAGGCCGATTAGAAAAGAGATTGGAGCGGCAGTAGGCCTCAAACCTAACACGCCAACGAGAATGTTGCTGCAACACTGAATGAGCCGAGTTGCCTGGGTATGGGGTCAGGCAGGTTAGGGCGAGGCCGACCGCGGCTTCTATCACCTCTCCGAGGAATTCGCTGCACCTTGTCTGAGTCGCCACTTTCGGGAACGCCGCAGGGCAGAAGGTACGGACTGCTGCGGTCGAGGCTGTGCGGAAATTCCCTTATGTATTAGACCTTCCCGTAGTTTGGGAGGTCGAGATGGCAGGGTTCATCGAGGGCGTCGTGCGCGATCAGACTTCCCTGTTTGCCCATCGGCTGGACGGCCAGATCAACGGACACAGCGTGGCTCGGGTCGTCGACCTATTCGTAGATGAACTCGACCTGAAGGGCCTGGGCTTCGCGCGGTTTACACAAGCGCGGACTGGCCGTCCCGGCTATCATCCCTCGTTGCTGCTGAAGCTGTTCATCTATGGCTACCTAAGCCGCCACCCGTCGAGCCGCCGCCTCGAACACGAGGCCGGGCGCAATGTGGAACTGATGTGGCTGACGGGCGGGCTCGCCTCGGACCACAAGACCATTGCCGATTTCAGGGTCGACGATGGGCCTGGCATCTGCCGGACTTGTGCGCAATTCATCGAACTTTGCCTCCGGATCAGTGTGCTGAAGGGAGGCTGTGTCGCGATCGACGGCAGCAAATTTAAAACGGTCAACAACCGCGATCGCAACTTCACCAAAGGCAAGATCGCCAGCCGCCTGGTTCATATCGAGGCCAGTGTCGCAATTAAATCGAGGACATGGTGCGCATCGATCGTCTGGTGGAGGGCGAGACGCAGGCCGAGCGAGTCGCGCATCTGGCACGCGGCTATCGCAGCATCCGCCAAGAGATTGGCCGGTTGAAAGCGATGGGGATCGAACTGGCAGAGGCGCCGGATGGCCAGATCTCGCTGAACAATCCGAATGCGCGTGCCATGGCTGGCGACAAATGCCCGCAACAGCGGCATGGTCGGCTACAACGTCCAGAGCGCTGTCGATACAGAGGCCCAGCTGGTCGTCGCCCATAACCGACTGTTTCCACGCACCCTCGGCCGATATGGTTTATGCCTTCTTTGCTGCATTCGAGAAGGCAGGCCTTCGCCGCAGGCCGCACGACTGTCGGCGAAGAGCTCCGATCGGCACGCGGCGGGGATGAACGAGTGAACCCTCGGTTAATCAGACCTCTCAACCGCCGCGTAAGGGGGCGGCCCCAATCAGTCGGTCGATCTTGGGGGGTGCTTCCCTGCGGCATGCGTCGAAGCGGCCGCTCAAACTCCGTGACGCGAGATCATAACTTCCGAGGCAAAGTACAGATTCCGCGACCAGTCGGACCGAGCGCAGCATGACGATGAAGTCGCTCGCAGCCGCAGCAAGCGGGTTCTGCGCCGCAGTGCAGATGCTGCGAGTAGTCATTCCAGGCTGCACCAGACCCGGCGGCCTGGCCACAACATTCGCCGCGCCACGCCGTTGTGCCGCGAATGCCAGCAAAACGTGCGTTGGATGGCGAACCCCTATGTGTCGCTGACGATGTGTCCGATGGGTGGCTTTCACTACGCTAATTAGCCAAATAAAATCAACTATTTATTCTTGCGCTGATGCCTTTGGTAAACTGCACAATGCTGTGTATGGCAGTGCAGTTAATTGACAAGTGAGCAGTATCAAAGTAATACTACAGCACTCAACAGCGCCTGTTCGGATACTGCGAAGCGATGATCATCACAGCCTGCTCCCGGCGCAAGAAGGCGCCCATAGATCCGATTTTGCATCCAGCCAATTTGTCGGCAGGAAGTTTATCGGACGTAGCGGATCAATGGCGCGCGCTCGTCGCTTCAACGTCGAAACCCTACAGGGCCGCGCTTTTGTATGGAGGAAGGGCCTTCACAGACGCCGCCTGGTCAGCGCGAATCATGGGTGTTCCTCATTTCGTCATCAGCGCGGGCCTCGGCCTCGTCGGTCCTGAGTGCGAGATCCCAGCATACTCGCTTACCACAACCGGGTCGACTGACGAGAACGTTTTGGCAAGATGCCCGGCGGGTACGCGTCCAGTTGATTGGTGGCGGGCTACGTTCCCTAACAGTGCCCTCAAAAAATTGATTGCCAACACGGAAGGGCGCGTTTGCCTCGCGCTACCGAGAACCTATCTGGAAATGATCTACAACGACCTCTCGGAACTCGATCCCCAGACAACCAGCAAGGTTCGCATTTTCACTGGTGCTGGCGAGACCTTGAGGGGCAGTCGGTTCGTAGAAAATATTATGCCTTACGATACGCGTCTCGATGGTCCCGACAGCCCACTTCCTGGAACCAAAAGCGATTTTGCAAGCCGTGCGCTGCGTCATTTCACCATGCTGACCCAAAGTCAGCCAGTCCAAGGGTTGGTCGAAGATCGGACGCGGGTGGAACACTCGTTAGCACCGATGCGTATGCCGATTTTCCCGAAGCGAGAACGGAAGTCGGACGAAGAAATTCGGGCAGCCCTAATCGAAGCTTGGCCGTCAGCAAATGGTAACCGCCAGCGATTGCTGCGCCATTTGCGAGACGCTCTGCTCATCTCTTGCGAGCAGTCGCGTTTCACACGTATTGCACGAGCGTTGGCGGCCGAGGGCTTGGTATGAAGATGTCAAAGGCTTCCTTGAATGAAAACGCCATTGTGCTGCGAGCAATCCGGACTCAGCAAGCCGGGGCATTTGAGCTCTATGCTTTCTTCATCGCTGCCTCCGACATCCTGCAAATCGCCGATATCAGTCGCATCAAGCGTGAAGCCAATGAACTTCAGGGCTTCCAGCGCAAGGAAATCCGGGCCCATGTGAATTCCATCGTCGAGTTTCTCGATAGCGGACCCGTGCTGTTTCCGAATGCCATTATTCTTGCACTGTCGCGGAGCGTTCTGTTCGAACCATCGCGCGGGCCGGCGCCTGCTGGGTTGAGCGACATTGGTCGTTCAGGCACGTTGACAATTCCACGGGGGAAGGAAGGTCAGCGTGCTGCATGGATTGTGGATGGCCAACAGCGTTCGATTGCCCTCTCCCGCACCACGAATAGCGCCCTTCCCGTGCCAGTGATCGCCTTCGTTTCGCCCGACATCAAGACACAACGCGAACAATTTATCTTGGTTAACAAATCAAAGCCTCTTGAGCCCCGCCTTATCAATGAACTGCTGCCCGAAGTTGGCGCGCTTCTCCCCAAAGATCTGAGCGAGAACGTTCTGCCGTCGGAACTATGTACTCTTCTGAACACGCGTCCCGGTTCCCCCTTCTTCGGCCTAATCAAACGAGCATCAAGTGGGACGAGCGGTGTGATTTCGGATCAAGCCCTGATCACCGCCATTCGCCAAAATCTGCGACCGGCCTATGGCGGGCTAGCGGCGATGCGGAATGCCGACGGGATCGAAGCCGAGAGGGTCTTTGAGGCTTTGATTGCCTACTGGACCGCGGTAAAGGAAATCTTTCAGGAGGCGTGGGGCAAGGATCCGACGCAAAGCCGTCTGATGCATTCTGCCGGAATTAAATCCATGGCCTCCCTCATGGATACGTTAATCCTGCGCACCGAATCTATGCCGGACCCGTGGAAGGAAATTCGCACAGCCCTTGGTCGTCTTGCGCCGCATTGCGCGTGGACAGAAGGACGCTGGCCAGTCGAACTCGGGCTAGCGTGGAATGAGGTGCAGGGAACGCCCCAGCACATCAACCGATTGACACAGTTTCTGGTCGCCAAGGATCGGGAACTGTCCAGGGCCATGAAATGAAGTTCATTTTCGCAGATAGTCTCGACTACGTCGATCCGGGCTATGATTTTGTGCGGGAGCGCAACGCCGAGGGCCGTCGCCCCTATTGGGACGACCATTACCCCCATGAGGCCTTGGGATATGCCCCATATCAGGGAATGCTGGTTTCGCGTGCCATCGTCGGCGGCGGCGCAGGAAGCGGGATATCGGGGAAGTACACTGAGGCTCAGGCAATGCGTTTTCGACGGGTCGGCGCACGAGAGTTTCTACGTCTCGATGACCCGAAATATGCCACACTCGACATCTTTGGCGATTGTGGGGCGTTTTCCTACCACAAGGAGGACGTTCCGCCGTACAAGCCCGAAGACACCGCCGAGTTTTACGATGACGGGCAGTTTACGCATGGTTGCTCGGTCGACCATATCATATTCGACTTCACTGAGGTCATGACGGGGATGAATGGCGGGACCGAGGAGAACCGCCGTCGCTTTGACATCACACAAGCCAATGCGGAGGCGTTTCTCGCGGCCACGCGGCACATGTCAAATCGCTTTTGCCCATTGGGCGTCATTCAGGGTTGGTCCCCTGGAAGCATGGCCGAGGCCGCACGCAGGCTGGTTGCGATGGGCTATGACTATCTTGCTCTTGGGGGCACGGTTCCCCTGAAGGCTCCGCAGATCAAGGCCTGCGTTGCTGCCATCCGCGAGGCCATCCCGCGCGAAACGCGTCTGCATGTGCTCGGCTTCGCGAAGGCCGACAACATTTCCGAGTTCTTTGGGATGGGCATCACCAGTTTCGACACTACCTCACCACTTATCCGCGCCTTCAAGGACGGGAAATCAAACTTCTATCTGCCAGGTTCGGGCAGCACTCTGAACTACTACACCGCGATCCGGGTGCCGCAGGCTATCGAGAACCCGAAACTAATGAACCTCGCAAAACGAGGCATTCTGCATCAGGAAGACCTTCAGAAGATGGAGGCCGACGCGCTCGATGCACTACGCCGCTACGATCGTAACGAAGCAGACCTCGATGAAACCGTTGAGAAAGTGCTCGCGTACGCGGTACCCGCCACGATTGGGGATCTGGTACAAAACCTACCCGGATCGCGACAGATTTCCGAGTTGCGCAGCCGATATGAGCGCACGCTAACCGATCGCCCTTGGAAGCAATGCAATTGCGTGATCTGCCGTGAGGTTTCGATCGAAGTCATGCTGTTCCGTGCCTCGAACCGGAACAAACGCCGCGGCATTCATAATCTTCACATCTACTCAAGTCACCTCAAAAACCTTAAAGAAAAGTCTGCCTATGCGCTCCACTAAAACTTTCTCGGCTGTCTTTGCCAACCAGAGCGCAGCGCATGATGTGCTGACCTTCACGGCCAGCGCCGCAGAAATTCTTGACTTTGCCGTGATTGATCGGGCTGGTCGAGACAATGACGGGAGCCTTAGCGGTTTTCAGCGGCCCCAGATAGCCAGTCACGTTCGGAACATCCGTGACTATCTGGAGCAAGACGATGCGGTCCTGCCAAATCCAATTGTCGTCGCGTTTCTGGGTGGCTTGACAGTGGTTGACCGGCACGATGGAGGCCATTGTCGTGTGAAGATTGACACTTCCACCTCGAAACCGGGGTGGGTCGTCGATGGTCAGCAACGTCTGACCGCGCTTTCGCAAGCCTCGCGAGGGGATTTTCAACTGCTCGTATCTGCCGTGGTTTGCCGCGACGAGGCAGAACTGAAACGTCAATTCGTGTTAATTAACTCGGCTCGACCGTTGCCGAAATCGCTGATCTACGAACTTCTGCCGTCAATGCAGGGCCTCAGTCGCAAGATGGGCGAACGCGCCTTGGCTGCCGAACTGACAGCACGACTGAATTTTACAGAAGGGTCAGCGCTAAAGGGCCTTATTCACCAGCACACCAACCCAGACGGCGTGGTGAAGGATACCGCAATCCAAAAGGTGATTATGAACTCCGTCAGCGACGGGGCCATGCGTGAACTGTTGCCAGAGGCTGATGGCGTTGAACGCTGCTACGATCTGATCAACGAGTTCTACTGGGCTGTCCGCGAAACCTTCCGCGGTGATTGGGAGGGGCATAAGCCAAAGACCTCACGCCTTGTGCACGGCGCAGGAATCGTTGCGATGGGGCATGTGATGGAACTCCTAGCCTATTTTGACAAGGCGACGAAACGCGATCAATTTGCAATCGGTCTTGCCTGTCTTAAACCGCTAACTGCTTGGACTCAGGGTGAATGGGACTTCGGCAACGGTGAACGCCGCAGCTGGCGAGGGATCCAGAACGTCAGCAGCGACATCGCTTTGTTGTCAGACTATATTGTTCGAGAGGTGCGGACCGATCAGCGCGACCGCCTTTGGAGGACTAAGATGGCGTCCGAACAAACTCCGGTGCCTGCAGGGTCCGAACAATGACCTCCAGTGCCATCGTGCTGTTCTCCGGTGGTCAGGACTCGACCACATGCCTTGCGTGGGCGCTCTCGCGGTTCGATCGGGTCGAAACGATCGGCTTTGATTATGGACAAAAGCACATCGTCGAAATGGCGTGCCGCAGGACGATCCTAGGCAGGATCGGAGGCATCCAAGCCGACTGGGCGGAGCGCATCGGGGAAGACAATCTGATCGATCTAGGGATCCTCGGGCAGATTTCCGAAACAGCGCTGACGCAGGACATGGCAATTACCATTGCTGAGAGCGGTTTGCCGAACACGTACGTGCCTGGAAGAAACCTTCTGTTCCTCACGCTTGCTGCAGCAGTGGCTTATCGGCGTAACATCCGTCACCTTGTTGGCGGTATGTGCGAAACCGACTTCTCAGGTTACCCTGATTGCCGCGACGACACGATCAAAGCCCTGCAGGTCACGTTAAGCCTTGGCATGGACAAGCGCTTCGTGATCGACACACCCCTGATGTGGCTAGACAAAGCTGAAACTTGGCAACTGGCGGAAGAGAGCGGTGGCAGCGATCTTGTCGATCTGATCATCGAGGAAAGCCACACCTGCTACATTGGGGACCGTACTCATAGACATGCCTGGGGTTATGGATGTGGGAACTGCCCCGCCTGCCAGTTGCGTGCAAATGGCTATGAAAAGTTCCGGTCTCGGACCGAAACACTCGCAGGGAGAAGCGGATGAACAAGCCCAACGACACCCAACGGCGCCTTGAGGGCTTTGCCTTTCTGGCAGCTTTTGCCGCCTGCATTCCGGCCGCGAACTATCTTGTTCAGCATGTCGGCACCTTTTGCCTGCCCGACGGTGGCCCCTGCATGATCCCAGTTGCCCCCGGCCTGACCGCACCAAGCGGGGTCTTAATGGTCGGCCTCGGACTGGTCTTGCGCGATCTCGTGCAACGCAGGCTCGGACTTTGGTGGTCCGTAGGCGCCATTCTGCTTGGCGCAGCGCTATCGGTTGGATTCTCTGCACCGAGTCTTGTCGTCGCCTCGGCCTCGGCCTTCTTGTTTTCAGAACTGGCGGATCTCTTGGTTTTCACTCCGCTGCAAAAGCGTGGACTTGTGCTGGCTGCGGTGGTGAGCAGCGTTGTCGGGCTCATCATCGACAGTATCATCTTCCTTCAACTGGCGTTCGGCAGCCTAGATTTTGTTGCAGGGCAGATTGTCGGTAAGATCTTGATGGTGCTTGTGGCAATCCCGGTGCTGATCCTTCTTCGCAATCGGGATCAGCGCATTGGAATGGCCGCAGCCTCATCCTAATCAACTACTGGCCGCAACCGTTTGGTCCGCGGCCGATAGCAACGCCTTGCAGCGACCTTGACCAGAACTGTGGCAGAGTGAGCGCTTCAAAAGGACAGTCTGAACACTGCTTCTCGTGTAGGCTGGGCACATGCGCCGGATCTGCCCTGCGGTTGCACAGCGTCCGACATGCCGATAGATGCCCGCCATCCGGTCGCAGCCTACCCGAACATCAAAACAAAGGCCCAACATGAAAACACTTGTCATCTGCTCGGGCGGATTGGATTCCGTGTCGCTCGCGCATATCATCGCCGCCCGGCACCAGCTCACGCGGCTTGTTTCCTTCGATTACGGCCAGCGCCACCGGAAGGAGCTTGATTTCGCGGCTGCTGCCGCGCGACGCTTGGACGTGCCCCATCACCTGATCGACATGCGCCCGATCGGGGCCACGCTTACCGGCTCGGCGCTGACGGACGACATCGACGTGCCGGACGGCCATTATGCCGAGGACACCATGCGCATCACCGTGGTGCCGAACCGGAACGCGATCATGCTGGCGATCGGCTTCGGGGTAGCCGCCGCCAATGGCGACGAAGCCGTCGCCACCGCCGTTCATGGCGGCGATCACTTCATCTATCCCGATTGTCGTCCGGCCTTCACCGATGCGTTCGACGCCATGCAGCAGGCGGCGCTTGACGGCTATGCCGATGTGCGCCTGCACGTGCCGTTCGTCCGACGCAGCAAGGCCGACATCGTGCGCGAGGGGGCAGCCCTTGGCACGCCCTTTGCGGAAACCTGGTCGTGCTACAAGGGCGGCGAGGTCCATTGCGGGCGCTGCGGCACCTGCGTGGAGCGACGCGAGGCCTTCCATCTTGCCGGCGTCGCGGACCCCACCCCCTATGCCGATCCCGACTACTGGGTTCAGGCAGTCGCCGCGCAGGAGGGGCGCTGATGTTCCGCATCCGCAAGGAGTTCCAATTCTCCGCCTCGCATCAGCTGAGCCATCTGCCGCCCGATCACCAATGCGCGCGGCTGCATGGTCACAACTACATCGTCGTGGTGGAGCTTGCCGCCGAGACCCTGAACAAGGATGGGTTCGTCCGCGACTACCATGATCTCAAGCCGCTCAAGACCTATATCGACGACAGCTTCGACCACCGGCATCTGAACGATCTGCTGGACGTTCCCTCGACCGCCGAGAACCTGGCCCGGCATTTCTACGATTGGTGCCGAGCGCAATGGCCCGAGACCAGCGCCGTCCTGGTCAGCGAGACGCCCAAGACCTGGGCGGAGTATAGGCCATGACCTTGCGGATCGCCGAGATTTTCGGCCCGACGATCCAGGGCGAAGGCGCCCTGATCGGCGAGCCCACCGTCTTCATCCGCGCTGGCGGCTGCGATTATCGCTGCAACTGGTGCGACAGTCTGCATGCAGTAGAAAGCCGGTACCGCCATACCTGGTCACCGATGAGCCCCGACGCGGTCTGGACCGAGGTTCTGCGCCTCTCCAAGAGCCGGCCCCTGACGGTGTCGGTTAGCGGCGGCAACCCGGCCATCCAGGATTTCGGGCCGGTGATCGAGCGCGGGCGGTCCATGGGCTATCGCTTTGCCTGCGAAACCCAGGGCTCGGTCGCGCGGCCATGGTTTTCGGCGCTCGACACCCTGGTCTTGTCGCCAAAGCCGCCGTCAAGCGGCGAAACTGTGGACTGGGACAGCTTTGCGGCCAGTGTCGCGGCGGGTGCTCGGGCCGGACAGACCGTGATGAAGATCGTAGTGTTCGACCAAGCTGATTACGACTGGGCAAAGACAGCCCATGCCCGTCATCCCGAGATGCCGCTCTACCTTCAGCCCGGCAATCCGGAGGTAGATCCGGAAACGCCGGTTGATCTTCACGCGCTGGCTGACCGGCTTGGCTGGCTGACCGAGACGGCCATGGCCGACGGCTGGTTCGCTCCCCGCATCCTGCCGCAGTTGCATGTCCTGATCTGGGGCAACAAGCGCGGTGTCTGACAGTCTAGCGGTCCCGATCACGTCCAGACATCGATCGCCGAGCGCCTATGGCAAGAACGTATCCCGCCCTGACCATCGTAGGCGATGGGGTGGACGCCCCCGGCGGCATCGATGTGCCGTAGCGGCGGGTGTTGAAGCACCGCTACTCAAGGGAGTGTCCGTAACCGGCCGATTGCTACCGCGGCGGCTGATCCAACACCGCTCGAAGGATGCTTGCGGTCCCCTTACCTGGTGCCCAGATGGGCTCACCTTTCCCCAACGCTTCCTTCACGCAATAAAAGGCTTGGTGACTGCTGCTCTTCCAAGCGAAGACGAACAAGTCGGCCACTTTGGCCAGATTGGCTAACTGCGCCGTCGCGACGAGATCGGAATTCACGACTACCTTGCAGCCCGGAAAAAGTCTCTCCAGTGCTGCCTTCGCTCGGCTGCCCGCAGCCTCGGCGAGGGTATAGATGCCGATCGTCTTGCCCTGCAGGTCAGGCAATGATGCCTTGTCGGAAGCATCCTGAGAAACGTCGCGCTTCAGCGCGGCAACTGCCTCGTCCCCGACGCCATAGTCCCTTCCAAGCGTCTCGATCGGGATGAGATCGGTGACGACAAGGCGATGGGCGAAGCCAGATGCCTGCCCGAGAATCTGCAGAAAAAAACGTAAGCGCGCCTCACGTGCGGCGTCTGTCGGACAGGGCAACGTCGCAAGGACTTCGCTTACGTCCAGACTCCAAGGCAAATAGCTGTAGGAACCGATCCTTTTTTGGACATCGGTTAAATCGTCCATCAGGGCCACATACTCGTCGGGCGACAACCCCTGTTCAATCAGAATGGCGGTCAGTTGGCCAAGAAGGTCGAGATCCGTGCGCGATAGTTTGTCGTCCATCGCGATCAGCAGGAACAGCAGCGAGGCAATGGGCTTCGCCGCTGGTGCTACAGGTGCGTCTTCAGGGAAAAAACTGACATAGATCTGAGGAACGGCTGAACGTGCCACCAGACTTGCATCGCCGTTCAATCCGCCGAGGATCTCGGCGAACGCTCTTGCAAACTGACTGTTACGCCTAATTTTGGTCGCGTCCCACGCGGTTGCTGCCGTTTGGACAGCGCGCTCCGCGTCGGCTAGATTCTGGCCACTCTGCAGATGCTTCGCCCAGCGTATCCATGGATCAACGCCATTTACCTCTATCGTAGCTTCCGGGACGTCTGGTGCAGCGAGTCTTTCAAAAGACCGGAAGCTCTCGATCTTTGTGGTGACCGCCGGCGCGAGCGCCATAAGCAGCGAGGGTTCAGCCGATGCCAACAGTTCGAGGAGCCGATCTTTTACGTCGTCCGTGCCGATCGTGCCGACGCAGGATACCAACCTGCTGACGGTCTTCTTGCTTGGAGTGAGCCGTAGATAGAATTCGAAAGCTCGATCGAATTGACCATCGTCAAATGCTTCATCCGCTTCATCGAGCGAGGTGTCAGCGGGAGGAGAGGCATCCGAGACAGGCGGTACAACAAAGAGCGTTGTATCCGAGTCCGCCGGGAGTTGCTCGAGCAACCCACCGATTATGCCTGGATCAGGCTTCGCCTGGAGTTGCTCGTAGAGCGCGAAAGCCTTCAAAACCCGTGGAGTGCGGTCGCCTCGACGGGATGCGAAAAGCTTAGGATATGGCGTTGCTATCTCGCGCGCGAATGCTTCCTGCATCCCCGCAGCGTCGCCTGCCATTTCCGCGTCATCGACATAAGTACGATATAGGGCTTCGATCAGATCGGCGAGGACCTGTGGCGGAAGCGCAAGATCGGCCAACGTCTTTATAAGCCAATGATTACGCGCAATCTGAGGCCATAGTCCCAGGCCAGCGCTGAGCCGCACTTCTAGGTAGCGGAGATTTTCCTCGTTCAAGCGGCCGCTTAGCTTTAGCTCGGCGATCATCGCCTCCGCTTGCCCCTCGTCTCCGGCAATCAGGGCGCGCTCGAAATCACTTCGTATCGCTCCAACTGGGCGGACACGTCGCTTGGTAGTAGGGGGCTTCCGAGAAAGAACGCTCGCGTACTCGCTAAGAAGTTCGGCTATCGAATGGATTGCCGCGGCGTCCGCGCCGGTGAACCGGTAGACCATCCCTTGGAACCGGTCTGCTAAGACAGCGGCGAAGGGATCGCTCTCTGGGTCGGTTACGCGCTCAAGGCGGCTTAGCCAGGTCGGCCCGAGCCAGGCATTTAGCTCATCGCCTAGTTCGTAACCGCCCGACGACTGCTGGGTTGTCGCATACCACCCCGTCACCTTCCCTCCCCGCATAAAGGGCAGAATGAGTGGAGCGGACGGACGCGTCTCAAGGAAACCAAGCCAGTGTCTAACCTGATCTGCCTCCCGCCTTGGTGCAGAGCCATCCAGAAGGGTCGGCCAACTCAGTTCATTCGGACTCGCGAAAAAGCGCGCGAGCCATGCTTGGTCCTGCTGAGAGAGATGCTCGATCATCTGTCGGCCACCAGATAGGACTCGAAGTTGATCCGCGCCTCCGAAAGAGTCTTAGGCGTCGTATCGTACACGACCATTTCGTCGTTGAGTTCGAGGCCGTTGTAAGTGAGATTCATCGAGCCGGTCAGCAGACCACGCTTGAGTAATACTCCCTTGATATGCAGGTGCTGTCGGCGAACGATGCGCAGTTGGTCCGAAAGTCCCCCCTCCTCGACGGCTGTCGTCAACGCGGCGATCAACGGATCGTTGTGCGTATCCATGCTAGTCGCAATTCCCAAGGCGGTGCCGCGCGCCATCATGTCGGTAAGCACCTCCACGAGGCGGATTTCGCGATTCCCCCATTCGGGGTTAATTGTGCCGAAGCCACCAGTGCGGTTGTCGAAGAGCATGATGTTGCTGATCCACGGGCTGACCAGCCAAGTACGCTGCCCGCCGGGCGACAAGAGTTCCCCGAGAAGCATCATCTGAAGGAGTTCGCGGATCAGGTTCTGGCTCGTCACTGCACTCTTAAAAATGCGCCGGGTCTCAAAACTCATTGCAGCGCCTCCGCAACGTCGAGGTCCACGTGGAATTCGTGTTCGACGCGCCGCACCGCTTGAACACGGGCGAAAACCGAGAGGTAGACCGTCTGCACCGGATTTGTGGCCAAGAAACTCAGCGCGTCCGCTAGTAATGATGCCGATGACATCGGGCAGACCAAGGTCGCCGCGCCAATATCGGCGAGACGGTCGAGGCAAAGTTCCTGCCAGCCTTCCGCCATCAGATCGATCAGAGATCCATCCTCGGCGAGATACGCCTGAAGCAGCAGTGGTTCCCCCGCGGGCAAATCCGCGAAGGGAGAATAGAGGCGTAAGCCTGATTGCCGAATGTGCGAACCTCTAGGCCAGAGTAAGCCGTAGATTACCCCGAAGCGCCATTGGTCAGGATTGACAGTTGGAGCGTCAATGCCAGCGAGTCCAAGTGCGGCGTCGATCTCCTCGGAACGAGCTAGTCGATATGCGAGCACTCGGGCATCCAGTTCGACACCGAGCCTTGTCTCTTCAGCATTCCATAGGCGGACTGCGGTGAGAAAGAACGCATCGCTGTCCTCACTCGACCCCGGACGCAGGATTCGGTTTGCCAACGCGACAAGGAACGCGTGGAACGTGATGAAGCCATCCTCGGCCAGAGTTTGCCGCAGGGCCGAAAATGCCCGGTGGCTTTCCTCGGCGCCCGTCGCCTGCCGGAAGACCTGTGCGGCGGCCGGTAGCGGATCATCCCGATCGCCGTCCACAACGGCGCTGAGAAACCGACTGAGCTGAAAATCGCTGATCGCGAAATCATTGTCGCGCAACGCAGCCGTCATCAAACTGAAGAACCGCCTTGGATCGTCGACATATTGGCGCTGGGCCTCTTCGATTTGACCGTTACCGCCCGGCGTCGCCTCGCTGATCCAAATGTCAGCGTGGGCGACGTTGGCAAGGACGTCGTCAGCCTCACGCGGTCCTGCGTTGATGTCCAGGATCAGACTGTCAGCATCGATCTCTGGGCAGAGGCTAGTGATGGCACTCATCGCCGCCGCACCAACAGTCGACGCATATCGCTCGCGCAACCAAGGCTCCCATCCCGCGTCGATCGGCGTCCACAGGATGGCGGCCAGATTGAACAGGCTGTCAACGACCTGCCGATCGGCGAGGAGCGCCGCGAGATCCTGCCGCAGCTTGTCTTGTTGGTTGCCCTGAGCATTTGCATCGTCGACGATCGGAGACTGGAACAGGATGTTAAGCGTCTGGTTGAGATCGAGTTCAGCCGTTCCGTCTTCCAAGCGCGCTGCCGCTGCTCGCAATGTTATCGCTTGTGCAATTGCCTCGTTGCTAAGAGTTGCCAACATGAGGTGTGCCAGCCAGTCACGCGCAAAGGGATTGTCGACCCCCTGGAGAAAGGGCCCGTGCACGGCCTGATGGTGAAAGCGAGCCGTGCGCATCGCACGATAGCGCGGGTCGGCTTCATCGCCGAGATTGGACCACATACGGTCTGGGAAGTTCAGGCGGAGAGAGAACGCATCGACTGCAAGGCTGAACCCGAGCGCTGCCGCGGCTCCACCGACTTCGAAGATGAACTCTTTCAGCAGAGATCCACCGTCCCGGAAGCGAATGCCAGCGTCACTCCCAAGAGCCATGCGCCGCGCTTCAATCGGTGCGAGCCCCTCATGCGTGTAGAATCGCACATCCTCAATCAATGGCGTCCAGGGACTGCCACGGGGCGGATCAAGCACTAAGCCTTGCTCTCGCGCGACCAACTGGCTTTGCCACCGCAACCGAGCGTTCGACGTATCTACAACCGTACCTGGGGGAGGCTGCACCTCAAAAACACGCGGCCGGTAGACAGGGACTTGGCGAACAGCACCCGCAATCGAGATCTTCCAATCTCCGAGAGAGTCTACTTGGGTGAACGGCTCGAGAGGCATCATCTGCTCGCGATTCTGGTCGAGAGGAGGGCACATCCAATGCCGCTCGAAAGCATGGCTGATACCATAGCGCCTCGATACCCGACCGGGCGCAAACTCGCGCAGCGCCTGCGCGATCGGCATGGCTACTTCATCGGGCGTCGCGCTCCCTGGTTGGGGAAGCACGATGTTCACCTCAGGTAGATTGAGATCGCTGAACAAATTGGCTGGCGCGAACTCGGGCAAGGGCGAGTTAAAAACCTGATAGTCGTTGCCGACTTGACCCTGAGCTGTCCAATTACTCTCCAACCGGCGCAGCGCGGTTGGAAGCACTTGTGTCATCAATGGGCGCGGGTGCTCCCAAAGCAGTGGCGTAATCGCATCCTCACCCACCTTCAGCGCCGACGCGAGATATGTTGAGTATCGGTCCTGCTCAGCGGGGCTCGTCAAAATACGGCGGATCAGCGCTGCCAAATCGGTCTGCCTCGCTCGCTGAGAGCTTCTGTCAGTACTCGCAGATAGATCGACCCACACGCTGCCATGCCGCGAAGAGCCCAGAGACTGGCTTAGGTAGTCGAGTGTCGCGTAGACCGCCTGGATCCGCGTAACATAGCGGTTGCCGATTGGCAGGGTGCGCATGGGCAATTCAGGATCGAAAAGGAGATCATAGCCCTGATAAGCGACCCGATCTCGACCGTAATCTGAGAGCACTGCGACCGTCCAAGGTCGCATTGTACGCGAGCGACCGGCCCGACCCTTGCGCTGGAGGAACTGCGCAACGTCGCGCGGTGCCTTGTGTTGAATAACAGCGCCAACGCGTGGGTCATTAAAGCCGACCTCGAGCGAAGCCGTTGCGACGATGATATCGAGATTGTTACCGACGCCGGGATCCATGGACATAACCCGGCCGACCGACTTCCGGTCCTGCGGCTGCAGGCTATGACCGATATCGACCACGGCTTCCCAATCCTGCCCGTGAAGCTTTCGCTGCTCAACGGGAAGCGGCCGACGGAGTGAAGCTAGGCCACCGTCTGGCTTGCTCGCTCTGTCAGGAGCGCCACTGCTTGTGCGTCCTTCGGCGTCCAGCATAGCGAAGTACATACGGTTCGTGACGTCGATATCATCGGTGAAGAGGAAGACCCGTTCACCAACGACGCCACGACTCTTCCGCTCATCCGGATTGTCGAGCAAGCGCGACAGCAGCATTCCCGTTTGGATAGTGGTTGAGAGCAGGGCTGTGCGCGACACCGGGTCTCCGCGAAGCGCAAGAAGATACTCGGCGCCCTCAGCAATCATGTCTCGGTTCGTAGGAGTGATCTCAACGGAGGCCTGCTCGTACAAACCTGTTAGCCTAGCGAAAAAGCGGGCGCCGTCCTTCAGGGTCGCTGAGAGTCCCACAAAGCTGACATGGCGTCGTACCAGTCGCCGCCAGCGCCGCAGCAGAAATGCGACCTGCGCTCCTGATGTGCCTGCGTAAGTATGCACCTCGTCCAATAGCATCATCTCGACCGGGCGCTGGGCACGCGCGCCGATCCCAAACAGGTGCCGGAAGCGGTCGTCGCCCATGCGTTGATTGAGCATTTCGGTTGTCGTGAACAGAATATCGGGCGCTTCAGTCTGGAGCCGCTGACGGGTCAGAATGATCTCGTCGCTCTCGATCGTTGTCGAGCATTCGACGCATTCGAGGCGCTCGCGGTTCGCGCGCCGATCAGCGTCGCGCCACGCCATCTCTCCGTCGCAACTCGATGAGGGACAGCGTAGGTACTCACACACAAGCCCTGCCGACGTCACGCGCCATCCGCTGCGCGCCTCATGCGCGGTCTCCGCCGACCGCGGCGTTGGACCGAAGAATGTTCCTATCAGAATCTTGCGCCGGCCACGTGCTGCCAAGGTGGCGTCAAGTCGACGAGCCTGACCGTAAACCTCGGCGAATTGGTCCTTGAGCAATTCGTTGCGGGGATAGAGCGCGAGTACTTTGACCCACCGATCATTGGTCGAGTCACGCTGAATGTGAGATGCAATGCGAGACAGCGCTGGCAGATAAAAGGCGAGCGTCTTGCCACTACCGGTGCCGGCGCTGACAAGGGTAGCGATCGATTGCGAACCCTCGAAACCTCCAAGTATGCGCGCTGCCGCATCGACCTGGAACCCCGCCAAGGCAAAGTTTGAGCCAAAGCTTTCGATCAAAGCCGACAGGGCAGCGCGCGCAGATTGATCAGCCGTTGCAGCCGCGATCCGTGAAAGCGCTGCGGAGCCGTCTATGTCGCGGCGCGGGTAGCGTCGACGGCGCCAGATAAATCGGAAATCCGCGACGAGCGTCGGCGCACTCTGCCAACCTGTTGGGCCGCGGTGCTGAGGGAAGAGTTGGCGGAGCCGGAACAGCAATCGCACACCTTCAGCCATGCGCGAGCGAAAGCGCATTCGCTGATCCTCACTGATATCGAACAGGAGGGCCCGACCGATCAGCGCTGAAATCACCTCACTTGCGTCACCAAAGGATATGCCGACACCCGCTTCCGGGTCGTCGAGCAAGGAATCGATGATGCCGTATAGCTCGCCGGCCGAGACGTAGCCGTCCACGAGTCCCCACGTCAGGAGCCGAGCCTCGCGCTGCTCGATCTCGTCGAGCGCCGCCAGTATCAGGACCTCATCGGCTTCCATCTGCACCCCGCGGTACGATGCGATAGCTCGCCAAGGCGCCATTATCCTTCAGCCAGGTTGTGACAACGTCGGTCAGCAGATCGAGCGTAGCTCCCCCGCTCTGGACGGCCTCGAGAAACCGCTTCACGTCGGGTGAAACATCATAATCAAAGTCTGCGGCAGCCTCGGTGAGTTGGGCAGCAAGTGCCCGAATTCGGTCGACTGTGGCGCGGTCGGGAGGCAGCCTATCGAACTCTGCCCGAAAAGCCTGATGAAGCTTGTCATAGCGCTGGAATGCGGCGCTGTTGCCTGGAGTAAAGGCAATGCGCCCTTTCACAACGGCTGGCGCCTCTCCGGTGAAGATATCCTGCCGAAAAGCTTTCCAGCTTTTCGAAACCGCGCCGGAGACGTCCGTCGATGCGGTCGTGATATCCCGGATCATATTTGCCCAACCTACCCCCTTGGTGAGCGTCGCTGCTTTCCGGTCGGCCGCGAATTTCTCAAGCAGGGCGGCAGCGCGCTTTCGCGCAGCGTCTAATGTGGCGGGCGCCGAGGATGTGATCCCTGATTGGATGAGAACGCCCCGCTGGTCGAGCGCCCGACTGAGTTCGGTCGCTGGCGCAGCAAGGTCCGATCGTAAATCTGCGAGAAGTCCGGTTTCCTTCACATTGGCCGCCAAGTGATCTAAGGCGAGAAGGCGATCGCGAAGCAATTTTGCTCGGACAGGGAGCGACGCGCTCATCGGGCAGCCTCCTGAGGCGAAGCTCGTTCACGGCTCACCGCCTCTAGCAAGCCAGCGATTTCGCTGGCCGCGACCGACGGATCAGACTGACCACGGATTGTCTCCTGTTGGGTGACGCGCGGCTCAGCCAATGTGACGATCTCATTTGCGATCTTGAGGAACGACATGGTGCGCTGGATCAGGCCAAGGTCGATCGAGCCGAGAGCGTTGAGCAGCTTTGGAATCTGTTCTCGATCTGCCTCGTCGACGATTGTCGCGGATTTCTCGACGAGATCGACAAAGCGGCTCGCCTGAAACTCCGTCAGTCGCGTCTCGAACTCGCTATGCTTGATGGTAACTGAAGAGGGCCAGCAGTTCGTTTTCTGTAAGAGTGGAATTATCTCTCGAAGGTCAGAAACGAATGCATTCTTATCGAGGCCATCGTCGACAAAGTCGGCAATCTCTTCCCTGAACGTGCGAAGCTTTGCAATCACCGTCTGCAGCCTATTCCAGAGCCGTGTGTCGCTCATCGCCGCGATGAACGTCCGCACATCGTCCGGCAGCCCTTCCGGCGGCGGTCCGGTGGGTGCCTCACCTGTCAGCGCATCGAGAAGGCGTGTGCTGTCGATCGCGAAGGGCTTATTACCTGACCCTTGGAAGCTCGCGGTTCGATCCAGTACCAGGCCTTGCAGCGCGGCCCGCGTGGTGCGCCCATTGATAGCGCCAAGTGCCAGCGAACGTAGTTGGTCCCAGCCGTCCTCGAAAGCCTGTACTTCGGTGTTTGGTGCGGGTGCGAAAAGCCCCCGCAGCAAGGGTTCGGGCGATGATGGGCGTACTGGTGGCGTGAGACCGATGATCCGTGACTGATTGAGCAGCGCTCGTCCAACTACGGCAGTCTGCGCATTCGCTTCGGCCACGAGCATAGGTACGAGTTGGGCAACAAGGCGATCGACGATCGCAGCGCTAGCAACATAATCTAAGTCGGCCTCGGGGTAGGTCCACCGGTTGCCATTATACCCAAACCGTAGGGCGCCTAGAAAACCCTCCCGAAGCGTTGCATCCTTATCCTCAAAACTATCGCAGACAACGAGGATACGCCCTGCAACAGGGTTGCTACGCGCGCCGGCGATCGACAGCCATGTCGCCTTAATCTCCTGGTCAGGGATGCGGAGAGCGCCCCAGTTAATCGCCCCTTTCAACATCGCGGCGAGTGCGGATCGCAACTCGCGCGCATCCGCTTGCACAAGATCGGTGCCTTCAGCCCAAGCGTTGAGTTTCTTCGACCAGTCCGCGACGCGCTTGTCCTGTTCAGTCGTGGCTGGCGGTGGGGGTGGCACGCGAGCGACGCTGGATTGCTCGGATGCGGCGGCCGGTGCTTTGGACTTCGCCTCTGGTACGAACGCGACATTCGCGAGGTTCGCCGGTGTCGGCAGCGAAAAAGTCGTGAAGATTGCAGGCGGGACGTGAGCCAGATCGCCTGAGTCCGCGGCGTTCCCTGCCCAAACGGCAAGCGCTGAATTCAGTCGGCCTTTCACTGCGTCGGGTTGGCTGGCTTCGCGAACCAGACCGGCGAGGTAAAGATTGGGCCGCAGCCCATGAAACTCGGCCGGAGGGAACGCGCCACTCAGAAAACTGGCGCGCATGAGCAACGGCCGCCGAAGGATTTCGTTGATCACTCGGCGTGGATTGAAGCTGAGCTTACTCCCCTCGACCAGGTGGCGCTGAACAAGTTGGTCAATCGCGAGGCGATTGAATGGAAACAGAGGATGGCCACGCGAAGAATAGCCAAATGCGTTAAGGGCATCTCCTTCCTCCTCGCTTTGCTCTTCATCATGCCATGAAGGCAGCCAATCGGTGAGGCCCTCGTCCGATCCGCGGCGGTCAAAGCGCCGCCGCAGTCCAGTCTCGCCCCACCGCGCTGCGTTAAGATATGAGCCCACCATATCAACGACGGCTGCTTTGATCTCATCATCGCCTTGCTGGCGATTCCCGATCACCCAAACACGTTGGGCGCGTGTCAGGATAGTGTCCCGCGACGCGAGATAACCATCGGTCAGCGCCAGTGCGGTCCGCATGGTCGCGCGCACCCTCTTGCCGGCATATTCCCCTTCTTGAACACACACCTTGAGCAGGACGTCCTGAATTCCGGCGAGGGCGGCGAAATCCTCGACCAAGAGGACAAGGTCCATCTTGTCCTTCAACAGGATCTCTCGGACTCCCAAGATGATTTCCTGAAGCGTGATACCGCCGGTACTCTGCTCTAACTGAAAGACATTCCCAATCGCGGTATCGACTATCGTGTTGAGAAGATCCGCAGCTGCCTGCCGGCGCCGACTGTCCGACACCGCGAGTTGCGTCTGATAATAGGTCTTCACAGACAGTGCGGCATTGTTGAGGTCGATGCCGTCGGGAAGGATCAGGTCCTCCGCGAGAAACTGAGACTGCGTCTCGTCGCCTTCCGCTCCGTCCTCGCGGCCCTGCAGAGCTCTAGCCACTACGCGTGCGAGCACAGTTTCATCGAAATGGTCCTTGAGCGCTGCGTCACTAAACAGTTGAGGCAGCGACCTCGCGTGGCCGATGAGCGGCCGCAGATCAACGGCACGTTCCTTATGCTCCCGAGCTTCGAGTTGCATCGCCTCGGCACGGGCTGTCAGCGCATTCTCAATCTGTGCGCGGAACAGAACTACCGCCTTACGCTTGTCCACCTCCGCAACAGCACGTGTAAGATCCGACCGCGACTTCTCGAAGCGAGGATCGCCGGCCAACGGTTCGAGAATGAGTTCGACTACCTTGCGGAGGCTGGCGCTTTTCGGGATCCGAATGATGTGCAGGCGATCGCGTTTCGGCGATCGTTGGAGCTGCGCGTCGAGCCAACGAACGATATGCGATTTGCCGATCCCAGACGGGCCAGTGATGGGAAAGAGAAGATAGCCTCCCGGCACATCGTCCGACAGAAACGCATCGAGCAGTTGCTGCTCCGATGCGGGCATCTCGATATTGGTCCCGGCGTTGCGAGTGGTTAGCTGCGAAGGCTGATGGACGGCGAGCAAGACTGAAACATCGGTTGTCTCCGCCTCATTTTTGATGCAGGCGTTGACCTCGTTCGCGTCGGGCCAGTATTTTTCAAGCATCAGCGTACCTTCTTCGCTGGCATGAACGTCACGTGGGATACGTCACGCCACGTTCGCATGCCTGTACCCGACAGCGTCACGACGCCTTCGGTGTCACTCCGGTTTGCAAGTGTAATCACTCCCTCCCGGTCAAGGCGTTGAAGCGCGCGAGAGAGCGACGACGAGAGCAACCCCGCCCGCGGTCGCGGCCAAGCCGCATCCTTCAGCGACGCCTCGACTTGGGTCCTGTACGAACCGCCATCGAGAACTGGCAGCACCGCAGCGGCATTCTCAACAAATGCTGGACCAGTAAGATCGCGGGCTGATCCGAATATCGCCGGCAGCACATCGCGCAGAGCGTCGGTCGGATCAACGACCCACTGCATGCCGTCCCGAGCGAACCCGAGATAGAGCATCCAGGTCTTGAGGCCATTCCACCGTGTATCGTTCTTTCCGATGGTTTGCTTACTGGAGTCAACGATCTGGGCCTCTTCGAGAATCGCGAGTGTCTTGACGTTTCCGTCGAGGGAATACACGTCCTGAGCGAGCATCCATGCGACGGCGCGGGACAGGTCCGCTGATTTCGACTTTTCGCGTTCCCAGAAACGGTCATTGTTCTCAGGGAGCATCGCAACCGTTCTCACAATCGCTGGCAACCGGGTTTCCGCTTCGTCAGCGGTTTTCCCAAGGCTCGTACGATAGGGGTCGGCGATAATGACCAGGCCATCGATCTGGCCAAAAAGACCGAGTTCGGTCCACCGGTTCAACGTCTGGGTCAACTGGCTTGGATCGACCGCGTCCACTGCACTGCCGCAGGCGAGCAGCAGGTCTTCGCGATTACGTGGGCCAAAGCGCACGATTGTGCGCGTCAGAGCAATAAGCACAGAGAAAAGGCCATCGCTGGCTTGGTTAAGGACGCTCACAAGCGGGCTCCCAGCCTGAATTGATCAAAGCTCAACACGTTCGAACCGGTATCCCCGATCCGTCGTTCGGCGTTCCAATGGTCAGGTGTCGATTTTGGGGTGATGATGACGTGCAGCGGCCGGGTCATTGTGAACAGGTGGTGCGGCAAAGATGCTCCAGAGGCACCCGTCCAGAGCGTTGCGCGAGGTAGTTCATATGACGAGGGCCAGAGCCGCTCTTCCTCAAGCGACTGGATCAGAAGCATATGGTCGTCGCTCTGCTTGTGGATGGCATCGAGAGCCGCGTTTCGCTGACGGAAGGCGTCTGGCATCGCGATCTCCCGAATCCCAAAAAGCGAAACCAAGTCCTTTAGAAGAGTAATCAGCACTGAATCATCACACGATTCTTCGACCGGTAGAATTACCGGTTCATTGGGGTCTATTTGCGGAAACCGATCAGCGAAGAGGCTGAGATCGCGCCGGCCAACGTCTTCTATGCCATAAGCCGGCGGGGCAGGATAGTGTGTGTTGACTGTTCCTTCACGTCTATGCTCCGGGCAACCGCCGCAAGCACGTGACACGATCACCGAACGGCCCGGCGCGTTACTACGGTAGAGATTGTCCAACAAGGACGAGATCTCCACCTTTCCACTAAGC
The DNA here is from genome assembly GCF_023371075.1 of Pseudomonas sp. GX19020. Classification (NCBI taxonomy): domain Bacteria; kingdom Pseudomonadati; phylum Pseudomonadota; class Gammaproteobacteria; order Pseudomonadales; family Pseudomonadaceae; genus Pseudomonas; species Pseudomonas sp. GX19020. Next base: position 90,444 of record NZ_JAMCCR010000018.1, read on the forward strand.
AAACGCTCAAGCAAAGTGCGATTTTCTGCTGCGGCATTAAACGATCTCTGGCGTTCAAGGCCGAACAATGTCTCGAAGCGGCCTTGGCTCAAATGACCAAATTCGTTCATTCCGATGACTGCTCGTTGGAAATATTCCGACCAATGCTCCTCGCGTCGCAACTCAAAAGCGGAATCCGCCTCTTCGTCTTGCTGGGCGATTTTTGAGGGAGCTTGCGATTCAAGTTCGAGCATCCCGGCGCGGGCCATCATGATGAGCGTCCGCATGTTCCAAGCGAGATTATAATCGGATTGCTGCTTCAAGCGCGGAGGAACCACACTCAAGTCCACCTCGAGGAGTTGTCCGATGCCGTCACGCTGCTGACTGCTACCATACATCGTTGACCATCGCTCGAAGGCCAAAGCGTCGCTGATGAGTGAGGGCGAGCCGATCTGGCTCGCCGTTTCTTGGTCTTGTTTTGAGTAAATTAGAAATGAGGCCGATGGTCGACCGTCACGGCCGCCGCGACCGACTTCTTGGTAAAAGCGGTCCAAGGTCTCAGGGACGGCGGCGTGCACCACAGTCCGGACGTCCCTTTTGTCGATTCCCACACCGAAGGCCGATGTCGCAACAATTCCATCAAGTTTATTGTCGGACCACTGTTCGATTATGCGCTGGCGATCGCTGATTCCGGTTTCGCCGTGGAAGCAATCTACTCTCGAATGCCCTTCTTGCCGGAGACGGCGGAGCCATCGCTTCGCATCACTCCGCTTTGTAACATAGAGGATGAATGGGCGCGGCGCATGCCGCAGAACCTCGAGAACCTTGCGGTCCTTGATGTCCGCATCATCCTCCCGATGCACCCAGTATTGCGGTTCCGGCCGAAGATAGACCGACGCTACCATCTTCACCGTGCGGGTTGGGCCAAAAAGCGCATCGATCGTAGTGACGGTATCCGGGGTCATGGTTGCCGACATTAGGACCGTCCGAAAAGCTCCCCCTTCAGGGCATGCCGCCAGCAACCCGCGCCGAACTCCTGCAAGCATTTGGAAAGCCGGGCGGAACCCGTCGCCCCACTGACTGACCAGATGCGCCTCGTCGATAATCAGATAGGTCAGAAGACCCGTTCTTGCGGCCTCATATAACGAGGGCAGCAGAGCGCCGGTCGCGGCTTCCGGTGAGCAGTAGAGAATCCCCTGTCGGCCTTCACGGATAGCGCTCTTCACGCTCGTTCGATCTTCTGCGCTGAGGCCCGAATGCCACGCGAGAATAGGAACCTCACGTCGTGGATACCGGCGTTTAAGCATGACCGCCATCTGCCGAGCCTGGTCGAGGACGAGCGCAGTCGTCGGGACAATACAGAGGGTCAGTCCGCCTTCGACACCTCGGGCGAGGACCGGCGCCTGCGCAACGAAACTCTTTCCTGACCCCGTTGGAAGTGAGACGATAAGCGTCTCGCCGGGCGGTAACAGGAAAGCACTGCGGACCGCCTCACGCTGGCCTGGAGAGACGTAAGTATCAAACCCGCTGGCTTCTCCAAGGAATGGATCAATCGGACGCCGCCAATCCAACCTGACATCGTGCTCAGCAAAGACAGCCTCGAAAATCGGGCGATCGCTTTCTTCGAGCCAAGATGCTTCCCAGGGTCGCGCTTCAATCAGGAAATGGCCATTGGCCTCGCTGTGCGCGCGCACGCCACTTGACGCCCAACCCAAGCGATCGGGCCACCCATCATGCGATGGAACGCGGAGTTGGGCTTGCTGGCCGGAACGAAGCGACTGGCGCCGCAAGACGTGGCGGAAGAGAGGGATCGCGTCTGGCCAATTTTGCAGCCCGCCGCCGGCCTGCGACGCCGTGAGAATCTGCACGAGGCGGTCGAATACACCGTCCTCAATCTTGCAATCCGGACCGGCAGCCTCTCCTGAGATCTGATCCTGCAAGCCACCAAAATCGAACTCTGCCATTAGGACCCGCCAGACACGCGTTCAGTTGCGGGGCGACTGGCCGACAGGAATACGGCTCCAACCGTGTCTACCCTGATCCGAGGCTTTCGGATGCCATCTCGAATGGCGGCCGCAAGGCCCTCCTCAAATGCCAAGTCAACTTCATCCTGGTCGCTGCCGCCGGCACGCGAACGTGCACGCAGTTGCCCAGCGCGACCAAGATCCACCCTGAGCGACCTTTGTTCCGCCTTCACCAACGAGTCGACTAGGTTAGGATCCGTCCGCAGCACATCTTCCGCGGAGACGCGGGCCTTCACACAGAGATCCTGCCAGTGCCCAAGCTCAGGTACTGGCATCTGCATAAGGCGCTGCCATCGGCGAGCGTTGAGATTGAGGTCCATTGCTCCGATGCGATCGGGTTCGACCGCATAGGGTCGAGAAAGGCGCGCTAACAACGCATCGTCGGTTACAGGTATCAGCTCGCGATCTAGCCAGAGCGATCTATGAAATGGGGGTAGCGCCATGTCTCCACGCCGCTGGATTGCGGCCCGAACCGCACTCGTTCCCTGCCCTCGCTCGCACGCCAACTCCGTAGCAGCGAAGACATCAGCTTCGAGCAGAAAATCGAATCGAAAGAAGATGTCCGCGATGGGATCGCCGGCATGGTCTGGCGCGAAGCGCCACATAGCGAAGGAACGTCCGCGGTCATCTGCCTCGGTGAACGCGGTCATCCCGCTGACGAAGGCGTCGCCATATCGGACAAGACCCACACCATTCGAGCGCGCTACTCGATTGAGGGCAGTCCGCCGTCTGAAGGAGTAAGGAATCGTTCTGATCGCCCGGCCACCGCGAGCATTCAGCCCCAGGTCGAGTGCGTCCGCACAGTGCGTCATGAATGTCGACAACGGCACCAGTGTGTGGCGATTGGCAGTCGAGTATAGGTAACGAAACGGCAGCGAAGGGCCACTGATACCGTTGTAACCTTCGTCGACACGCCCAAATTGCAGCATAGTGTCGAGCCAGCCTGCGGTGTCGCTTGCGATGCCCTCCCAGTCCTCGTCAACTTCCGATAGTTCGTCCGAAAGATCGGTTGGAGGGGTACCCAATGCGTCAAGGGCATCCTGCTGGTCGATTGCCTTGATCTCCCGCTCGATCAAACCAAGTTCGCCAGAACTGGAACTGGTTAAATCCACAAGCGCATCTGCGCCATCAGTCAGCAACGACCGGGTGATGTTCCGCACGGTCTGCTCGATCAGGTACTGCAGACTTGCAACCGATCGGTCGAAAACCCTCAGCGCTTCATTCAGGTAGGAAACCCAGGCGAGTTCAAGCGGGTCATCTTCACAGGCCAGCACGAAGGATCGCACAGCCTGACCCGAGCCATAGCGATCTGCACGCCCAAGCCGTTGCTCGATCCGGTTGGGATTTAGAGGTAGGTCGTAGTGGACCACGACCTTCTTGCCGCCTTGAAGATTGAGACCCTCCTCCGCCCGGCGATCACAAACCAGTACCGAGCGATCAGCGGTCTCTCGAAACGCCATCCACTCTCGTCCGTTGGGATCGTGCCGATCTACCGTGATGTCGAGGCTCTCAGCGATCCGAAGAGCGAGTGCGTCCGCAGTTTTAGGATCCGAGCAGAATATCACACATTGAGACTTAGCGAGTAGAATTGGACGGATGGCGTCGATTAATGCGTCAGCCCGATCATCAAAAAGGCCTGGCCGTCCAAGCAGCTTCACTATCGGAGCGAACCGGTTTGCGTCCCCAATCATTGCCGTTTGCCGTGCGAGAAACTCGATCATCCCTGCACCAGAGTTCGGGAACTGCGAGGCTCGATCCAAGACTTGCCACAGCGCCCTCGACCGATCAGTCCACAAGGCCTCTGTTCCTGTAATGTCCAACTGTCTGGCCTCGCCAAACCGCCAGTCATCGATCGCTGTGGTGAGCGCTTCCCGGTCGCTGCTGCGATATCGAATAATCTCTGCGCCTGCACGGTCAGGCGTTAAGCCGCCTATGCTGCGACGACGATGCCGAAGGATGCGGCGGTGCAGTCGATACACCTCACTCAAATGCGCGTGGAGCTTTCCGATGGCTGCTATCAAGGCAGGATCGCTTTCGTCCGGCATCGTATCGACGACCGTCCGCAACTCCGATGCGTGTTGCTGGAGCAGGTCGTCATCCGGGAACAGGCTCTCGAGCTGATCGATTGTGTAGTCTAGGTAAAGGGCATTCTCCGGGGTTAGTCCCGCTACCACCTCGGCCAGCGCCTGCCTGCCCTCAACCTTCCGGCGGAAGCCTTCCTCCCCGTCGAGCGGATATGTCACTGGGTCGAGGAGGTGCAGCATTTCAAGGAACCCGCGCTCATTGTGCAATGCGGGCGTGGCAGAGAGTAGCAACACCCTCTCGATTGCCGGCGCTGCCCTCGCAATCTCTCCGTAGATCCCTGCGTCACCACCCCGGGCGCGTTCGGTAAGGTGATGGGCTTCGTCCACTACGAGCATCGTGGCGTTTGGCAAAATCGCTCTAATTCGGTCGTCGTCGTCGAGGGCTACGACGTGGACGATGCGATCGAGGCTACGGCCAAGGAAAAACTTGCTCGTCAATTCATCGCGCCATTGGCTGACGAGAGCGCTGGGGACTAGAATGAGGACGGAACAATCGGACTGGGCATCCAAAACGCACTGGCGAATCAGGATTCCCGCTTCGATTGTTTTCCCCAACCCAACCTCGTCTGCGAGGAGGTAGCGCTGGACCGGGTCTTGTAGGATACGGCGTACAACTTCGACCTGATGGGCCTCGATCTCCACAGCGCACGCTAACACTGCAGACATTCCCATCGAAGCGGCGCGCTGTCGCATCTGCGAGCCGACAAAAGCGCTGCGACTGTCTGAGAACCGCGGGCTCTCATTGATCCGGTTGGCGAGAAAAGGCGTCGGATCCTGGATGGGGCGAGACCACCGAACGAAAATCGCCTCGGATTTTAGGTGCTTTGTCTTCCCATTGGGGAATTGAACGAGATGACTGTCGCCGTGATCGTCAAGGAGCCGGCCGATTTCCCAAACCCCAGACCCTTGGTCAAAATGGTAGACGCGCGTCTGCTCGCCCAGTGCAGCTTGCTCGAGAGAACGAGCATCAACGGTTCGGACAACGGTCGGAGACGTAGGCGAATCGAAATACTCGACCGAACAGCTGTCACCCTGTCGATCGACCTGCTTTCCTATCCCTAGCGACGCAAACTCGCCCCCAACCGCTCGCACAAACACAGATCGCGCTGCCTCCCCTTCTCGATATGCCCTGAGGAAATCAAAGCATCCATGTTTATTTTCCGATTTTCAAGCCGATGTGACGGTTTCCCAGCCTCCGCTTCCGAGGTCGCAGGCGGGGCATTCCCCACACCCGTATCCCCATTTGTGAAGGTTCGTCCGATCGCCTACGTAACAGGTGCGCGATCCGGTGCGGATAAGGTCGACTGGCATTGCCAAATTATCTGGGGAAGCCTGCGATTTTACGCGAGGTCTGGCGATCAGGCGTGCTTTTCGGCAGCGTAGCCGAGTCACAGGTCCAACGCATCGGCCCTGGCATTGCGGTATGGGATTGCAGAAAGGCGATAGCGGTGGCGCCGGAAGATCGCGTTGATCTGGTCGTGTGCGGCGAGAAATCGTTGCGCCTGCCTTGGTGACGTGACCCGGCCCATGATCTTCTCTCTTCGTCGGCTCGTGCGGTGCGATCCCTCGATACGGTTGTTCGGACCCTTGTGCGTCCGATGATCTGCGCGCGGTACCAATTGGGAAATCGGCTTGATGTAACTGCGCAGCCTGTCCGTGACGACGACACGCGGCGCGCCAAAACGCGCGATCATCCGGAGCAGAAAGCGCCTTGCCGCCTTTGCGTTCCGGCTTGGCTGAACAAGGACGTCGCGCACATCGCCGTTGGCATCGATCGTACGCCAGAGCCAGTGCTTCACACCGTTGATCGGGACGACGACCTCGTCGAGGTGCCATTTGTCCGTCGGCCGTGGCCGGTCGCGGCGGATGCAGGCGGCAAAATGCGCACCGAAACGATTGACCCAGAGGCGGATCGCCTCGCGGATGACGATGACAGCCGCTGCGGCAGACGACGGGGTTTGTGGAGAGCCTGTTGGCTCTGAGCGGGTTTGACTGGCCAGTGCCGGATTACACGACGCTCTGCCGCAGGCAGAAGCACCTGAAGGTGCAGGTCCCGTATCGGGCATCATCCGGTCCCCTGCATCTGCTGGTGGACATCGAGCCGGCAAGCGCCACCGGTTCGAGCGAACCGGCGAGGGGGGATCAAGTTTTCGGGCGAAGGCGAGTGGCAGGTCCGCAAGCACGGGGCCAGCCGCCGTCGCCAGTGGCGCAAGATTCACATCGGTGTTGATGCTGATACGTTGGAAGTGCGGGCGGTGGAGATGACCAGTAACCGTATCGGCGATGCGCCCGTTCTGCCCGACCTGCTGGCGCAGATCCCGGCTGAAGAGCGGATCGGCAGCGTTACCGCCGATGGCATTTATGACACTAAGGGGTGCCATGCCGTCATCGCGGCCCGAGGTGCCGATGCCATCATCCCACCAAGACGAAATGCCAGAGACTGGAAGGGCCATGATCCCGGCCTGCAGGCCCGCAACGAAGCGCTACGTGCCTGCAAGCGGTTCGGCCGGGCCAACTGGAAGAAGTGGTCCGGATATCACCGACGAAGTCGCGTGGAGGCCAAGATGAGATGCGTCAAACTCCTCGGCGAGCGCATCATGGCCAGAGACTTCGACAGGCAGGATGCAGAAGTTCAGATCCGCATCGCACTCATGAACCGCTTCACATCGCTCGGCACGCCCGAGACCGTCCGCATGCGCTGAAGATAGCCGGGAAAGGGACAGGTGCGGGCTCAATCCGAATAACGCAACAAAGCCGTTTCCGACCCTGCAGTGCAGCATCCCCGAAGCCAACACTGATCGGCGGAAAGCGATAGATCAATTCACCGGCGCATAGTCGCTTATTTGCGTCGTGGAAGCCGTCGCGGATTGGACACACGCCAGCCACGATAATGGGGGTGCTCATGAAGGTAGTAGTCAATCGCGCGGCTTGCGGTTTCGCGAAATCGGTCATTGCTCCAGAGTGAAATTATGGCTTTTCGCTTCAATCTGCCCGATTGTTTGGATTTATCGTATATCCAGCCAAGGTATGGATCTAGCTTTTCAGTCGATTTTCCTGGTCGCTTGTGCCCATGAGGAACGGACGGAAACCAGTCATCATCGAAGGGATGAAAATCCCAACTAATTCCTCCAACAGCGATAATTAAGTGCGCTACAAAGCCGTCGGGATCGTCTTTCGATGACTCCTCCACTGATCGTTCACCATGACTGTCACTTAACTCTGATTCTTCCTGCGCCAGCCAATCATCCGTCAATTCGGTGTAGTCATTCAGCCAGTCGTGGCCTTGTAAGATTTCATTCGCAAAGATCGTGGCTCCACCCGCTCGATCTCCGAGGGATGAAAGGACTGACAGTCTTTCTAAGAAGACTTGCTTGCCAATGATGCCGTGGTGATAAGATAGTAGTGTCAGGAGAAAGTAATCTTGCGTTGCTTCACGGGATAGGAACTTCGTCATAAGTTACTTCTATGGGCTAAGTTTTAATTGGCAAACAGAAAGGTATTTATTAATACTTTCAAACATAGACATATCCTTAGGATTTCTTTCTTCTCGGGGATATCTTGAGGGTTATGCCCGTATTGGCCGTGAATCTCATAGTGTAACTGTCCACCTTCATCGAATAAGTTGAGATTCCCAATTCTCGCATTCTTGCTATTATTTCATCTGTGTCCTTCTGTGAAGTGCGTGATCCGATATAAACGGCGGTCACGCACTTAATGTTTTTGTAGTCAGCCGTTCCGGCCTTGGGAGTTACGATGCGCCATTCTCGCTCGGGCGACCACCGCGATGATTTATGAGACAACGCTAAGCGCGCACGATCATGTGCTGACGCGTTGTTATGGACAAGCATCGGTGCTTCTTCGCTATAGTTCATCTTTATAAGGTCAATGTCTTCATCAAGGCCAGACAAGAGGTAGCTTGTTCTGTATGAAATGCATATCCCGTTGAAGTTACCGGCATAATGCGCCCACATTGTTTCATGGTTTTTGATCTCTGAAAATGAAGCCACGCCGACTTTATCAATTTCCCGCTTTGCATTAGAGAGTGATCCCTCTTTTGAGTTCTTTGTGATCTCCTTTAGCAATGCGCTAAACCTATGGGTACCCTCCATTGGATCGTTTAGTTTGCTATGGAGTCCGCACCAGAAATTCGCGCCCTCGATGCAGCGCATTTCTCGATCAAGATTATCTATGTTTCTATACCTATAAAGTCTTGGGGGTTGTGAATAGTTTGAAATTTTTGCCATTGTACAAGTATATTTTGATTCCACCCTGTGCAATAGTGGCCTGAGCATTGTCTGATGTAAATATATTTGTAGTGGTTCTGGAGTGGCGGAGATCTCGGCACTGTGTAAATGGTTCCTATCTTAAAGTACGAAGATAGCGGTTCCGTATGCGGAGCCGTGCTGTTGCGGCCCCACTTCCCGCCCTGCATGGCGAGGGCGCAGCGCCGTTCCAGCGTGCTATCTGGGTGGTCGCTTTCTGATTTTTTCCTGGAACCAACATCTTTTACTGATGTCAGTGTGCATTTCTCCATCTCGGCTGACCGGTGCGGCCTATTGCTGAAACTTGCGCGAACGGCTGCTTCGACAGAGTTGCTGCAGTCGCCATGCCGCGCTGCCGTCAGTCGGCTTTCCGCCCTTTGCAACCTTGTAGGCGTTTCGGTGGTGCTACTTGCTACCGACAGCGTGTCCGGCCATGCAAGTCGTTGGCCAAGCAATTGCTTTTAACTCATCATGTTCTGAGCGAGCTTGCAGGCGGAGTGGTGTGTCATCGGGACCGCCGTTGATTTTGTTGCTGCCTCTAGAAATTTCCTGAATTCGGCACCGCGCTAGTGTGGGGCACTGCGTATCCCGCGTAGGTGCGCTCCATATCTCCCGCTATCGGGCCGCGTGGTCATCCGACTGGTAGACGGTCGGGCCGTGCGGCCACTGTCAGTCAGTATCGGGCTGGGTGCCGACCTCCCGACACGGGCGAGGAGCCCGTTTCGCCATCTGACGCGGGACGCGCCTGTAGCGTGACGCGATCCGGCCAGGGGTTTTGCCCGTCGCGCAGCCAGGTCAGCGTTTCACGCCAGAAACTCCGCGCATGGCTGTCGTGGAACAGGTTGAAATGACCGATGCTCTGCCGCCCGTAATCGGCGGGATGCAGCAGCACGGCGGTGCGATCCGCGCCGGTGTAATACCCAAGGGTGCGATGGATGGCGGGAGGGGTTCCCAATTCGTCATCCGAGACCCCGACCGCGAGGATATCCGCGCGGACAGAAGCCATGCGTCGCGTTACCTCCGACCTTTCCGCAACCGGATGCGACAATTCGAAACGCATGCGGCGGAAGGCCCATTCATGGGCGACCCCGGCTGGAAGGTCCTCCAGCCACCCAAGGCGCCGGCCGGGGAAATAGCCGCAAAGCGATGCAAGCACTGGCATGGCAATATGCCATTTCAGCAAGAGCGCCAGTCGCCGCCGGGGGGCGTAATCGCCCCACCATGCATATTGCGCGCCGATGGTGAGAAGCCGGTCGATCTGCTCCGCTCCTGCCGCGAGGCCGGGAAGGAAGCCGCCGATGCTGTGCCCCACCACGATCAGCGGGCCGCCTCTGCGCCCGGCCATGAACGTCAGCGCCGCCGCGAAGTCCTGCGTTCCCCAGTCCTGCCAGCGATAGCCACACCCGCGCAGATCCGCCGGGCGCGACAGTCCAATGCCGCGATAATCCCAGGTCAGGACGTCGAACCCGTGCATGGCAAGAAAAGCCGCATAGCGGTGATAATACTGCGCGAGCACGCCGGTGGCCGGGTTGATGATGACTCGGCCTTCACGCATTGCCCGGGCGGGCCACAGATGACCATGCAAGCTTACCCCGTCGGCGCATTGGAGCGTGACGGGAGCGTTCGGCGGGGGTTGATGATCGCAACTATGTTCCATGCGCGCCAGCTTAGCAGCGGGTCGGATTGAGTATATTCACTGGTCGGTATATATTTGGCCATGGCTAGGCTGTCTTCCCCCACCCGCGACCGCATCCTCGACGCTGCCGGAAAGCTGTTCTATGCCGAGGGGCTCCGCGCCGTCAGCATGGACGGTATCGCCGAGGCGGTGGGGGTGACCAAGCGCACGCTCTATTATCATTTCCGCAGTAAGGACGATCTGATCGCCGCCTGGCTCGAGATGCGGGACCAGCCCAATCTGGCCGCGTTTCAGCACTGGTTCGCGCGGGCGGAGGGCGATGTGGCCGACAAGGTCCAGGCCATTTTCGACCAGTTGGCCCGTGCCGCACGCCGCCGGACCTGGAAGGGCTGTGGTTTCTTGCGGGCCTCGGCGGAACTGGTCGACCTACCGGGCCACCCGGCCATTGTAGCGGCGCGCGCGCACAAGAACCGGGTCGAGGCCTGGCTGTGTTCGGTGCTGCGCGAGGTGGGGGACGATGTGATTTCGCAGACGCTTGCCCGCCAAGTTATCCTGCTGCTGGATGGTGCCTTCGCGGTCGTCCTGCTGCACCGTGACCCGGAATACTTCGAGGTCGCCGGAGCGGCTGCCGCCGCTCTGATCCGCAGGGGGTGCCATGAGATCCTGAAGGAACAGCGCCGGTCATAAGCACGAAAGGTAATGTCAGACTCCAGCGACGAGGCGCAGTTCGGCATGAAATGCGTCAGGTGCACATTCCAACGCTGCGAACGTCAGTTCTCTGGCACCATCGATCACTTATGTGCACAAGCGAGTGCCTGGAATACGGAGCGTATGCGAGGTCAGTCAGCGACCTTCTTCACGAACTGCGACTTTAGCCCCATCTGGCCAATTCCCGGGATTTTGCAGTCGATGTCGTGATCTCCGTCCACCAGTCGGATGCCGCGTACCTTGGTGCCTACCTTCACCACGGAAGAAGATCCCTTGATCTTCAGGTCCTTGATGACGGTGACGGTATCGCCGTCATGCAGCACATTGCCCACGCTATCCCGCACCTCCCGCGTATCTGTGTCTCCAGCCGAACCTGGCTGCCACTCGTGGCCGCATTCCGGGCAGGTCAACAGCGTGTCCGCCTGATAGGTATAGGCGGATTTGCATTCTGGGCAGGGGGGCAAGGTATCGGTCATGGTTTGGCAATAGCGCTATAAGGATCAAAATGCGAGATGCGCATGTTCGGGCTTCCGCAACATCGCCTCGTGTCTCTGGCTACAGGGCACCCCTCTCGAATTCAGTTGGTGGGCGGTTCCGGCTTCAATGTCCCGTCAGTGGATCGAGATGATCCCGTCAACAGCTTTCCATTCTGATGGCCTGATCAGGTGTTGATGCGCGACGCGCACGGAGTGCAGCGGGCCGTGGAGTTTTGCTTCCCAGAATTCCAGAAAGCCTCGCAGCTCCGGGAACTCCGGAGCAAGATCATATTCCTGCCAGACATAGGTCTGGAGGATCCCCGGATGATCGGGCATCCGGTAGTGGATTTCCGCAGTTGTGAGGCCGTAGCCTTCAAGCTGCATACGGAGCTCGCATCCGTGAATACGGGTCATATCATCCTCCTTCGTTTGATAACCCGGACAGAGGCATGCTGTCCCGGCCAGAGCGAATTTTCAAGATGTTGGGGCGGTGCTCGCGATTTTTTGTCGGGGGAATACAGTCTGTTAGCAGCGACGGGTTGCGAGTGATTTTTTTTGACCTGACCCCTTGAAACCTCTTTTGGGGTTACAGAATTATATGGCGCGCGACGCCTCACGGGTCGCGCGGCCCCGCTCTGGGCCCGGTCTTTCCGGGCCGGTCCGGAGCGGTGGAACCTCTCAAAATCTGTTTGTCCAAGAGGAGAACGATATGACGTTCCGTCCACTGCATGACCGTATTCTGGTCCGCCGTATCGACGCTGAAGAGAAGACCTCCGGGGGGCTGATCATCCCCGACACCGCCAAGGAAAAGCCCCAGGAAGGGGAGGTCCTGGCTGTCGGCTCGGGTGCCCGTGATGACAGCGGCACGCTGATCCCGCTCGACGTCTCTGTCGGGGATCGCATTCTGTTCGGCAAATGGTCCGGTACCGAGATCCGGCTTGATGGTGAGGATCTGCTGATCATGAAGGAAAGCGATGTAATGGGTGTCATCGACCAGCCCGCCGCCGCGAAGAAGGCCGCCTGAGGCCTTCCCCTGCAATCCAGTCGAAGAAACTGCCTGTAGAGGAGAAATCAGAAAATGACTGCGAAGGAAGTCAAATTCCACTCTGACGCCCGTGAAAAGATGCTGCGTGGCGTCGATATCCTTGCCAATGCCGTGAAGGTCACGCTTGGCCCCAAGGGGCGCAATGTCGTGATCGACAAGAGCTTCGGAGCTCCGCGCATCACCAAGGACGGTGTATCGGTCGCCAAGGAAATCGAGCTTGAGGACAAGTTCGAGAATATGGGCGCGCAGATGGTGCGCGAGGTTGCCTCCAAGACCAATGATGCTGCCGGGGACGGCACCACGACGGCGACGGTTCTGGCGCAGGCCATCGTGCGCGAGGGCGCGAAGGCTGTTGCCGCCGGCATGAACCCGATGGATCTCAAGCGCGGCATCGACAAGGCGGTCGAGGCCGTTGTCGGCGAGTTGAAAGCGAATGCCCGCAAGGTGACGAAGAACGACGAGATCGCTCAGGTCGGCACGATTTCCGCAAATGGCGATGCGGAGATCGGCGGTTTCCTGGCCGAGGCGATGCAAAAAGTCGGCAATGAGGGCGTCATCACGGTTGAAGAGGCCAAGACTGCGATCTCCGAGCTCGAAGTGGTCGAGGGCATGCAGTTCGACCGTGGCTATCTCTCGCCCTATTTTGTGACCAATCAGGACAAGATGCGGGTCGAGCTGGAAGACCCGTACTTGCTGATTCATGAGAAGAAGCTCTCGAACCTTCAGGCGCTCGTCCCGGTCCTTGAGACGGTGATCCAGTCCGGCAAGCCGCTCCTGATCATCGCCGAGGACGTCGAGGGTGAGGCTTTGGCGACCCTGGTTGTGAACAAGCTGCGCGGTGGTCTGAAGATCGCGGCGGTCAAAGCGCCGGGCTTTGGTGATCGTCGCAAGGCGATGTTGCAGGATATCGCTATCCTCACCGGCGGCACTGCGATCAGCGAGGAGCTGGGCATCAAGCTGGAAAATGTCACGCTCGATATGCTCGGCCGTGCGAAGAAGGTCGTCATCGACAAGGACAATACGACCATCGTCGATGGGGCAGGCACCAAGGCCGATATCGAGGCGCGCGTCAGCCAGATCAGAGCTCAGATCGAGGAGACCACCAGCGACTACGACCGCGAAAAGCTGCAGGAGCGGCTGGCAAAACTCGCAGGCGGCGTTGCGGTGATCCGCGTTGGCGGTGCGACAGAAGTCGAAGTGAAAGAGAAGAAGGATCGCGTCGACGATGCGCTCCACGCGACCCGCGCTGCCGTCGAGGAGGGCATCCTTCCCGGGGGTGGTACGGCGCTTCTGCGGGCGGCGAAGGTTCTGGACAGTATCGCGACCGAGAACGCTGACCAGAAACACGGCATCGAGATCATCCGACAGGCCATCGAGGCCCCGGTTCGTCAAATCGCGGCCAATGCCGGTACCGAAGGGGCCGTCATTGTCGGCAAGCTGCGGGAAAGCTCTGAACCGACCTGGGGCTGGAACGCCCAGACCGGTGAGTTCGGCGATCTCTATGCGCAGGGCGTGATTGACCCGGCAAAGGTGGTCCGGACTGCTCTGCAGGACGCAGCTTCGGTTGCGGGGCTTCTCATCACCACCGAGGCGATGATCGCAGAAAAGCCGAAGAAGGAAACAGCGGCTCCTGTTCCCGCAGGCGGAATGGACTTCTGAGGTGAAAACCAGACGGCCTCGCCCCAGGTATGGGGCGAGGCCACTGACCTTCGCGCCGAGGTCGCGTCCCGGAGGTTCGAATACTTACTGCCATAGCCCCGCAGTCTGACTGCGGGGCTATGGTCATCCTGACCTTCTCCTCGACTCCTGAGGCTGCCCGCTTGCCTGGTCACGCAGTGCTGCGGGTGGCGTTTGTCGGTGAGACAGGCAGTACACGCTTGAGAATGTCGGCCAGAGTTACGACGCCAGCGACGCGGTTTTCACTCGCAACCACCGCCAGTTGCACGCTTGCTGCGCGCATATTTGCCAAAGCCTCGTAGATCGGTGTTTCGGCTTTCAGGATGAATGCCGGGCGCGCCAGGCTGGCGGCGGGGATCTTGTCGTCCTTCAGCAGGAGGTCCCGCACATGGATGACGCGCGGTCCGCCGGTTCCGCCAATGAGCAGGCGCATATGCGTGGATTTCGAGGCGATTTCGCGGACCTCTGCCACGGTTGCGTCTGGTTTGACGGTGGTCACGGAATGGCCGGCTGCGATGATGCTCTGGATGGGCATGGTGCCAAGGTCGATCAGACCGGAGAGCTGACGGCGCAAGCCAGGTTCCAGCGCGCCGACCTCGGCGGAATGCTCGACAAGCTGGCGGATCGTGGCCGCGTCCTGTCCTCCTACTGCGGCGCTTTCAACCGGTTCGACGCCGCTCGCCCTGACCAGACGGTTGGCGATGTGGTTGATCCAGCGCAGCAGCGGGCGCAGCGGCCAGATATAGGCCTGCGCAAGGAGGCTGATCGACATTGCCGATTTCTCGGGATTGGCAATGGCCCAGGACTTCGGGGCCATCTCTCCGACCACCAGATGCAGGAAGGTGACGAGCAGGAGCGACAGGAAGAAGGAGGCGCTTTCCGCCAGCCAGCTGGCGGCCCCCCATTCAAGGAGGAGCGGTCCAAGCGCGTAATGGACCGCCGGCTTGGTAATGGCGCCAAGGGCAAAGGTGCACAGCGTTATCCCGAGTTGCGCGCCGGCCAGCATCAGGGTCAGGTCATTCATGCCACGCAGCGCCGCACGGGCGGAACTGCTGTTCGGGGCCAGCTCTTCCAGCCGGTGCCGCCTTGCGCCGAGCAGCGCAAACTCGATGATCACAAAGAAGGCGCTGAGGATGATCAGGGCGATGGTCGCGAGGGTAACAACAAGCGGGTCTGTCATTAGTCCTGCTCCGGCTCTTCGACAAATTTGACGCGCACGAGGCTTGGGACATGGCGCGCGATACGCAGGACATTCACCTCCAGCCAGCGGTGGATCGGCGCTTCGGAGACAAGATCGGCACCCTCGGTGGGCAGATCGATGCGAATGGTTTCGATCTTGGTAGGCAAACGCCCCAGTTGCGCGATGAGCAGCCCGGAAATCGTCTCGAAATCGCCTCGGGGCAGGTCATGATTTATGGCCCGTTCCACCTCATCCAGGTGAACGTCGCCTTCCATCACCCAGACATTTTCGGCTTCTTCCCGGACCGGGGAGATTGCATTTTTGTCGAATTCGTCGGTGATCTCGCCCACGACCTCCATCGCGATGTCCTCGATGGTGAGCACCCCCGCGAAACCACCATATTCGTCGATGACGCAGACCATCTTGTTGCCGGACTTGACCAGCGTGTCGAGCGCGGCGGGAAGCGGCATCAGGGTCGGCACGATGGAGACTGGCCGCATCACCGATGTGGCAGGCGCGTCAGGCCTGCCTGCATTGATCTGCGGCAGAATGTCGGCCAGATGCACCAGGCCGACGGGCACGTCATCGTCATTGATGACCGGGTATCGTGTGTGCCCGGTGGCCATCACCTTCTGGATCTCTGCAATGGTGGTGTCGGGGTCGATCCAGTCGGCCTGCGCGCGCGGTACCATTGCGTGCTCGACATCGCGATGAGGAA
>NZ_JAMCCR010000019.1:0-79490 GCF_023371075.1 Pseudomonas sp. GX19020
AAAATTCCGTTACATTTCAATCTCTTAAGTCTCCTTCGGGAGAATTGATGCATTTGGGCATCCCGAGCTCCAGAAGCATATCGGAAGCAATCGCGCGGAAACCACAGCGGGAAATCGGCGGGGTCACATCGACGTGATAAATGGCTTGTCGTCGGGTAATCCTCCCCATGGTTACGGGGCTGTGCTCGTAGAATTTTCTCGTAGCGTGAGCTGAGGAGATTCGAATGAGGAAAACCCGATTTAGCGAACCGCAGATCATGGCGGTGCTGCGCCAGGCCGAGGGCGGCGTTGCGGTGCCGGAGCTGTGCCGAGAGCATGGGATCAGCAGCGCGAGCTTCTACAAATGGCGGGCGAAGTATGGCGGCATGGATGCGTC
Source organism: Pseudomonas sp. GX19020 (assembly GCF_023371075.1). NCBI lineage: Bacteria > Pseudomonadati > Pseudomonadota > Gammaproteobacteria > Pseudomonadales > Pseudomonadaceae > Pseudomonas > Pseudomonas sp. GX19020. Next base: position 377 of record NZ_JAMCCR010000019.1, read on the forward strand.
CATGATGAGCCAGATGAAGGCTCTGGAGGATGAGAACCGGCGCCTGAAGCGCATTTGCAGATCTGAGCATGCAGGCTGACCTGCTCAAGGAAGCCTTGGGAAAAAGTGACGCGGCCAGCTCAACGCCGCGAGTTGGCCGCGAGGGCGGTGGCGACGAAGGGGGGCTGCATTGCGCTGGCCTGCCGCACATTCGGGGTTAGCGAGACCTGCTTTCGCTACAGCCCGAAGCGCTGTGCCGAGAACGAGACCATCGCCGATCTTCTCGAAGGCCTGACCAGGGCGCACCGGACTTGGGGTTTCGGCCTGTGCTTGTCTCGTATCTGCGCAATGTTCGCGGCCATGCCTGGAACCACAAGCGCGTCCGCCGGATCTATTGCGAGCTGCAGCTGAACCTGCTGATCAAACCAAGGCGGCGGATCAAACGGGAAAAGCCGAACATGCTTATCTTCGCTGCGGCGGGGTGTTGATGCCTCATCTCGAACGCAGTCAGCACATCGCCGCAGCCACGCTGCGCGGCGCGATGGAAGCGGCCTTCGGCGCGTCCGACGCCATCCGGTCGGTCGGACACCTCCTCGCGGAATGGGCGACCAAACGCGATCCGCTCTTTGTAGAGGTCGGGCGCAGACATTTGCGCATCCCCGGTCATCTGTCGGTGTGAGGGCGCGAGCATTATGAACCTCACCGAATATTGCCGGACCTCCGCTCGACTTTCCGACTATCTGCAATGGGCAGCCCTGGTTGGTCCCGGTTTTGTGCTGAAGAAGGACGGCAGTTACCAGAAGACCGCAATTCTCGCGGGCCGGATCTGGATTTTGCTTTCGCCGCCGAACTGGCCGCCGTTGCCGGTCGGATCAATAACGCTGTGCGCTGTCTCGGCTCCGGCTGGCAGATCCTCGTCGAGGTACAGCGCTCCGAGGCTGCGAACTATCCCGACAGCAAGTTTCCAGATCCGGCCTTTGAACCGGTCGATGCCGGACGCAAGTCTGGGTACGAGGAAGCAGGCGCGCATTTCGTGCCGGGCTATTTCCTCACCTTGCGCGATGCGATGGAAACGGCCTTCGGCGCATCCGACGCCGACGCCGACGCCGACGCCGACGCCGACGCCGACGCCGGCGTCTGGGATTGGAACCCGTCACCGGATGATGTCCGGAATCAGAGGCAAAAATACCAGGAATCAAATAGCTGTACGATCAGGTCTTCACGCGCTCTGCTTGCGCTGCTGGCTGCATCAAAAGGAAATATCGGGCAAGCCCGATCCGTGCCTTCCAAGATACCGCGCTGCCAATTTTAGTCATGGTTGTTTCTGGTGCGGGCATGACTGCTCTCTTACCAAGATGCCAGCGCCATGCAGGATTTCCAGGAAGTCAAAATCGCCACGCATTGGACAAGAGATGTACGTGTCAGTGTTTTGTGCGCCGAGGCTGGTGTATGTCGTCCGGAGATCTGGGAATGCGCGTTTCGGGCACCGGGGGCATTGGACCGGAAGAGACCCGGGGGCGGATGGCTGCGTGGCGCAGCGGAGCAGCGGTCAGGTGCGAGATGCGGGGGGCGCGGCAGATGATGGACCTGGGAGACTGGCTCAACGAATACAGTGGGCCGCATTACACATGGTATGTCAAACGACTGAGCGGCAATGACACGCTTGCCAACAAAACGCACCAGGCCGGTCCCTATATTCCCAAAAACTTACTGTTCGACGTCTTGCCCGCTCTCGGTCGGGTTGACGTCGAAAATCCGACCGCCTGGTTCGACGTCTACATCGACAGCCATGCCGATTACCGCCAGATCCGCGCATTCTACTACAATTCAAAACGGTACAAGCAGCAGAGGAACGGGCGCGACGAAACCCGGCTTACGAATTGGGGTGGCTCTGAATCTGCACTGCTCGACCCTGAAAATACCGGCGCGCTGACCATATTCGCATTTGCCCTTGGTCAGGAAGCGGGGCCAAAGTGTCACATCTGGGTATGCCGCCATGAACCTGAGGAAGATCTGGTCGAGGATCGCATCGGTCCCGTCGAGCCTGGCAAAGCATTCATCCAACCGGTTGGCGGCGTGATCCAGGGCGACCTTTTCTCGACAACTGCCTCCGTCCGTGCCAGTTGCTGGCTGACGCCAGCCGAGATTCCTGCTGCATGGCTTTCGAAATTCCCCAGCGGAACCGAGATCATCGCCAGGGCGGCCGGGCTTCAGTCCCATGGCAGCCTGATGCCCGATCTGCGCCTCATGAAACGGCGTGCCTGTGAATATGAAATATTCCGCAGCGTTGAGGAAGCTGTTGAGCTGCCGCTTATCAAAAAGGGCTTCACGGATATTGACGGGTTCGTTTCCCGCGCGCAGACCATTCTCCAGCGCCGGAAGTCGCGCGCCGGCCGGTCACTCGAACTCCATGCCCGTGAGATCTTTTTAGAAGAGAAGCTCGTTGAGGGGATCGACTTCTCGCACCAGCCCGAATCTGAACCGGGGAAATCACCGGATTTTCTGTTCCCGTCAGAAGCGGCCTACAAAGATACGCATTTTCCGGCGGAGAAGCTGCGGATGCTGGCGGTGAAGACCACAATGAAAGACCGTTGGCGCCAGATTCTGAATGAGGCCAATCGTGTGGAACACAAGCACCTGCTGACATTGCAGGAAGGGATCTCGGAAGCCCAGTTCAAAGAGATGGTTGAAGCAAAGGTAACGCTTGTCGTGCCCAAGCCGATAATCGAGAAGTTCCCCGGATCAGTTCAGCCTCACCTGCAAACGCTGGAATCCTTCATCCGCGATATGCGGCTGCTGAGGGCGTGATGGCCGCAGATTTCGAGAAACACTGAAAGTTCGGAAACTGGATTCTTCGGGCCATTCGAGTGCCAGGATGCGGCAGATAAGACATGGGCGCCCCGCGCCACCCGACCAGGGTACACCTTCTTCTATGCAAGACAAAAGAAGCTTGCAGGTGGCTGATCGATCTGATGGCCGGCCTGATGGGCATCATGCTTCTTGCGGCTGGAGGCCGGTGAAGCGGAACTGACGCCCCGTCGCCCGGGAGGGAAGATGGTGCTTCCCGTCGTTTTTCCTGACCGGCAGGGCTTGCAGTTGCGGGAATTTGGGTCGACACCTGTTCGTTGTCAGCGAAATTCCCAAGGAGCGTCTCCCCTATGGCCAGAGATCCCATTGTGCGAGAAGAAGCCGAATCGGACGATACGGAGAGCTCTGCCCGGCGGGATGCACATCAGTTCGGCGCGATCCTGCGCGCCCGTCGACGGGCGCTGGATCTCACCCTGAACGACGTTTCGCAAAAGACCGGTCTCGCCAAAGGGTTTCTCAGCGACATCGAGCGCGACAAGACTTCGCCCTCGGTTGCTTCGCTTGTCAGCCTTTGCGATGCGCTGAGCCTGCCGGTAGGTGATCTTTTTGCGCCTTCGCCGAATGTTCTGGTGCGGGCCGAGGCGCGCCAGCCGATCAAATTCGGCGGAATCGGTGTGTCCGATCATCTTCTCACCCCCAGCCACGGGGTAAAGATGCAAGCGATCTGGTCGGAAATCGCACCGGGGGGAACCGCAGGTGATCAACTTTATGCGCTGCGTTCCGAGGAGGAGCTGGTTCTGGTCATAAGTGGCGATCTTGCCCTGAACATCGAGGGTGAGGAGACGATTCTTCACCCCGGAGATTCGATCAGCTTTGATCCCCGGCGCCTGCACAGCTTTCGTAACCCCTCGTCTTTGCTGCCCACGATTGCCGTATTCATCATGACTCCGCCCCCGGCCTGATCATTTTTTTACGCTTATGAAGAACAAAGTTCGGTATTTGCGAAATTGTTATTGACGAGATCGCCGAACAGCTTCACGTTCTGTAAAAACAGTACAGGGAGCAATTTCATGAATACCCGCCTCAGCAGATGTATGATTCCGGGCAAAGCGACACTGGCAGCGGTGATCGTCGCCGCCGCGTCGCCCCTTGCCGCCCAGAGCGTGCCGGATTTTGCGGCAGACGGCTTCTCGGTCTGCGTTGACCCGACGTTCCCGCCAATGGAATACATGGCGAATGCTGCCGACAAAGAGCCGAGCGGCGTTGATATTGATGTTGCGCGTGCGCTGGCTGCGCATTGGGGCGTTGCCGTCAGCTTTGTCAGCATGGATTTCGCGGGCCTCCTGCCCAGCCTCGAGGCAGGGCGCTGCGACGCGGTGATTTCCGGCACTGTGCTGCGTGAAGACCGCCTGAAGACCTTCAACGCCGTGCCCTATCTTGACACATCCACCGTGCTGATCGCCGGCAAAGGGGCGCCTGCCGTCTCTGATATTGCCGAACTGGCGGGCAAAACCGTCGCGGTGCAATCGGGAACCTCATATCCCGGCCGGATGGAAGCGCTGAATGCCGAGCTGGAAGCTGCGGGCCTTGCTCCGACCAAAATCCAGCAATATCCCAAACAAAGCGATGCGATCCAGCAGCTGCTGGTCGGGCGTGCCGCCTATGTCGTGACCCAGGATACCGAGATCGCCTTCCGCGAGCTGGAAGATCCCGGCAAGTTCGATGTGGTCTTCACCATGCCCGCCGCCGTTTTCGAGCCTTTCTCGGTCTATCTGCGCAAGGATGACGCCGAAACGGCGAAAACCGGCGAGGCGGTGAAGGCTCTGGTTGAGAATGGCGAGCTGCTGAAGATCGTCGAAAAATGGAACCTCTCGCCCTCGCAGCTCAACGGCATCGGCGAGTAATATACTGACAGGGCTACCATGAGTTTTGATGTTTCAACCTTTTGGGAGGCCCTGTTTTCATGGCCCTTCCTGCGCGGCGCGTTGCTGACCCTCGGGTTGACGGTTGCTGCGCATATGACCGCGATCCTGATCGCGCTGCCCCTGGCGGTGGTCCTTAACGGACCACCCTCAATTCTGCGCAAACTGATCACCGCCTATGTCGGTTTTTTCCGGGCAGTTCCGACACTGCTGCAATTGCTGTTCGTCTGGAACGCCCTGCCGCAGATCTTCCCGATTTTTCGTGAGGAATGGTTCACGCCCTTCCTTGCAGCATGGATTGCGCTTTCGCTGAATGAATCGGCCTATCAGGTCGAGATCAACCGATCTGCGCTTTCGGCAGTGGATAACGGGCAGATGGCGGCGGGCCAGGCCATCGGCCTGAAGAAATCGCATATCTACCGCTATATCATGATGCCTCAGGCGCTGCGGGTGGCTCTGCCGCCGACGATGAACGAATTCATCACGCTGCTGAAGCTGACCTCGCTGGCCTCGATCATCTCGCTCCAGGAGCTGATGACCGTCACCCAGATCAATGTCGCCCGGACCTTCCAGTTCTCGGAATATTACGCTGTGGCGCTGACCTGGTATCTGGTCATGGTCTATTGCCTGATGGGGCTGCAGAAACTGGTCGAGCGCCGCTTCCGCTGGTCAAGCCGCACCGAGGCCGCCGTGCTGGCCGAAACCCGCCGCAGCAGGGGGTGGTAAGAAATGATCAGCCTGAAAAACGTCAATAAGAACTACGGCGCCTTTCATGCGCTGAAAGATGTCAGCCTTGATATCGCCCAGGGTGAGAAGGTGGTGATCTGCGGCCCGTCGGGGTCAGGGAAATCCACGCTGATCCGTTGCGTGAACCATCTTGAGCCGCATGACAGCGGCGAAATCCGGCTTGATGGGCTGGAGGTGGGGGCACCAAAAGATGTGCTGAAGGTCCGGCGGACTGCAGGCATGGTGTTCCAGAATTTCAATCTTTTCCCGCATCTCACCGTGCTGGAAAACTGCATCCTCGCACCAAAGCTCGCCAGCGGGGTGAGCGACCGCGAGGCGCGGAAGATGGCAGAGGAATACCTCGCCCGGGTCCATATCCTGGATCAGGCCTGGAAATATCCGATCCAGCTCTCGGGCGGCCAGCAGCAGCGGGTCGCCATCGCGCGGGCGCTTTGCATGAAGCCGAAGGTCATGCTGTTTGACGAGCCGACATCGGCGCTTGACCCGGAAATGGTCGGCGAAGTGCTGGATGTGATGGGCGAGCTGGCGGCCGAAGGCATGACCATGATCTGCGTCACCCATGAGATGGCGTTTGCCCGCAAGGTCGCGGACCGCGTTGTCTTTATGGATGCCGGACGCATCATCGAAGTGGCCCCGCCCGAAGAGTTCTTCGCCACGCCGAAATCGGATCGCGCGCGCGCCTTCCTCTCACAGATCTCGCATTGACCGTCAGATTGACTGGCAGGGGCCGCGCGCTCCCGGCAATGCTTAATACCCCAAGGAGAATGACATGGCTGATTTCGACATCGAACAGGCCAAAAAGGATGTGGGCCGCTGGTACTGGCATGGTATCCCGACCTTCTTCCGCTGCGACTGGAACGAAGATCCCGCTGCGGCCGATATCGCCCTGATCGGCGTGCCGCACAGTTCCGGCAATGGCTCGACCGAGCGTGACCAGCATCTCGGGCCGCGCGCGGTCAGGAATATCTCGGCCCTTTATCGCCGCAGCCATGGCCGCTTTGGGATCACGCCCTGGGATCTCGTCACCATCAATGATGCCGGTGACACGCCGCTGCCCGAAGCGATGAACAATGACGTCTCGGTTGAGCATATCGAGGCCTATGCCGCGCAGTTCGAGAAAGCCGGCACCCGCGTTGTCGCCATGGGTGGCGATCACTCGATCACCGGACCGCTGGTCAAGGCCTGCGCCGGCGCGCATTCCTCGCTGACCGGGGGGCAAAAGGTCGCGCTGGTGCATTTTGACAGCCATACCGACACGCTGATGCATCTGCCGCACTGGCTGGGCAATAAGCGCTCGGCGGCGCATTGGGGCGCTTATCTGGTCGAGGAAGGCCATGTCGACGCCTCCAAATCGACCCAAATCGGCATCCGCGCGAATGTCGGAACCGCCGGCTCGCTGAACACTTCGGACGAACTGGGCTACCGGATCGTCGGCATGGATGAGGTTGAGGAAATCGGCTGGAAAGGCGTGGTCGAGATCCTGCGTGAGCGGATCGGCGATACCCCGGTTTACATCACCTTCGATCTGGACAGCCTCGACCCCTGCGACGCGCCCGGGGCCTCGAACCTGGAGCCGGGCTATCCCGGCATCCGCATCGGCGAGGCCGTCCGTATGCTCCAGGGCCTCCGCGGTCTGAATGTGGTCGGTGGTGACGTGGTCTGCCTGATCCCGACCAAGGACAACCCGAACAAGATCACCGCGCAGAATGCCATGGTCGTCATGTTCGAGATGCTCTCGCTGATGGCCGACTATATCCACACCAACCGCTGAGACTTGGCATGCATATCCCATCGAAGGCAGAGGTCGTCATCATTGGCGGCGGTATTGCCGGCTGTTCGATCGCCTATCACCTGACGAAGCTTGGCATCACCGACGTGGTGTTGCTGGAGCGTAAACAGCTCACCTGCGGCACCACCTGGCATGCTGCCGGGCTGGTGACGCAGCTGCGCGCGTCGCAGCGGATGACCGAGCTGGCGCAATATACCGGCGAGCTGTTTGGCCGGCTGGAAGAGGAAACCGGTCAGGCCACCGGATTCAAGCGCAATGGGTCTCTGCGTCTGGCAAAAACCCATGCGCGCTATGAAGAGCTGGCGCGCGGCGCTTCGATGGGACGCAACTTCGGGCTGCCGGTCGAGGCGCTGACACCCGAAGCCGTAAAGGAACGCTGGGACCCGATCTCGACCGAAGGTCTGGTCGGCGGATTCTGGTTCCCCGATGACGGCCAGGTGAACCCCGCCGATGTGACCATGGCCTATGCCAAAGGTGCAAGGATGGGTGGCGCCAAGATCCTTGAAGGCGTCACCGTCACCAGAATTCTGCACGAGAACGGCCGCGCCTCTGGCGTGATGACCGAATTCGGCCCGATCGCCGCCTCGAAGGTGGTGATTACCGGCGGTATGTGGTCGCGCGATCTGGCCGCAGATATCGGTGTCACCCTGCCATTGCATGCGGCCGAGCATTTCTATGTCGTGACCGAGGCAATCCCCGAGCTCAAGCGCGATCTGCCGGTCATGTTCATGGCCGATGAGTGGAGCTATTACAAAGAAGACGCCGGCAAGCTGCTGGTCGGCTTTTTCGAGCCGGGCGCCAAACCCTGGGGTCAGAAAGGTATCGCGGAAAGCTTCTGCTTCGACGCGATTCCCGAAGATATCGAACATATCTCGCCCTATCTTGAAATGGCGATGGAACGGGTGCCGGTGCTGCAAAAGACCGGGATCCAGCTGTTCTTCAACGGCCCGGAAGCCTTTACGCCCGACAACCGCTATCACCTCGGCGAGACCGCCGAGATCAGCGGGCTGTTTTCGGCCACCGGCTTCAACTCGATCGGCATTCTGTCCTCGGGCGGGGTCGGCAAATCGATGGCCTCCTGGATCGCCGATGGTCATCCGCCGGTTGAGCTGATCGATGTCGATGTGCGCCGGACGCAGAAATTCCAGCGCAACCGCAAGTATCTCGAAGACCGCTCTGTCGAGACCATCGGCACGCTTTTCGACATGCACTGGCCGGGCAAGCAGTTTGAAACCGCGCGGGGCGTGCGGCGCTCTCCCTTCCATGACCGGATGCTGGAAGCGGGCGCCTTCATGACCGAGCTGGCAGGTTGGGAACGGCCCGGCTTCTTCGGCACGCCCGAGGAACTCGCGAATATCGACTATTCCTACCACCAGCCCAGCTGGTTCCCGAATGTCGCCGCAGAATGCCGCAATACAGCCGAGAATGTCTCGGTCTTCGACTATAGCTGCTTCGTGAAATACCGTGTCGAAGGGCCGGATGCGCTGTCAGCGCTGAACCAGATCTGCGCCGGAAACTGCGATGTCGAGGCCGGCAAGATCGTCTATACCCAATGGCTGAACCCGCGGGGCGGGATCGAGGCCGATGTGACGGTGATCCGTGTCTCTGAAACCGAGTTCCTTGTGATCACGGTGGCAGTATCGCAGCGCCGCGACATCAGCTGGTTCCGCCGCAATCTGCCCGAAGGTGCACGCGTCCATATCAGCGACATCACCTCGGCCACGCCGATGCTGGCAGTGATGGGACCGAAATCGCGCGAACTGCTCACGCGGATCTCGCCCGATGACTTCTCGAACGACGGTTTCCCCTTCGGCACCTCGCGCGAGATCGATCTTGGCTATGCAAGGGTGCGCGCAAGCCGCCTGACCTTTGTTGGTGAACTTGGCTTTGAGCTGCTGATCGATGCGGAATTCGCAGGCCATGTCTGGGAGGTGCTGGCGGAAGCCGGCAAGGATCTCGGGCTGAAACCCGCCGGCTATTTCGCGCTGAACTCGCTCAGGATGGAAAAGGGCTACCGGCACTGGGGCCATGACATCGGTGAAGAAGACACGCCCTATAACGGCGGTCTCGGCTTTGCTGTGGCGCTGGAGAAGGAAGGTGGCTTCATCGGTCGCGATGCGCTGCTGGCGCAAAAGGCCGAAGGCACCGTACGCCGTCGCCTCGTACAGGTTCAGCTGGAAGGCGGTGCCGACGCGCCGATGCTCTTCCATTACGAGCCGTTGACCCGCAACGGGGAACTGGTCGGATCGGTGATGTCGGGGGCTTACGGTCACCGTGTCGGCGCCTCGCTAGGCCTCGCCTATGTGTCGCATCCCGAGGGCGTCAAACGGGAATGGCTTGAGACAGGCACCTGGGAGGTCGAGGTGGCAATGAAGCGCTATCCGGCACGGGTACAGTTCGGTCCCTGGTATGATCCTAGCGGTTCGAAAATCAAAAGCTGAGCGACCACACCGCGCTGGTGTTAAAAAATGGCCGCATCAGAAGGGCATTGTCCTGATGTTCCCCTAGCCAAATTGGGGGCATGCCACGCTTTCGATCTCGGCGGTGCCGGAGCTGTCACGTAAGTGTTCCGGCCTGTCGCTGAATTGGGCCCCCTGGCGTCTGAACGCCAGGGGGCTTTTGCCTGTCAGGGCAAAAGGCCGGCGGCGCGGGGTAAAGCAGCTATTGATGACCCGGAAGATGGTGGTATCGGCCTGAGGTCGGGTCTCCCAGATGCGGTGCAAGATCAGCCCGGCCCTGATGGTCAGGCAGAAAGTCGCGCTGGTCGCGGCAGCATAACTGTCAGCCTTGCGCCTCATCGCGCCTGAACTCGTCTGTGAATTCCGCTCCCGGGATCCTGTCCGCCTTGCTTCCGAAATTTCCGGGCAAGGCGTCTGCAACTCCTGGGGCTATCGGGCTACCGTTTCCTGTGCTTCTTCGGTCCAGACCCTGAACCTGGTCAGCAGATGCGGGCCGAAAGAATGGATCAGCGGGATATCGGTCGCGTCCCGGCCGCGCGCAATCACCACCCGTCCGATGCGGGGTTCGTTATGGCGGGCGTCGAGGGTGAACCAGCGATCCTCCAGCCAGACCTCGCACCAGGCGTTAAAATCCATCGGCGCCGGATTGTCCGGCACACCGATATCGCCGAGATAGCCATTGGCGTAGCGTGCCGGGATATTCATGCAGCGGCAGAGCGTGATCGCGAGATGCGCAAAATCACGGCAGACACCGACCCGCTCCTGCCAGGCCTCCGAGGCGGTACGGGTGGCGCGCGCATGCTCATATCCGAAAGTGAGGTGCCGGTTCACATGGTCAAAGATCGCCCGCACCCGCGTCCAGCCCGGCGCCACATTGCCGAACAACTCCCAGGCCTTTGCCATCATGAGATCGGTCTCACAGTAGCGGCTGGCCAGGAGATGACCAAGCACCTCGTCTGGCAAGGCGCTGAGCGGGCATTCCCGTGCCGTCTCATCCCAGTGGTCCGGCCGGCCGTCCACCTCGACCAGGCTGTCGCGTGACAGGCGCAGGGCACCGGCGGGTGCTGTCAGTCGCAGACAGGAATTGCCATAGGGGTCGGCATAGGTCCGGTTGGGGACAGAGCGTGAAACCTGCAGCCCGCTGGTTCTGATGATGCTCCCGGCGAAATCCGGATGTGGATCCAGCAGCGCGATCACCTCTGTCGGCTGATCGCAGGTGATCTCGATCTCGTAACCCAACCTGATAAGCACATTCATACTCCTCACTTGAGGCAGGATGAACGCCTGCGGGCGAGACAGGTTCCGACAGGCAGAGCCGCGACAGGGGCATGTCTGATCATCCGTGGCAAAGACCCGCCGTTGCCGGTGACCTGTCCGGAACCTTGATCCGGAGGAGATGTTACCTCTGCACGAGTGTTTTGCGTAAAAGGAGAGAATACCATGGACCATACCAGACATATCCGCCTGAACGACACGGAACTGACCGAGGCCGTGCTGAACGGGGCTACCATCTATGGCCCCGGCGACGAGAAGATCGGCCATGTTTCTGAAGTGCATGGCCAGGGTGCCGGGGCGCAGATCATCGTCGATGTCGGCGGCTTCCTTGGTATCGGCGCCAAGCCGGTCGCTGTCCCGGCGCGTGACCTCGATTTCATGCGTGACGAGAGCAATGCCGTCCATGCAGTGACCCGCTGGACCAAGGACGAGCTGAAGGCCCTGCCGGAGCATCGCCACTGATCGCCTGGGAAATGGCTGCCGTCCGCCCGGGCAGGGCGGGCGGCTTCACATAGGGAGAACCCCATGAAAACGCTTCAGGATGCCTTTGAGCATACGTTGCAGGATATCTACTGGGCCGAGACCGCTTTGCTCAAGGCGCTGCCGAAAGTTTCAAAATCGGTGAATAATGCCGAGTTGAAGCGCGCCTTCGACGATCACCTTGCCGACACGAAAGGCCATATCGCCACGCTGGACAAGGTGTTCAAATCCATCGGACAAAAGGCCGCCGGCGAGAAATGCGATGCCATGGCCGGGCTGTTGAAAGAGACAGACGGGCTGATCGCAGAGGCCGAGGGCCATGCGCTGGATGTGGCGCTGATCGGTGCGGCCCAGGCCATCGAGCATTACGAGATTGCCCGCTACGGGACCTTGCGGGAATGGGCGAAGGTGCTGGGCCATGACGAGGCCCATACCCTGCTCAGTTCCATCCTCGATGAGGAAAAGGCCGCCAATGCACGTCTCACCGCGCTTGCGGTGATGGCCGTGAACGAGGCGGGCAAGAAGCAGAAGTGATCCTGCGCAGGGCGGCCCGGTCATATCCGGGCCGGCCTTTTCAGGTCAGCGCCGGACCGCGCGCGCGCCCCAGATCAGAATGCAGGCCCCCACGGCGCCGGCAACCAGATAGCCAAGCCAGCCCCCGAAAGAGACGCCCAGCAGGCCAAAGAGGAACCTTGCGATTGCGGCCCCGACGATGCCGAGCAGCACATTTGCGAAAATCCCGGTATCGGATTTCATGAAACCCGATGCGATCCAGCCGGCGAGGCCACCGATGATGATGGCTGCGATCCAGCCGATGCTTTCATTGTCCATTCGTCTCTCCTGTTGGACTGGTGCCGCGACGCCCAGGGGGGGGTGTTCCAGACAGGGCGGCTTTTCCGGAAACGCATTGGCGCCCGTCGGGTTCCCAGAGGTATCGGCTTGCCTCGCGAGATCCCCGGGCGATCCGCCAATTGCGGGATCTTCGAGGGGTAAGAGCGGATGCAAAGCCGCATTCGCCGTCTGAGGCTGGATCAGCGATAGCGGAAGATCCCGGCATCGGGATCGGGCGTGCCGGCAATAGCGGCGGCGACGATCTGCGCTCCGATGACCGAAAAAGTGATGCCATTGCCGCCAAACCCCATAACCGCAAAGGCGCGCTCGAACCCCGTCACCCGGTCGATGATCGGCAGCCCGTCCTCGGTGACACTGAACGGCGCCGACCAGGTACAGGCCGGCCTGCCGATCTTCACCCCGGTCAGATCGCGTAGCTTCTTCGCAATGATCTTTGCCTTTTTCGCCAGCTTCTTCGGATCGGCATTGGCGTCGCATGCATCTTCATCCTCGCCGCCCGCGATCACGCGCCCGGCCTCATCGGTGCGGAAATAGAGATACGGATCGGCAGCCTCCCAGACGATGGTGTCGCGCATCCAGCCGGGCAGGGAGCTGAGCGGCGCAGAGGCCAGTGCCCAGGTCGAGGTGACATGATGCGATTTCGTCTTCATCTGCGGCAGGTATTCATAGCCGGTGCAGAACACCGCATGGCCGGCCACCAGAACCTCGCCCGCCCGTGTTGCCAGCGCGATACCGCCGGGCAGTTCCGCAATATCGGTGATCTCGACCGGCGAGACGATCTGGGCCTTGCGCGACAGGGCCACCTGCAAAAGCCCCGCCGTCAGCTGGGCCGGATTGGCCGAGGCCGAGGCATCGGACCAGATCGCCGCAGGGCGGTCGATGCCATAGCGCTCCATCAGATCGGCGCGTCTGAGGTATTCGGCGCGGATGCCGATCTCTGCGCGTGCCTTTGCCTCATTCGACAGCGCTCTTGCGCCCAGATCATTGCCCGCCAGATAAAGCGCGGGCTTGGCGCGCATCTGGCAGTCAAGCTTCAGCTCTCCGGCCAGCGTGATCAGATCGTCAACCGCGCGGACCGACCGCAGCAAGGCCCGGTCGGCATGATCCTTGCCGATCTTCCGGCGCAGCCGCGTCAGCGGCACGTCGATTTCATGCTGGATCATCGCCGTGGAGGCCGGGGTGGAGCCGCGCACCGGTGGCCGCCGGTCCAGGATCAGCACCGATTTCCCGGCTTTTGTCAGCGCCTCGGCAACCAGCGCGCCCGAGATGCCCGCCCCGACCACGATCACGTCGAAACGGTCACGGGTCAGGTCTGCCTGTGCCGCAACCGTCGAATGCGGCGTCTTCACCCAGAAGGGTGTGCCGGTCCGCAGATCATCCTTGCGGGTCTTCGCCTTGTGCTTTGCCATGATGCGCCGTCCTTCAGCTGTTGCCCCGGATGTACCGCGTCTTTCGCCGGTCCTGCCTGCCGCGCCCCGGAACGGGCAGGACGACGACCCTCGCCGAACAGGCAAGCGCGATACCGTCCGCCGCCAGTGGCTCATAGGCCGGATCGCCAATGTCGGGCCCGCCGGCTGCCATATGGCGCAGGCTGACCGCACCCTCGCGCGGCGGGGCACCGGAGGCTGCCCATCTCCGGCAACAGGAGCGCCGCCATTGGCGCGACGCGAGGCAGCGCGCGCAGCTCGATATGGGGATTGCGCGCCAGCATGTCACCGATGCGCCCGCGCCAGGCCTCGTCCCGCGTGACCTGCAACAGGAAGTGGTCCGGATCATTGTGGCGCCTTGCAGGGTCGGAATGGCCATGGGGCGCCAGCGCGCGCGGCGGCTGGGCGGAGGGGGGCGATGTAGAAATCCCCGGCGCGCAATAAAGACCCGCATTGGTGGGACAGACGATCTTCTCCGCCCTCGGCGTCATGGCCCTGCCAGTCATGCAAGATCACGCAGCCCCGCCTCGCGCGCCCAGTAACGGCGCTTTGCGGTGTCGGGCAGATCCTCCCACGGGCCGATGCCCGCGCCGTCCTTGATCCCGGCGCGGGTCAGGATCACCGCCGAACCCTTGCAATGGCCGATGGCTTTGAGATGGGTGAAAGCATCCATCACAAAGCCGATGGCAGCGCTGTCTTTCGCCAGCTTTTCTGCCTGATCGGGCATCAGGATCATGGCGATGGCATCGAACAGCACCGATGGGCTGCCTGCAAGCTGGCCGTCCGGGGTGATGCTGCCGCCTTTGAGCTTCAGCGGGCCGACCTTCGGCGCAATGGTAAAGACCGTGCCGCCTTCGGCCTCGATGGCCCTGGTCAGTTTGTCGATGCCCTCCTTGTCCGACCCTTCGGCGATCAGAAGGCCGATCTTGCGGCCCTTCAGCGTCTCGTTCCAGTTTTTCTGGATCGACAGCGCGTCCGAAGGATCAAGATCCAGCGGCGCGTGGAAGGGTCTGGCAGGCTCTGGCAGCCCGATCCCCAGCCCGTCCGCCACGCGCGTGCCGAGATCTTCGTCGATCACCCGCAGATGCGACAGAATCCGCGCGCGTACATGGCCAAGCCCCACCTTCGACAGTTCGAAGACGAAGGCCGAGGCGATATGCGCCTGTTCATTTTCCGTCATCGAGCGCCAATACATACGCGGCTGGCTGTAATGATCGCCAAAGCTCTCGGCGCGGATCCGCAGCTTTTCACCCGCAACCTCCTGCGGGGCGGTGACAAAACCCGCAGCGCCGGCGCGCGGACCTGGGTTCTCGCCGGCCTGATCGAGGCTGTTCGGCTCGTAATTCGCGCGGCCCTGCGGCACGGCGGTCTGCATCAGCCCGTCGCGCATCATATTGGCATAGGGGCATTTCGGCGCATTCACCGGGATCTGGTGAAAATTCGTCGTGCCCAGCCGTGATTTCTGCGTGTCGAGATAAGAGAACAGCCGCCCCTGCAGCAGCGGATCATCGCTGAATTCGATCCCCGGCACAATGTTCGAAGGCAGGAAGGCCGCCTGTTCCGTCTCGGCGAAATGGTTGTCGGGGTTGCGGTTCAGGGTCATGCGGCCGATCACGCGCAGCGGCACCACCTCTTCGGGGATGATCTTTGTGGGGTCGAGCACGTCATAGGGCAGGCTGTCAGCCAGGGTCTGATCGAAGACCTGCACCGCGAAATCCCATTCGGGGAAATCGCCTGCCGCAATCGCCTCATAAAGGTCGCGGCGGTGATAGTCATTGTCGGCGCCCTGGAGTTTCGCGCTTTCGTCCCAGATCAGCGACTGGGTGCCCAGAACCGGGCGCCAGTGGAACTTGACGAAACGCACCTCGCTTTGGGCATTCACCAGTTTGAAGGTGTGAACGCCGAAGCCCTCCATCATCCGCAGGCTGCGCGGAATGGCGCGGTCAGACATCGCCCAGATCACCGTATGCAGGCTTTCGGGCATCAGCGAGATGAAATCCCAGAAGGTATCATGCGCCGAAGCCGCCTGCGGATAGCCCTTGTCGGCCTCCATCTTCACCGAATGGATCAGGTCCGGAAACTTGATCGCGTCCTGTATGAAGAAGACCGGGATATTGTTGCCGACCAGATCCCAGTTGCCCTGATCGGTATAGAATTTGACCGCAAAGCCCCGCACATCGCGCGGCGTATCGACCGATCCGGCCCCGCCCGCGACCGTGGAGAACCGTGCGAAGACCGGCGTTTCCTTGCCTTTCTCTGCAAACAGGCTGGCGCGGCTGAAGTCCGGGATCGGATCGGTGCAGGTGAAGACCCCATGCGCGGCCGAGCCTCGGGCATGAACGATGCGCTCGGGGATGCGTTCATGGTCGAAATGGAAGATCTTCTCGCGCAGCAGGAAATCTTCGAGAAGCGTCGGCCCCCGGGCACCCGCGCGCAGCGAGTTCTGGTTGTCGGAAACCGGAATGCCATGATTCGTCGTGAGAGCCTCGCCGCCGCGCTGCTGTGTCTCTCCGGAATTTCCGGTGGCCGTGTCATAGGATTTGCGTGCCATCTGTCCTGCCTTTCAAAGGTGGGAAAGTGTGGCGCCGGGCAGTGACGTCAGAGGCCCGTGGTGCCGTCTCGGTCACCTGGGTGGGGCGCCTCATTACCGCGTCGTTCCTCTGCGGTTTATCGGGGCACGCCATTCAGACGCGCCCCGGGCCGGTCTTCTGCCGATCAGATGCGGTAGCTGAACCCGCCCCAGATGCGGTTCTCGTCGCGATGACGGCCCCCACGTACCGCGCCGGCGACGGCGGCGGCACCGGCCACCAATGCGGCGGCGGTCAGCAGGAAGGCGGTCAGGATCGCGCTTTTACGTGCGGTCTCGGCTGCGGCGATGGCGGCCTCTTCCGCCTCTTTGGCCAGACGCCCGGCCTCGGCGCGCGCCTCCGCGACGGCGGCCTCTGCTTTCGAGCGTGCCTCCTGGACCGCCGTTACGGCCTGATCCACGCGGGCCTCAACCTCGGCCTCGGTTTGTCCGGTACGACGCGCGACGGCGGCGATCAGGAAGGCACGATCACCGTCCGAGATCTCGCCTGTCCGCATCACATTGCCCAGGACTACGCCGCTTTGCCGTGCGAGCTCCGCGTCATCCATCGATGGCGTGCCGGGCGAGGTGGTGCCGTCGGCCTGCTGCACGCCCTGACGAATGCCGTCGACCCCGGGGCGCATAAGGGTGCTGTTTATGTAATCCATCAGCCCTTCATCGGCATCGTCGGGCATAGCTGCACCCACAGCCTGGGTGACGCCCTGGATCGCGCCTCCTGCAACCGCTCCTGCGCCCTGGACCACACCGCCCACTGCCGATCCGGCAGCCGTCGCAGCCGTCCCGACCGCCGAAGCGGCGCCGCTGATGGCACCTGCGGCAATCCAGGTCGTGACCAGCATTCCCAGACCCCAGACGACGAGGCCATTGATGCCGTCGCGTGCCGACACCTCATCGGCGGTTGCGTCATCGACCCGCCGCCGCATCCGGCCCGCGATATAGCCGCCGGCCAGATAGCTTACGACCAGCGAGATCACGAGCCAGATGGCCGTGACGACCAGCCAGAGATTGAGAGATCCTTCGCCGGGCTCGGCCGAGATCGTTGACAGACCCAAAGCAGCGCCAAAGGCGGTGAAAAGCCCGCCGATCGCGGCTGCAACCACCGTGCCGCCGAGAATGGCAGCCCAGTCTATGTAGGAGCCTGTGACGTCGCGGCGCGGTGCCGCAGCGGATGTCATGGTTTCTGTACGTTCCATTCCGGCCCCTCCTCAGCGCAGGCCAAGAAAAGACAGGATCGCCAGAACCACGACCACAAGGCCTACCAGATAGATGATGCTGTTCATGAACGTCCCTCCCGAAAGCGCCTGTGCAGGCGATTGAATACAAACTGATGAGGCGGCAGGGGATCGGGTGCCGCATCCTGAGAGGAACGTGAAAGATGTAGTCCGGTTCCGTCTATGCCGGGGGTGGCCGGGACAAAGCGGCGTCAATCCGCCAGGCCTGCGGTTTTCGTCCTGGCTCAGGTCACCCGCCCGCGCCCGATTTTCTGAGCGGAATCGCAGGGAGACCGGAGGCCGAAAGTGCATGAGCCGCGCACCAGGGAAAAGTTACCGTCTCCTGGGCGGGCGTTGGAAGCCGTGGATGCGCTGATCCTTACCGGCGGCCTCGCCAACAACCGACAACTGCGTTGGCCTGATCTGCTCTCGCGGATTTAGAATTTGATCGTATCTGAAATGGTTTACGTTCTCCCCGACAATCATGACTATTGTCACTTCCGCATCGATGGCAACGATGTGCTTTGCGGACTGGTTGAAGATGCAGGGAAGAACCGGGCGCAGAAGAGAGTGCTGGAAATCGGCGGTGTCATGTTCATTTGCGCCACGTTTCGGACCGACTTCCGGCTGCTCGGGAACAGGATTTCCGCTCGTAGGGCCCCAGAACAGTCAGGAATATGAGGGATATCACTCGCCAGAGAACCTGGTGGTGACCCTCATCACCGGATATCGCGCTGACGGGCGACCGTGATCGCCGCAATGCTCTGACGCGCAGGAGGCGCTTTTGAACGACATCCCACTGCGCGATCCCCGCCCGGTCCCGGCCTGATTGCAACCATCAACCAATTCATCGGCGGGGCTGCGACCGCGCTGCTGGCCGTGTTCTCGGGTCGCGCGATGTATCACGCGGGCAAAGTCCGGGCCCGGCGCCGGCCGATCAGGCCCTGTGACCTGATCTGGGAAATCCCGACCGCTGTTGGCATGGCCATCGCGGGGAATGCGCTCGGCGCCGACATGGGCCAGCCGGAACGGGTGATCAGCGGGCGCAGCTGGAGAAATTGCAGCCGAGACCGTGATATCCCACCCCCGCTCTGGTGGGGGCGGGGTGAGCCGTGATCGCTGACAGGACATTGACAGCGAAAGGTAAAGGTAACGGGTGCACCGAAAAACATGGCGAAAACCGGAAGTTTGGATCCGGAACCTGTGTGGCCGTTTCTGCATGGCGGGCGCGTCCGCACGGCAAAAATACGAAAGCCCGACGGGCTCTCGCACCGACGGGCTTCAGCGGTTAATTCCGCTTAACTCGTAAAATCTCAATGACACAACTATTTACGCAACGTGCGGGTAATGCCGCCAACTGATTAAACAACAAGATTACAATCGGTTACTCACTATGTGGCCTTGATAGCTGCAACGCCGCCGCGACGATAGACGGCGAGATTGCGTAGGTAATTTTGCCTGTATCCCGCCGGCCGCCGCGCCGGGCTTTTCCCATCATGGAGATCGCCATGACCGAGGCACTCTTTGTCGCGATCCGACCGCTGTTTGGCGGCAGCCTGAAACAGGCGCAGGTGGATGGCGTGAACGCCGTCCTTGCCGCCGCCAAGACCCTGCCGCGCAGCTTCCGCGTCTGTATTCTCGCGACGGCTTACCACGACACGGCGCAGACCGCGCAGCCGATCCGGGAATATGGGCGCGGCAAGTGCAGGAAATACGGCACAGTCGACCAAGCCAGCAAGGCGGGCTATGGCCGGGGCTGTTTCCAGCTCATCTGGCGCGAGAACTATCAGCGCGCAGATCGCGCGCTCGGGTTATCGCGCGCTATCTCGCCCGGGCACTGGTGATCTATGGGTTGCTCGAGCATCGCGACGCCCGGGCGCCTGAACCGGATCTCGCCATCCTGATCGGGGCCATAACCGAAGGGGCCTGTGCGCTGGTCCGGAGCTTTGGATGGGCGACATGATCCGCGCCATCCCCGGGCTGCGCTCTGTCCGTTCCAGGCTCTGAGCAGACTGATCACCGCAGGCGTCTGGATTGCGAAGTCCTCGGTCTAAGGCCGGTGGCTTTTACGTGGGGGATTCGCGGCAAGTGTTCCCGACTAAACTACCAAGTGGTCATGGATGTCGGAGAGTCGAACCACTAACTCTTTGGTTCTATTGGCAGGGGCAGCAGGGTTCGAACCCGCGACCTACGGTTTTGGAGGCGGCTGCGTTGCGTTGGATTAAATAGATACTTTTCCCAACCGCGTCAATTCCGCCTCTATACCAATCAATGGGTTACAAGGTTTCTCCCAACCGAGAATTATCCGCACCCCGCGCCGATCAGCCGCGCTCCATTCACCATAGCCGGTAATCCAGGGCACGTTTCGTCGCAACGCACGGGCCACAGCCCGGCGAAGTGTAGATGATGATCATCGTGATCTCACTGATCCTGTGATTGGCTTTTGCGCAGCCAGCCATCGCCGGCTGGCCCGGTATGAACGGGGTCAATGATGGTCGACTGTGGGCGCCCGCGCTTACCGCAGACGAGGCAAAGCATCCGGTCGAATACCTCAGGCCGGATGTTCAGCCGATCCTGCTGCCATGCATCAGGGACATCCTGAGCGAGGATCTTGCGGTAGTGACCGCATCGGCAAGTCAGGTGGAGATGGTGAGCGAACATGCAGGAACATTTGCGGAACATTTGCCGATTCTGCAAATCACAAAATCAGCGACACCCCGCATCGATCAGCGCGATCAGCCGGGCCCCGCTGACCACCGCCCGGTCATCCGGTGACACCGCCAAGGCGGCCGCATGATCGGCCCGCGCCGCCCTCGACCCATCACAGATTGCGTCACCGCTGGTTGGCGTCCCGCTCGCGCAGCCAGCGGCGAGCAGCGTCAGGGTCATTGCCGATATCAGGCGCATCATCCATTCCTTTCCGGGTGCGCGCATAGGCCTCTGCGGCCTCCAGCGCGGTCTGTTGCTTTGCGCTCGCCCGGCCCCGCCACCACACTGCCAGCAGGGCCAGCAGCAAGGCGACGGGCTTCCAGAGCGCGGCGAGAATTGCGCGGATCACGGACGTGCCCTCGGGTTGGAGGTATAGGGCCGCGCCGATCCGGCCCGCTGCTGCGCGATCACCAGCGCCAGCAATGGGGCGCTCCGGAGCATCCACCCCTCGATCACCACCGGGTCACCACCGCACAGCCAGCCGATCAGCGTGGCCACCGGCGGCACAAGGCCGGGATCTGAGGCGACGGCCGCTACCACGCTCACCACGATATCCAGCGCGATCACCAGCGAAGGCAGGATCCCGAGCCAGAAGCTCCGGGTCCAGAGAATGAAGATCGGGCGCATGTCAGGCTCCTTTCAGAGAGGCGAGGCAAAGGCGCTGCTCATCGGCCCGCCGGTTGGTCAGGCCTCTGACCACCTTGCCGCCGGCCTTGTTCCATTTCGGAAGCTCGTTGCAGGCGGCCACCCAATCCCCGGCATTGGCTCGCTTTGCCAAGGTGGAGCTGCAGGCCGCGCCGGCGCCGACATTGTATGTCCAGCTGGTCAGCGCGACCTGGACGCCCTGAGGCTGCTGCGAGAGCGTAGGGACGCATTTGACCAGCTGGGCATAATACCCGGCGAGCGAGGCGGTCAGCATGCCGAGGCATTGCTTCGGGGTGTAGCTGTCCCCTTGCTTCACTCCCTTGGTCTCGCCGTAACAGACGGTCCAGACGGCCGGGACAGCGATGCGGTCGAGATAGGCTTTTGTCCGTTCGCCCTCCCAGTGTGCGACGAAGATCGCGGCTGCGGCCAGCATGGCGGTGAGGCCGCCGGTGGCAGAGAATTTCGGGCGCGCACGGAAAAGCGTACCGATCCGGGCCAGAAGCCCGGTCAGGAACTGGATCATGTCGATCTCCTTATGGGTGGATGTGAAAAAGCCCCGCTGGATGGCGGGGCGAAGTTGATATGCCGCTTTTCTCTAAGTGTAATTCGCCGCAGATCTATGAAAATCAGTGGTAGTTGGCGAATTCACGACGATGCGATGAGGCGCATGATTAGAGGAGAGCTTCGCTGATATTTTACGTCATTACTTTCTGCTCGTGAGTTGCGCCTGGGTGGTATCCTCTATTTCTCGATAAGATAAATGGTATACCTTATCAGTTTATTGCGCTGAAAAGAATTCTGTTGTGCTCGTCGCGCCCTCTCAATATTCCCTCACAACTCGCAAATATTTCTTTGTTGTTTCGCGTCAAGAAATCATCGAGGTCTGCAGCAATCGCTTGCACGGCAGATCGGCATTTTTTAATCAGCTCGGCGTGCCGTTTTTCTGAAATCACTTCATTGTCACTATCGTCCGAAGGCGAGACGACAAAACTATCTGGGGTAAAATTTACGCTTATGTTCATGGACTCATCCAGAGATGATAAGTCTTTGGAACTGATAGATGGATCCGGATTCATTGCATTAATCATCTTCATTACCACGTCATCAATTAGATCCCTGTGTAATGTTCCGACTTTTACGTCTGTATCATATTTTGCAACCAAAGCCGCCCGCGAGAGAACGTCGTATCCGCTCACCCAGTCTACACCGAAGCCGTAGACATAATGGTTTATTTCGCCTTTACGTCTTCCCTTTGAGTATCTGACAAGAATTTTAAAGTTTAGGCCCGCGCGATATGCGGCATTGAATTTACTAGTCTTTATTGATCTTCTGGGGAGATTACCTGCTGACTTCAGTTTCCTAAATAGTGGAATTATCAACTGATCTTCGACCAGCATTGGGTGTAGTTCGTGCGTCAGTCTAAGTGTTTGGTCTCCACTTCTTCGGGCGAACTTGTCGATAATTTCTGCCTGTCCAGACGTTAACACATTTACGACGCAATGAGCCGCAAAGTATTCTTGAAATGACCTGTGAATATAGGAGTAAGTGTCTCCTTCTTTAACTATTAAGTTAACAGACTCCAATAGGTCGTGTCGGATATCCTCGACGGAGACAGAAATATTGGCGATACTTTTTGACTTTTCAATGGATGATATGAATTCATCCCCATTTAGGCTTGGTTTGATTTCAAGATAAGTAAGGAGAGAGAATGCGGAGAAAACCCTCTTAAATCTCAGCTGGTCAAGCGACTTCTGCCGACTGAAAGCCTCCTTGAGCGCATCATGTCTGCCATACAAAGTTGAAAAGCAATTCTCGTAGAAGGAGCTGAGTCTTGTGGGGATTTCTGCGTTGTCCCTGAATGTAAGGAGCATCATTAGTGAAAGCAGCGGGTTTGACAAAAAGCTTTTGTGCTTTATGAAAAACCTCTCGTTGGCAATTTTCTGAAACGCTTTTTTTGACGCCTGTTCGAATGGGACCTTATCTATTAGTTGCTTGAACTGGTCGTAATCAAATGGATCTGCCTTAAATACATAAAACTCTACCCAAGCGGAAAATCGATCATCTGGTCGGCCAGATACAACAAAACCGCATTTTGGGAACGATCGGGACATTAGCAATATTTGCGCTTCGAGCTCTTCTCTCTTCGAGCGGGACACCTCATCGAAGCCATCGAAAAGAAATACAAATAGACCTTTCTCGCAAAATTTTCTAAATACGGTTTCGTCAAGATCCAAGCTGCCAAAAATGGCTGCCCTTATAAAGCTGGTCATATCATAAGAGGATAAAGAGTTAAGTCTTCTGAGCTCAACCAAAACGGGAACTTTCCCCGATTTTCGCTTAACTACTTCCAACCATACGTGCCTCATCATGAAGCTTTTTCCTGCGCCTCCGTGACCCGAAAGGACGCACCGCTTTCCAGCAACCACTGAGGCCATCACATCGTCGTCTTTATAGGACGTACCTGCGCATGTAAAATTAGAAGGCGTATATATACTTGTGAAGTTAATTGGACGATCTCCACCGGTTATTATTTTAACCTTGGAGAGGTTTTCGTGTATTGAGAGGATATGGTCCTCGAAATCAGTGAAAAATCTTGCCCTAAGAGATCGTAGTACGTCGGACGCTCCATTAAGTGCGCTTGCGCAAGCATCTTTAACAAGTCGTACTGATGCGTCCGCCGCTATTGCATTTATATCAATTTCACTCAAAGTTTTTCCCTCTTTGTAATGGTTTTCTCTCGGAATTAAGAGACAGAAGAATCGGAGCGGGTTCCCCGAAGAATCACCACCGTAGAAGGGATTTGCATCATTTTCTAGACCATCTACCGTTTAGTATGATGTTGCGGCTCGGCGGGCATGTTTGTGCTCCTTCGCAGACGCGAGGGGCGCGACTTCATTGCCTTGTTTACCTCTTCTTGTTGGTTCATGCTGGCTGTTGAGTGCACCGCCATACCTTAGCGGGCGGCATCACCTCGATAATGGGCAATGGCGGGATCAGCATTATCAGATCACCCCCGCCCCCGATCCCTGATCACCTGCGTATCAGTATAGATCTCATGCAGCCGTTCATCTTGCTCATGCAGGCGCTTCATGACGGCTGAATGGTTTGCCTCACCGCTCTTCGCCAGCTGGCGCACCTCGGCCAGCACATAGGCGGTCTGATCAACCGGCGGCGGGGCGGACCCGACCTCGACCGGCGATTTTCTGGCCCCCTTGATCCACGCGACCAGTGCGCCGACGAGGAAGGCAATGGCGGCGCCGACGACAACGCCGATCTGTTCGGGGTCAGTATTTGGGGGCAGCAGCGGCATCGGCAGAGGACCTGTAAGCAGCGAGGATGTCAGCACAGGCCAGCAGCAGATAAGTCATGGCCCCGGTGGAAAGCACATGGGCATGGCCCAGCCAGAACGCGGCCAGAGGCGCAGCCCCGAGCGCCCCGAACATGGGCGCAGACATAAGCGAACCGATCTGCCTCAGGCGCGGTGAACGGCGCCACGCCCCGTTGATGTAAAGCCCGGCCATCCTGCCCGCCGCGATCATACCGAGCAGACCCGCCATCATCGCATCGGTAAGGCCGGCGCCGGCCAGCACTGAGAAGGCCGGGATCTCTCTCAGCGTCTCCCCCGGCATCATCAGGGTGACGGCAAAGCCCAGCAGGATCGAGCTGGTGAGCCATTCCAGCGCCCTCCCGTGCTGTAGCAGGATGTCCATGGTTCGGGTCATTGCGCCTCCTGGGCGTGTAGCTGTCGCCGCGACGGGCTAAAGGATGCAGGGGATTAGTAGTGCCACGCGCGCCTTGGGTGCAGAGCTGCCCCCGGTTGACTGCCGTGGAAACATTAGGTCAAAATTGCATGATTCTAAACTGGATGCGATTATGACTAATAGGCCTGAAGGAAAGCTATTCTCTTTGATCTATGGTGACCGAGGCACACCACGGGCGCCGGATGAATTCGCCATAGGTCGAATTTCACTAGTAATGGATAGACTGGTAGGTTCGCCAGGCAGGGACAGGTACTCACCCCAAAGGGCGCACAATTCCAGTGCTATAAGGGATTTCATATCAGAAAACATTGGTGTCGAATTTTACGACCACCTGAGTTGGAAAGATTACCTTAAGCGCCTAAAGATTGATCGTCAATTCAACTCCATTACTCTATGTTATCGCGCCCTATCAGGAATTGAAAAGTCAATCGCAAAAGAGCTTGTTGATTCCGTTCGGATAATCCTGTCTGAAGAAAATGTAGCATATGAGATTGATAACAAGGGAGGTTTTCACCCCCTTATTGACGCAGAGTTCAGCTCATCTCTTAGCTCCACATTGTCGTCATTGACCGGAACTCGACACACGGGAACGCTTGAGAAAATACTCTCAATGGAGCCCGCACTGATATCCAACCCAAAGAATTACATTGCGGCAATCAGGGCCACATTTGATGCGTGCGAGAATCTTTACAAGGTGATGTTCACTAAGGCACCAAAGCTCGATTCAAAGACAGCCAAGGCCAACCTTGAGGCGTTGGTACAAAAAACATACGCCGACCGTCCCACAGTTACGCGCACCACTATCAAGCTAGTTAATGGCTTTGGCGAATGGATTGATGCAGCCCACAACTACAGGCACGCTGAGGGGACCGAGAAGCCGGATCAACCCGAAGAAGAACTTGCAATCCTTCTAATAAGTGAGGGACTGGCGTATATTCGTTGGCTTGCTCAGATCGATGCCAAAAACCTCCCGTAAGGTTTGGGGCTTTCCTACGTAGACGCCACCACGCCCAGTACCACCAGCGCGGCCTGCGGATCATCCCCAATCACCGCCGCGATGCGGTCAGGTGCGGCAAATGGCTCCGGGATGGCTTCCGGATCTTCCGGCGGCTGCCAGACCGCGATCAGCGCCTGCGCGCGGTCGGCGGCGGCCATGTCGGCGCCCCAGGCAGGTTCGGTCAGCGGCGAGACCGCATTCGTCAGATAGACGCCCGCGACAAGGCCCGAGGCCACGCGGTAGCGGTTGCCGGCCGTGTCCTGGTATTCGGGCGCTATGGTGAAGGTCTGCTCATCCTCAGGCCCGTAACCAGTGGCACGCGAAAACTGCCCGGCATCGGCGAGATGCGCGACCGGGCAAGCGATGGTGATGCGGATCTCAGACATAGAGCCCTCCCCAATAGCTGCGGATCTGCGCTTCTTCGGCGGCGGTAAACGCCCCCTGGCGCAGGATCACCTGGGCCTGACGCTCGGCGCGCAGCAGGTTGATCGGCGTGGTGCCGTCTGAAGCTATGGTGGTGATGGTCACGCCGCCCAGCACATCGACATGAGCGAGCCCATAGGTTCCGGCCGGAAGCGGGGCCGCGTTGAGGCTGTCGCCACCGTCATTCCAGAGGTGCCAGATGTCGGGCTTACCGGCTTCGGTGATGTCGTTGGCACTAACCACATCCTGGAATGGAAGTTTCACGCCACCAATATTGATACAAGCGCCCCGAAAGCGGAAAGACCTGCCAGCGGGGAAATTATTGTTGTATTGCCCGGCGACTAGGGCGGCGGAAGTGTAAGCATTCCCGAAGCAGCGCACGGTGATGCGGCGCTCTCCTGACCCTAGATCAATGTTCTCAACTACCTGCGCGTTACCCGTTGTTGTGGCAACACCAGTGACAATGTTGACCTGCGCTCTGACGAACGCACCGCCCTCCGCGAACGCTCCGATACAAACGAACTCACCGGATACGGCCTCCGGTGTTAGTGCGGAAACATCGGCGGTTATAACCAACTCTGTTACAGATACATTCACTCGGATATTGGCGGCTTGGTTTGCAGTAGAGGCTGTTACTACATCTCCCACACTCACTGCACCGCTAGCTTGTAGCCATCGGGAAA
This sequence comes from Pseudomonas sp. GX19020, assembly GCF_023371075.1. Taxonomy (NCBI): domain Bacteria; kingdom Pseudomonadati; phylum Pseudomonadota; class Gammaproteobacteria; order Pseudomonadales; family Pseudomonadaceae; genus Pseudomonas; species Pseudomonas sp. GX19020. The sequence goes on from NZ_JAMCCR010000019.1 coordinate 27,131, forward strand.
GGTCTCTTGACGACGAGGCAACATTGGTTCTCCCGCCCTTCGGATGGCGCGCCAGCGTCGGGCGTGACAGCGCTGTGGCCTGCGACGCATCGACCGATCCGGTGAGGCGCTTTGCAAGCCCCACGGGCTGGTCAGGAAGGGTTGCCGGAATGGTGCCAGCGGCGTCCTGGAATAAGAGCCCAAGCGCAGGATTGTATTCAGCCCAATGCCCGGCTTGCCCGGCACCGAAGAGTGCGGCGGGGGTCCAGGACGCCCCAAGAGCAACGGACCACAGCGAAAGCCCGAGGCCCAGCATCACCACCACCCCACGACAGTACCCGTGGTGCCGGTCGCCATCACCCTGCAGGGTGAAAAAAGCAGGATCTGGCCAGCACTAAGGGCATAGGTGATCACCGTGCCCGCATCATCGCGGATGGAGACATTGCCGGCGGCAGTGCAGATGATCACACGGGGCCGCTCGCCGGATACGGCCAGATCAACCGTATCGCTGGGTGTGATCGTGCGGTGGCGCATGCCGGGCGCGGTGCGGCCAACCGCGTGAGAGCCGAAAGGATCGGACATTGTGGACTCCATAAAAAGCCCGCGCGAGGCGGGTTTGCGTCAGGTCGGATTTTCGGAAGGATCACATGCCCCGGATGGCGTTGATGATATTGCGCGCCATCAGCCCGTGACCGAGGCGATTGGGATGCAGCCCATCCGCGAGAAACTTGCCGGCATCCGCGCGCACGAAGGGAGCGAAGTTGTCGATCAGATCCAGCGTGTTATCCTGCGCCGTCTCCAGCAACATCTGCCGGATATCCCCCATCGTGCATTTGAAGTCCGGCGGCCCGTCCAGCGTCGGGCGATTGGCGCACATCATGATCAGTTTGGCAGTGGGCGAGAGGGTTTTCACCGTGTCGATCAGCGCCTGCGCATGTCCGCGCGCCTCGGACAGCGTATAGGACAGGTCCGGGCGCTTGCCGCGGTCATTGGTGCCAAGCTGGATGAAGATAAACCCGTCCTCGGCATCAACCGCCAGACCATCGCCGAAGCCGCCCGAGGTCAGCATGTTGTTGCGATAGGTCATGAAGGACGTGCCGTTGATCCCCTGATTGGAAATCACGATCTGGCGGCGGAACTCGATGGCATAGGTATAAAGCGACTGTGTCGCCCCGGCCCCGGCATTGTTCACCGTGCGTATTTCAATTTCGGCATCGACGGTATAGGCGGGCAAGGCGTGGTGGCGGCGGGTGCGCGCGGTATTACCATCCTCGCCCAGCGTGGTCGAATAGACGCCGCCAAGCTGCACCCCATTGACCCAGACCGTATAATCAAGACAGCCGGAGGCCAGTGCATCAAAGAAGAACGTGAACTCTTTGCCCGTCATCTTGAAGGCATATTTGCCCGAGCTGCCCCCGCCAGATCCGTCCGTGAACCGGTGCTGTGCGCCATAGGGATAGGCGGCGTTGTAAAGGGTCTGCTGCGTAAAGCTGCCCCCGGTGATGGTGACAGTGAATTTCGGCCCGGCCGGGAACACCCCATCCGTGCGCGAGAAGGTCGCGATGCTTTCGCCCGAGGGGCTGGCGGGCCAATTCGACAGAACCGGCGCGGCCCCGTTCGCATACTGCTTGCCGATCCAGCGTTTAAGCTCATTGGCCCAGGAGGCCGTGTTGTAAAGGTTCCTGGCATCCGAACCAGTCGCATCGCGCGGGGCGTCCGCGCCATTCTCGGGAAGCGTCTGGCCCCAGGTGATGCTGTCGCCCAGAAGGCTGATTTTGATGTACTGGCGGAAGGGGTCTCCAAGCGCGCGGGCCAGTTGCGCGATCTGCCCGCCGAAGCGCCAGACAGCCGCAGGGGCGTCGTCCAGCTCACCCAGCACCAGGGTTGAGCGGGTCAGACCGCCGACCGAGAAGAAGCCGTTGATGTATTTGTTGCCGGCGGGGATCGCGGTGACCACATGCGTCCGCCCCATCAGGTTGATCACCTGACCGCTGACAAGGGCCTCAAGCGTCGCAAAGGCCGCGCTGTCATTCGCGACCCCATCCCCTTTGGCCCCGACCTGAGCCGGAACAATGCCCTGCTCAGTCAGCAGCCGCCAAAAGCCCCCGCCCGTGGTGATCCCGCCCGGAGTGATGGAGCCGTGCCGCAGGTAGGACGCGCCACCCCCATCCCCCGCAACCGCGTAACCCGTGGTCTGCATGGCGCCGTAGAGGCCAAGATCATCGGTCGCTGACACAGCCGCAGCGCGCGTCATGTAGCCTTTGGCCAGCGGGAACTGCGCGAGGTCAACAACCTCATCCCGGATCACCTCGACGCCAGCCCGGGCCTCTTCCGCACGGCCAGCATCCACGCCAGCCGAGGCCGCAGCCCCAAGCGCCTGCGCCACCGCATCGTGGGCAGTCGGTTCCGGGGTCGGCAGCATCAGCAGCTCGGCAAGGGCCACCGGGCCGGGGCCAGTGAGCGAGATCGAGCCCAGCGGCTCTTCCAGCCACTGCCCACGGGCGGCAGCGTTTGGATAGGTGTAGATCACATCGTAAAGCGTGCCGCGTTCGCTGGCCGAGGTCCTGTTCAGGGTTTTATCAATAATACCCCCGACAACCACGGCTTCTTCCGGTCCCTTCATGATGAGAGAGCCTCCCTGACGATCCCAGGACCGCAGGCGGAAGATCACTTTGCAGCCGTTTGGCGCGGGCGACCCATCGGGCAACATTACAGGCCCGGTGACCCGGGTGCGAAGTACAGCCATGTCAGGCCCTCAAATTGTCAGGTGGTGGTTGCAGATGCGACGGCCGACCAGGCCGATGCATTTCCAAGGCTGTCGCGGGCGCGCAGCCAGTAATAGCGGGTGACGCCGGAACTAAGGCTGCCCTCAGAGCTGGCGACCGTCACATTGGCGCCGAGCGGGATATCGGCGATGATTGCCGCGCTGCCGATCAGGTTGACGCTGTTTGCGGCAAGTTCGACCCGGACGGCGTTTGCGTCATTGGCCTGCCGCAAGGTCAGATCCACGCGCCCGATGCCGCCGATAGCCATCAGGATCGCCGGGACCGCGACAACGCGCGTGGGCGCAGTTGCGATGACCGGTCCGACCTCAACCCAATCACTCTCGCCGTAAACCCCGATGCCCCGCACGCGGGCGCGGTATTGGCGCCCAAGGGTCACCGGCACGACATAGACCGGGATCCTCGCCTCAGACCCATCCTCTGGCCCGACAGTGCCGCCCGAGGTCCATTGGCCCGGCCAGACCCATGCGCCAGGGGCTCCATGTTCGCCGCCGCCCGGATGGCGCCAGATCTCAGTCATGTACTGCCATTCATAGCGCAGCAGCGAGGAACTGCCGGGGCGCGACCAGGACAACATCACGCGCGGGGTGATGGCGCCCGCCTCGGTGATATCGGCTGCATCGCCACCGCTCACCAGCGCCACCCCTTCGGGCGGCTGCAGCGTGGCAACCCATGGATCCAGCGCCGCGCCCTCGACAACCTGCTCTTCGGTGGCCGCGTCCCAGGCGAAAATCTCTGCCGAGGTCTGCTGCAGAACCACTGGCAGGCGCAGGGTGATGCTACTGTCATCGTTGAGGCCTGCAGCCGGGCTGATCTGCGACACGTCATAGAGCCCATTCCAGCGCGAAAACGGCGCCGGCAGATCGACCTCAGCCACCGATCCGGCGACCAGCACGAAGGCATCCGGGAACAGTTCACAGGAAATCGAGCGCTGCATGCGCGACTGCATCACCGCGATCTTGGCCAGGCGCTGCGCCTGCCGGTGATCGTTCACAAAGTCGAGTCGCAGATCGAGCCGGCGCGGCAGGCCGCCATCGGCTTCCGCCGCCCCGGGCACGATGAATACCGGCGCCTCGGCCAGTTCATAGGCGCGATCCGCCGCCGCGTAGGAAGCCACCGCTTCGCTGGAAATGCTGTCGCCGGGTTGAAGGCTGGTCAGGCTGATCTCTTGCCCGTCTGTGAAATCCCGGATGGTGTGAACCGCTGGCCGCGCCACTGCCGGAACAATCCCCAGCTGACCGCCGATCCGCACAAGGCGCGAAGCCCCGGCCGCCAGAAGCGGCTGGAGCTGGTCCTCAAGCTCTGACCCGTTGGACCAGACCAGAACCCCATCGGCACGGTAGCGCGGGATGGTGCCTCCTGCCTTCACCGCGACCCGCTGATCCGCAACATCTGCCGCCCAGGCAAAGGTATCGAGCCGGAGATAGTCCGGCAGATAGGGGCGGATCGGGTTGTTCATCAGCGCATCCAGCGTGACCAGCGCCTGATTGCTGCTGGCCGAATAGCTGTCGTCGCGCGGATCCCAGATCAGCGACCAGTCGCCCTCGACATTCAGCTCCGGCGTGGGCGCCGGCCAGCGCCAGCTGCGCTGATCGGGATTGCCGCTATCCACAATGGCCCAAAGCACAGTGCGGCCCTGCCAGGCATCGGTTGCGAGGAAGGCGCCGCCGGTCGTGGCCACGATATAATCCGGGCAAGAGGTCTGATCGCCGCGCCCGATCCAATAGGTGAAATGCCCATTCCCGAAGGTGTCGCCGGTACCGCTGGCTCCGGGCCCGGAAAAGTCGAAGGGATTACCGACCGCCGGTACCGGCCGCTTGTCCAAAAGCACTGTATGGGCAGTGAGCGCCGAGGGCCGCGAGTTGAGCAGCCAGCAGATATAAAGCCCGCGCCCCGACACATGCCAAGCGACCGGCGTTCCGGGTGCCCATCCAGTGCCATAGATATAGCGAAATGGGGGCAGAGCTTCTGGTGCGGTCAGTTCGCTGCGCTGGATCTGTTGATTTGGCTTGCCAGCGAGGGCCGCTGCCGCCGCGCTCAGCAGCACCGAAAGGCCGAGTTGGATCGCAGCCATTCCTGCCGATCCAAACACCGCTGCCATCGCGGCACCCAGCGTCACACCGGGCTGTGCCATCAGTGCGACCACTGTGAAAATCGGATCTGCACCAGCCGGACCCGCCGTCAGGACACCGATGATCGCGGTGGTCGCCAGAAAGAGTTTACGCATGCCAACCCCATGCGGCGGATCGCTGGATTGCGAAGCCACCCCTTGTCTTGCCGGCCCACTGGCCGGGAGTGATGCAGATCAGCAGCGAGCGGTGATCCTTGGAAAGCGCGATGCCCCCGGTCACATGGCCCTCTGCCAGCCCAGAGCGGGCGGCAAGCCCGTGGGCCATCGCCCGGAACCCGCCCATTTGAGAGATCAGGATCGCGGCGCCACGCTTGTCGGCATAATGCGCTCGGACAGTGGCCATTGGGTCGATGCCCCAAAGCCGCAGAAACACATCACAAGCGGCAGAGCTGCAATCGCACGGCCCCCATTCGAAGGGCCGCAGCATGACCGCTTCCACCGTCTCCAGCACTGTTTCCGGGGTCACGGCTCGGGCCAGCGCGTCTTTTCGGCGCGGGCACGAGCCAGCACCAGTTTCTTGCCCGCCGTGTCGTCAGGGTAGGACCGCGACTGATCCTCATGACTGTGCGAGATCGCCGCCGCCGTGCGATAGCCCGGCCCGGTGGTCAGTCCGACCGTCAGGCGGTAAAGGATCATGGTCGCCCCATCATCCCCTTCAACCGTGACCGACAGCACCAGAGTATCCATGGTGCCGCGCCCCAGCTCGACCGGCTCGCCGATCAGCACATTGCCGCCCGGTTCCGTGGTGACGCCCAGCCAGATCGCCCCGGGGCGCTGCCGGATCTGCGCATCGGCATAATCCGCCAGCTCTTCCAGATTGCAGACCAGCGACAAAGACAGATCTACCGGCATCCCGGAAGTGCTTTCTTCCGGCAGGTCGACCTGGCCGAACTTGCCGACCCCTTGCCAGACATGCCCATCCCAGGTGATCGGCCCGGTGCCGCTATGGGCGAACATGGTGGCATCCGGCCAGTCGAGCCAGACCAGCACCACCGGATGGAACGAGGGGCCTGACAATGCGGCCAGCGTCTCAGGATGGATGACGCGCATCAGATCCATGGATTGCGCTCCGTAAAACCGCCGACTTCATCGGCAAAGACCTCGCGGAAGGTCCAGCTATAGGACCAGTCGGCACCGATGGGCTGATCACCGGTCGGGATGCCCTGCGGGCGGAACACCGCGCTTTCCTGCGCCTCGAAATCCACCACGCCCGAGCCGCTGACGGCATTCATCACGCGGATCACGGCCACGCCCGACGCATCTGCCTGGGCATTGTTCAGCGACTGAAACACCGTGCCATTGACCGCGAACCGCTCGCCGGGCCGGATCACTTGCAGAAAGGACGGCAGGCCAGAGATCCGCCAGGCCGGGAAGCCTGACGAAGTGATCGCGGTCGCGGTCATCGGCAGCGAGTACCAGTTGAAGCCATGGCCGGGATCTGCGTCGAGGTGCCAGTTCGGCGACCAGCTTGTGAGCCTGACCGCATTGACGCCGCCTTTCAGGAGCCGCCCCAGCATCTCCATATAGCCGCCGCCGATCCGTCCCCGGGCCAGCGCCGAAACATCCAGTGACACCCATCGGCGCGGGCGCTGGCTCGCCTGCATCTGGTCCCGTCCCGTCAGGGCAGAGCGCAGCGCAGCAACGGGCTCTTCAACCTTCCAGCTGCGCCCCTTCACCCCGACCGGTGGCCAGGCGAAAACATCGATCGACATCAGCGCTGCCCCAGAACCGACTTCGACTGGCGCGAGGTCCGGACAGTCGCAGCGACCGACTGTCCGACAATGCTTGCGCGCTCTTGCTGCACCACCTGTCCGGCAACATCACGCATCGTGGCGGTCAGATCGCCGGTGCTGCGATCAAAGCCGATCGACAGATGTCCGGGGCTGCCCGACTGCCCCGCACGATCGGCAATTCGCTTGCTGACATCTGCCGGGATGATCTGCGTCCCCTCAGGCAGGTTCATGATCTCGCCACCCAGTTCGTTGATCCGGGTCAGACCGCCCCGCCAGTTATTTGTGCCACCCGCGTTCGCCCCGACATTCATGAGGCCGCCAATGAAACGTGCGAAACCGCTGCCGCCAAACATGCCCATCGCCGCCGACATCATCTGAGCTTTGGCGATTTCGAGAATGAGCTGAGCGACCGCCCGTTTGGCCGCACCCGACCCCTCCAGGACAGCGCCAAAGATGTTTCCGATGGCATTGGCCCCGGTTTTGGAATTGGCTTCGACCTGCTGAAGCTGCTTCGAGGCTTTTTCCGCCGCATCGCCCGCATTGACATAGGCAAGTGCCAGCGCGTCGATTTGGGCCATCAACTCAGGCGTAACCTCTTTGCCTTGCTTCTGCGCGGCCGCCAGCAACTCGGCACGCTTGCGGGCATATTCGACGGCGTCCGCATAGCGAACTCCTGAGCTTGCGACATAGGCGAAAGCAACCGCCTCAGCCTGCAAGGCTGCGGTCTCTGCCTTTATCGAGGCGATGGCTTTGGCGTAATCATCCGGCGTTCGCCCACCGCCGCCGCCCTTACCACCGCCAGTCGTCTGTGCATCCAGCCAGTCACCGTAGCTGTCGACCCCGGGCAATTCGGGGCGCTTCGTTGCACGGCCCGAGGTCGGCGCATATTCACTTAGAACGGGCGCGTTGTGGCCGCTGTCCCCACCCGAAGCTCCGGAAACGCTGATGCCAGTAACACTGGCAAGCCATCCCATCAGTGACTTTGCGAGACGTGCCGCCACCCCCATCGCACCGCTGAGCCGGTTTATCTCTGAAATGACCCCGCTCATTTTCAATGCGTCGACATCCGAAAGTTTGCTCAACGCATCGTCTGCATTTTTTCGAACCTTGAGCAGTCCATCAGCCAATTCGGAGGAATTAATCTTGCCTTGCTTGAAAGAAGATACCAAGGCATCCGATGCCACTGATGCGTCAATCAGAGCTTGCGCAACATCTGCATTTCCAAGGGCAAAGGCCGCATCAGCAGCATCAATGAAAGCTGTCTCCAGTTCATCTGCTGAATTAGTAAGCTCCCAAACAACCTCATAGAGATCGGCGATTGTCTTCTTGTTGCCTTCGATAGCGGTTTCACTCGCCAACAAAGCATTAACCAGATCATCGCCCAGGAATACCTTTGCCCGGTCCATCGACTCCATAAGTTCCATAAGCATGGACTTATTGCTATTGGTGAATTCCTCGATTGCATCAGCGGCTGCTATAACCGATTTCTTAGCCCAGTTTTCCATCGCTTCCGACAGTGCGTTGAACTTCCGGTCCAGTTCATCCGCTTTCGCGATCATCTGATCCGACATCACCGCACCAACTTCATGTGCCCGACCGATGAGCTTGCGCATGCCAGCCTCGCCTTGCCCCAGGAGCTGCAAGAACTGTTCTCCCCCAGCTCCGCCCAGCAACTCATCTAGGATCCGGATCTGCGCAGCCTTATCAATCCCCTCCAGGCGTCCGATGATTTCCAGCATCAATGCCGAGGGATCCTTGAGCTTGGCTTTCAGGTCCGCTGCGGTGAAGCCGATGCGCTGAAACGCGTCTGCCGCCGATCCGCCGCCGGTGGTGATAAACTCGTCTGCGCGCAGATTGAGCTCTTTGAACCCATCAACAACAGCATCGATGCCGATGCGGTTCTGTTCCGCGACATACTTCCATTCCTGAAAGCTCTTGAGCGACATGCCCGATCGCTTCGCCTCATCCCCGAGTTCCGCGATGGAGCGCACAGCCTGCCGCGCCCGGGAAGCAAGCTGCTGAAACCCGATCCCCGCGATCGAAAGCCCTAGGGCAGCTTTCAAGCGCCGCCCCACCGATGCCGCCGCCCCCTCGAAGCGCTTCAAATCGGTCTCACCCTCACGCAGCCCGCGCGAGAAGCCTGCTTTTTCAAGGCCAAGAATGGCCTTCAGCCGCCCCACCGTTTTCGATGCGCTCAATTCGGCCTCCTGAGATTAAGGTATTGATCCATGGTCATGGTGACCATTCCGGCCGATGCACTCATGAGCATACGCTCCAGCGCCTCGGGGGGGTGCGGTTCGGCATTGCCGCTTTCGATGTAGCGTTCAAGCCCGGCCTTGTCGGTGTTCGCGCCAACCCAGGCCGAGACCGCGAGCAACCCCCGCTGAGCTTCCTGCCGGGCCGCGGCGCCATCCATGCGGACGGCCCATTCGCGAGGCGTCAGAGACCAAAAATCCTGTGGAGCCAGCCCGGCTTTGACATGGGCCTCGAGAAGCTCTGCCACCCTGAGCCCTCCTCGCTCTCGAGGGCCTGCAGCTTTTTTCCGGGGTCAGCCTCCGGCATCGCCAACGTGATCGCGCGGCGCACAGCGGCGTGAATTTCGGTGTAGTGATCAGCTATCACCGCGCCTGCATCCCGCAAGGTGACCGTGGGGGCGTGATGGCGCAGCAAGGCTGCGACCACTGCGCGCTGATCCTGCAGTCCGAGATCGCCGCTATCGATGCGGTCCAGGCCATCATCGATCTCACCGCCGAAATGCGCCTCGATTTCGCAAAGCGCATTGAAATCGCAGACGAGGCGATGCGCCCCGCCTCCGACAGAGACCTCACCACGGAAGGGGTTGCCCATGATCAGGCCGCAACCACGTTCGCGGTGGGCGCCGAGGTGGCCGAGGTCGAACCGGTGCCATTGGTCGCGGTGACAATCACCCGCAACGGATTACCGACCTGACCGACAATCGGCGTATAGGTCTGGCCGGTCGCGCCGGCGATATTGGTCCAGCCACCGCTGTTGACCTGCCACTGATAGGCCAGATTGCCAGTCGGGTTCCATATCCCGGGCCAGGCAGTCAGCACTTGCCCGACGCGCGCCGTGCCGGAAATCGCCGGAAGGGTTTCGTTTGCCGGCGCTGCCGGAGGTGCGACAGAGACCTTGGCCTTCACCTTGAACACCGCCTCTGCCATTTTCTTGTCTTTGGCGGTCGCGGAAGTCATCCGGTAGGTGTTCACATATGCCACCCAGGTATGGGTCGCGCCACCGGACGGGGTGATTTCGAGGAGGAAATCCTCATCACTGCCCTGCTGTTCCAGATCGGACAGCAACAGATCGGTTTCACCACCGGGCGCGTATTGCATGGGCAAGGTGAAAGTGGCGACAGTCTTGAGCCCCCGGATCGACTCTTCGGTCGCGCCCGGGCTTTCAAGCCAGGTTACATCCACGTCTGTGGGCGTCTGATCCGGAAACTGCACCTCCTCGGCGCCCTTGATGATAGTCCATTCAACCGGCGTTGTGCCGCGACCAATCCGGACGCGGGTGCCATAGCCGAGCGTAACGCCACTGGATGCGGCCATTTCTGTCTCTCCTGTTCAGGGGGTGAGCGGCTCGACCAGAAAGGCCATGAGCCGGAATGTCATCGTCAGAGACCCGGCCCGCTGCTCGCCAGCACCATCAAGGCGGATCTCTGTCTGGGCGAGGTCGCCCTGAATTCCCGATGCCTGCAGGGCATCAAGGATCGCGGTCTCAGCAGCCGCGCTGTCTTCGTCGAGGATATCCTCGATGTCATCGAGGCCGAGCCGCTTGAACACGATATGGACGGTTGTCTCACGCTCTGAGGTGTCGAGGCTGTCGCGGTTCTTGCTTTCAACTGGCGTTGCGATGCCAAAAACCGGAAGATCCTCGGCCGAGATGTTCTGCGCCCAGGCCGACCGGACCGTGAAATCCGCAAACCTTGGCGATGCCGTGAGCGCGGCCTGAATGACTGCGCGGTAGCGAGACCGGTAATGCGTCATCACAGCACCCTTTCCAGCGCATAGATCACGAAAGCGTCGCGCGCGGGCGAGCCGCTGGAATGTCGACTGGTGATCTCATAGATGTGCCCGTCACCCGGCTCGATCCGGTCACCGGTTTTCGGCATCGGGTCGAGTTCTGCCTTATTGACCCGCCACCAGGGCGTATCGAGCAGGATCGCCCGGCCGTCATCGCCCAGCACCTCGACCGGGCTGCGCCGGAATATGGTGATGGTGTCGATCGCGTCGCGCCCGACTGGCAGAAACCTGACTGGCGCCCCCATGATCGAGGACGCCATGCCGGCAAGGCCGTCAAAGATGCGGGTCATACCGCATCAGGCCTCGTAAGGAGCCGCCGGGAAGGATCCGTTGAGGCGAACTTCGCCAAAGCCCGAGGGATTGGAGGCGGAAGCAATGGCCGCGCCGATCAGGATGAAGCCGTCCTCGGGCGCATTGGAGCAAACCAAATCGTCGGGGTCGACGTAGATCGCATCACCCGCCGACCATGCCTGCGCCGCAACCTTGGGCAGGCTGTAGCAGCCCACGACATGCACCTCGACATCATCGCCATCGAGGGCATCGGTCCCGGCCACTCCGGCGATCACGCCTTGGACCACGAGGCCGCCGCTCGCCACCGCAGCGAGAGCGACAAGAGAAAGGGACGTGCCCTTTTGAAGGAAGCTTTTCATCGGAGATCTCCGTTGATGGATAAGAAAAAAGTCCAAAGCCGCCCGGGAGGACGGCTTTGATCAAAGGATTGGACGGATGGCGTTACTCGCCGGGGTTCTTGTAGCCTCCCCGGAAATCAGCCGCGCCGAGGCCGAAGTCGTGTTCGACGGTCATCGAGAAGCCCTGGGTGCCGAACGGCTCTTCCGTGCGGACGCGCGGCGCTTCGGCACCCTCCAGGAAGCCATGGACCCAGCAAGGCGCCCGCTCAGACAGCAGATACCATTCCTTGCCCGTGATCTCGGAGGCAACGACGGGCTTCATGCGGCCCGAGAACGGGTTCACTGCATCCGCTGCGGTCGGAGTGATCTGGGCGAGGATCATCTCGGCCGCCGTTTCCTGATCCGGGCCGACCAGCAGGATCGACGGCGACAGGTTCAGGGTCTGTTTGTCGATCGACTTCTGCTTGCGCATCGCCGCGCGGCCAGCGGAGAGCGACGTGGTATTGATCGCGGCACCGGCTGCCGCAAGGTTGCCATGGGTTGCATCAAAGATCGGCGCGCCATCCGAGAGTTCTGCGCGAAGGGCGAATTTGTAGAAGGTCCGCTCTTCGAAATGGACGATGCTCTCACCATAGCTCGACAGCACCTCATCGATGGCGCCGAGTTCATCGTTGACCAGCATCTGACGGCTGATGGTCAGACCACGAGCATAGCTGCCCAGCAGTGCAACCTCTGACCCCTCGCCGAAGGTCCCCCATTTGATCTCGCCTGTTTCGCCGACAGGCAGCAGGGTCGGGAAATCACCGGCGCGGATCAGCGGCATCGGCCGGAAGTCGCGGAAGTTCTTCTTCTTCGAGATCAGCCGATAGGTGGGCTCGTAATCGCTGTAGCGGTCGAGCAGCACCTTGTTCAGCGCGTTCTGGAAGATGGCCGGAAAGTCGGATGTCGAATGCGAGGCGTCCATGAACACCTGCATCTTGTCGCCAGTATTGCGGATCCGGCCATTATAGCCGATCGACATCGCCGCAATCTCGACCAGCGACATATCCATGAACTGGCGCGCGCCGGCTGAGACCTGCGGTGCGCGGGTGATCTGGCCCGAGATCGCCTCGGATATCATCTTACGGCGCGTGTCGCGTTCATCGCGCAAAATGCGCGCGCGGCTGAGACCCTGGCGGGGCTTCGTCATCGTGGTATCCCCATATTTGGCTTTGAACTCTTTGGTCGCCTGCGCCACAGTCAGCCCGCGCTTGACCCAGGACATGGCGATATCGGCGCCGACCTTGCGCGATGCCGCGAAACGGAAGATGGCCGAGGCGTTCGGGTTGTCCTCATCCTCTTCCGAGCCTTCCCCCCCTTCGGCGGTCGTATCGTCGTCATCCTCGCTGCCGGTGGTCTCATCATCCTCGGTCGAGGTGGTTTCCTCCTCTTCTTCTGAGGTCAGGTCTTCATCCAGGTCCGCCGTGGTTTCGTCGTCCTGATCTTCCATGCGGGTCTTGCCGGGCATGATTGTTCCTTTCGGGTTGGATTTAGAGGCTCTCTCCCCGGAGAGGGCGGCCAGAACAGCTTCCCTCTTCGGCTTCTTCTTCAGCATCCCGCCGATGGCGCGCAGGCCTGCGGAGGCTTTGGGATAGAGGCGGTAGTCGAACAGCGCCGCCGCGACGGCCTCTGTCGCGTCATCAGCCTCTGTCGCGAACCCGGCCTCGACCGCCGCCGCGCCGTCATAATAGGTCTCGGCCTTCATGATCGCGCGGGCGTCCTCGACGCTGATCCCGGCGCGGGCGGCGTAGACCGCTGCATAGGCGGTGGCGATCACGCCGAGCGCCTTTGCTTCCTGAAGGTGATCCTCTTCGGTGCCGCGCCCCTCGACAAAGCAGCGGGCCGGATCGTGGATCATCATGATAGCGCCAAGCGGCATGACGATCCGGTCGCCGGCCATCGCGATCAGCGATGCGGCCGAAGCGGCGATACCATCGATGATGATGGTGACCTCGCCGTCGTAATTCTTCAGGGCATTGTGGATCGCCTGGCCTTCATGCGCGATGCCGCCGCCGGAATTCAGGTGGACCGTCAGGGGCCCTGACAGCCCCATAAGGGCCTCCCGGACGGATTTGATGGTAAAGCATTCCTCATCCCAGAAGGACTGCCCCACCGTGCCGGTGAGGAAGATTTCATTCATTGCGATATTCCTTGTCGGTTTCGGTGAAGCTCGAGCTCTGGCGCGAGACATCGGCGCGCGGGTCGCTGTCGAATGGCAGGCCGAGGCGGTCAGCGATTTCCTTGTCCTGCAGCTGCTCTTCGATCAGGCGCTCCGGATCCACGCCAAGCGTGCGGATGACACCTTGCCGCGACATGAAGCCCGAACGCACCGCCTCGCGCAGCGCCTGAAACTCGCGTGCAGGATCGACGATGACCTGATGCGGCGGAACCCAAATGAACCGGGCGGCACCCGGGATTTCAAAGAACTCCGGCACCTCGGCCTCTGCCCAGGCCTCAATGATCCAGCGCCCGAGCGGGTTGAGCATTTGCGGCACCAGCATGAGCCACTGCCAGCGCGAGATATTGCGCGACATCTCCAGGCGGCCGATGCGGGCAGAACTGAAGTTCACCCCGGAAAGATCGCCGGTCAGCGCCTCATAGGTCAGCCCCACCCCCATGGCGGCAGCGCGATAAACGCTCTTTTGGAATTCTGACCAGTCCCCGACCTGAGGCGGGTCAGCAATCGTGATCTCTTCGCCCACGCCCACCTGCATGATCGCCCCAGGCTGCATCGTGCCGCCGAGCTCAGGGCGCTCTTTCCCGTTCATATCCATGTGGTGGAAGGCGACGAAACAGGCCGCGATCTTCTGGCGCATCAGATGCGCATTTTCCGCATCGTCAGCGTTCAGCAGCTTCTCTGCGATCTTGGTCAGCCAGCTGATACCACGCGTCTGGCCGGGGCGGTCGAGGCGAAAGACGTGCAGAATATCGGCAGCATCGACCCGCTCGGTCTGCATCGGGTTGCGGCCCGGCCGCCACTCGCCGCCCGGGTGCTGCATATAGAGCCAATAGGCGACCCGATCCCCGTTGCTGTCGTATTCGATGCCTTCGCGCACCTCATTGCCGTCGGGCGTGACGCCGTAGCGGCTTTCGTCGATATAGTCCGGCTCGAGGATCTCGATCTCGAGGGGGATGGTCTGGGCTTTGTCGAGGCGGCGGTGGCGGCGGATCAGAACCTCGCCGGAATCGACAATCGTGTTCATGGCGAGCGCCTGCAGGCCATAGAGGTTCAGAAGGCCGTTGCGGTCGATATCGACGCTGTCGCAATGCTGCTCGATCACCTCCAGCGAGCGCGCCTTCAGGCGTTTGGCGACCGTGGCAGGCACGGCGCTGGAAAGGTGAAGCTTCGGCAGGATGCCGTCACCCACCACATGGCCCGCAATCACATCCTGAATCCGCGAGGCCATCGGGGTGTTACGGATCATGTCGCGCGCATAGAACGAAATCTTGCGCCGGTCGCGCGAGGCGAGGTCCGCGTCTGCCCCGCTGGCGCGGATGCCCTCATTACGATGCCCGAGGCGCGAGGCCCGGTAATGCATCGCCACCGTGCGGTCACGCTCGCGCGCAGCCGCCATCCGAGGCGAGAACGCCTCGATCACACGATCCAGAATGTTCAAGGTTCAGCCCCTGGAAAAAGTGGGCAGGTAGAAGCCCGAGCGGCGGCGGGAGGAGGGATTGACCTCCTCCTCGATCATGGCGGCGGTGCGCTGCATCTCATCGAGGCTGCGGAAGTTGTATTTCTCGCCCGCCACTTCGACCGAGGTGACGCCCTTCGCGATCATCCCTTTGATATGGGCCAGATCAGCAGCGGTGTATTTGCTCAAAGCCATTTACTCCGGTTTGGGATCCAGCCGCCCCGACCGGGCGCACTGCGGATGGGGTCAACCCGCCTGCCAGATGGCGGATCGGGTCTCTCGACAGGTTCAGCCTCTGACCGCGACGAAGCCTTCGGTAAAATGACATGGGGGTTTTTCTCGCCCCAGATGGCCCAATAGGGCGCGACGTCCCAATTGATCCGCTCGCACCCCTTGATGATGTGCAGCGCGCGGGCCTGAACAAGGTGATCGAGAGCCTCATTGCGGACCATGCCGGCCCGCTTTTCCCAGCCCCCGAGCCCCCGGATCTCGGCAGTCAGCTCGATGAGCACGTCATCCGGGATCCATTCTGCGAGCTCGCAAAGGTTCACCCCGCCCTCGGTATTGTGCAGCGAGGCGGAAACCGCGTCCTTCAGGCGATCCGTCGCCATGTGCAGGATCTCGATATCTTTGGCCGCGCGGCGGCGCTTTGCCCCTTGGCTCACCCGCTCCGGGGCTTTCAGCCAAACCCGGTCTGTCGCCTTCTGCCCGGTCAGCCCACCCTCGCCACGGGTCAGAAACCACAGGTGGCCCTCACCGGCATTGCGGCGCCCGCGATAGAAGCGATAGGCGTTTTCCGTGGTCGAGCCACCGCCATGCATATCGACCGCAATGGCAAGCGCCCGCATCTCGCCGCCCGTGCCGAGAACCGGCCAGGATCGAGTGGACAGAGCTTCCAGAACCGCCCAATCGCCCGCGACCTCAAAGGGGCGCAAAGCCCGATCATCTTCACCCGGCGGGGTGAAGAGATCGAAGCGATCAATCAGTGCGTGCCGCCCGTCCTTGCCCCAGGCGACGACACCAACCGGGAAGCGAGTTGACTGCACATCGACCTGCACCGTGATGTAGCGCGTCCAGTCCGGCGCGATCCCCTTCGGCGTCGTGTTGCCCTGCGCCTTGTCCTTCAGGCCCTGCAGGGTCAGCATCACCGCATCATTCGCCGAGCGCGGCTTATAGGGCTGCGCCTGACCGGTATTCATCGCCGTTTTCAGCTTTTCCTCATCGCCGGTCGCCTCAAAGGCGCGAATGGCGTTCTCATACTGCTCGACCAGCTCTGACCACGTCGAAAACGCCGCTGCCGCCCCATCAAGCCAGTAGCTCAGCATATCCGTGCGGCGCACCCTGCCGCTGTCGATCGGTACCAGCAGAGGCTGGCCGGTTTCTGGATCCAGCTCGCTGCTTTCGTGAAGCCAGCGCCCGGCTGCGTTCAGCGCCGCCTTATGCTCATGCCCGATCAAAGCGCCGCAATGCGGGCATTGCATCCGCGCTTTGGCAGCCGCTTCGGCGGGATCGAGGCCCTTGGGATAATCCAGCCGGGCAAAGGTCGGCTCAAACTCATCCGCGCAATGTGGGCAGGACCAGTACCAGCGCCCGCGCGTCCCTTGCGGATAGAGCGCCAGCACCCCGTATTCGACCGGCGGCGCGGCATGCGGTGTTTCCGGGCGCCAGTTCTCATCCGTCAGCGGCGCGCCCGGGCTGCTCTCGACCACCACCATGCCGCGCGACATGAAGGTTCGCGTCCGCGCGCGCATCATCGAATGCGCGTCACCTTCACCGCCAATAGACTTTGGGAAGTGATCATAATCCGTGCCCAGCACCAGGCGGATGGTGGCAGAGCTGAGCTTTGTGACCGTGGGCCAGTCCAGCGTCAGGTGGGTGCCGCCGACAAACAGCTTCTGAAAGATGGTATCCGAGCCACGCCCCTTGGCGACCCTGTCGCGCAAGGCGGGAGAATTGTTGATCATCGGTGCGAGCTTCTCGCGCTCGAACAGCGCCGCCGAATCCCGCGTCATCTGGAACAGCGCCACCCGACCCGGGTTTGCCGCAATCGCATAGGCCGAGGCCGATTGGAGCATCTGTGTTTTGCCCGACTGCGACGGCCCACAGAAGGCGAGGCTGCGATACTCGCGCGAGGCGATCATATCGGTCGGCTCGACCATGTAGGGCGTCACATCGCGGCGAAACGGCAGCCATTGCCCTGCCACGTTGACCCGCATGTATTTCTCAGCCGCAGCGGTGACCGTAATCTCCTCAGCCGGGCGCAGCGCAGGCAATGCCTGGCGCAATGCTTCCCGGGGATCGGCATAAGGCGGCAACGGCTCGAAGCCGTGATCCATGATCGACATTTCAGGACCTCAGCTGGTTGCAACCTCGGCGCCAAGCACCTCACCGGCATCGAGGTCAGGCAGATGTTCAGCCGCGATACGAACCGCCAAGGCGTCGAGGACATCGCGCCCGACCCGGATGGCTGCTGTCACCTGCTCGGGGCGCAGCTGCAATTCCCGCTCCAAGCGATCCGGCATGGCCTCGATGCCATCGCGGATGATCGACAGCATGCCCTCCATCAGCTCGCGCACATCATCGATCGGTGCCAGCTGGCGGCGTTCGCGCTGCGCCTTGTTCCAGACCAGATCGGCCTCGGCCATTTCCCGGCGCTGCTTGGGTGACATCTGCGCATTGGGATCGTCAAGCTTCAGGCCGAGCAACTCAGCCTGCATCGCTGCCGCCTGTGCCTTGTTATGCGCCGTCCGCTCATCGCGTAGAGCATCGCGCCAGCGCATCCAGGCATAGCAATGCGAAAGGCGGAGGATGTAGGGCTGGCCGTTTCGCCCCGGGCGCGCCACTGGCATATCTTCCCGGATCCACTTGGCGATGGTGTTGACGGACTGGCTCAGAGCGGAGGCCAGTTCCTCCTGGTTCATATCGGCATCCGCCACCCCGGTAGGCAGCGGAAACCGGTCAAGCATCTCGCGCAATTCGTCGCTCAGATCCACCGGGATCAGCGCGACATCTATGTCGTTCCTTTCCATGGCAAACCCCAACAACAACCCATTCTCACGAACAGGAAAGATAAAAAAATCCGCGAAGATCGGGGTGCGAATTACCCGCGTGAGGATCTTGCCCCGGAAGGACCCGCCCCGATCACCGGGCGGTCGAGAGGGCCTTTGCCAGCGCATCGGCGAAGTTGACCCCGATCCGCTGCGCGAAGATCGCCTCTACGCCCTCTTTGAACCCGAGACGCTTCTGATACTGCGGCACCTTGTCCGAGAACTTCAGCACCCGAACCGGAATGTCACCCTTGGCCTTGCGGCGATACACACCCGGAGCAAGGCCATGCTTCGGCACGAAGTACGTCGCCCGGGTCTTTGACCGCTTCCGCGACTTGTCGGTCGTATTGGTGGATGCTTCGCGCTGCGCACCCAGACCGGACAGCAGCTGGTTGCGCTCACCGCTAGACCAGTTCCCGTATCGGTCAAGCCGTGCCGCCTCGAAGGGCGAGCCTGTCGCCGGGATCACCGACTGGATCACACCAGACCATGCCGCCTTGAGCGACAGCAACTTTTCCAGCCCGGTTTGTTCCCGAGGCCCGCCGGCCTCCTGGACTTTCAGATAATGCCTGCGGCCCTGCATCGACTTCTCGGCAACGGTCGCCTCGGCATTGGTCTTTGTCGCGGCGGGCCGAAGCTCGAAGGCGTTCTTCGTGAACGGCGTCGGGCGGTCAAAGACCACCTCCATCCGCTCTTTGATATGCGAGATCACCTCGCGGGCCGTCTTGTTCACCGCCACCGCAGCGGCGAACGGGACTTGCTTCTGTCCGACACCGGACAGGTTGCGGATCAGATCATCGACCGACCCGCGCTCGAGACGGAAATCCATAATCTCCTGCGCCCCCCCTTGAGATAAAATCCAGAGCGATGCGATAGTCTCGTCATTATAAACTCAGGAGAACCGAATTGTTTTTCACCCACATCGCAGGTTTTTTTGCTGCCATCTCACTTTTGATCGGCGTTCTCTTTACCGGGTATTCCCTCGCTCAGCCCGGCGCGTTGCTTGAGAAGGTATGGAATGCGGGCGCGGGAGTTAGTCTTATCCTCGCCGCTTGCATCATTGGCACGCTGGTTGAAATCAGCCTGTCAGTCAGTGTGAAGAGAAAACCTTGACAATAAGAAACGCCCGAGAGGCGGTGGCCTCCGGGCGCTCTTGTAGATCATGGCGCTGAAGCTACATCCGGCGGACTTAAGAGGTCAAGCCTCTAATTGCACCCGCTTCGACATTCTTTCCAGCGCGCCGCAGAGGGCGTCCTGCGCCCATGCTCGCGTCTCACCCTTCTCTGACCACCCGCAGGCCCTCAGCACCTCGCCAATGGTCTTGTCTTGCAGGCAGACGCGATCAACCAGATCCAGCACCGTGAGCGGAACGCGGCGGCGCTTGCCCTGCCTGCGTACCTCCAGCGCCCATCCGTCGCCAGCAGCGCGGCGCATCGCGTCGATGGTTGCGCCTTCATCAAGGATCAGATCCATCACACCATCGCCGCCACCGCCTGACCGGCCGCCCATCATCGTCTCAAAGGAGCGCCCCTTGAGGCCGACGCAGGAGTGACGCTCGACCAGCGCAGCATAGGTGCGGGCCGTCAGCTTGTGGAAGGGCAGGAATGGGTCAACACCGCCGGCGCGACGCGACTGGTCTGCCATCCGGTCGAAGGCATCCGAGGCGCGGCCCGCATCCCGCCCGAGCCATCCGGCGTGCACCTCATGGCGCCCGTCATCCATGAGAACGGGCTGCTTAGGCTGGAACGCCACCACCGGGCCGCGAGCTGGCGCGACCGGCATATCCTCACCACAACTGGCCGGAGGAACCGCACGGGAGCGCAGCGCCCTCAGGCGGGCGATTTCGGTCGAGCCGGGCAGGGCGATCCGAAGCATTGCCGCCACGCTTTGCAGCGCACTGGCCTGCCGCGCCAGACCTTCTTTCACCAGCCCATCAACGGCCATCTCTAAACCGATATCCATATTTAGTGCCTCATTTCCCATTTTTTCTAAACCTAGTTTTTCGTTGAGTTGATCAGGGAGGACAGGGAGAAAGTGAGATTGTCAGGGAGGAAGTGGAACCATGCCTAAATTCAGCATTATGATTAGAAATCAGTGAGTTGATGGAAGGGCAGGGAGGTGAGGGAGGACAGGGAGCAGATACCCAACACACCTAACTTCACACCCATCTTCATCACCCCAGACCCCGCAGTTTATGGCCTCGCATATACGCAGCGCGGAAACTGCTCCCTATCCTCCCTGACCTCCCTAAGAACTCGCCAACCGTCTGCTTTCGTTGGAAATCCCCCGCACCCCGTCTTTGGAACGTTGCTCCCTGACAGGGTCGTTATCTTCCCTATCGCCCCTGATGCTGCCGAAATGGGGTGCGGGGAAAAGGGTCAATAGTCCTGGCCAGCGCCTACAGGGCGGCCCTCCGTATCCTTCGGACAGTCCTTGAAGCGCGGCCCGAAATCGTCATCGAAGCGGATCCCGACATATGTCGGCACGCCCGAGGACTTCACCACGCCGAAGCCGAGGCCATCTCTTGGGCTCTTCCACTTGCGGTCGACCTTCTCCCGCAATCGCATCTGGACGCGCTTATCGCCCCATTTGGTTTCGCCCCGACGCGCCATCCAGTAGTGAAACGCCATGGTCAGCTCGCGTGAGGGAATGCGGTTTTTGTCGTCACCTGTGCAGAAGCAGCAGCTGCTCAGGAACGAACCCACCGGGTCGCTGTCATCCCGGTATTCTTCGGTCGCATTGCGCACCGCGTCAGGTTCCTGAAGGCCGCCCTCGAGGTAATCAAGCAAGCCCTGGACCAGCCATTTCAGGATTCCGTCGCGCTCTTCCCAGAGCTTGTCGAGAAGCGTATCATCACGCTCACGCTCGGGGATCTGCACTTCCCACGGCACCAGCTTGATCCGCCGCCAGATCCCGTCATCTGTCGATCGAATGTCTGGCTTATGGTTCCCTGACATCGTCAGCTTGAAATACGGGTAAAGACGGAAGAACGCCCCGTAGTTCGGCCGCACCATGATGGGTTCACCTGACGTGATCGACTTGACCAGGCTGTCTTGCAGCGGTTCTCCCTCACGCGGCTCGCCAGCCCGGGCAAGCCGGGCCCCGACCAGATAGACAAGATCGGGCGTGGCCTGTGCGCCAGACTGACTGTTTTTGCCCGTCAGGGTTTCGATGCGGATCTCTGCGGCATACTCGCCCATGATTTTGGCGATCAGCTCGATCAGGACAGATTTCCCATTTGCGCCGGCACCATACCAGAACATGAGCGCTTGGACGGAAAGTCCGCTGATCGAGAGACCAAGCCAGCGCTGGAGATAGCCACGCATTTCTGCGGCCGGCTGAACCCGATTAAGGAATGCCATGAATTTTGGGCAATCCGTTCTAGGGCTGAAAGGCCGCTCTGGATTATAGCTCGCCATGATCACCTTCGAGATCTTGTCATCCTGGCTATGAGGATCGAGCCGCACAGTCGCGACTTTCGACATACCTGCATCCGGATCGGAAACGATCTCAAACCGGAGCGTCCCAGAAAGACAGTTCACTGCCATAGCGTCCGAATCCAGTTCGGTATGGGTCAACGAGATGTGCGGCGCCGCCTCTTTCAGGGCCGCATCGATGCGGCTGGTATTGCCGGCCGTGCGGGCGAAGTTTCGATGAGCCTTGCGCTTGTCGCCCAGCACTTTCTTGATGCTGTTGATAGCGCCCAGTTTCTTATCGATATCGGCCATCTTTGAGCGGGTCTCTTCGGAAGGCTTGCCATCATCGTCCAGGGTCTCGGAAAGCGCCTTCAGTTCCTCGCGCAGATCCCGCTCCCGTCCGATTGCTTCCATTTGCCAATCCTCGAGCGTCAGCCATGGGATCTCTTTCGCGATCCTTTCGCCCAGCTGCTGTGCAAGATAGCGGACCCTGATATTGTGCTGATCGAGCTGAAAATGCGTCCCGCTCCAGACATGCCAGCCCAATGTCGGAACCCACCGCACCATGTCGCCAAAATACCGAACGAACCGCTGGCCGTTGCCATGGTCATTGAGCGGCAGTTCGGCGCATTCCTTTTCTGGCGGCGGGGCAGATTCATCATCAGGGGGGTGCGGGGGATCTGTTGCCCGATCATCATAGCCGAGATCTTCATCGCCGATCGGGGCATCATGATCATGCTCAGAGGGCACTTCCAACCCCTCGGGCATGTCGACATCCTCGGCTTGGCTCATCACTTCGCGAACCCGCGCGAGACCCGGTTTAAGCTCCTGGCTCATGCCATCCACTCCCTGACCGCGCTTTCAAGGGCGCGGATACTATCCTCGTAGTGCCCGGCCCAAGGGCCGGGAGTTTTCTCATCGTAGGTACTGCCGCCTCTGCCGTTCGGCTTTCGGGACCAAAGGCGGCGGTAAAATCGGAGCTTTTTGACCAAATCGTCGCCCTTGAACGTTTGATCCCAGCCGCCCGTGCACATGGTTGCCGTGCCGGCGGCGCGATCGATGCTGACGGTGGTTTTCCCGAGCATGCTGTCAGCAGGCTATGCTCTCGACAGACAGGACATCGTGAAGGGTGAAGCCGGAAGGCATGACCGCATCCATGGAAACCGTACCGAATTGCGAAAACACCCGGTAATGGGCTTTGCGCCCAATCTTGACCGCTTCGGCAGGGGTGGCGGCCTCTCCGGTCAGGAGGGCAATCATCGCCTCGCTGGCAATATCATCGCGGCTGTCGTTGGCGGGTATCAGCGCCCAGATCTGCTTATAGAGGGTATTACGAAGCGCAAGATTTTGCGGAATCTGCGGCGACCTGACTTGATATCTGGCGATGCTGGCCCGTGCGGTCTTCCGCTTTTCCTCAGCCTTACGCCGGGCAGCGATCACCTTTATCAGCCCTGCTTCGGTGGAAATTCTCTTGTGGTAGTATTGCCGGTGATATTGCCTCAACCTCTCCAGCTTCTCGGGATTTGACCGCACCGCTTCTCGCAGATGAAATGCCCTTATCCGCCTCACTTCATTTTGCCGCTTCAATCTTTCCGGGTCCCGGGCGCGGTTCACCCTGTTCCTTTCAAGCAGCTTCGCCCAGTCGTCGGGGTTGTAATCTACTTTCGTCTTCCGCTTCGCCATGTCAGGAAACCTCCCCGTCAGCCGACGCAGGCGGTGGGGTGAGACGGTTCCAAAGGCGGACGACATCAATGGCGGAATCGAGATCCTCGCCCGAAAGAACCACATTGTCAGGCGTCATCCCTGCGAAAACGCCACCATTGCTGATCGTGGCCAGATCACGGTCGCGCAACCACCGATAACGCGCAGCATCGCGAGACAGAGATTCAAGATCCACCCCGGCTTTGACCGGCGCGGGGGTGGCGGGATGGCCGACCTTCATCAGCGGAGCACGGTCAAAGCCATCTTCGTCGTCGGGATTCCAGCATTCCCGGCAAACCCAAGCCTCGCCGTCAAAGGCCAGATCTTCGGTGCGGTGAAGGCATTCCTCCTCACCAGACTGCCGGCAGGTCTCGCATGCAGCCCAGAGTTCCGGCGCGGTCACCGCCCCTTCCTCCCCCTGTGCCTGAGGGGCGGGGAGAGAGGCGCACACCGCAGACTGAATGCACACCACAAGGTCATTCGGGATCGGGGTTCCGTCGATCTTTCGCACCCACTTTGCGTTGTGCGGCTTTTCTGCCCAGGCGTCGTATCCGGCTTGCACCGCATCGCGCGTCCTGCTGATCAGGTCGCCCTCGGGCGCGTCATCAGAAGCGAAGCAAGAGATGAGATTACGTGCGACGTGATGAGCCTCCTCGATGGTTAGATGCAGTGCATCGTGGTGATAGTCGCCCTCGGGCGTGGGGGGGGGCGTGATATCACTCGACATGATCGATGCCTCCTTCCTGGAGCAAATCATTAAGATCCCGCCCAGGCGGGCAGGCGACGATGCAGGCCCGCAATCCGGGGATCTTCGCCATGGCGCGCCTGGCACCAGCCTGAAGCTTGGCGCGGGTATCGCGCGGATCGCTGTCGCCATCCTCGATCAGGATCAGCTCACGCACCCAGGGCGGCGGAATGAACGCTTCAGCATCTGCGAGATCCGGCAGGCCCGCATATTTCAGGCCTTTGCCGCTCTGCCGCCGACCGGAAATGTTGCCGAGGTCGATCCCGGCCCAGAAAGCAGCTTCCGGCCACATGCCGGCGCACATCGCGGTTAGCGTGGTCTCGATCCCTTCGCCCATCACCAGCTGGTGCCAGTCATGGTCAGGCGTATGCAGGCGGATCGCGGCGCCGCGCTTGGATCCACGCATTTTCTTGCGCGGCAGATCAGCGTCTGTTTCCGGGTCGCGCAGCGCAATCTTCCCCTGAGGCGAGGCGGGGTCGAACCAGGTGCGATGGCAGCCGATGCCCCGCCCACTGGGCTGCTGGACAACCGCAAGCATTGCCGGGCCCCGATGCACTTCCCGAAAGCCTCGCTCTGCGCGCACCATATAGGGCAGGGCGGGGTGATAGCGCAGCACCGCAGGGATTTCGGGCAGAAGATCTGCGGTGATCCCACGGGCATCAAGGTAGCCGCGCAGGGCGGAATGGTCATTTTTTGCGACCTCGCGCCACAAAGCGCCGGCGGCCTTTATCTCTCGCTGGCGTTCCCGATCGGCACGATCCTCATTCCGCCGGCGGTTCTCATCGCTGGCCTTGCGGCGCGCATTGCGCTCAATCTCTGAAATTTCCGCCTCAGGGCCGATCAGCCAGTCAATGGCTGCAGGCATGCTGCAATCGCGCACGAACCTGACAAGGCTGATCACATCGCCCCGGCCCTCACACCGCCGGCAGTTGAACACGCCATCGCGCTGATTGATCGAAAAGCGATCACGCCCGCCGCATTTCGGGCAGGGGCCGACGGATTCCATGCCGTGGCGCGGCGGCCAGGGCAGCAAGCC
This sequence comes from Pseudomonas sp. GX19020, assembly GCF_023371075.1. Taxonomy (NCBI): domain Bacteria; kingdom Pseudomonadati; phylum Pseudomonadota; class Gammaproteobacteria; order Pseudomonadales; family Pseudomonadaceae; genus Pseudomonas; species Pseudomonas sp. GX19020. The sequence goes on from NZ_JAMCCR010000019.1 coordinate 52,048, forward strand.
GCAGATCTCCAGCTGTTGCGCAATATCGCCAATGTCTTTGGCCTTGGCTTCGGCCAGCCGGTCATCACGATCACGGGTCATGGCTCACCCGCATAGATATGAAGCGGAATGTTGCGGTTCAGCGCCCAGACGGCGGTGGCCCAGACCTCGGGGCAGACCGACCAGCCGGGAATATCCGGCACAACCACCATGCGGCTGACCGCCAGCATGGGGATGGCCCAATCCTGCCAGACGTGCGGATCGAGGGCAGGGGGCGGCTCATCGACCAGTGGCGAGGCAATGCACATCCCCGCCCGCATCTGAACCGGACAGACGGCCGAGACGCCCAACTGCATCAGGCGAAGGATCTCGCGGGCGGCCAGCAAAGCGATGCGCTCAGAAAGCGCCGGTTTCCATTCAGCCTGCCGCCCGCGCACGGCCAGAGGATAAGGCGCAGCAAGATAGATCTGGCCAGACGCATATTGCGCCACCCGGGCGGGCGCCGTGTCGGTTTCGACCAATGCGGACCAGCGGCCCTTGGGCATCATCACCGCGCCCCAGTCGATCCGGCCGACCGAAAGCGCGGCCCGTGCAATGGCAGGCAGGGTCATCAGCCAGCACCGCCCTTGCGCTTAAATTTGACGAATTCGCGCAGAACCCTGACAAAGGTCGCCATCCCGTCGATCTGGATCTGCCCGCGATCATCCCGGATCATGGCGGTCAGTTGGCGATGGCGATCGACCACAGCCTTGGTATCAACGCCCAGATCCAGTGCAATCTCAGGGGACTTTTCACCCCTGCCGAATGCTTCGATCATATCGAGATCCAGCTCGATATCCCAACCACGCGGAAAACTGAGCCGCGAAAGAAAGACCCAGATCTGCCGCCCCAACTCGTTAAGCCCGGGCGGCGCTTCGGCGGAAGGGAGGGATGCGCTCCCCAGCCGCCCACCCCCTTCCGCCTGCACAGGATCATGCTCCGCGAGACGATCCCGCTGCAGTCCTCCCTGATCTCCGCCCAGGATCTCGATATCTGCACCGCCAGCCACCAGCGCAGATGGGGCGGGCGCGACTTCATCGGTCGCAGCCTCGCCGGGGTCCTGTGCGCCCTGTCCCTCAGACGGCGCGGGCTGGCCCGGTTGTTTCGTTTCCTGCGGCGCCTTGGCCGCCTTGCGCTTGATCGATTCCAGGAACAGGCCAACCGTCTGGACCCGACGCGAAAGCTTCATTGCGATAAGGCTGTTGCTCTCGCCCAGACCATGCAGGCGCAGGATTTCGCGACGCTCAGCGTCATCCAGTGACCCTATGCGCAAGGTAACGGGCGGCAAAGGTGCAGCAGATGCATTCGGTTGCGCTTTTGCCAGCGGTGCCGGCGCAGAGAAGACCTCGGCCGCGACAGGCAGCACGGCTTCAGGCTCAATCTCAACATCAGCGCCCTTGTCCTGATCGATCAGGAGCAGGTCGCAGTTCAGTCCGGCGACGGGCCGGGTGCGAATGATGGTCCCCTCAGTTCCGAGGCTGATCTCTGGCTCGAAATCGCCTTCTGCCAATACTTCCGCCGCCGTGGCGACGGTTCCGAGCTCGCTCTGCAGGGTCCGCAATTCACCCTGAAGGCGATGTAGTTCTTCGCGGGAAAGATTATTCAAATCCATTTGAGCCTCCATGGCGGGTGCAAGTTTCCCCGTGGCGCGAACGCCTTCACCCTTGCGGGCGCGCCACGGGGCGGGCGGATCACGGCTGGCAGGCCGGGGATGGATCAGAGGCCGATGGTGACGGCTATAAGGCTGGCGAAAGCGAGGCAGAGGAGGGCAACCGCCAGCAGGAACAGCCGCCGCGCGTGCGAGAGAAGCGCCATAGCACGGGCTTCCAGCTTCAAAGCACGGTCGAGGTGAAGTGCATTACTCATGATCGAATTCCTCCGGCCACCAGCGCATCGCCTGCATGACCTTGTCGCCGGTCGGGCAAGAGAACCCATCAAACCAGTTGCAGGCGGTCTGAAAGGTGACATCGAACATCACCGCGCAGCGTTCGCGGGTGCCGCATTGCCGCGCCATCAGCCCCGCCCAGAACACCGCCATATCGTGACGGGTGAAGGCGATCACCGGCGGCACCTGATTGCGCCGCCGCGCTTCCAGGCTGCGCCCCCGATTGCAACCGCGGCGCCGGTCAAATCCATTGGTATGGGACATTTGACTGACGCGTGGGGCAGGGTGAGCTTGCGGAACCGCTGCCAGGCGGCGAACACTGGTCATGATTTTGACCCTCGAATACTACGGAAAACGGGAGTTAAGGCGATAAATCGATCATCAACCGGCCGAACTTCAATCCCATCACCGCCAGTCAGCTGCTCTTTAAGGCCCCGATCAGGCTCTGAAACCTTGACGCAACGGGCTCCAAGCAGCGGGACAAAGTCAGGCGTTGTCATGGGCGGGATCCTTGGGTTGGGACATAGTGAGCGGAGCTGGCCTCTTTGGCGGGTTCTGCTCGATCCACGCGCTAAGCAGCTGGTCTTCCTCGCCCAACTTTACGAGACGCGCTTTGATGCGGTCGTAAAGCCGAGGATTGCCAACCGCCCGAGAGCAAACCGTCGACGGCTGCAGCCCGGTTTCGCTACAGTAAGCGTCGATCTTGGCGATGAAATCGTGCGGGTCCATGCTCTATGGATTTGCCAAATGACAAACAGTTGTCAAGTGGCAAATGGCAATTTGCCAAACGGCAACGCAAAATTGTAGATTGCGAGACATGGAACTCAGCCCATTTGCGCAAAGACTGAAGGTGCTTATGGAGGAGCGGGGCATTGATTTGCGCGCTCTGGCCGAGGCAACACATACTCCCTACCACAGGATTTATCCGTGGTTTCGGCGGCCCAAGTCTAAGCCCAGAAGCGACGACATCGTAAAAATCAGCGCCTATTTTAATGTGTCGCCACGCTTTCTCTTAGAAGGTGGCGAGCGTGATGATCTTGATCACAGGGCACAAGTCATTGCTCGCGTTCAGGATCTAGATCCAGTTCTTCTAGGCAAGCTTGAAGCGTACATAGACGGTCTTCTTGCGACGGCCCAGCCGAAGCCACACGACTGAGGGTCTGCCTCAGTCGCTCGAATTTACCCGGAGATAGCCGGAGTATTTTCTGTGCAATGCGTTCCCTCATTTCTTCTCCACCCATCCTGAAAATAGGCAAATGCTTCGCGCTCCGGTGGTCGCGAATGGGGCGTGATCCCGGCAAAGCTTAGTTAACATCCCGTGATTCGTCGCCGAACCATCGCAGGGAATTTGTCATTTGGCAATTTTATAGCTTGACGATTGCCAAATGACAAACAATTATCCCTCCATCGAAACCCCGATGGAGGCCCCGCACCATGGCGGATACGGACCATAGCAATCACGCTGCAGCACCGCCACGTGCGTCTTGCGAGACCGATACGCTCGCGATGCGCATGTGCGTCCGGATGATGTATGACAGCCCTGACACCATTCCTGAAATCGCTGCACCGCTTTCAGTCGCGGAAGCAGAGCGCTTTGCTCAGTCTCAGGCAGGATTGGGCGGCGGCCTTGGTAGCCCGAACATCGACCTGTGCTGGCATCGCTTCTCCCTGACCACAACACCTGAGCAAAAGCTCAGCTATCAGCGCCTGATCACGGCTCTGGCTGTTTCTCGCGGTATGGAGCGGCATATCGAGGGCGCTAGGATCTGCGCTGAAAACGCTGCGCGCGAACAGGCTGAACGTGAGCAGCTCGCCGAGGAGAAGGCTTTGGATCGCTGGCGAGATCCAAAGCTCGCAACCTGATCAACGCTGCAGCTTGGCCAGCGCGGATTTGATTTCGCCGATGTCCTCCTGAATCCCTCTGACGCTTTGCCAAAGAAGGTCGGTTTCACGCTTCACTTGCAGCAGCGTAATCGGTGCTTCGCCAATCGGACGCGAGGTCGGTTCGGCTCCTTCTAAAGCCGCAATATTGTTCTCAATCTCAGCCAATCGCGTTTCGAGACTACCACTCATTTCCCGCGTTTTCCTTTGTTTTGCGTGGGGAATCGCGGGGGCGGCGATCCAACACACTGCCCCCGCATCTGACCTTCCGGCTTTCACCAAAAACCGCAACCCCGATGGAGACCCGCGCCATGCGCACCGATCCACTTTCTGAAGCCCGTGCGACCGTGCTGGATCCGCAGCGGGTAAACCTTCACCCGGCACTGATGGCGAACGCATGGGCGATGCTGAAATCCGCCCGCGGTCAGCCGATCCAGCGCCCCGAGCTGCTGCTGCCAGCGCATGTCATCACCACCCATCCGGGCAGCACCTTCGAAGAGATCGGCCAAGCCTGCCAGCGCGTCGCGATCAAGGTGCGCGGCATGGTCGCCGCCCGCGCCCAGGGCGGCGCGGTATGATCCGCGTCGGTGTTACCGAGATCGCGCTGCTGACCCTGATCTGCGCCGGCGCCGTAGTGATTGCCCGCGCCAGTTTGAACACGGCCCTGATCCTCAGCATCGGGCCGTAACCGAATCCGCGTCTCCGACCATGGGGCGCGGACAGGCCCGCCGGGAGCCTTAGCGAAATGGTCTCGCGCCAACTGAAATCCCGGCAACTGCCCACCTCGTGACTTCCCCGGGCGCGCCCTGTCCCGCCGCCCGGGGCTTTTTCATAAAGGAATCCCGATGGCAAAACCCAGAAAAGCAGATGCCGCCGCCGCGCCCGTCGCTGATATCGTGGCGATGGTCCCGCTGGCAGATCTCTATGTTCATACCCTCAACGCCCGCAGTGAGCCGCCCGCCGCCGATATCGAGGCGCTGGCCGACAGCATCGCCGAGCTTGGGCTGCTTCAGAACCTCGCTGGCTTCAGCGATCCGGAAACCCCGGACGCCATCGGTGTCGTCGCCGGCGGGCGCCGTCTTCGCGCCCTGATCCGGCTGAGCGAGCGCGACAGCCGTCGCCTGTCAGAGACCCGCGTTCCCGTTCGCCTGACCGACTGCGAAGAAACCGCGCGCCTATGGGCCAGCGCGGAAAATTCCGCGCGCGAGGCCCTCCACCCGGCAGATGAGGTCCGGGCCTATGGTCGCATGGCGGCAACCGGCGCAGATCCCGATCGCATCGCCAAAGCCTTTGCAGTGACCGTGCGCCACGTGCGCCAGCGCCTGCGGCTGGCGCAGCTGCCTGATCCGGCGCTGAATGCCCTGCGCGCTGGCGAGATCACCCTCGATCAGGCCGGTGCCCTCACCAGCGCACGCGATGATGATGCGCTGCTGGCAGAGCTGTCCAAGGTGCAAGGTCAAGCCGGCAACACTTACTGGGGTGGCGCCGATGCGATCCGCAACCGGCTGGCAAACGCATCTGTCAGTCTCTCTGACCGTCGCGCGGCTTTTATCGGGCTGGAATATTACCGCCTTGAGGGCGGCCGGGTGCAAGAAGATCTCTTCAGCAGCGCCATACGCTTGCTGGATGAAGATATCGTGCAGCGCCTGTTTGAAGAAAAGCTCACAAACTGCGCGGCGGCCGAGATGGCCAGTGGCTGGAAGTGGGTCGAGGTCTGCCTTGACGAATGGGCTGGATACAAACTTTCCGAAAAGATGGAGCGTATCAGTCGGGTGCCGATGGATCTGCCCCAGGCAGATCGCGACGAGATGGAGACCCTATCGGATAAGTCTGAAGAGGGCGAACTGACGTCCGTCGAGCTGGATCGCTTTGAAGAGCTGGAACACCGCGCCGCCGGCGAATATCGGGATGAGGATATCGCGACATCCGGGCTCTGGCTCTATGTTGATCGCCACGGTGAACTCAGCAGGCATGGCCCGTTCCGCCGCCCGGAGGACGATCCGAACCGGGAGGAAGTGTCAGGCGAGGCCGACGAGGTCACCGTTGCAAAATCCGAATCTGCCGCGCTGTCCAATGCCGTTGTAGAGGATCTGAAACGGATCAGGCTGGCAGCGCTCCAACTCGCCGTGTCGCATGATCCATCACTGACCTGGGATCTGATGGCATGGCAGATGTCCGCCGTACTCAAGCCTTATGCACCAGCTCTCGGCCTGAGCATCACCCGGCAGACCATTGTCCCGGAAAAGATCGAGGGGTTTGAGCCTCCCGCCAGTCTGACCGATGACGATAAGGCATCGTATACGGACCAGGTTTCACCTGACCTGGAAGCTTTCCGCATCTGGCGCAACAGGTCCGAGGTCGAAAAGGGCCGGATCGTCGCGCTGGCGACCGCGCGGGCGATCATCGACGGACCAACCTATCTGCCCTTGCTCGCCCAGCTGACACGACCCGATGTGCGCCGCATCTGGACACCCACGGCAGCCGGCTTCTTCTCACGCCTGCCTGTTGCCCGCCTTGATGCGATCTGGCTTGAACTCATGCCCGATACGCTGGAGCCGAACCACGCTAAATTTCGCGCCGAGAAGAAAGGCGAAAAAGCGCAGCTGCTGCACAAGCTTTTCAACAGCGCAGACTTTCGCGAGGCGATCGGCACGTCGCGCGAGATCAATGAGGCCATCGACACCTGGCTGCCCCCGGAGCTGCAATGGCCAGCGGTCGATCCCGAAATCGCGCAGGAGGCTGCAGAATGAACAATCGCATCCCGACACCGCGCCGCCACGGGAAAACTTTCGCGGATGTCGTTGCTGACGCTCGCGCCGCCAGCCCGTTCGGTCGTTTTGACAGCGCCTCGCGCGAAGGCCTCATCCGGCGCGGGATTGCGATGGGTCTGCGCCGGGCAGCTGCTGCATCGGTGGTCGATGAATCCGACCGCCGGGCGCGGCACCCGATCACAAGAGGGATCGAGTGATGGCAGAACGCCCCACATTGGACCAGATTCTCGCCGCCGCTTTGGCGCGGGCATCCCTCGGCGTATCTGCGCCGGGAAAGGGTGGGCGTCAGAATGGCTGATCCAACCCTGCATGGAAACGGATACGCCTGTCCCGCCTGCGAAATGCGGCGCGAGGTCGAGGATAAGACCCAGATCCTGCGCCCGAAAGTCCCCTGCAATGTCTGCGCCGGCCTCGGGCGGCTGGGCTATACCGAAGCCGAAATTGTCGCTCGCACGGTCGAGGAGGCCCGGCGCGTCTACTGGCCGGAGTTTGAAAAGAGGATCTCGGAGGTGTGTCATGGCTAAGCGCCAGACCTATACAGAGGCCGAAGTGCGCCGCTTTATCAAAGCGGGCCGCGCTGAAGACCCCAACGCAGTGGTGGAAATCGAGACAGACAAGGGTATCGTCAGATTCCGATCGGAAGATCCCCGACCCCCGGAAAACCCGTTCGATGCATGGAAGGCGAAGCGCAATGAGGGTAACGCTAAAGGGCATTAATCGGAACAGCAAGAAGCTGGCCGATGGCTCGCGTGTGACCTACTATTATGCATGGAAGGGCGGGCCATCTCTGCCGGGGAAGCCCGGCGACCCAGAATTTCTTGCCGCCTATAACGAAGCCCATAAGCAGAAAGCTAAGGCGCCTGACGGCAGCATTCAGGCTATCCTGACAAGCTACCAGGACGCGCCGGTCTTCCTCGATCTGGCAGAACGCACCCGAAAGGACTACGCGAAGCACATCCGACTGATCGAGACGGAATATGCTGACTTTCCCCTGGAGGCTTTGACTGACCGGCGGACCCGCGCGGAATTTCTCGGTTGGCGTGACAAGATGGCAATCAGGTCGAGGCGGCAGGCCGACTATGTTTTCGCAACATTTGCCCGCATTCTGGCATGGGCATTTGACCGTGGCCTGACACTTGCGAATCCCTGCGAAAAGCCAGGGAAGCTCTACCGCAGCGGCAGAGCGGAAATCATCTGGACCCAGGCTGACGAAGCGGCATTAAAAGATGTCGCTCCGGACAGAATCTGGCTGGCCTATATGCTGGCGGTCTGGACCGGACAGCGGCAAGGCGATCTGCTGAAGCTCACCTGGGGAGCCTATAACGGCAGCCATATCAGGTTGAAGCAAAGCAAGACGGGCCGCCGGGTGGTCATTCCGGTCGCCGGGCCATTGAAGACGCTGCTGGATACCACGTCGAAGCGTGCGGTGACGATCCTGACGACAGTCACCGGCACTGCATGGACCAGCATGGGGTTTAGCGCGAGCTGGCGAAAGGTGGTGGCTAAGGCCGGCATCACGGACCTTACATTCCACGATCTGCGGGGAACGGCAGTCACGCGCCTTGCTGTCGCTGGATGCACTGTAACTGAGATCGCCACCATCACAGGGCACAGCCTCAAGGACGTGACCACTATCCTTGATGCGCATTACCTGAGCAGGGATTCGGGCCTCGCGGAATCGGCGATTAGAAAGCTCGAAGCGCACGAAGCCGGAACAAAAACTCCCAACTGACCTCCCAACTGGTCGCTGCTTGTCTGGCAGCGCATCGGCTAAGTCATTGAAAGGAAATGGCAGGGGCAGCAGGGTTCGAACCCGCGACCTACGGTTTTGGAGACCGTCGCTCTACCAGCTGAGCTATACCCCTGTGGTGCGGTTTCATTAGGTTTTCCGCCAGTCGGCGTCAAGCGGTTATCATTCGTGTTTTCCGTTTCTTGCTCTGGTGCCGTTCTTTCCGGAGCCGCGCGCCCGGGGCCGATACTATGCGCGAACCGGAGGCCATGGGCCCCGTGGGCGGCGTATGTTGCTTTGAGGTGAAGAACAGCTTTTCCCCGTGGCAAGGGCAGAGTGCCATCCTCTGCACCAGGCGTATTGACGCAACTCCGGGGTGCCGCCTTTGGTCCTGACGTGGTTAACTTTCGGTCCGGCCGTGTCTCAGCGTGCCGGGACGAGTTCCGTCAAGGTCCCGAATCATGCAGGCACTTACTGGTCAGATCGCGATGCCAGGGGGAGGGGGGCGCCCGGGATGGAGGAGATCACCCGCCACGCAGTCTGCGGCAGTGACACTATCCTGAAACAGGGCGCAGATCTGACTGCGTCAGGCCAACGGGGTCCTGCGTAAGGCGAGCGCATGTTTTGCAATGGCAGAACTCGATCGCCGGTTCAGGTAATGGTTGGGCTCTTCATTGATGCCTGTGCGCGCAGGATCGTCGGTTGGCGAGCCAGTATCTCTCAGCAACCCCTCACAGGATCGCCCGTACCTGTGGCGTTCACCCGCGCGACCTTCGCGAGCCAATCAGAAGCATCCCACGAACCGAGGCAGAGGCACAGCCTCTGTGCAGCTCCGGCAACTGAAGCCATGGCCGCGTCACCAATCGCAGTCGGCCTTCGGCAAACCCGCCGCGGTTACACCCGCCCAGGCCGGTCAATCGCAGCAAGCGTGCGACGCCGGCAGTGGTATGGCCGAGTGCGGGGCCAGGTGAGATGCCAAACGGAGCCTTCAGGGTGAGCCAGGGCCGGAATGCGGTATCGCTGTAATCGTGCAGTCGGGTGCGCTTCACAGATCGGACGCCAGACAGGCACCACGGGGTGCGGCGTGAAAAAAAGCCGGCCCGTCATCGGGCCGGCTTTGAGAGTAAGGAGAAAACCCTGCGCCGGAGCGACCCGCGGATCTTTGGGGACCGGGATCGGAATGCTCAGGATGCGCCGTGTTATCTGAGCAAGGCGTAGCAACAGCCGGGCAGCATCTTCGTAGTTACGTCTCAGGCGCTCTCAGACAGGGAGGTCAATAGCCGCTTTTACGGATCAGGAGGTTCAGACGCTTGGTCAGCTCTTCTGAATTACCGACGATGCTCATGTCTGAGCAGACCTGATAGGCGATATAGCTTGCCTGATCGCGCGGCATTTTCGGGCGAACTTCCTGAATGAAATCAATAAAAGCTGTATGGGTCTCGTTGATGATAGCCCAGTGCGGCATCGGGCCGCGATTGCAGGGCTGATCGAAAACCCGGGAATTTTGTGCGACTGCGGGAACAGCAAGGCAGGCGACCGCGGCCGCAACTGTCACGATTTTGTACATTCTGGCACTCCGGTCTCTGGATAGATGTCCGCGAGACTCTTGCGCTCTGGAAGGGAGTGAGTCCAGCAAATTGCTGGTAAATTCATGCTTTCAACGTGGAAACTAACTGGCGCGTGAACGGAAACGGCCAGCGCGCAGGCTATGAAGCCGGGGATCTCAGGTGGTTTGCCCTGCCTGCCGGGGCACGTTTGCCCGTGGAACAGGAGGGCTGAGCCCCACTGCACAACCTTGCGGATGATTGTGGCGCAGATGTGTCATTGTCTGGGCGAGTTTCGGACAGGGCAAGACGTCACTGGCGCAGCGGCGTACCCGTCGCGCAGAATGAAATTCCCCAACCTGTCGCGGATTGCCGGCAGAATGACTTGAATTTCCGGCTCCGGGCCAGTATCTCGGCGCGAATGGCCGCCAGGACCGGAGCTTTCAAAAGCTTTCTGACCGGGGCGGTTTTGGGAATTATCTCGGGATACCGCAGTCATGGCGACGACCAATCCTCTTCAGTTCCTTCAGCAGGTTCGCGGCGAAGTGGGCAAGATCCACTGGCCGAAGCGCCGTGAGGTGGTGCTGACGACGATCATGGTCTTCATCCTCTCGGCGCTGGCGGCGACCTTTTTCAGCCTTACGGATCTGGCGATCCGCTGGGGGCTGGAGCTGATCATCGGCGTCTGACCGGGGATGGGCGGGCGGCCCGGACGGGCCGCCGGGCAGGCCGGTACGCCGGTTAGGACTTGATCGGGGCGGCGTGAGCGGATATTCCGCGCCGACGTCTCGGTCACGGGCGCGCATCGATTCGGGGTGCGCGCTGTTTTTTGTTCGGAGCGGCGGGCAGATCGGCAGTTTGCAGATCGGGTCGGCAACAGGAATTCGGGAGGCAATCCTCCCAGGCAGTCAGAAGGTGGAAGCGAGACCATGGCAAAACGCTGGTATTCGGTGAGCGTCCTCTCGAACTTCGAGAAGAAGGTTGCCGAGCAGATCCGGACCGCCGTGGACGAAGCGGCCCTGCAGGAAGAAATCGACGAGATCCTCGTGCCCACCGAAGAGGTGATCGAGGTGCGTCGCGGCAAGAAGGTGACGTCTGAACGTCGCATCATGCCCGGCTATGTGCTGGTACATATGGAAATGACCTCGCGCGGGTATCACCTGATATCGTCGATCAACCGCGTCACCGGCTTCCTTGGCCCTCAGGGCAAGCCGATGCCGATGCGGGATGCCGAGGTTGCCGGGATGCAAAGCAACAGCGCCCAGAAGGGCGAAGTCGCGCCGAGGAACCTGATCCGGTTCGATATCGGCGAGAAGGTCAAGGTTACCGACGGGCCGTTCGACGGCTTTGAAGGGATGGTCGAAGAGGTGGATGAGGCGGAAAGCCGTCTCAAGGTCTCGGTTTCGATCTTCGGCCGGGCAACCCCGGTCGAGCTGGAATTCACTCAGGTCGTGAAGTTCTGACCTTCGGGTCCTGAGTGTATCGCGCGGAAGGCGAGCGCTTGTTTCAGAGGGCTGAACCAGGTGACGGACCGGACCGCTAAACGCGCCTCCATGAGGGCGGCGCCGTGAAAAGGAGAAGGCCAGATGGCCAAGAAGATTATGGGCAGCCTCAAGCTGCAGGTGAAAGCACAACAGGCGAACCCGTCGCCGCCCGTCGGCCCGGCTCTGGGTCAGCGCGGTCTGAACATCATGATGTTCGTCAAGGAATTCAACGCGAAATCCGCTGACTTCCCGCCGGGAACCCCGATCCCGACCATCATCACCTATTACCAGGACAAGTCGTTCAGCCTCGAGCTGAAGACGCCCCCGGCCGCTTTCCTCGTGAAAGAAGCCGCTGGCCTGAAACCGGTCGGCAAGCGTAACCGCACCAAAGGGTCGGACAAGCCGGGCCGCACCGTGGCCGGTACGATCACCGCAGCACAGCTGCGCAAGATCGCAGAGACCAAGATGAAAGATCTCAACGCCAATTCCGTGGAAGCGGCGATGAACATCATCCTGGGCTCGGCCCGGTCCTGCGGCATCGAAGTGAAGGGCTGATCGACATGGCAAAGCTCGCAAAACGTGTGAAGAAGGCGCAAGAGGCTTTCGCTGGCAAGGATCTGCTGGCTGTTGAAGCCGCGGTCGCGCTGATCAAATCGGCTGCTTCGGCGAAATTCGACGAAACGCTGGAAATCGCGATGAACCTGGGCGTCGACCCGCGTCACGCAGACCAGATGGTCCGCGGCGTGGTTCAGCTGCCGAACGGCACCGGCAAAACCGTGCGCGTCGCAGTTTTCGCCCGTGGCGCCAAGGCTGATGAAGCCAAAGCTGCCGGTGCGGAAATCGTCGGTGCAGAAGACCTGCTGGAGAAAATCCAGGGCGGCATGCTCGATTTCGATCGCTGCATCGCAACCCCGGACATGATGCCGCTGGTTGGCCGTCTCGGTAAGGTTCTCGGCCCGCGCAACCTGATGCCGAACCCGAAAGTCGGCACGGTGACGATGGATGTCGCAACCGCTGTGACCAATGCGAAAGGCGGCGAAGTCCAGTTCAAAGTCGAAAAGGCCGGCGTGATCCATGCAGGTATCGGCAAGGTCTCGTTCACCGAAGAGAAGCTGGCTGAAAACGTCCGCGCCTTCGTTGACGCTGTGACCAAAGCCCGCCCGGCTGGCGCCAAGGGCACCTATGTGAAGAAAGTTTCGCTTTCCTCGACCATGGGCCCGGGCGTCTCGCTCGACCTCGCGACCACCGCTTAAGCTTGAACTGGCGCGAATACTGAATGCAAAGCCGCTGCTCGTTCCGGGTGGCGGCTTTCCCCATTCTTGTGCTCCGTATCAGGCTGATTGCGGAAGCCTCCGGCGGGGATATTTGGAGACAGATGAAATCGGCATTCATCTGTCCTTAAATATCCCGGGGGTAAGCGGCGCAGCCGCGAGGGGGCAGGGCCCCCTTCTTCCGCTCGCCGCAGGCGGGATGGCAGAAAGCCTGCCACACCATCTTGGCTTCGCAGTCACAACAAGGTAGAGACAGCATCTGTTGGGGCTGCGTGATTCGTCACTCAGCCCCAACACGCTTTGTCCGAGAAGGCTGGTGGTGCGCAAACGCCTTAATTTCCGGCCTGAGATGGAGTTCGGGACGATTTTTTCCGGGGCTTGCCTCGGGTGATTTTGGCTCTCGGGACGACATCATGGACCCGAATGCTCTGGTCGCGAGGCCCGGGCTGACTTGAGCCGGGGGAAACCCCAAACTTGGAGTGAAACTGTGGATAGAGCCCAGAAAGAGAAATTGGTCGAGGATCTCGGCCAGATCTTTGAAAGCTCTGGCGTCGTAGTGGTTGCCCATTACGAAGGCATGACGGTTAAACAGATGCAGGATCTCCGCGCGCGCATGCGTGTCGTGGGTGGGTCCGTTCGCGTTGCCAAGAACACGCTCGCCAAAATCGCCCTTGAGGGGAAAGCCATCGCCAAGATGGGTGACCTGCTTACGGGTATGACTGTGCTGACCTTCTCGGAAGATCCCGTGGCTGCGGCCAAGGTCTCTGAGAGCTATGCCAAGGATAACGAGCGTTTCGTGATCCTCGGCGGCGCTATGGGTGGCACGGTTCTGGACCCTGTCGGTGTCAAAGCCGTCGCATCGCTGCCGTCGCGCGAAGAGCTGCTTGCTCAGATCGCGTCGATGATCGGTGCGCCTGCTTCGAACATCGCCGGTGCCATTGGCGCGCCTGCTTCGAACATCGCTGGTATCCTGTCGACCATCGAGGACAAAGCCGCGGCCTGAGGCCCCGGCATTGCCCAATGTCTTTCGTAGGGTTGATCAACATCGCGTTGGACCCCATCTTAACTGAACGGAATGTGAAAAATGGCTGATCTTAAAGCTCTCGCCGAACAAATCGTTGGCCTGACCCTCCTGCAAGCTCAGGAACTGAAGACCATCCTGAAAGACGAATACGGCATCGAGCCGGCTGCTGGCGGCGCTGTTGTCGTGGCTGGCCCGGCTGCTGCAGCTGAAGCCGTCGAAGAGAAAACCGAATTCGACGTCGTCCTCGTCGAAGCCGGCGCAAACAAAATCAACGTCATCAAAGAAGTCCGCGGCATCACCGGCCTGGGCCTCGTTGAAGCGAAAAACCTCGTTGAAGCCGGCGGCAAAGTCAAAGAAGGCGCTGCCAAAGCTGACGCAGAGGAAATCAAGAAGAAGCTTGAAGCTGCTGGCGCCAAAGTCGAGCTCAAGTAATCTGGCTTGCGGGTTGCCCCGCAGCTTTGATTTTCAGGCAGGGGGCGGAGCAATCCGCCTCCTGCCATTCGCGTCCTGAAAGGGGATTTTACGAAATCCTCTCTCCGGGTGCGGTATCGGTTCGGGAGCCGTCTGACGGGACAGATGGCAGGTATGGAACCGGATATCCCCTCTCGCCAGTTGGCGTGTGCCTGTGCCCCGACGGGTCGCGCGCCGGCGAAACGATGAAAGGTGACCACGAACATGGCGCAAGCTTATGTTGGCCAGAAGCGTATCCGCCGCTATTACGGCAAGATCCGCGAAGTCCTCGAGATGCCGAACCTTATCGAGGTTCAGAAATCCTCCTATGATCTCTTCCTCAATTCGGGTGACGGCGAAAAGCCGCATGACGACGAGGGCATCCAGGGCACGTTCCAGTCGGTCTTCCCGATCAAGGATTTCAACGAGACCGCTGTTCTCGAATTCGTCCGTTACGAGCTGGAGAAGCCGAAATACGACGTCGATGAATGTATGCAGCGCGACCTGACCTATGCGGCGCCGCTGAAGGTGACGCTGCGCCTGATCGTGTTCGATATCGACGAGACCACCGGCAATAAGTCGGTGAAAGACATCAAGGAACAAGACGTCTATATGGGCGATATGCCCCTGATGACGCCGAACGGTACGTTCATCGTGAATGGCACCGAGCGCGTGATCGTCAGCCAGATGCACCGCTCCCCGGGCGTGTTCTTCGACCATGACAAGGGCAAGACCCATTCCTCGGGCAAGCTGCTGTTTGCCTGCCGGATCATTCCTTATCGCGGTTCCTGGCTGGATTTCGAATTCGACGCCAAGGATATCGTCTTTGCCCGCATCGACCGCCGCCGCAAACTGCCGGTGACGACGCTGCTTTACGCGCTTGGTCTCGACCAGGACGCGATCATGAAGGCCTATTACGACACGGTCACCTTCAAATATGTGAAGAACAAGGGCTGGGTCACGCGCTTCTTCCCGGAACGCGTCCGTGGCACCCGTCCGACCTATGACCTTGTCGATGCTGCGACCGGCGAAGTGATCCTGAAAGCGGGTGAGAAAGTCACGCCGCGCATGGTCAAGAAATGGCTGGACGAGGGCGAAGTTACCGAGCTTCTGGTGCCGTTCGACCATATCATGGGCCGCTTTGTCGCCAATGACATCGTGGATGAGGAAAACGGCGCGATCTGGGCCGAGGCCGGCGATGAGCTGACCTGGGAACTGGACCGGGACGGCGAAGTCAAGGGCGGCACGGTGAAAACCCTGCTCGACCAGGGCGTGACCGAGATCCCGGTGCTCGACATCGACAATATCAATGTCGGTCCCTATATGCGCAACACCATGGCCGCCGATAAGAACTGGGGCCGTGATACCGCGCTGATGGATATCTATCGCGTGATGCGTCCGGGTGAGCCGCCGACTGTTGAAGCGGCGTCGAGCCTCTTTGACACGCTGTTCTTCGACAAAGACCGTTATGATCTCTCGGCTGTTGGCCGGGTGAAAATGAACATGCGTCTTGATGTCGACAAGCCCGACACCCAGCGGACGCTGGACCGTGACGATATCATCAAGTGCATCAAGGCACTGGTTGAGCTCCGCGACGGCAAGGGCGAGATCGACGATATCGACCACCTCGGCAACCGCCGGGTACGCTCGGTCGGCGAGCTGATGGAAAATCAGTATCGCGTCGGTCTGCTCCGCATGGAGCGCGCGATCAAAGAGCGTATGTCCTCGGTCGAGATCGACACGATCATGCCGCAGGATCTGATCAACGCGAAACCGGCGGCAGCAGCTGTCCGCGAATTCTTCGGCTCGTCGCAGCTGTCGCAGTTCATGGACCAGACCAACCCGCTGTCGGAAGTCACCCATAAGCGCCGTCTCTCGGCTCTTGGGCCGGGCGGTCTGACGCGCGAGCGCGCAGGCTTCGAGGTTCGCGACGTTCACCCGACCCATTATGGCCGGATGTGCCCGATTGAAACGCCGGAAGGTCAGAACATCGGTCTGATCAACTCGCTGGCAACCTTTGCCCGCGTGAACAAGTATGGCTTCATCGAGACCCCGTATCGCAAGGTGATCGACAACAAGGTGACTGATGAAGTCGTCTATATGTCGGCAACCGAAGAGATGCGGCACACCGTTGCGCAGGCCAACGCATCGCAGGATGCGGAAGGTCACTTTACCGACGACCTGATTTCGTCGCGTAAGGGCGGCGAATTCATGCTGAACCCGCCGGATGCTGTCGATCTGATCGACGTTTCGCCGAAACAGCTGGTCTCGGTCGCGGCATCGCTGATCCCGTTCCTTGAAAATGACGACGCCAACCGCGCTCTGATGGGCTCGAACATGCAACGTCAGGCAGTTCCGCTCTTGCAATCCGACGCGCCTTTCGTGGGCACGGGGATCGAGGCCGTGGTTGCGCGCGACTCCGGGGCTGCCATCATGGCGCGCCGTTCGGGCGTGATTGACCAGGTCGACGCACAGCGTATCGTTATCCGTGCGACCGAACTCCTGGAGCCGGGCGAGCCGGGCGTCGACATCTACCGTCTGCGCAAGTTCAAGCGTTCGAACCAGTCGTCCTGCATCAACCAGCGTCCGCTGGTGAAGGTGGGCGACCGGGTGACCCGTGGCGAGGTGGTGGCTGACGGCCCCTGCACCGATATGGGTGAACTGGCGCTTGGCCGGAACGTGATCGTGGCCTTCATGCCCTGGAACGGGTATAACTATGAGGACTCGATCCTGATTTCCGAGCGGATCCTCAAGGATGACGTCTTCACCTCGATCCATATCGAGGAATATGAAGTCGCCGCCCGCGACACCAAGCTTGGGCCGGAAGAGATCACCCGCGACATCCCGAACGTCGGTGAGGAAGCTCTGCGCAACCTCGACGAAGCGGGCATCGTTTATATCGGTGCAGAAGTGCAGCCGGGCGATATCCTTGTCGGCAAGATCACCCCGAAGGGCGAAAGCCCGATGACGCCGGAAGAGAAACTTCTGCGCGCCATCTTCGGTGAAAAAGCGTCTGACGTGCGCGATACCTCGCTGCGTCTGCCGCCGGGTGCCTATGGTACCATCGTCGAAGTGCGGGTCTTCAACCGTCACGGCGTCGACAAGGACGAACGTGCGCTGCAGATCGAGCGTGAGGAAGTCGAACGCCTCGCCCGCGACCGCGACGACGAAATGACAATCCTGGAGCGCAATATCTATTCGCGCCTCAAGGCCCTGATCATTGGCCGCGAAGCTGTCAAAGGCCCGAAAGGCGTCCGCGCCGGTTCGACCATTGACGAAGAACTCCTCGGCACTCTGAGCCGTGGCCAGTGGTGGCAGCTTGCTGTCGCCGAAGAGGCCCAGGCGAAAGAGATCGAGGCGCTTCACGACCAGTACGAGTCCCAGAAACGCGCTCTGACCGCACGTTTCGAAGATAAGGTCGAGAAGGTCCGTCGCGGTGACGATCTGCCTCCGGGCGTGATGAAGATGGTCAAGGTCTTCGTGGCGGTGAAGCGCAAGCTGCAGCCGGGCGATAAGATGGCCGGTCGTCACGGCAACAAGGGTGTTATCTCGAAGGTGGTCCCGCAAGAGGATATGCCCTTCCTGGCTGACGGCACCCCGGTTGACCTCGTGCTGAACCCGCTCGGCGTGCCGTCGCGGATGAACGTCGGGCAGATCCTCGAGACGCATATGGGCTGGGCCGCGCGCGGTCTGGGTCTGCGCATCGATGACGCGCTGCAGGACTTCCGCCGCTCGGGTGACCTGACCCCGGTCAAGGAAGCCATGCGTTTCGCTTACGGCGACGAGACCTATGACGAAGCCTTTGGTGAGGCCTCGGACGAAGACCTGATCGAGAGCGCCCGCACGGTCACCCGTGGTGTGCCGATCGCGACCCCGGTCTTCGACGGTGCCAAGGAAGCGGATGTGAACGACGCGCTGCGCCGTGCCGGTTTCGACACTTCGGGTCAGTCGGATGTCTTTGACGGCCGTTCGGGCGAGAAGTTCCAGCGCAAGGTCACCGTGGGCGTGAAATACATGCTCAAATTGCACCACCTGGTCGATGACAAACTGCACGCGCGTTCGACCGGTCCGTATTCGCTTGTCACGCAGCAGCCGCTGGGTGGTAAGGCGCAGTTCGGTGGTCAGCGTCTCGGGGAGATGGAGGTCTGGGCTCTGGAAGCTTATGGCGCCGCCTATACCCTGCAGGAGATGCTGACGGTGAAGTCGGATGACGTTGCAGGCCGGACCAAGGTCTATGAATCGATCGTCAAGGGCGAGGACAACTTCGAGGCCGGTGTGCCTGAGAGCTTCAACGTTCTCGTGAAGGAAGTCCGCGGCCTCGGCCTGAACATGGAACTCCTGGATGCGGAAGAGGAGTGACCGGAATTTTAAGGAAAATTCCGGGCCGGTTTCTGGAAAGAAACCGGCGCCACCCCTCTGACCGCAACCTCCTGATTGGGAAGATCAAATGAACCAGGAACTGACGAACAATCCGTTCAACCCGGTCGCGCCGGTCAAGACCTTTGACGAGATCAAGGTCTCGCTGGCCTCGCCGGAGCGTATTCTCTCGTGGTCCTACGGCGAGATCAAAAAGCCGGAAACCATCAACTACCGGACTTTTAAGCCCGAGCGCGACGGTCTGTTCTGCGCCCGGATTTTCGGGCCGATCAAAGACTATGAATGCCTTTGCGGCAAATATAAGCGGATGAAGTATCGCGGCGTTGTCTGCGAGAAATGCGGCGTCGAAGTCACGCTGCAAAAGGTCCGCCGTGAGCGCATGGGCCATATCGAGCTGGCCGCACCCGTTGCGCATATCTGGTTCCTGAAGTCGCTTCCGTCCCGGATCGGCCTCATGCTGGACATGACGCTGCGGGATCTGGAACGCATCCTCTACTTCGAAAACTATGTCGTTATCGAGCCGGGTCTGACCGATCTGACATATGGCCAGCTGATGACCGAGGATGAGTATCTCGACGCTCAGGACCAGTATGGCGCTGACGCTTTCACCGCGAATATCGGTGCTGAGGCGATCCGCGAAATGCTGGCCGCGATCGATCTGGGCCAGCTGGCCGAGACCCTTCGCGAAGAGCTGAAGGAAGCCACCGGTGAACTGAAGCCCAAGAAGATCATCAAGCGTCTGAAGATCGTCGAAAGCTTCTACGAATCCGGCAACCGCCCGGAATGGATGATCCTGACCGTGCTTCCGGTGATCCCGCCGGAACTGCGTCCGCTCGTCCCGCTGGATGGTGGCCGTTTCGCGACCTCGGATCTGAACGACCTCTATCGCCGCGTCATCAACCGGAACAACCGGCTGAAGCGCCTGATCGAACTGCGGGCGCCCGACATCATCGTCCGCAACGAAAAGCGGATGCTGCAGGAAGCCGTCGACGCGCTGTTCGACAACGGCCGTCGTGGCCGCGTGATCACCGGGACCAACAAGCGCCCGCTGAAATCGCTGTCGGACATGCTGAAAGGTAAGCAGGGCCGCTTCCGTCAGAACTTGCTCGGTAAGCGCGTCGACTTCTCGGGCCGTTCGGTCATTGTGACCGGGCCGGAACTGAAGCTGCACCAATGCGGTCTGCCGAAGAAGATGGCGCTCGAACTCTTCAAGCCCTTCATCTATTCGCGCCTTGAAGCCAAAGGGCTTTCGAGCACCGTGAAACAGGCGAAAAAGCTCGTTGAGAAAGAGCGTCCGGAGGTCTGGGATATCCTTGATGAGGTTATCCGCGAGCACCCGGTCCTTCTGAACCGCGCGCCGACGCTGCACCGTCTGGGCATCCAGGCGTTCGAGCCGATCCTGATTGAAGGCAAGGCGATCCAGCTGCACCCGCTGGTCTGTTCGGCCTTCAACGCCGACTTCGACGGCGACCAGATGGCTGTTCACGTTCCCCTCTCGCTGGAAGCCCAGCTTGAGGCCCGCGTTCTCATGATGTCGACGAACAACGTTCTGTCGCCCGCCAACGGCGCGCCGATCATTGTTCCGTCGCAGGATATGGTTCTCGGGATCTATTACGTGACCATGCAGCGCGAAGGCATGAAGGGCGAGGGCGGTCTTTACCGCGATATCGACGAAGTCGAACACGCCCTTGCCGCCGGCGAACTGCATCTGCATGCCAAAATCACCGCCCGCCTCAAACAGGTCGATGAGGAAGGCAATATCGTCTGGAAGCGGTATGAGACGACGCCCGGCCGTCTGCGTCTGGGCAATATCCTGCCGCAAAACGCCAAGGCACCGTTTGAACTGGTGAACCGTCTTCTGCGTAAGAAAGATGTGCAGACCGTCATCGACACCGTCTACCGCTACTGCGGTCAGAAAGAGTCGGTGATCTTCTGTGACCAGATCATGGGTCTCGGCTTCCGCGAGGCGTTCAAAGCCGGCATCTCTTTCGGCAAGGACGACATGGTCATCGCCGACAACAAATGGGACATCGTCAATGCGACGAAGGCCCTGGTTGCCGATTTTGAACAGCAGTATCTCGACGGCCTGATCACTCAGGGCGAGAAATACAACAAAGTCGTCGACGCCTGGTCGAAGTGCAACGACAAGGTGACCGAGGGCATGATGTCCACGATCTCGGCCACCAAATACGACGACAATGGCGCCGAGAAGGAACCGAACTCGGTCTATATGATGGCCCACTCCGGTGCCCGGGGTTCGGTCACGCAGATGAAGCAGCTGGGTGGGATGCGCGGCCTGATGGCCAAGCCGAACGGCGAGATCATCGAGACGCCGATCATCTCGAACTTCAAGGAAGGTCTGACCGTTCTTGAATACTTCAACTCGACCCACGGCGCCCGGAAGGGTCTGTCGGATACCGCTCTGAAGACGGCGAACTCGGGTTATCTGACCCGCCGTCTGGTTGACGTGGCGCAGGATTGCATCGTTCGCGTGCATGATTGCGGCACCGAAAACTCGATCACTGCTTCGGCAGCCGTCAAGGAAGGCCAGGAAACCGCTCCGCTCTCGGAACGGGTGCTGGGCCGTGTCGTGGCGGAAGACATCATGATCCCGGGCACCGATGAGGTGCTGATTGCCAAGGGTGAACTGATCGACGAGCGCAAGGCAGATCTGGTCGGCAAGTATAACGTACCTGTCGCCCGCATCCGCAGCCCGCTGACCTGTGAGGCCGAGGAAGGCGTCTGCGCCCAGTGCTATGGTCGCGACCTTGCCCGCGGTACTCAGGTGAATATCGGTGAAGCGGTCGGCATCATCGCCGCCCAGTCCATCGGTGAGCCGGGCACGCAGCTGACGATGCGGACCTTCCACATCGGCGGTGTTGCGCAAGGCGGCCAGCAGTCGTTCCTTGAAGCAAGCCAAGAGGGCAAGATCGAGTTCCGCAACGCGAACCTCCTCCTGAACGTCGCAGGCGAGCAGGTGGTGATCGGCCGGAACATGTCCATCGCGATCATCGACGCCAATGGCGACGAGCGCGCGGTGCACAAGCTGACCTATGGCGCCAAACTTCACGTGAAGGATGGCGAAGAGGTCAAGCGTGGCCATAAGCTGTTCGAATGGGACCCCTTCAACCTGCTGATCGTGGCTGAAAAGGCCGGTGTGGCGCGGTTCAAGGACCTGATCAACGGCATCTCGGTTCGCGAAGACACCGATGACGCAACCGGCATGACGCAGAAGATCGTGTCTGACTGGCGTGCGGCACCGCGCGGCTCGGATCTCAAGCCCGAGATCCTGGTGGTGAACCCGGAAACGGGCGAACCGGTGCGCGGCGACAGCGGCAACCCGATCCAGTATGCGATGTCGGTGGATGCGGTTCTCTCGATCGAAGACGGTCAGGAACTGCGCCCGGGCGATATCGTGGCGCGTATTCCGCGCGAAGGCACCAAGACGAAGGACATCACCGGGGGTCTTCCCCGCGTGGCGGAACTCTTCGAGGCGCGTCGCCCGAAAGATCACGCAATCATCGCGGAAGCCGATGGTTATGTGCGCTTTGGCAAGGACTACAAGAACAAGCGCCGCATCACGGTCGAGCCGGTGGACGAGACCCTTCAGTCGATGGAATATATGGTGCCCAAGGGCAAACATATCCCTGTCCAGGAAGGCGATTTCGTCCAGAAGGGCGACTATATCATGGACGGGAACCCCGCGCCGCATGACATCCTGCGCATCATGGGTGTCGAAGCGCTGGCAAACTACATGATCGACGAGGTCCAGGACGTCTATCGTCTGCAGGGCGTGAAGATCAACGACAAGCATATCGAGGTTATCGTGCGGCAGATGCTGCAGAAACTCGAAGTGCTGGATTCGGGGGATACCACGCTGCTGAAAGGCGAGCAGGTCGAGCGCCAGGAGCTGGAGGAAGAAAACCTCAAAGCCCGTGGCCGCGGTCTGCGCGAGGCGAAAGCCGAGCCGGTTCTGCTGGGGATCACCAAGGCGTCGCTGCAGACCCGCAGCTTCATCTCGGCGGCTTCCTTCCAGGAAACGACCCGCGTCCTTACCGAGGCGTCCGTTCAGGGCAAGCGCGACAAGCTGCAGGGCCTGAAAGAGAACGTCATCGTGGGCCGTCTGATCCCGGCCGGCACCGGTGGGGCCACGCGCCGCGTGAAGTCCATCGCGTCCGAGCGCGACTCGACGGTGATCGAGGCACGCCGCAGCGAGGCGGAAACCGCCGCAGCTCTGGCCGCTCCGATCCCGGCTGCGCAGCCTGATCTGGCCAGCGTGATCGTCGACGATCTGGAAAGCCGGGATTGATCCCCGGCTCACTGGCCCCCGGGCCGGTGAAGTGATCTCTGGCCCCGCCCGGACAACCGGGCGGGGCCTTTTCTGTCTCCACCCCCCGGGCACTGAACCGGAGCAAGACCGGACATCCCGTATTGGCAGGGCCTGACCCTTCGCGTTGCCCGATTGTGGGCCGTGCCAAATGTCAGGAGTTCCCGGCTTTCCGTATGTGGAACGCGCCGCCGGGGGCTGATATAGCTGCGCTGACCCCGGTTGATCCGGGCATGTTCATGTTTCCCCGAATTGTCGCATCGCGGGCTTTCATTCCCGGCCAGACCGCCAGCCTCATTGCGCCGGTGCCGCGCCGGTGCAGAGCTGAGCACCGGCCCCTGGCAGCCATGATCCGGGCCGATATAAAGCGGAGGGGTCCGCATCCTGCCCTTCCAAAACGAGCTGAAACCTGACAGAGGGCAGGGCGAGCAGAATTGAGGCGCCCGACATCATGCCAGTGAGTGACAAGACGCGCGGTATTGCCCTGATGTTGCTGGCCATGCTCGCCTTCGCGATCAATGACACGATCATCAAGCTTTTGCTGGCCGATATGCCCTTGCCGCAGGCGATGGTGGTGCGCGGCGTGCCGGCCTGCACCATGCTGGGGCTTCTTGCCTGGCGGGCGGGGGCCTTCTCACACCTGCCGAAGGGGAGGGACCGCAAATTCCTGATCCTGCGCAGCTTTGGCGAAGTGGCGGGAACGCTGACCTTCCTTGGCGCTCTGACGCATATGCAACTGGCCAATGTCACAGCCATCCTGCAATCGGTGCCGCTGGCCGCGACGGCGGCGGCTGCCCTGTTTCTGGGCGAAAAGGTCGGCTGGCGTCGCGCGCTTGCAGTGGCCATCGGCTTCATCGGGGTGCTGATCGTGATCCGCCCGGGCGAGGACGGGCTGGATCCCTGGGCGTTCCTGGTGCTACTGTCGGTGGCTTGTGTGGTCTGCCGTGATCTGATCACACGGCAGATCAGTCGCGATGTGCCGGCGGCGCTGGTCGGGCTTGGCGCGGCGATCATGGTATTGACGCTGAGCATCGTCTGGTCGGCCTTTGTGCCATGGCAGCCGGTGACGCCGCGCCATCTGCTGCTGGCGCTTGTCGGCGGGTTCTTTATGACGATGGCATTCGTCTCGCTGGTGGGCGCTTTGCAATCCGGTGATGTCAGCATGACAGCGCCCTTGCGGTACAGCCAGCTCTTATGGGCGACGCTGCTCGGCTGGCTGGTCTTTGACCATCTGCCTGATATTGTGACCCTTGCAGGGGCGGCGCTGATCGTGGCCTCCGGGGTCTTTACCATCCTGCGTGAGGCCCGGCGCAACAGGTGAATTCTGCCCGGTTCCTTTGGCCCGGGCGCCTGTGCCACGGGCGGGGGCGCAGTTGACACCAGGGCCGATTCCACCTATAGCCCGCTCACCCTTGCGGGGCTGCCATGTGCCGCCAGGGTCAGAGCGTCCTGAAATTCAGGGCCGGACCCCGTCCGATCCTCTGCAGAAATACCCGCGTCATCCACCTTATCGGCGGATGAATGCGGTTTTTGTGTTTTGCGATTCGCGCAATGCACTCGAGAAGCGGCGCACCATAAGGCATAGGGTGCGAGTATCGAAACGAGGAACGTGAATGCCGACGATTCAACAGCTTATCCGGAAACCCCGGGAAGATAAGCCGAGCAAGTCCAAGTCCCAGCACCTGGAATCCTGCCCGCAAAAGCGTGGGGTTTGTACCCGCGTTTACACCACGACCCCGAAGAAGCCTAACTCCGCTATGCGGAAAGTGGCCAAGGTTCGCCTGACGAACGGCTTCGAAGTCATCTCCTACATCCCCGGCGAAAAGCACAACCTGCAAGAGCACAGCGTTGTTCTGATCCGCGGCGGCCGCGTCAAAGACCTTCCGGGTGTCCGTTACCACATCCTCCGGGGTGTTCTGGATACCCAGGGCGTCAAAGACCGTCGTCAGCGTCGTTCGAAGTACGGCGCCAAGCGTCCGAAGTGATCCAGGAGAGGTAGAGAGACATGTCCCGTCGTCACGCCGCAGAGAAGCGCGAAATTCTCCCGGACGCCAAATATGGCGACCGCGTTCTGACCAAATTCATGAACAACCTGATGCTGGATGGCAAGAAGTCGGTCGCCGAGTCGATCGTCTATGGTGCCCTGACCCGCGTCGAAGGCCGCCTGAAGCGCTCGCCGATCGAAGCCTTCCACGAAGCGCTCGACAATGTGAAGCCTTCGGTCGAAGTCCGGTCGCGCCGCGTTGGTGGTGCAACCTACCAGGTTCCGGTCGAAGTCCGCACCGAGCGCCGCGAAGCGCTCGCGATCCGCTGGCTGATCATCGCTGCCCGCAAGCGCAACGAGAACACCATGGAAGAGCGTCTGGCAGCTGAGCTGTCCGATGCCGTCAATGGCCGCGGCACTGCCGTGAAAAAGCGCGAAGACACCCACAAGATGGCCGACGCGAACAAAGCGTTCAGCCATTACCGCTGGTAAGGGGGCCAAATGGCACGCGACTATCCGCTTAATCTCTATCGTAACTTCGGCATCATGGCCCACATCGATGCCGGCAAGACGACCACGACCGAGCGTATTCTTTTCTATACCGGCAAGAACCACAAAATGGGCGAGACGCATGATGGCGCCTCGACCATGGACTGGATGGAACAGGAGCAGGAACGGGGGATCACCATCACCTCGGCTGCCACCACCACCTTCTGGGAAAAGACCTACGACGGCACCGCGGCGACCTCGCCGAAGCACCGCTTCAACATCATCGATACCCCCGGCCACGTTGACTTCACCATTGAAGTCGAACGTTCGCTGGCTGTTCTTGATGGCGCGGTCTGCCTTCTCGACGGTAACGCCGGTGTGGAGCCGCAAACCGAAACGGTGTGGCGTCAGGCCGACCGTTACGGCGTGCCGCGCATCGTGTTCGTCAACAAGATGGACAAGATCGGCGCTGACTTCCAGAAGTGCCTCGACATGATCAAGGACCGCACCGGCGCAACCACCGCGCCGATCGCGTTCCCGATTGGTGCCGAAGACCATCTGGAAGGTATCGTTGATCTCGTCACGATGGAAGAATGGGTCTGGGAAGGCGACGATGTCGGCGCATCCTGGGCGCACCGTCCGATCCGTGACGACCTGAAAAAAGAAGCCGAGACCCGTCGCGCGACCCTCGTCGAGCTTGCGGTCGAGCAGGACGATGCTGCGATGGAAGCTTACCTCGAAGGCAAAGAGCCTTCGCAGGACGAGCTGCGCGCGCTGATCCGCAAGGGCACCCTGTCGATGGCATTCGTGCCGGTTCTGGGCGGTTCTGCGTTCAAAAACAAAGGCGTGCAGGCTCTGCTGAACGCTGTTGTCGATTATCTGCCTTCGCCGCTGGACGTGAAACCCTATATGGGCTTCGCACCGGGCGACGAGACCGAGACCCGCAACATCCAGCGTACCGCAGACGATGCCCAGCCCTTCTCGGGTCTGGCGTTCAAGATCATGAACGACCCCTTCGTCGGCTCGCTGACCTTCACCCGTCTCTATTCGGGCGTGATGAAAAAAGGCGACAGCCTGCTCAATTCGACCAAAGGTCGCAAAGAGCGCGTTGGCCGTATGATGATGATGCACGCCATCGAGCGTGAGGAAATCACCGAAGCCTTCGCTGGCGACATCATCGCGCTTGGCGGTCTGAAAGAGACCACCACCGGCGATACGCTCTGCGATCCGGCAAACCCGGTCGTTCTGGAAACCATGACCTTCCCGGTCCCGGTTATCGAGATCGCCGTCGAGCCGAAAACCAAGGCTGACCAGGAAAAGATGGGCATCGCTCTTGCCCGTCTGGCTGCCGAAGACCCCTCCTTCCGGGTTGAGACCGATCAGGAATCGGGCCAGACCATCATGAAGGGCATGGGCGAACTTCACCTCGACATCCTCGTCGACCGTATGCGTCGCGAATTCAAGGTCGAGGCGAATATCGGTGCGCCGCAGGTGGCTTATCGTGAGACGATCTCGCAGCAGCATGAGATCGACTACACGCATAAGAAACAGACCGGTGGTACGGGTCAGTTCGCACGCGTCAAGCTGGTGATCACGCCGACCGAGCCTGGCGAAGGCTACTCCTTCGAGTCGAAAATCGTTGGTGGTGCGGTTCCGAAGGAATACATCCCCGGCGTCGAAAAAGGCATCAAATCCGTCATGGATTCGGGCCCGCTGGCAGGCTTCCCGGTGATCGACTTCAAAGTCGCTCTCATCGACGGTGCTTTCCACGACGTCGACTCCTCGGTTCTCGCCTTCGAAATCGCAGCGCGTGCAGCAATGCGTGACGGTCTGAAAAAAGCCGGCGCGAAACTGCTTGAGCCGGTGATGAAAGTCGAAGTGGTGACCCCGGAAGAATATACCGGCGGCATCATCGGCGATCTGACCTCGCGTCGCGGCATGGTTCAGGGGCAAGACACCCGGGGCAATGCAAACGTGATCAACGCGATGGTCCCGCTGGCGAATATGTTCGGCTATATCAACAACCTGCGTTCCATGTCTTCGGGCCGCGCGGTGTTCTCGATGGAATTCCACCATTATGACGCCGTGCCGGAAAACCTGAGCCAGGAAATCCAGAAGAAACACGCCTGATCCGGCGGGAGGGCGTCCGCGCCCTCCACCCCCCAAATGCCGCGAAACTCGCGGAGCAAGAATTTGAAGGAGTTGCCAA
>NZ_JAMCCR010000002.1:0-550803 GCF_023371075.1 Pseudomonas sp. GX19020
CCCCCCCCCCCTGCCCCCCCGGGGACATCCTGCCCGACCACAGCGCCCGCCGATGCCGACTGGCAGATGGCTGGCGAAATCCGCCATACCTTCACCCATTTCCATCTCATCCTGCGCGTCATGATCGCCCGTTCCGACATCAATCCCCACAAAGGCGAGTTCTTTGCCGCGCATGACTTCAACCCCGACAGTCTGCCAACCGTCTTTCGCAAGGCTTTCGACCTCGGCGCCGCCGGACTGGCCGGAAGTGACTGATGACGGGGTCAGACGCCGCATGGCGAGGCCTCCGCCGCCGTGATGCCGATCACCGCAGGCTGCTCGCTTTTCACCCCGGAACGGGTGGCATCTTCTGCCGCAAAATCCGGAACGGAAAAGTGAAGGGCGCGGCCTCTGACCTGCAGGTCACAACGAACATCTGCCGCGCCTCCTCCGGCTTCCGCAAAATGGCCTTCACTCTGAGCGAGGGCTCCGCACAGCCATATCAGTCCATTTCGTCGCGTTGATCCGCGACCACTCCGGCGTTACCATCCGCCGCGACCGGAGGACGATCATGGCGCAGCTCTCACCCGAAACCCTGGCCAGCCCCGCGCAAGCGCTGCCCTTCTGGCTTTCTCTCGGCACCCTGCCCGTCGCGGTCGCCGGCCTCACCTGGGGCGGGCTCTGGGTGCTGGCCCTCCCCGCTTATTGCTGGATCCTGTTCCCCGCCCTCGACGCCGCTCTGGGCCTGAACAAGGACAATGCGGACCCCGACACCCAGGATGACCAGCTTAAGGTCTATACGCTGCTGACACTGATCTGGGTACCGATCCAGCTTGCAACCCTCTGCGTCACCCTCTGGTATCTGCCGCGCAGCGCCATGACCGGCTGGGAGAAAGCCGGCATGATCTTTGGCATGGGTGTCATGGCCGGCACCATCGGGCTGAATTACGCACATGAACTCCTCCACCAGAAACCGAATACCGAGCGCCTTGCCGCAGATCTCCTCCTTGCCTCGGTGCTGCATTCGCATTTCCGCTCTGAACATATGCGCGTGCATCACCTCTATGTCGGCACGCCGCGCGACACCGTCACCGCCCGCTATAACGAAGGCTTCCACCGTTTCTTCCCCCGGGTGCTGATCGGCCAGCGCCGTTCGGCCTTTGCCTCGGAAACGGCGATGCTGGCGCGCAAGAACCTGCCCTGGTGGCACCGGACGAACCCGTTCTGGCGCTATTGGGCATTTCAGGCCGCTTTCCTCGCGCTCGCGCTGGCGCTTGGCGGCCGGGAAGGTCTCGTGATCTTCGTGGCCCAGGCCCTGATCGCACAATGGCAGCTGGAACTGGTGAATTATGTCGAACATTACGGCCTGACCCGACGTCATCTGGGCGAGGGGCGCTATGAACATGCCCTCCCGCGCCATTCCTGGAATGCGGCGCACAGGGCCACGAACTGGCTCCTGATCAACCTTCAGCGCCATTCGGATCACCACTATAAACCCGACCGGCGCTTCCCGCTGTTGCAGAATTACGAGGAAGACGAGGCGCCGCAGCTGCCCTACGGCTATCCGGTGATGACCAGCCTCGCGATGATCCCGCCCTTGTGGAAACGCGCGATGAACCCGCGGGTGCGTGCCTGGCGTAAACAGTTCTACCCCGATATCAGCGACTGGAAGCCCTATAACAAGGCAAAGAACCCGATGCCGAAAGGCGCGCCGCCCAGGACCTGATCACGCGGCCCCCGATTAATCCGCTCTGGTGCGCAGTTCGACCTGAAGGATCGCCGGCGCCGGGCCGGACACCGCGCTGTCATCGCTCAGCGCAATCGCACCCCGTGTGCCCTGACCGAACCCCGCCTCATAAAGCGAGCCGGCAAAGCCGCCACCCAGGCTGGTGCTGCGCACGGCATCCTGGGCGAGCCAGCTCAGATCCTCGACCTTGCTATGGGTTGCCGCCGGCGTCATCACCACGATCATCCGCTCTTGCCCCATACTCTCTCCTCCGATCGCGAAAAGCCCCTTTTTGAGCTCTTCGCCAGGATGCAGCCGCCCGGCATAAAAGTGCGTGATCGAGTAATCGGCGCCGATATAGAGCACATTCACATCGACCGGCTGGTCCATATTGTTCCTGGCCAGAACATGGACCTCGTCATTGGTCACCAGTTCCGGCACCGGCACCAGGGGCAAACCGCGCAGGGTCGGGTGATCGGCATTGCGGGTCAGAAGCTCGACCTGAACATCAAGTGCCCCCGGCCCGTTCGCCGGCCCAAGTGCCGCGCCAAGCTTCATCAGGTTCACCGCCTTGGCGATTGCGGTCAGTTTTTCCTGCAGATTGCCGGCAAGGTCACCCTGCGTCACACCGGCGGTTTCCACCTTCGGCGCCTGGATCCCGCTTTCGGCAAGCCCGGTGCCGGGCAGAATCCAGAGCGCATCCGGCGTCGCGCTGTCCGGGAGCACCGCCAGTGCCAGATCGGCCTCGGATCCCGCCTTCACAAAGTTCAGGCGCGGGCCCGCGATCTCGCGCAGATCTTCCATTGCGGCAGCCAGGGCCAGCGCCGGGGCCGAACCCTCGGGCGGCAGCGCCACGGTCAGCGAAAAATCCAGCGCTGTCTCTTTGCGCCGCAACCAGACCCCCTCAGGCAGCTCGCCCGCGAAGGCCCCGGTCGTCGCACTGAACGTATCTGCAGAAGTCACCTGAACCAGCCCGAGCGCTTTGTCGCTGCCATCGGCAGCGGATGCCATAACGGCCAGCTCGGTCCCGACGGCGAGCCCATGCAGCGTACCGGCATTCAGCGTGAAACCTGCATCCGTCGCCACAGCCGGCCATTGCGAGACCCGCGGCCGCGCCTCGCCGCCAAAGACCACACGGTCCAGATCGCCTTCGAACAAGGGCGTCGATTTCGCGGTGCCACGCAGCGCATATTTGCGCAGAACTTCCTGCGCGACCTGACCGTAAGTGGCACCGGGATATTCCGCGAGCGTCTCGAACAGGGTGAAGGTGAAAACGCCCTGTGACTTGCGGTCCGGGGCGCCGCGCGGCAGCCGCATCTCGGGCGTCATCTCGGTGCTTTGCGCGGCGTAAAAGGCCACCAGACCGCCAGGCTCCACGCCTTCAGCCGCCACAGTTGCCTCCTTCGGCTGGAAGGAAACCCCGCCCCCGGTGCCATTGGCCGCAGCCCCGCTGCCGACACCACGGTTCGCAACCTCTGCCATAGCTGACGCCCGGTCGACCGCCGCGTCGATCATCTCATCCGTGATCCCCAGCGCGGCGGGCTCAAGCTGGCGCATCACCACATCGTCTTCGGTCTCGATGGCGCGGGTGGCGGTGCCGGAATGACAGCTGTCGAGCACGATCCACACATCGGCCCCCTTCGCGCGCAACCCGTCGAGCAGCTGGCCGATCTCATCATCGACCAGCGCATTTTCGACCGTGCCGACCGTGTTGTTCCAGCTGCCGATATCGACCGGCAAGAACAGCTCGTCGAGGCCATCTGGCTCAGATTCCGGATCCAGCGCCGGGGCGCGGGTGCCGTGACCCGAAAGGTGGAGATAGATGAAATCACCCGGCTGCGCCTTTGCGGTCAGATCGGCAAAAGCCGCGCGGATATTGCCCAAAGTCGCCGGATCGGCGCCCTCTTTATCGGTCAGAACCGTGACATTTTCCGCCTCAAACGGCACCGGCGCCTCGGTCAGAAGGTAATTCGCCACCAGCTCCATATCGTTTTTCGGCCCCTTCAGGGACCAGCGTTTTTCGATATTCTGATAATCGCTCGCCCCGATCAGGAGCGCATAATTCTCGCGCGCCAGCGCCGGAAAGGCGATCAGCCCGAGCGCCGTGGTCAGAAGAAACCTGCGGATCATGTCCTGCCCTTTCTGGCGTATATTCAGTCAGTTGGTCATCAGCGCGAACCCGGTATCACGCGTGCCGGAATTCACGATGACCAGAGTGAAGCTGCCATCCGCCGCCGGGGTCCAGCCACAATAGGCCACATGGGTGGGATCCGTGTCGGCACAGACCTCGCGGCCCTCGGAATCGAGAATGGTGATGTTGAGATCAAGGCCCGGTTCGGCCTCGGCATAGACTTCGGCATATTCGCCACCCCGGAACAACAGATCCGGCAACCGGGTTTCCGCGCCTCCCTCCAGCGCGCCGATCCGGTAGACCGGGCCATGGATGACGCCCTTCCAGCTTTGTGCGGTGATATCCTCGGCCAGATCCCTGAGCGGGTCGCCGGCATCGGTCAGCGTGACCGCCTTTGCGATCATCGCCTCCCATCCGAGCGGGGCGAAGGCGGGCGCTGCCCCCTCGGGCGCCGGTTCCAGCGGTTGCATATCGACCGATTTGCGCAATTGCGCGGCCGCAAGGATCAGGAGCGGATCCTGGTCCGCCACCCCCCTGGCGTAAAGCTCGGCCGACAGCGCCGCCTGGCGCAGGGGGCCCGGGCCTTCGGCCTTTGCCTCAGAGGCCAGCAGGGCGATCATGACAGAACTGGCCAGCCGGGCGGCGATACGGGCGGAAAGGGTCATGTTCTTTGCTCTGGTCACGGGGCTGTTTCGGATTGCGGCAGGATGGGGTGATGGATGCGGGCTGTAAACGCACAATCTCCGGATGACGGGCTTTGTCATGTGACCCCGGGCGGCCCGGCGGGCTAACCTGCCGGTACCGTTGAGAATGAGCCGGAGACTATAAGAATGCGCTTCGATAAAAGGGTCCGGAACAGGGCCTGGCCCGGATTTGCGGCCCCGCTGCTTGCCGCCATCCTCGCTGTTCAGACCGTGCAAATGGTCGGGGTTTCCACCGCAGCGCAGGCCGAGACCGTTCCGCTCGCCTCAGCGCCTTCCCGCGCCGCAACCGATCTGGCGATGGATCAGGTTCTGGTGGTGCGCAGCGCGGATCGCGAGGATGGCTTTCTCGGCTCGGCCTTTATCTGGGCAGGCGTCGCGGATATCGCCGTAACCAATGCCCATGTGGTGGGCACGGCGGAAGAGGTGCGCGTCACCGACCGGCAGGGCAATGTGGTGATCGCCACGGTGATCGGCCGCGACAGCACCCGCGATGTCGCCATCCTGCAGCTGGAGCCGGGGCTTTCCGGCCCGGATGGTGCCGCGCTGACCGGCATCGGGATCTCAGACGCGCCCCCCCTGCCAGGGCTTGAGGTCTATGCGCTTGGCGCGCCGCTCGGAGCGGAATTCACCCTGACGCGGGGCATGGTCTCGGCCATGGCACGCCAGATCGACCTCGCGGTGCCCCTGATGTTCCTCCAACATGATGCGGCGGTGAATCCAGGATCATCGGGCGGTCCGCTGGTCGATGCAGCGGGGCGGCTTATGGGTATGAACAGCCGCATCGCCGATGGCAGCCGCATGTTTGTCGGCATCGCCTATGCGATTTCCGGCAGCGATCTGCGCCGCATCGTCGACGGGCTGATCGACGAAAGCCTGCTGCCCTTCCCCAAGCTCGGCCTGAATGCGCGGCCGATGGAGCGCAGGCTTGCCGATACGCTGGGGGTACCAGCCGAAGGGCTGCTGGTCGATGCTGTAAGCCCTGGCGGGCTGGCCGCAAGCGCAGGCATCCTTGCCGGTGACATCATTCTGTCGGTCAATGGCACGAAGCTGCAAAATCCCGGCGATTTCGCCTTCCTGCTTGATGCGGTGCTGGCGGGGGGCTCTGCCGGCATCACCCTGTCCCGCGCGGGCGAAAACCTGACCCTGGTGCTGGATTTCAGCGCCGCCGCGCCCGAGCCCGGCCTGATCGGCCTCACCTTGCGCGGGCCCGAAGACGCGTCCCCGGCCCCCGAGCGCATCCGCAGCTATCGTCTCGCGGCGCTTGGTGTGGTGCAGGGCGAAGACGGCCGGGTCTCGGATCTGACAATCAACTCCCCCGCCGCGCTCGCGGGCCTCGCCAAGGGCGACCGCATCCGGGCCGTGAATGGTGCCGCAATGGACGGGGCCGGGCTGGACGCGCTGGAAATCACCGCCGCCACGCTCTTGCTGGTCGAGGCGCCGGACGGGGTCACGCGGCATCTCTGGC
Organism: Pseudomonas sp. GX19020; assembly: GCF_023371075.1. Classification (NCBI taxonomy): domain Bacteria; kingdom Pseudomonadati; phylum Pseudomonadota; class Gammaproteobacteria; order Pseudomonadales; family Pseudomonadaceae; genus Pseudomonas; species Pseudomonas sp. GX19020. Next base: position 6,006 of record NZ_JAMCCR010000002.1, read on the forward strand.
TTGATCCCTGGGGCACTGCGGCAGGGCCGCGTGCCATCGGCGGCGCGAATGTGCTTGACCCGGCGGTTGTGGTGTTCTGAATCTGCAATGACCATGACCGACCGCATTCTGATCATCGAGGACGACCCCGAAATCGCCGCCGCTGTGGCCACAGAGGTGCGCGCGCTTGGCTGCGAGCCCAGCCATCGTGATACCCTCGCGGGCGGCCTCGCCGAGGCCACCAGCGGAGACTACCGGGTGATCGTGCTCGACCGGATGCTGCCTGGCGGCGACGGGGTTGACGCCATGGCGCAGATCCGCGCCGGAGGGTCGCGCGCGATGATCCTGGTGCTTTCGGCGCTTGGCCGCGCGGCAGAGCGGGTCGAGGGGCTTGAAATGGGCGCCGATGACTATCTGCCGAAACCCTATGAGCCCGAGGAGCTCCGCGCCCGGCTGCGCGCGCTGCTCAGGCGCGGCACGATCCAGGTCGCGGATAATGACCTTATGGCCTTTGGCGATCTGGAAATCCGGCTGAAGGCGCGCACCGTACATGTGCGGCGTAGCCATGTGCCGGTCTCGCCGCGCGAATTCGCGCTGCTCACCTTTTTCGCGCAGAATGCCGGCCATGTCGTCACCCGGATGCAGCTGCTGGAGACCGTCTGGAACCTGCATTTCGACCCTGGCACCAATGTCGTTGACGTGCATGTCGGGCGGCTGCGGCGCAAACTGGAAGAGGCCGGTGCCCATGTAATCCGCTCGGTCCGGGGCGAAGGCTATCTGTTTGCGCAGCCCGTGGCCGGAGATACCGGTGGCGGCTGATCCGGGGCCGCACCCGGTATTCTGGCGTCCGATGTTCAGGCGTCCGGTGTTCAGGGCCCGTGCCACGCTGCGACTGGCCGGCCTGATGGCGGCTGCGGTCGCGGTGCTGTCGCTGGGTGCGATGGCGCTGCAATACCGGCTGGTGGCGACCAGGCTGACCGAGGCGCAAAAAGAACTCCTCTCCGCCGATCTCAGCGGTCTTGGCGCGCTTTATGACCAGCGCCGCATCATCGCGCTGCGCCAGGCGATCGACTATCGCGCCGCCTCGGGCGGGCAGGAACTCCTGCTGCTGACGGACCGTCATGGCCGGATCCTCGCCGGAACCGAAGACCGCTGGCCCGCCGATGTGGCACCGCAAGGTGCGGGTTTTGACCTTTCCACCCCGCAGGAGATCACCCGGGGCACGGGCCGCTGGCTGGTGGTGGCGCGTGAATTGCCCGGCGGTTTCGGCCTTCTGGCCGGACGCCCGCTGGCCCCGGTCGACGCGACGCTGGCGTCGCTGCGGCAGGGGATGATCGGGCTGGCCCTCGCGCTGCTGATCGCGGCGGCGCTGGTGGGCTGGATCGCGGCGCGCCAGGTGATGGGGCGGATCGGACGGCTGAACCGACTCGCGGATCAGGTCGCGGCCGGGGATCTCGAAGCCCGCCTGCCCGGCCCGCGCATGGCGGATGAGTTCGGTCTTCTGGAAACCCATATGCATCTGATGCTGGACCGGATCGAAAGCCTGAACCGCGCGACGCATCGCCTCTCGGACACCATTGCGCATGAGATGCGCACGCCGCTGAACCGAATGGCGGCCAGGCTCTCGGCCATCGAGGGCCAGGAAGATACTGTCAGCCAGCTGCGCGAAGAAATGCGGGGCGCGATCCGGATCTTCGACGCGCTTCTCGACATCTCGCGCGCCGAGGCGGATCAGGGCTCCGGCGGTGGCCTGCTGCCGGTTAATCTCTCTTCCCTCGCGGAAGGGGTCTGGGAACTGTACGAAGCGGCCGCCGAAGAAAAGGGCCTGATCCCGGCGGCGGATATCGCCGCTGACCTGATGGTGCTGGGGGATCGCACGCTGATCTCGCAGATGCTGGCCAATCTGCTGGATAACGCGATCAAATATTGCGCCCCGGGCGACCGGCTGAGCCTGACCCTCACCCCCGGCCCTCTGCATCTGCTCGAGATCGCCGACAGCGGCCCCGGCCTGCCCGACGGTATGGGCGAGGACGTCTTCGAACGCTTTACCCGTGCCGATCGTGACCGCGGGATCAGGGGCCATGGCCTGGGCCTTGCCCTGGTTCGCGCGATCGCCATGCGCCACGGCGCAAAACTCTCTTTGCCTGCAACCGGCAAAGGCCTGACGCTTCGCCTCGAATGGCAGCCCCTCGCCCCCGGCTGAGGCCGGATGCCTCCGGCCGGCGGCAGGGCTGTGCCCCCCGGCCTGCACCACAGACCAGAGGTGACAAATGCCGTCATCCCGCGCTGGCCTCTTGCCCGGTGCCGGAAGTCCAGGCATGTTTTCGCGCATGAAACCGCAGCTCACATATGCCCTGACCGCCAGCCTCCTGTTCTGGAGCACAACGCTCCACGCGGACACCCGGGCCGTGCTGATCGGGGTTGGCGATTATGAGTATCTGGATGCCGATCTGAAAGGGCCGCCCAATGACGTGCGGCTGATGGCCGAAGTGCTGAGCGGCCGCGGCATCGCGCCGGAGGCCATGTCCATCCTGACCACCGATCCGGCCAATCTTCCCGCGGGCGCCACCATCGCCGCACCAACCCGTGCGGGGATATTCGCCGCGCTCGACAAGGCCGCGACCGATGCCGCGCCAGGCGATACGCTGGTCTTCTATTTTTCCGGTCACGGCTCCCAGGCGCCCGATCTGAACGGCGACGAGGGCGGCGGCTATGATGAGATCTTCCTGCCGACGGATGCAAAGAACTGGCAGGGAGAGATCGGCATGGTGGAAAACGCCATCATTGATGACGAGCTGAACCTCTGGGCCCGGGCCCTGCTTGCACGCGATGTAAAGCTGGTCGGCATTATCGACGCCTGCCATTCGGCCACCGGCTTTCGCGCTATCGATCCCGATCCGGCAGCAGGCGTTGCGCGTTCGTTGCCCCCCGATGCGCTTGGCATTCCCGATGACCTGCCGCCGGTACCGTTCACCGGCGCGGCAGAGCTGTCCGGCGATTTCGTCTTTCTCTACTCCTCGCAATCGGATGAAAGATCATTTGAATATCCGCTGGGCGATACCGGGATCTGGCATGGCGAGTTCACCCTGCGCCTCGCGCAGGTTCTGGCCAGCGCCGAGGATGCGACCTGGCAGCAGGTGCTGGCCGCCACCTCGGATGCGATGATCCAGGGCGTGGCGCGGCAACTCCCCGATGCCGAGGGCTCGCTTTTGCAGGAACGGGTCTTTGGCGAAGGCGCCGGCACCGCGCGCTACCGCATCACCGGATCCGTGTTGCAGGCGGGCCTTCTGCAGGGCTTTGCCGAGGGGGGCGAGATCGTGCTTTTCGCATCCGGCGCCGGGGGCGAGAGCATCGGCTCCGTGACGCTCGGCAAGGTCGGCGCGCGCGAGGCGAAGATCAGCGACCCGCTGCCGCAGGTCGCGAAAGGCGCGACACTCTGGGCCGCGCCCGGCAGGCTTCCCGATCCTGTGCCGCTGACTCTGGCGGACCTCGTGCGCGCGGATCCCGAAGACGGGCTGGATTATGGCCCCTGGGATGCGGCTGTCGCCGCCGCGCCAAGACCGGTGCCGGGTGCAGCGCCGGATCTGGTGCCGGTCCTGACGGACGGGCTGCTGGCTCTTGCCGGCCCCGATGCGGTGCTTGACGCACGCGGGCCCGGCACGTCACCGCGCGTTGTGGTCACCGGGGGCGAAACCGAGGCGGATGCCCTGGAGCGCGTGCTTTCAACCATGGCCCATGCGACACGGTTGCGCGACGTGCTGGCCCAGGCCGCCGGGCGCGGCTTTACAAAGACCGAGGTGATCTCCGTCGCGATCGAGCGCCGCCCCGGCACCGAAATCACCGACCCGGTGCAAGGTGCCTCCTGCAGCGGCAAGGCGGGGGCAGGTGTGGCGCATGACCCGGCACAGGGGGTGAATGGCTGCGACCAGCTCTGGCTCACGCTGACCAACCGTTCGGGAAAGGCGCAGGATGTCACGGTGCTTTACCTCGCCTCCGATATGGAGGTGCTGCCGATCTGGCCTTCACAGAACATCGTGAACCGCATCGCCCCGGGCGAGGCCGCGCGGGTCGGGCTGCAGATCGATCCGGTGAGCCATGCCGGGGTCGAGGAGATCTGGATCCTGGCCGTCCCGATGAACGAGAGCCATGCGCTGCGCACCGATCTGACACCACTTGCCAGCGCAACGCTGCGCGGTACGGCTGAGGGCGGCAGCGACGCCGCGCTCTGGCTGGAAAGCCAGATCGCACCGAAAGACGAGACCTCGATGCGCGGCTTTTCCACCAAACCCGCCGATCTGACGATGATCCGCCAGATCGTGCGGCTGAACCCGACCAATTCCGAATAGATGGCCATCACGGCCCCAGCCCAGTTCCGCAGAAGGATCAAAGAGATGACCTCCCGCTTCATGCCTGCCACCGTTGTCAGGCCGCTTTCCGCCCTGGTGCTTTTGTGCAGTGTCACCGGCATGGCCCTGGCGGAAAGCCCCGCCGTCACCCCGGGCTTCGGCGCAAAGACCAGCGCCGCCGACAGCTCGCCCTACAGCTTTGCCGCCTCGGGCGCCAAGGCCGAGCGCGGCGAGAAAGCCGCGAAAGCAGAGCCCTCGGGGGCGAAAGTGGTCGGCGGCCAGCCCGCAGCCGACGGCGCCTGGCCCTGGCAGGTCGCTTTCCTGCTCGGCGGCCAGCCGATCAGCACTGACAGCCAGTTCTGCGGCGGATCCATGGTGATGGATCGCTGGGTGCTGACCGCCGCCCATTGCGTCCATATGGCCGATGATGCCGGCAATGGCGCCGATCTGAAGCCCGGCGATTTCGACATTCTTGTCGGCACCAATCTGCTGGATGGCAGCGGCGACCGGGTGCCGGTCGAGGCGGTTTTCACCTACCCGTCCTATTCGGTGAATGATTTCGATTATGACATCGCGCTGGTCAAACTCGCACGCAAACCGCAGGGCCCGTATAAGACGGTCGAGGTGCCGGATGCCACTTATGGCGATATCCTGCGCGAGCCGGGGATCACCACGGTCGTCACCGGCTGGGGGCTTCAGGCGGGCGCAGTGCCCTCGTCACAGCTGATGCAGGCGCAGATCCAGATGCTGGACCGCGAATTGTGCAACCAGGTTCTGCTGGAGGGTCGCGCCGAAGAGGCTGTCGAGGGCTTTGCCTTTGCCGTCAACCTGATGGATGTGCCGGAAGAGAAAGCCTATGCGCTCTGGGATGAGATCATGGCTGCCGCCCCGATGCCGATGAGCGAGAATATGATCTGTTCGGGCACCTTTGAGGGCGGCAAAAGCTCGTGCAATGGCGACAGCGGCGGGCCGCTGGTGGTGCCACTGGACAATGGAAAATACATCCAGGCCGGGATTGTCAGCTGGGGTCTCAGCGATGCGTCCGGCCATGGCTGCCCGGAAATGGCACAGTTTTCGGCCTATACCGATGTATCGCGCTTTGTGCCCTGGCTGAATGAGGTCATCACCGCCAATCCCTGACCGGGATCCGCCCGGCCGCAATCGCCCGCACCGCACCACCAAAACCCCCGGATCCGGAATGGCGTCCGGGGGTTTCTGGTTTCGGCGCAGGCGCGCGGCTCAGTTGGTCACAAGGTCATAAGCCGCCGCAGCCGTGCCTTTGTTTTCGACCGCAACAAAGAAGAACCCATCCCAGGCGGGCACGAAATCGCAATAAAGCCTGTCTTCCTGGCCGCCTTCATAGCAGATGACATTGCCATTCTCATCGGTGACCACGATGTCGAGATCGGATGTTCCGCTGCCCAGCACCGCCAGTTCGGCAGTGGCGCCGCCGTCAAAGGGGATCTCCCAGCTGTCGGTCCGCCCCGCCAGAAGGCTGACGCGTTGCGAAAAGGCGCCCCCGATGCGGCCCCTGCCGGTCGCGCTCTGTGCATCCAGGATCACGTCAGTCAGGAATTCATCCTGCCCCGCCAGTATCAGCGCGAGGTCGAACATCGCCGCCGCATCGACAGGTGCGTCAACAGGCTCTGCACCGGCCGCGCCCTCACCGCTGATGCTGCGTCTGAAATCCCTGCCGGGCGCAACCTCTGCCGAGGCGGCCAGACGGGCACCCGCCAGCACGGTCAGCGCATCCCCATGCGCCCGGCCAAGTACAAAAAGCTCATGCGCCAGCGCGAGCGTCGCCACGGCGCCCGTCGCGCCATTTGCCCCCTGGGTGATATTCGGCCCCTTCGCCTCTTCGGCGGCCAGCGGACCGGCTGCCTGACCGGCGATGAGCACCGCAACAAACAGCCCCGCAGCAAGGCGACGGGGTGCGGAACAGGCAGGGAAAGACATGGCGGCTCCTCGTCAGGGGTCGTTCAGGCAGTGTCGCAGCCAGGCAGGGGTTTGGGAAGCCAGGCAGCGGTGACAAATGCGCTTATCCGCGCCCGTCAGTTGGCGACCAGCAGATAGGCCCCGGCCCGCGCCGTCGAGCCACCCGCAGGATTGGCGATCACCACCTCATAAAAGCCATTCTCGGCCGGGGTAAAGCTACAGACACCGGCGGCAACGGGCCGCATCGGGCAAAGGATGCCGCCCGCGCCATCCTCGACCGCCCAGAGCAATGTGCCTGCCGCACCCGGATCGCTCTGGGACGCATCGCTGTCTGTGCCCGTGGCGAAGACAGCGATCTCGGCGAGGCTTTGCCCGGCAAAGGGCAGCATCCAGCGATCCTCGTGCCCGGGTTTCAGCTCTGCCGCCACCTGGCTGACCCCACCACGCAGCACCGGCGGCGATAATTCATAAAGCAGATCGCTGAGCGCCTCGTCTTCTTCGGCCATCAGCAATGCGCCCGACCATGCCGCGCCGGAGGTCAGCAGATCGGGCGTCGCCCGCAGGCGCGCCTTGCCTGCGTCCTGCAGTACCGGCCCGGAATATTTACCACTTTGCTTTTCCCAATGGCGCGCCCCGCGCTGGCGGATCGTCGTCGCAAGTCGCGCCGCGACCGCCATGCCCAAAGCATCGCCCTGCCCCTCGGCCTGATCATAAAGCCTGAGCGCCAGCGCAAGCGTGGCCACCGGGCCCGGAGCCTTTGCCTCGCCTTCAGCATGCGCGGGGGCGGAACAGAAAAGGATCAGGGCCAGAGACGCGCGGAACATGGGACACAGCAGGCAAAGGGGCATTGCCCGGTCAATCCTGGCGCAAAGCGCGGCGAGAGAGAAGCCGCAAAGCGATCACCGGCACCTGGCCCTCTTTGCCGATTGAAGTGCCGCCCGCACCCCGGCAAAGTCGCGCCATGAAACAGCGCAACCGCATCACCATCGCCCAGAAACAGCGCCTGTCGCTGAACCTGTCCCTGGTCAGCGCGATCTCGATGCTGAAATCGGATGCGGGCTCGCTTGGCGACTGGCTCGAGGATATGGCCGCGCAAAACCCGCAATTGCAGCTGGTTCCTCCGCCGGCGCTGCCCGTGATCTGGGCGCCGCGCTGGCATGATGCGCTGTCGCGGCAATCGCGGGCGGGTGGCGGGACAGAGGCGCTGGCCGCCCCCGCGCCGGGGTTGCAGGCCCATGTCGCGGCGGGCGTGGCACTGATGCGGCTGGCGCCTGCCGAAATGCCGCTGGCGCTGGCGCTGTGTTCGGCGCTGGAACCTAGCGGCTGGCTCGGGCCGCCGCTGAGCCGCATCGCCCGCGATACCGGCAGTACACCGGCGGCGCTTGAAGCGGTGCTGCTTAAGCTCCAGGCGATGGAACCCGCCGGGCTTTTTGCGCGCAACCTTGCGGAATGCCTGAGCCTCCAGGCCCACGACACAGGGGAGCTCGACCCGGTCATGCAGGCGGTGCTGGCCAATCTGACGCTGGTCGCGGCCGGCAATCTGGAGGCGCTGGCGGTAAAGACCGGCGCAACGACCGAGGAAATCGCGCGCCGCATCCGCATGTTGCGCAGCTATGACCCGAAGCCCGGCGCGCGGTTTCAGCCCGGCTCCGCACCGGTGGCCGAACCGGACCTCGTGCTGCGCGAGGGATCTTCGGGGCCGGAACTCAGCCTGAACCATTCGGCGCTGCCTTCGATCCGGCTGCAGCCCACAACAGGAGCGGGCGACCGCGCTGCCGCGCGCGAGGTGATCCGCCTTGTGGAAAGCCGCAACAATTCGCTGTTGCGCATCGGGACCGAGATCCTGCGCCGCCAGCCGCTGGTGGCGAAACAGGGGCTGCGCGCGCTTTCCCCCATGACCATGAGCGAGGTGGCGGCAAGCCTTGGCCTGCATCAGAGCACGGTAAGCCGGCTTGTCCAGGGCACCACGGTCGATACCGGCAGCGGGGTCTATTGGCTGCGCGCGATGTTTTCCCCCGCCGTGCGCAAGGGGGGGCCGGCAGGGGCGGCGATGCGCGATGCGCTGACGCAGATGATCACGGCGGAAGACCCGGTCGCGCCCCTGACCGATGCCGCGCTGGCCGAAGCCCTGGCCGGTGCCGGCGCGCCCCTGGCCCGGCGCACCATCGCCAAATACCGCGAGCAGCTGGGCATCCCCCCTGCCTCCCGGCGCAAACAGGCGGCGAAACTGTCATCCGCGACGCGAAAGCGAGCGGAAAACGTCGTTTCCGGGGATGACCCGCCTTGCCCGCCGCAGTAGCAAGAGGCGCGCGACGAACAGCAGTGAAGGACGGGTCATGGCCTTTTTCCTCGGGGTCGATACCGGTGGCACCTATACCGATGCGGTCATTCTGGACGAGGCGGAGAACCGCATTCTGGGAACAGCCAAGTCATTGACGACGCGGCATGATCTGGCCGAAGGCATCGGCGGTGCCGTCGATCGCGCGCTGGCGCAATCGGGCGTATCGGCGCAGCAGATCGCGCTGGTCTCGCTGTCCACGACGCTGGCCACCAATGCGCTGGTCGAGGGCCAGGGCGGCCGTGTCGCGCTGATCACCATGGGGTTCGATGAAGATGACCTCGCGCGCGCGGGGCTTTCTGATGCGCTGAAGGGCGATCCGGTGATCCGCATTGCCGGCGGCCACAGCCATGCCGGAATAGAGGCGTCCCCCCCTGATCTCGCACGGCTCAGGGCCGAGGTGACCGCGCTTGGCCCCGAGGTGATGGGCTTTGCCGTCGCCGCCCGTTTCGCCACCCGTAACCCCGCGCATGAGCTTGCGGCGCGCGACCTGATCCGCCAGGTGACAGGCCGCCCGGTCACCTGTTCGCATGAGCTGTCCGCGCGGCTGAATGGCCCGAAACGCGCGCTGACTGCAGTGCTGAACGCGCGGCTGATCGGGATGATCGACCGTCTTGTCGCCGCCTGCGAACGGCATCTGGCCCGGATCGGCATCGAGGCCCCCCTGATGGTGGTGCGCGGCGATGGTGCGCTGATCTCGGCCGCGATGGTGCGCGAGCGCCCCATCGAGACGATCCTCTCCGGCCCCGCCGCCTCGATTGTCGGCGCGCGCTGGCTGACCGGTGCGCAGGACGCACTGGTCTCGGATATCGGGGGCACCACAACGGATGTGGCGATCCTGCGCGGTGGCCTGCCCGAGATCGACCCCGAAGGCGCCCGTGTCGGGGGATTCCGCACCATGGTCGAGGCTGTGGCGATGCGCACCACCGGCCTTGGCGGCGATTCGGAAGTGCATCTGATCAATGAGGGCCTCTCGGGGCGGCTGCGCCTCGGGCCGCGCCGCCTGCTGCCGGTCTCGCTGCTGGCAATGACGGCGCGCGATATGGTGCATGAAGCGCTGGAGCGCTGGCTCTCGGGCCCGGCGCCGGGCGAATATGATGGCCGCTTTGTCGTGCCGATGAAGGGGGTCGAACAGGCCGGTGGCCTTGGCCCGCGTGACCGCGCCCTGCTGGAGCGGATCACCGCGCCGATGCCGGTCGCGAAGGCGCTGAGCTCGCGGCTCGAAGCGGCAGCGCTGGACCGCCTTGTCGCGCGCGGGCTGGTGATGCTTTCCGGCGTGACCCCCTCGGATGCGAGCCATGTTGCGGGTCGCCTGAGCGACTGGGACCGGGAGGCTGCCGAAAAAGCGCTGCGTCTGCTGGCATTGCGCCGCAATGGCGCGGGCGAGCGGTTCGCGCCCGGCCCTGACGAAATGGCGCGGCGGATCATTGATCAGGTCACCGCCCAGACCGCCGGCTGCCTGCTGGAGGCCGCCTTTGCCGAAGACCCCCGGTTCAGCGACGAAGATGCAGCCGCGCTGGCGCGGCATCCGCTGCTGGTGGCGGGGCTTGACCAGCACCGGGGCGTCATGGCGCTGTCAGCACAACTGGCTTTGCCGGTGATCGGCCTTGGCGCCTCGGCGCCGTCCTATTATGGCGCGGTGGGGGCGCGACTGGGCTGCGAGATGATCCTGCCGGAACATGCCGGTGTCGCGAATGCGATCGGGGCCGTGGCGGGTCAGGTCAGCCAGCGCGTCTCGGGCCTTGTGACATCACCGGCCCAGGGACGGTTTGTCGCGCATTTCACCTCTGGCCCCAAGGCCTATGGCGACCGCGACGAGGCGCTGGAGGCAATGGAAACCGCGCTGCGCGCTGAGGCCGCCGCCCGCGCCCGCCAGGCCGGGGCAGTCGACCTTCACCTGAACGCCAGCCGCGAGATTTCCGAGGCCGGGATCGAGGGGCAGATCCTGTTTATCGAAGCCACGGTAACCGTTACCGCCACCGGCAGACCCCGCATCGCCCATGGCCCTGGCGCAGATGAGTCCGCAAACTGAGGCAAAAAGCGCGTATACCCCCTTGACGCTTCTGACCGGCCCGCATATCCCCGCGCCCAGTGGCTAGGTAGCTCAGCTGGTTAGAGCGTGCGACTCATAATCGCAAGGTCGAGGGTTCGAGTCCCTCCCTCGCCACCACTTTCAATCATAATGGTTGGTTTTAAACGGAAAATTTGGGATTGACCCGATCTTTCCGCTTATCTGCCCGCCTATAGCAAAACGACGCATGGCGACCGATCCTAACCAGTGGCGGCATTAAGTCGGCGCGACAAATCACCCCTCCGTCGTAACCGAGGGGTAATTCGGCCATCACGCGAATCCGCCAGGAACGCTATGGACGTGACTGTAGCTACGGTTGAGATGCCGCCCGATCTCCCGGAAGCTCGCGCCGCTGTTCCGCAACTCGGCCCTATTTTAGCACGCTTTCGCGGTGAGAAGCCGTCCACCTCGGACATCCCAGTCAGTTGCCCAGGGGTCGGTGTCAGCCGCAATCACCTTGGGCGGGATGATTGGCACGGGACAGTGTACCAGGGCGCAATTGCGGGCAGCGACCTCGGCCCGGTCCTTGTCAGACCAGGTCACGGATCAGGCCTCCCACCGGGCATCATCAACTATTGCGAGAAACGGCATCAGCAGGGCGGGTGTGATCGGTCGCGAGGACCGCCTGCTGCAAGATGCCGAATGCCGCCATGAGGTTTTCACATGGCGTGCCCGTCCTGATTGCGGTGAGTTTGGAAGTGTCGTCGCTCATGCCCGCCCCTTCGGCAAATTGACGCTGTCGGGGTTCCCGCAGATTTCATCACTCAGCTCTCGCGCAATGACCAGAAGGCCGACCTTGGCATCGCCCTCACCGAGGCGTTCGTTCTTGAGCAGCTCGAGGGCGTGCTGGCCGGGCTGCCTGAACGGGACGCCAGCCAGCGGTGACGCGCTCTGTGACGGATCGCGGGCAGCACGGGCCGATCATCCGGCGGTACTGGCGGCCTCGCCGGAAGACCGGGCGGTGGTGAGCAAAGCCCGGGATGCCCTGGGCGGCCCTTCAGCAATGCCATCCCGATATCTGCCACGCGGGCTCTCGTCCTTCCTGTTCGCTCGATCAACCCGCTCCTTGCCCCGAAACAACCCGGCACGAAAAACTGACAAGACTATCCCTGTTGCGGGGGATCGTATATTCGGGTTCGCAAGGTATCCGCCCCGCCAGCCGCACACCCCGCGCTGGCCGCCACAGCTGGAGCAGAAGGAACCTGAGACGATGAACGCCCCGGTCCTCACGTCTGCGCTTGCGCTTGGCGATGCCGCCCTGCCTGGCCTCGACGATCTTCCCCGCATCCGCCACGTCCCGGGCGAGCTGAGTTTCGAGGGCCACCGCATCGCCCTTCCCGCTGCGCGACTGGATGTGGCTGCGGCAATCACCGCCGGGAAGCTCGACGAATGGATTGCAGTCGCTCGCTGGATCTCAGACCGCCTGGGTCCGGACCGCGCGTTGATCATCTCGCATGCCAATCCTCTGCGCGACCTGGCACTGCTGGGCTCGGCCCAGGGGCTGTTTTCCTATGGCCTGACCTTCGCGCAGGCGCTTCAGCGCGTTTTCGTCGGGGACTATGCCCTGATCGGGTCAGCTTCGCTGTGCATCTTTGCCGATGCCGACATAGAGGAACAGTTCCGCCGCGCCTATGTTCCCCATTACACCGGTGTCCTGGCTTCCGATGGTCCACAGGCCATCGCCCGCGCGCTGGAGTCCGTGCGCGTCACCCCGGTCAGCTTCCAACCATCCGGGAAGTCCGGCTCGGGGAAGCTGAAGGTATTGCTGATCGCCTATTTCTCCGGCCCATCCAGAACTGTCGGAGTGCAGCGGATCAATTACTGGCACGCTCAGATGGAAGCCCTGTCGCAGGGAGAGGTGGAGATCACCCTCGCCACGGCGACACCATGGCCGAATCCTCCCCAAAATGTACGGATCATCCCCGACTGGGGCCCTGCCGTGCTGATCAGGCCCGACGGCAAGCCTGAAAGCTGGGCAGTTCCCTTCCTCGACAGCGAGAAGCTGAACGCCAAGAGCGCCTCGACGCTTTCCTATTACTGGCGCATCGCACTGGAGCGGCATTTCGAAGCCGCAGACGATCAATACGACGTGGTGATTCTGTCAGGCAATCCCTTTGCGGTCTTCGACTTCGCCACCTGGGCCAAACGCCGCTGGTATGCGCGGGTGATCCTCGATTACCGCGACCCCTTTGCCAACAATCCACGCATGGCCTTCACGCCGCAGGCGCGGGAAGCTGTCCGTTACCTCGAACAGGGCTATAACCTCCAGGCCGACCTGGTGACCGTCGTCAACGACGACTGCATCGCCAAAGTAGAGGCGCTGGAAGATGTGCCGGTCAAAGTCATCCCGAACGGCTTTGACGAGCGCACCCTGGTACAAGCGCGGACACGCTGGCGGGAGGCGGATTCGTCCATCCACTTCGTCCATGCCGGGACGATCTTCCATGATCGCTCGCCCACAGCGCTGATCGGAGCGCTGGATCCCACACGCCACCGGTTGCATCACATCGGTAACCTCGCAGGAATCGATCCCGCCGATCAGGAGGCTCCCCAGGTGGAGCTGCATGGCACGCTGCCCTATCCCGAAGTGCTGGGCCTGATCTCGCAGGCCGATTGTGGCATCGTCTTCGTCTCGGAAACCGGATTCGAAACGCCAACCAAGCTTTACGACTACCTGGCCTATGGTCTGGATATCCTGATCGTCACCCATGGCCCACTATATGGCGGCGCGGTTGCCGAGGTGCTAAAAGGGCTTGAGGGAATCTATTGGGCACAGAATACGCCTGAGGGACTTGCCTCTTTCATCGCTGATTACACGCCCGCGGCAACTCGGCGCGACGCGGCATATAATGACAGGTTCACCCGCCGCGGCGGCACCCTCGAACTGCTTGAGCAGATCGGCCGGCTGACCGGGCATTCCTTCACCCAGAAGAAGACGGGAATGGAAGCATGACGAAATCCGTCCTGACTGTTGTCGGCGCCAGGCCGCAATTCGTAAAAGCGGGCGCGGTCAGCCGGGCACTGCGCGCCCACCCGGAACTAACCGAGTGGATCGTTCATACGGGCCAGCACCACGACGCCAATATGTCCGACATTTTCTTCACCGAAATGGACATTCCCGCCCCGCGCTGGAGTCTGGACATTCATGGTGGCCAGCATGGCGAGATGACAGGCCGGATGCTGGCAGCACTGGAAACGGTCATGGTCGAGAACCGCCCGGATCTTGTGCTTGTCTATGGGGATACCAATTCCACCCTGGCGGGTGCGCTTGCGGCGGCAAAGCTGGGCATTCCCATCGCCCATGTCGAGGCGGGGCTACGCTCCTTCAACCGTGCCATGCCCGAGGAGATCAACCGCGTCCTGACCGACCACCTCAGCGCCCTGTTATTCTGCCCGACTGGCCTCTCTGTGCGCAACCTGGCCGCCGAGGGAATCACCGGACCGCAGGTGCATGAGGTGGGCGATGTCATGTTCGACGCTACGCTGCACGCCCGCAGCCTGTCGGCCGACCGCTCCGATATCCTCAGGGACCTCGGCCTGACGCCGAAGGGCTATTGCCTTGCCACCATCCACCGGGCAGAGAACACCTCCTCACCCGAAAAGCTGGCACGGGTTATCGCCTATCTGCGCGAGGCCGCGGCGGCTGAGGGTGTTCCATTGGTGCTTCCCCTGCATCCGCGGACCCGGCAAGTGGCCGCGAACCTGGATCTGGATGGGATCATGGTGATTGAGCCGCAGGGTTATTTCGACTTCCACCGACTGCTTGGTGATGCCCGGCTGATGCTGACCGACTCCGGCGGGGTGCAGAAGGAAGCCTATTTCCATTCCGTCCCCTGCGTCACGCTGCGTGACGAAACCGAATGGGTAGAGACGATCGAAGCCGGCTGGAACCGGCTCTGGACCCAGGAAGGCCAGACCGAGCGCCGGTCGATACCCGATTACGGTACAGGCGACAGCGCTGGTGCCATCACCCGCATCCTTTCTGACTTCCTCTATCAGAGGCGCTGACCAGACCTCTCCGTGTGTGGCTTTTGCCTCGCGCCGGGCTTTGTTGCATGCCTCTGGCCGCAAAGGATTCAAGTTGTGAATCCAGGCGGTCAGATGGTCCGCATGAGCAATCCACTACCCGCCCGCCAGCCTGCCGAAATCCAGATCCGTATCGCACCGAACATCCGTTTCTTGGCCCCCGGAACGGCAGAGATCCTCTGCGTGGAGCAATGACAGCGGCGAAAGGGCGAATCCTGCCTCAGGCGGGAGTTACGCATTAGCGCCGAAAGATAGTCAGGGTCCGAAATGGCGGTGCAAGCCTCCGGCAGATCGGCTGATATCTCAACCGCAGCCCCAGCCGCGTCCGGAGTGTTCCGGGCTGATATCACGACTTCCGCCCCCGGCTTCGGCTGGGGGAGACTCTGCCGCAATACTGGCTGTCATTGGTGGCGACTGGTCGCTCTTGTTTTTGCGGGTATCAGAAATGGAAAAGCCCCCTGATCGGGGGCTATCCAGCAAAAACAATTGCTTGGTATAGATTTGGTGCCCAGAAGAGGACTCGAACCTCCACGCCTTGCAGCGCTGGTACCTGAAACCAGTGCGTCTACCAATTCCGCCATCTGGGCACGCTTTCAGTGAGGGCGATGTAGCCCTGGGGCAAAGGGTTGTCAACACGGGCTCGCGCGGAAATCGCAAGATTTTTTGACACTCGTGCGAAAGGCTCGCTGGCGCGGTCCTCTCATGGGGCTTTGGGCTTGCTGGCCCGGCATCCGGGGGCTATGGAACGGGGAATGGACGCGACGCCCGCAGGGGAGATTTCCGCATGAGCAAGCTGGTCACCATTTACGGCGGGTCGGGCTTTGTCGGCCGCTATATCGCCAGGCGCTTCGCCGGCCTTGGCTGGCGGGTCCGCGTCGCGGTACGCCGCCCGAACGAGGCGATCTTCGTCAAACCCTATGGCGCCCCGGGCCAGGTCGAACCGATCCTGTGCAACATCCGCAATGAAGCCAGCGTGAAACGCGCAGCCCTTGGCGCGGATGCTGTGGTCAATTGCGTCGGCACGTTCCGCCGCGGCGGCCGGAACAACTTTCAGGCCGTCCATGTCGACGGCGCCACGATCATCGCCCGCGCCGCGCGCGAGGCCGGTGTCGCAAAGCTGATCCATATCTCGGCGCTCGGGGCCGATGCCGGCAGCGCCTCGCTTTACGGCCGCAGCAAAGCAGCCGGCGAGGCCGCAATCGCGGCGGAATTCCCCGGTGCGGTCATCCTGCGCCCCTCGGTGATTTTCGGCACCGAAGACAGTTTCTTCAACAAATTCGCCGGCATGGCGCAATTCGCACCGATCTTGCCGATTGCCGGCGGTCAGACCCGCTTCCAGCCGGTCTGGGTCGATGACGTGGCCCTGGCTGCCGTCAATGCCGTTACCGCTGACGCCGCTGCCGGCATTTACGAGCTGGGCGGACCCGAGGCGATGCCGCTCCAGGATCTTTTGCAGCGCATGCTGCCGGTGATCCAGCGTCGCCGTCTGATCCTCAACCTGCCAGGCGGGCTGATGTCGCTGCCGGCCTTCGGCTTTGACATGGCCGAAGTGCTGACCGGTGGCCTGATCGTCAACAAGATCCTCACCCGCGATCAGCTGAAAATGCTGAAGGCCGATAATGTGGTGACTGAGGGCGCGCGCGGCTTCGCCGATCTGGGCGTGACTGCCTCCGCTTTTGAAGCGGTGATTCCGGATTACCTGTGGCGCTTCCGTCCTTCGGGGCAATATGCCGCCATCAAGAACTCGGCAAAAAACCTGAAGAAGGTCTGAGATTGTGGACAACACGCTGATTGCCGCCTTTCTGGGTCTCCTGGAAGGGCTCACTGAGTTTATTCCGGTCTCATCGACAGGACATCTGCTGCTGGCGGGGCATTTCCTTGGCTTCACCTCGGAAAGCCGGACCTTCGAGGTGGTGATCCAGCTTGGGGCGATCCTGGCGCTGACCTCGGTATTTGCGGTCAAGGTCGGGCGGCTTTTCATGGATGCGCGCCATGATATGGCGGCGCGGCGTGCCATTGTGTCAGTGGCACTGGCCTTTCTGCCCGCCGTGGTGATCGGGCTGCTGGCACATGGCTATATCAAAAGCGTGTTGTTTGAATCGCCGAAGCTGATTTCGATCATGCTGATCATCGGCGGCGTCATTCTGCTGGTGGTGGACCGTATCGCGCCGAAACCGCAGCATTTCGACGCGCTGGAACTGCCGCTGGGCAAGTCGCTCGCCATCGGTTTTTGCCAGTGTCTTGCGATGATCCCCGGCGTCTCGCGCTCTGGCGCCACGATTGTCGGCGCCCTGATGATGGGGGTCGAAAAACGCGCCGCAGCCGAGTTTTCCTTCCTGCTGAGCCTGCCGACCATGATCGCCGCAGTCTCCTATGATCTGTTCAAAAGCCGCAATGATCTCGATTTCAGCGCGGTCTGGGATATCGCCGTCGGCTTTGCCGTGGCCTTCCTTGCAGCGGTTCTCGTGGTGAAATGGGTGCTCTCATATGTCAGCCGCCATGGCTATGCGATCTTTGGCTGGTGGCGAATCATCGTGGGAACGGCAGCGCTGATCGCGCTTTTGGCTGGCAAATAGGCAGGTCAGGAACCGATACTGACCTATTTTTCACATACAGCTGAGGATTTTTAATCGAAAGCCCTCGAAAACGATATATAGGTCAGAATTGCTGACTTTTATTCAAAACCCCTCAGATGTAGGAAGGCGCACCCGGAACCTGCTTTGAGGGAAGCGCAGCCATGGCCACGCAAAAGATGCTGAAATTTGTTTCCCTGGGCAAAGAGATGCCCGAGAAACGCAAAGCCTCTGACCGCAACCAGGATTTCGACGAGATCTATCGCGAATTTGCGGCAGAAAAGGCGGCCGAGCAGGCGAGCCGCTGTTCCCAATGCGGCGTGCCTTATTGCCAGTCGCATTGCCCGCTGCACAACAATATCCCCGACTGGCTCCGCCTTACCGCCGAGGGCCGGCTGAAAGAGGCCTGGGAGATCAGCCAGGCCACCAATTCCTTCCCCGAGATCTGCGGCCGTATCTGCCCGCAGGACCGGCTTTGCGAAGGCAATTGCGTCATCGAACAATCCGGCCATGGCACGGTCACCATCGGCTCGGTCGAGAAATACATCACCGATACCGCCTGGGAAGAAGGCTGGGTGCAGCCGGTTGTCCCGCATGTCGAACGCATGGAATCGGTCGGCATCATCGGCGCGGGCCCGGGCGGGCTTGCCGCTGCTGAACGGCTCCGCCGCGCGGGTGTCCAGGTCACGGTCTATGATCGTTATGACCGCGCCGGGGGGCTGCTGACCTATGGCATCCCGGGGTTTAAACTGGAAAAGCCGGTTGTCATGCGCCGGGTGGAACAGCTGGAGGCCTCGGGCGTCACCTTTGTCCTGAATTGCACCGTCGGCGTTGATCTCTCGTTCGAGGAAATCCGCGCGCGCCACACCGCCGTGCTGATCGCCACCGGCGTCTACAAGATCCGCGAGATCGAGGCCCCCGGTTCGGGCGCGCGCGGAATTGTCAGGGCGCTTGACTATCTGACCGTGTCGAACCGGCTCTCTTTCGGCGACAGCGTGCCGGAATATGAAGATGGCAGCCTGAACGCGAGCGGCAAGCGCGTCGTCGTCATCGGCGGCGGCGATACCGCGATGGACTGCGTGCGCACCGCGATCCGCCAGGGCGCGACTTCGGTGAAATGCCTTTATCGCCGCGACCGAGCCAATATGCCCGGCTCGCAGCGCGAGGTGCAGAATGCCGAAGAGGAAGGCGTAGACTTCGTCTGGCTCGCGGCGCCGAAAGGCTTTTCGGGCGGCACAGAGGTCGAGGGCGTGATGGTACAGAAGATGCGCCTTGGCGCGCCGGATGCCTCGGGCCGTCAGTCGCCCGAGGTGATCGAGGGCGCCGATTATGTCGAACCCGCCGATCTCGTCGTGCAGGCGCTCGGTTTCGAACCCGAAGCCTTGCCGAAACTCTGGGGCGTCGACGAGCTGACCGTCACCCGCTGGGGCACGATCAAGGCCGATTTCCGCAGCCATGCGACCTCAATTCCGGGCGTCTATGCCGTGGGTGACATCGTGCGCGGGGCAAGCCTTGTCGTCTGGGCGATCCGTGACGGCCGCGAGGCGGCAGATGCGATCATCGACTCCTTTGGTCATGCCGCTGTCGCGGCCGAGTGACCCTTTCCCGGGAGAAGCGCCATGATCCGTTGCCTTGCTCTGCTCTGCGCCGTGGTGGTCTCGCCCGCCCTGGCCGCAGCCAGACCCTTTGACACGACCTCCCCCGCGATCCCGGGCGGGGCGTGCGGCGAGGGCTGTGAAGGCGCGAAACAGGTCCGTCATCTGCGCCCCTTCGCCCTGATCCTCTCGGGCGAAGATGGCTTTGAAGTGAATACCGATACCATCAGAAGCAAGGTACAGTCGGGGGCAGTGCTCCCTGCTTACGAGGTCTCGCCGATATGAACCGTTTTTTCACCGTCACCCTGTCTTCTGCGCTGCTGCCCATGCTGGCGGGTCTGGCAGAGGCGCGCACCTGGTCTGCCCCGGAAAGCTGCGAGATCTTCATGACCGTGCAGGCCAAGGGCTGCCGGGTGTCGAATTACTATACCTGCACCACCGATCCGAAAGGTGATCAGTGGCGCGCCGATTTCGACCAGGAAGGGCTTTTCTTCCGGTCGCGGATCAATTCCGAAACCGAATGGGTCGAGAGCATCAGCGAAGGCGAAGGCGCAGGTACGGTGCAGATCCTGGCGCCGGCCCCCGCCGATCCGGCCTCGTTCTCGGAACTGATTGAGACCGGGATCGACACGTTTGAATTCTCGCTGACCCGCAATACCGGCTTCGACACCACGGTGACCGGTTTTGACCGGCTGACCGGCCGCAGCGTGACGATTGACGGTGTCGTGCTGGAGGAAACCGAATTCGAGGCGACCGAGACCGATGCCGATGGCGCCCAGGTCCGGCGCTCGCGCGGCAATGAATATATCTCGCGTGAGATGCGGCTGTTCTTTTCCGGCCCCGGCCAGAGCGATCTGGGCGATGGCCAATGGCTGCCGATCGACGGCAGCCCGATCGACTTCATCTTCCCCGGAGAGCCCGGCTTTGCCTCCCCCCGCCCGCTTTATGACTGCGATCCGCTGATGACCGAAGCTCCTGCCGATCCGGCGCTGGAGCGGCTGTGGAGGGCGCGTTATGGCGACTGAAAAAACCGGCCAATGCCTGTGCGGTGCGGTGCGGCTGACCATTTCCAGCCCGCCGTCAGAGCTGAGTGTCTGCCATTGCGGCATGTGCCGACGCTGGACCGGGTCGGCCTTTGTCACAATCGATGTGGCGCCGCATAATCTTCATATCGAAGGGGCCGGTCATGTGCGCGCCTATGCCTCGTCAGACTGGGCCTCGCGCAGCTTTTGCGGCACCTGCGGCACCACGCTCTGGTATCGGCTGAAAGATGCGCCGGGCCATGACGATTATTACATCGCGGCCGGGCTGCTGGATGACCTGACCGACACCAGGCTGACCCGCGAGATCTATATCGACGCCAAGCCCGATGCCTGGGCCTTTGCCGGCCCGACCGAGAAAATGACCGAAGCCGAGCTGCTTGCCTCGATGGGCATCTCTGCCGATTCCGACCCCGCCAGCACCTGAAGGAGTGAGCCATGACGATCTATGATGAAGCCTGGGTGAAAGCGGAAGAAGCCAAGCGCGCTTTCATGGCTGAAAACAGCCTTTACCGCGATGAGGACGAACATTCCTCCTGCGGCGTGGGTCTCGTCGTGGCGGTCTCGGGCAAGCCCTCGCGCAAGGTGGTGCAGGCGGGGATCGACGCGCTGAAAGCGATCTGGCACCGGGGCGCGGTCGATGCTGACGGCAAAACCGGCGACGGCGCCGGCATCCATGTGCAGATCCCGGTCGATTTCTTCTATGACGTGGTGCGCCGCACCGGGCATGAGCCAGATCCGCAGAAATGGATCGCAGTCGGCCAGGTCTTCCTGCCGCGCACCGATTTCGCAGCCCAGGAGCGTTGCCGGACCATCGTGGAAACCGAGGTTCTGCGCATGGGCCATTATATCTATGGCTGGCGCCACGTTCCGGTCGATATCTCGGTTCTGGGCGAGAAAGCCAACGCGACCCGCCCCGAGATCGAACAGATCCTGATCCGCTGCGAAAAGGAAATCGACCGCGAGCAGTTCGAGCGTGAACTCTACATCATCCGCCGCCGGATCGAGAAGGCGGTCACCGCGTCGGGGATCTATGGATGCTACCTCTGTTCGCTGTCCTGCCGCTCGGTGATCTACAAGGGGATGATGCTGGCGGAACAGGTTTCGGTCTTCTACCCCGACCTCCAGGACGAGCGTTTCGTCTCGGCTTTCGCGATCTACCACCAGCGCTATTCCACGAATACCTTCCCGCAATGGTGGCTGGCACAGCCCTTCCGGATGCTCGCGCATAACGGCGAAATCAACACGCTGAAGGGCAATGTCAACTGGATGAAATCGCACGAGATCCGTATGGCATCGAGCGCTTTCGGCGAGATGGCGGAAGACATCAAGCCGATCATCCCGGGCGGCACGTCAGACAGTGGCGCGCTGGATGCGGTGTTTGAGGTCATGGTGCGTTCGGGCCGTTCGGCGCCGATGGCCAAGACCATGCTGGTGCCCGAAGCCTGGTCGAAACAGACCGACACCATGCCCCAGGCCTGGGCGGATATGTATTCCTATTGCAACTCGGTGATCGAGCCCTGGGATGGCCCGGCAGCTTTGGCGATGACCGATGGCCGCTGGGTCTGCGGCGGGCTTGACCGCAACGGGCTGCGGCCCATGCGCTATGTCATCACCGGCGACGGGCTGCTGATCGCGGGGTCCGAAGCCGGCATGGTGCCGGTCGATGAACTGACCATCCGCGAAAAGGGCGCGCTTGGGCCGGGCCAGATGATCGCGGTCGATATGGTGGATGGCAAGCTCTACCATGACACCGAAATGAAGGACAAACTTGCTTCTGCCCAGCCTTACGGCGAATGGGTCGGCAAGATCACCCATCTCTCGCCCGATCTCGACGCGCTGCCGGAACATGCGATGTTCCGGGCGGGCGAATTGCGCAAACGCCAGATTGCGGCCGGCTATTCGGTCGAGGATCTGGAGCAGGTTCTGGCCCCGATGGCGGAAGACGGCAAGGAAATGATCGCCTCAATGGGCGATGACACGCCGCCGGCGGTGCTGTCGAAAATCTACCGGCCGCTGTCGCATTACTTCCGGCAGAATTTCAGCCAGGTGACGAACCCGCCCATCGA
This sequence comes from Pseudomonas sp. GX19020, assembly GCF_023371075.1. Taxonomy (NCBI): domain Bacteria; kingdom Pseudomonadati; phylum Pseudomonadota; class Gammaproteobacteria; order Pseudomonadales; family Pseudomonadaceae; genus Pseudomonas; species Pseudomonas sp. GX19020. The sequence continues at coordinate 27,978 of NZ_JAMCCR010000002.1, forward strand.
CTCCTTGCGCGAAGGCCGGGTGATGTCGCTGAAAACGCGTTTCGGCAATCTGCGCAACGTGCTGGATGAAAACTCCAGCCAGACCGAGATCCTGGTGCTGGAAAGCCCCTTCGTCGCCAATGCCGAATTTGACGCGATGGTGAAGCAGTTCGGCGAACATGTCGCTTTCATCGACTGCACCTTCCCGGTCGGCCCGACGCTGAACGACCTGCAAAATGCGCTGGAACGGATCCGGGCCGAGGCCGAGGATGCCGTGCGGTCTGGCGCGGGCCAGCTTATTCTGACGGATGAGCATCAGGACGAGGGCAAGGTCGGCATGCCGATGATCCTCGCGACAAGTGCCGTGCACAGCTGGCTGACGCGCAAGGGGCTGAGGACCTTCTGTTCAATCAATGTGCGCTCGGCGGAATGTATCGACCCGCATTATTTCGCGGTGCTGATCGGCTGCGGCGCCACCACCGTGAACCCTTACCTCGCGCAGGACAGCATCGCTGACCGCATCGACCGGGGCCTCCTGGAAGGCAGCCTTGTCGAGGCGATGCGCCGTTACCGCGATGCGATTGACGCCGGGCTTCTGAAGATCATGGCGAAGATGGGGATCTCGGTGATCTCGTCTTACCGCGGTGGTCTGAACTTCGAAGCCGTGGGCCTGTCGCGCGCCATGGTGGCGGAATATTTCCCCGGAATGCACAGCCGCATCTCGGGCATCGGTCTGCACGGGATCGAGCAGAAGATCGAAGAGGTCCATGCGCGTGGCTGGCTCGGCGGCTCGGATGTGCTGCCGATCGGCGGCTTTTACAAGGCACGGCGCTCGGGTGAAAAGCATGGCTGGGAAGCCCAGACCATGCATATGCTGCAAGCGGCCTGCGACCGCGCCAGCTATGATCTGTGGAAGACCTATTCCGCCGCGATGCGGTCGAACCCGCCGATCCATCTGCGTGACCTGCTCGACATCAAGACGCTGGGGAAACCCGTGCCGATTGAAGAGGTGGAAAGCATCACCTCGATCCGCAAACGGTTCGTGACTCCGGGCATGTCTTTGGGCGCGCTGTCGCCCGAAGCGCATATGACGCTCAACATCGCAATGAACCGCATCGGCGCGAAGTCGGACAGCGGAGAGGGCGGCGAGGATCCGGCGCATCAGTACCCGTTCCCCAACGGCGACAACCCCTGTGCCAAGATCAAACAGGTGGCTTCCGGGCGCTTTGGCGTCACGGCGGAATATCTGAACGCCTGTGAGGAACTGGAGATCAAGGTCGCCCAGGGCGCGAAGCCCGGCGAGGGCGGCCAGCTTCCGGGCATGAAGGTCACCGATCTGATCGCGCGACTGCGGCATTCGACGAAAGGCGTCACGCTGATCAGCCCGCCGCCGCATCACGACATCTATTCGATCGAAGATCTGGCGCAGCTGATCTATGACCTGAAACAGATCAACCCGCGCTGCAAGGTGACGGTAAAGCTGGTCTCGGCCTCCGGCGTCGGCACGATTGCGGCGGGTGTCGCCAAGGCAAAAGCCGATGTGATCCTCGTGTCCGGCCATAATGGCGGCACCGGGGCCTCGCCCGGCACCTCGATCAAATATGCCGGTCTGCCCTGGGAAATGGGTCTGACCGAGGCACATCAGGTGCTTTCCATGAACAACCTGCGCGAGCGGGTGACGCTTCGCACCGATGGTGGCCTGCGGACCGGGCGCGATGTGGTCATGGCGGCGATGATGGGCGCGGAAGAGTTCGGCATCGGCACCGCTGCGCTGATCGCGATGGGCTGTATCATGGTGCGTCAGTGCCAGTCGAACACCTGCCCGGTCGGCGTCTGCACGCAGGACAAGGCATTGCGCGACAAGTTCACCGGCAATGCTGATAAGGTCGTCAACCTGATCACCTTCTACGCGCAGGAAGTGCGGGAAATCCTCGCCTCCATCGGGGCGCGGTCGATGGATGAGATCATCGGACGGCCGGATCTTCTGGTCCAGGTCTCGCGTGGGGCTGCCAGCCTTGACGATCTTGACCTGAACCCGCTTCTGATCACGGTCGATGGCACGCAGAAAATCACCTATGACCGCTCGAAGCCGCGCAATGCAGTGCCCGATACGCTGGATGCCGAGATCATCAAGGATGGCCACCGCTTCTTTGAGGATGGCGAGAAGATGCAGCTGTCCTATGCGGTCAGAAACACGTCCAGGACCATCGGTACCCGGGCCTCGTCGCATATCGTGCGCAAGTTCGGAATGAAGAACAGCCTGCAGCATGACCATCTGACGGTGAAACTGACCGGCAATGCCGGGCAGAGCCTTGGCGCTTTCGCGGTCAACGGGATCAAGATCGAGGTCCAGGGCGATGCGAATGACTATGTCGGCAAGGGGCTGTCGGGTGGCGTGATCGTGGTGCGGCCGATGATGGCCTCGCCGCTGAAAGCCGAAGACAACACCATCATCGGCAATACCGTGCTTTACGGCGCGACCGATGGTTTCCTCTTTGCTGCCGGCAAGGCGGGCGAGCGGTTTGCGGTCCGGAATTCGGGCGCGAGCGTGGTGATCGAGGGCTGCGGCTCGAATGGCTGCGAATATATGACCGGCGGCGTGGCAGTGATCCTTGGTGAGGTCGGCGCGAATTTCGGCGCAGGCATGACCGGGGGCATGGCCTATATTTACGACCCCGAAGGCCGGGCTGCGGATCTGGTCAACCCCGAAGGGCTGCTCACGAACGGCCTTGGCCACCCGCATTGGGAGACGCAGCTGAAAGACCTGGTGGAACGCCACCGCGCCGAGACCGGCTCGCGCAAAGCCGAAAGGATTCTTGCCGAATGGGAGAGCGAGCGCGGCAATTTCCTTCAGGTCTGCCCGAAAGAGATGCTGCCGCATCTGGCGCATCCGCTGACCTCGCTGGCGGATAAAGTGCCTGCCGAATAAGCGGTCCGGCTGCACCAGACGCTGCCTGAAACGACAAAGGCCCTCCGACTGATCGGGGGGCCTTTTCCATTCTGCCCGTCCCTGTCCTTGCGCTCTTGACCCGCGCCTGGACCTGGATAGTCATATCCCGGTGCAAAGGGGTATCCGCCATGACCGCAATCATTTCCGAAGAACACCCGCTTACGCCCGATCTGGCGCTGCTGTTTGACCGCCATACCGCTGATATGCACGCCCAGACCCCGCCCGAGAGCATCTATATGATGGATAAATCTGCGCTGGCGGCGGCAGATGCGCGGTTTTTCGTGCTGCGCGAGGCCGGGACGCCCCTGGCTATGGGCGCGCTGAAACGGATCACGCCGGATCATGCCGAGATCAAATCCATGCATGTGCTCTCTGAGGCACGCGGGCGTGGGCTGTCGTCGAAGATGCTCGCGCATCTGATCGCGGCGGCGCAGGGGGATGGTTACGGGCAGCTTTCGCTGGAAACCGGGCGCGAAGAGATCTTCACCCCGGCAAAGCGGCTTTATGAAAAGGCCGGGTTCACCGAATGCGAGGCCTTTGGCGATTACAGCCATGACCCGAATTCGCTTTATATGACGCGCGCGCTGTAAGGAGCCCATCACATGACCCGCATCCTCCACGAACCCGTCGATGCGTCCCGGGTGCCGCGTTTCGCCGGCCGGCCGAGCTTTATGCGGCTGCCCACCCCGGACACGCCCGAGGGCCTTGATATCGCGCTGGTCGGCATCCCCTGGGATGGGGGCACCACCAACCGCGCCGGCGCCCGCCATGGCCCGCGCGAGGTCCGCAACCAGTCAAGCCTGATGCGGCGCGGCCATCATGTCTCGGGCGTGATCCCCTATGAGCTGGTCGCAGTGGCGGATGTGGGCGATATCGAGGTGCAGCCCATCGACCTGATGGCGGCGCTGGCCCAGATCGAGGCGGGGATCGCCGCGATCTGCGCGGCGGGGGCGCTGCCCTTGTCGGTCGGGGGTGACCATCTGACGACGTTGCCGGTTCTGCGTGCGATCCATAAGGCGCGGGGGGAAGGGCCGCTGGGTCTTGTGCAGTTCGACGCCCATTCCGACACCAATGACCGCTATTTCGGCGACAATCTCTACACCCATGGCACCCCTTTTCGTCGTGCCATCGAAGAGGGGATCCTCGACCCGCAGAAGATCGTGCAGATCGGCATTCGTGGCTCGGTCTATGCCGCTGATGAACATCAGTGGGCGAAAGATCAGGGCATCCGCATCATCTATATCGAGGAGGCCGACAGGCTTGGCCCACAAGGTGTGGTGGATGAAGTGCATCGCATTCTGGGCGACACCCCCTGCTATGTCACCTTCGACATCGACGGGATCGACCCCTCAATGGCGCCCGGCACCGGCACACCCGAGATCGGCGGCTTCACCACCCGCGAGGCCCAGACCATGGTGCGCGGCCTTGCCGGCCTGAACATCCGGGGCGCGGATGTGGTCGAGGTCTCTCCGCCTTTCGATATCGGCGGGCTGACAGCTCTGACCGGAGCAACAATTCTCTTCGAACTTCTCTGCGTGATTTCGGCCGGCCTGAAGCGCTGACCCGTAGCGATCGCACGGAAACACCGCCCCTGCCCCCGCGAAAACGGGCTGAACACCCATCTCTGGTTGTATTAAATGCTTCACTTATCAGAAAGGGTTGTATCATAAAGAAGATACAGTCACCTACTTTGGTTACCGGATCCCGATAACATGAGAGTTCGTCTGCCAGGCTGGATAACCCACCCGACACTCAGAATGTCGATCATCGCAATCCTGTTGGTCGTGCTCCTGCCGACCCTGGGCGTCGTTGCAATGGCCTTGCTGAATGTCGGGCAATCCTTCCGGACACTGTCAGAGCAAAGGCTGCTGGAAACCGCGCATATTCTCGCGCGCACGACCGAAAGCGAGATCAGCGTCACCGGGCGGCTGCTGCATGCGGTCCGCAGCGGACAAAGCCGCGACAGCAACGAGGTATCGCCGGGCGTCCTGATCCTGTCCAACCGCGAAGAAGAGGGCACCTATAAGCTTTTCACCCTGCGGCGTGATGCCTCGGGTAAGATCATCGCGCCTGAGTTCAGTGAGGCCGAGGTCGCCCGACTGGTATTGCAGGCCGCCGAGAGCGGCAGGATGCAGATCTCGAACCTGCTGCCTCCACGGTTTGACGACGACAGGCCCCGGGTGGCAATCGCTTATCCTGAAGCCGCTCCCGAAGGCGCTATGGCGGATGGCGGGCAGCTGATACATGTTGTCGCGGTCACCGACCACCCGTCCAGCCTGCTCCACTCGCTCACTGATGACAGCATGGGAGAGAGCAACGCCGTGCTGGCGATCACCGATGGCACAGGGCGGCTGCTGGCGCGCTCGGTCGATGGCGACCGTATGCTGGGGCGCAAGGTACCCGACTGGGAACAGCTGACGGCGATGGGAACTGACAGTGGCAGCTTCCGGGCGACCACGATGGAGGGTCGCGCCATCATGTTCTCGTTCCAGAAGATCCCGAATACGCCGGGATGGGTTGCCGTGGTCGGCGAGCCGCTGGTCACATTCGATGCCCGCTGGGAGCACCCGATCCGCTCGATGATCCTTATGTCAGTGGGAACGATCGCAGTGGCGCTGCTGCTGGCATTGGTGCTGGTGCGTGGCCTGCTGCAGCCGATTCACGATATTGCGCAGCGATCCGACAAGATCGCGCGCGTCGGCGGTGCCTCGGATGAGGCCTCCGTCGGCATCCCACCAGCCCGCATCCGTGAATTCGAAACATTGCGGCGCAGCCTGGAACTGGCCGACCGTAAAATGCGCGGGCGCCTTGCAGAAAGCCGCGCCGCAGAGGCGGACTCTCGCACCAATCTCGACGCGATGCAGCGGGCGGAGCGACTTGCAAGGATCGGCTCCTGGACGCTGGATCTTGCCAGCGGCAGATTCCACTTTTCGGAAATGATGGCCGAAATGAACGGCCGGTCCACCAAAGACCCGGTCACGGTGGAAGATCTGAAACGGATGATGCCCGAGGCGGATTTCAAACGGGTTGGCGATGCCATTGCCCGCTGCCTCGAAACCGGCGAAGCCTATACCGTTGATGTGCAGCATTACACACCCGGTGGCGGCACTTTCGCGGCCGAGATCCGCGGCAGCGTGCTGCGCGACGAGGCCGGTGCCATCTGTGGCCTCAGCGGCACCGTCCAGGATGTCAGCGAGCGCGAGGCGTCCCGCGCCCAGATGGCCGCCATCGCCGACAGCCTGCCCAATGGGGCAATCTACCGGCTCGATTTCCTGACCCCCGAGCTTGGCCTGACCGGAGAGACGGTAACGCGCCAGGAGATGCGCTTCTCCTATGTCAGCGCCGGCATCGATGCGCTGATCGGCATCAGTCACGACGCGCTGATCCGGGATCCCTCGCTCTTTATTGAAGCTGTCCATCCCGAGGACCGCGACCGCTATCTTGAAACCTCGCGTCTCGCGACCGCTTCGGGCACGAATTTCGAATGCGAATTCCGGCTGATCCGCCCTGATGGCGAGATCATCTGGATCCAGGTCCGCTCGGCGCCGCGCGCTTCCGAGGCGGGGCGAATCTGGGACGGGATCATCCTCGACGTCACCCCGGCCCATGAGGCCGCAGAAGCACTGCGTCGGGCCAAGGAAGACGCCGAGGCTGCGGAACATGCCAAGAGCGATTTCCTCGCCACGATGAGCCATGAGATCCGCACGCCGATGAATTCGGTGATCGGGATGACCCGGCTCGCGTTGCAGACGCAGCTTGACCCCAAACAGCGCGCCTATCTTGGCAAGATCAATGATTCCGCCAATGTCCTGATGGGAATAATCAATGATATTCTCGACTTCTCCAAGATCGAGGCGGGTGGCATGGTGCTGGAAAAATCGGTGTTCCGGCTGGAATCCGTGCTGGAATCAGTCGCATCTGTCACCGCAATCAAGGCCGAGGAAAAGGCGCTTGAGCTCACTTTCGTGGTGGCCCCCGGCACGGCGCAACACTGGCGCGGCGACTCGCTACGGCTGGCCCAGGTTCTGACCAACCTCGTCAGCAATGCGGTGAAATTCACCACTGAAGGCGATGTGGTCGTCTCGATCTGCACGCTTCCCGAGGCGCCTGCGGGGGTGCATCAGTTGTTCTTCACGGTCCGGGATACCGGGATCGGCCTCAGTCAGGATCAGATCGACGGGCTCTTTCGCCCCTTCTCCCAGGGGGACAGCGATACCGCCCGCAAATTCGGGGGCACCGGGCCTGGTCTTGCGATCTGCAGGCGCATCGTCGAACTGATGGGTGGCACGATCTGGGTGGAAAGCCGGCCAGGCCAGGGCAGCACCTTCTGCTTTACGGTCGAACTCGAACCCGCCGCACCCGAGATTGTCCCCGGGTCACTGATGCAGCTTTCCGCAGGCCTCGGCACAAGGCGCGTTCTGATCGTCGATGACAACGAAACCGCGCGGGAGGCGCTTTCTGAGATCGTTGACAGTTTTGGCATGTCCTCGGTCGCGGTCGACAGTGGTGAGGCGGCATTGCGTCTGCTGCACCGCACTCAGACCGGAGACGAGCCTTTTGATATCGTGCTGTCAGACTGGCGGATGCCGGGGATGGACGGGCTGGAACTTGCCCGCGCCATCCGCAGCGATGCGCATCTGGTGAACATGCCCGCCGTGCTGATGGTGACGGCCTATGGCCACCAGCTCGTGATCGCAGAGGCCACTCGGATCGGATTGCAGGGCGTGCTGCTCAAGCCGGTGACCCGTTCGATGATCCTCAACACGTTTATGGAGGTGCTGTCGGTCGCACCTGTCGATGGCTTCAACCGTGCCCCGGAGCCAAAGATAACGGAAAACACTGATCTGAAACGGATTCTCGGCGGCCGTGAGATCCTCGTCGTCGATGACAATGCCCTGAACCGCGAGGTCGTCGGCGAATTTCTCGATCTCGTCGGGGTAAAGGTCACGATGGCGGAGAACGGTCTCGACGCCATTGCACGGATGAAAGAACGCCACTTTGACGTCGTGCTGATGGATGTGCATATGCCGGTGATGAACGGGCTTGAAGCGATCCGCGAGATCCGTCGCCACCCGGAATGGTCAGACCTTCCGGTTGTCGCATTGACGGCCCAGGCCAGGGTCGAGGACGAGCGTGAAAGCATCGCAGCCGGGATGAGCGCGCATCTCACCAAACCGCTTGATGAACAGGCCCTGTTCAACCTGCTTTGCGACCTGATCACCAGAAAGGATGAGACAGCAGAAACGGATCCCCCGCCGGCCTCGCTGCCCTCCGCTGCGCCCGCAATACCCGAATATCACGCCGATTTGCCTAAACTTCTGCGTCGTTTCGGCGGCTCGCGTGACCGGCTTTTGCGATTTATCAACGGCTTTCTGCGTGACTTTGGCGACATGGCTGAACGGTTCGCAGAGATGAATATCGAGACGGATATCACCACGGTCGCGGAATTCTCCCATCGGGTGAAGGGGGTGGTCGGCTATGTCGAGGCAGAGAGCCTCTTCGCTATGTCTGGCACGGTCGAGACGGCCGCACGTCAGGGCGATATCGCCGGCATAGAGGCCGTTTCGGAACAGTTCCGGCAGTTGATGGCGGAATGCGTGGCCGGGCTGCGTCAGCTGGCCAGCGAGATGCAGGCTGAGCCGACGCAAGCGGGTGCGGCAGGTCTGTCGGCCCAGGAGGCCTGGGAACAGCTGGAAGTCACCCTGCCGCTGGTCGCGGCCGGTGACTTTGCGGCACGTGCCAATCTGCATGCTCTGGCCGAGGGGCTGACAGATACGCATCTGCGCAGGCAGGTAAGGTTCGGGCTGGAACAATTCGAGGATCTGGAGCTGGGACCGGCGATCGTCACGCTGCGCGAAGTCAGCGACGCGCTCGCCACCATGATGCGAAGGACAGATGCATGAAAGCAGCGGCCCTTCAGGCAGGCTCTCAGCTCGCGACAATTCTGGTTGTCGATGACGACCGGCTGAACCGCGTTGCGCTGGCAGAGCTGTTGCAGCCCGATTTCCGGGTACTGATGGCCAGGGATGGTCCATCCGGGCTCGAGATCCTGGCGCGCGAGGCGGTGAGCCTCGTCTTGCTGGATGTCTCTATGCCCGGGATGGACGGCTATGCTGTGTTGCGCGCCATTCGCGCAGCGGAACATACCAGCAATCTTCCGGTGATCTTCATCACCGGCATGTCAGATGCCGCAGATGAAGAACGCGGGCTGCTGCTGGGCGCCGCCGATTTCGTGCATAAGCCCATTCGTCCGGCCATTGTTCGCGCCAGGGTCATGACGCATCTGCGACTGGCCCGTCAGCGCAACGAGATGGAGGCGCTCGCCTCGCTGGATGGCCTGACCGGCATCGCCAATCGGCGTTGCTTTGACGCAACCATGGATCGCGTGGCCCGCCAGACCACGCGAAGCAATGATGTTATGGGCATCGCCCTGTTCGATGTCGACCATTTCAAGCAGTATAATGATCACTACGGCCATGGCGCTGGGGATCAGGCATTGCGCACTGTGGCAGTCACTCTGACCAGGTTCGCGCGGCGCGCCGGCGAGCTGGCGGCCCGATACGGTGGCGAAGAATTTGTCTTGCTCCTCCCGGGCTGCTCTGAGCTGGAGGAGGTGATGAACAGCTTCCGTCAGAACGTTGAAGATGCCCGGATCCCCCATGAACGCTCGGCGACCTCAGACTGGCTGACGGTCAGCGGGGGCGGGGTTGTGGTACCTGCGACAGCACTGGCGCAATCGGGCGATGCGCTGGCCCTGGCGGATCAGTTGCTTTACCGCGCCAAAGCCGGCGGCCGGAACCGGGTTCTGGTGGAACGGGCCTGATCATTGCCGTCTTGCCGGGACCATTACCCGCCCTCATTCGGGGGTTGCCGGCCCTTCCCGGCTGCACCCGCAATAAGGCGCGCCAGGCGCGCCTAACGCGGTCACCTGTTCTGTGACTGATCGGCTTTGCCTGATGGTCTGAGAGCCCCCGCGCAAGGCTGATCCCGCCGGAGAGGTCGCATGTCGCAGATCCTGCGGCGGGGATATCAGGTCTCATCTCCTGCCGGAACGCGCGAGGTCGGGAATGAGCCGGGCCCGAAATCTGATCATGCGCCGGATCTGGGGCCGGAACAGAGCAGCGAGCCCGTCATCGTCACCCACGGGGCCCGTCTCGCATTGCGCGGGAACCGGGGGTTTCCGGGCAATGCCATGCTGCGATGCGGCGAAAGAGTATCGGCCGGAAACAACAGGGATATTCGAAATTATCACGCTCTTCTCCGGCGATATCCCACCGTTTCAGACGTCGTTTTCAGCGTTTTTATTCTGCCCGTTTTCTGCGCAGAAAGCCTGAATTTCCTGCACAAGAAACTTGACAGAATGTCGCAGCACGCGCTCACTGTGGGGAAAAAGTTTTCAAACACAGAAAACAAACGCCAGGGCCCGGCGCGGAAATATCCATCATCAGGGCCTCAGGGAGGGATGCAAAGTGTCAGATCTGACGAAACGGATCGAGACCATGCACCGGCGCGACGTCGCCGTGGCATGGGCCTTCGTTCTGGGCTTGTGGTTTGCGATCATCTTTGTCGCCATCGGCACATGGTCGCTCGCGCCTTCGGGTGCGACGCGCGCGGTGCTGCTGATCGGCGGCGCCGTTGTGCTCCTGTTTAACTCCGCAGCAATTCTCGCGATGCTGCGCCATTACCGCGAAGACCGCGACTTCATGTATGGGCTGGATATCCAGTTCCTTGATGAGGCCCGCGACGCGAAGCGGAGGCGGAAACATGGCTAAATATACCGCCCCCGTGCAAAGCAAGATCGGCCAGATCATTGACGTGATCGTCCTTCTGATCATGGCCATCGGCGCGCTCTATATTCCGTTGTGGATGGGCATGGCCGGCTCTTCAAAGGAACCCGTCGCCGTCGAGAACCCCACCTGGGACGCGCTTGGCCAGAACCCGGCCATGGTCGGCCAATGGGAGAAGCTTGGCTTCAGCGACCCGGCCGCCGCCGCCGAGCTGATCACCGCGCGCTTCGACTATTCCTTCTCGATCTCGTCGCTGATCGTGATGATCGTGGTCATCGTGGGCTATTACGCAATTCTGCTGCGGTTTTCTGAAAAAGAATACTGCGATGTTATCGCTGAAAAATTCGGCGAGTAAGGGCAGCACATGGATCTCTGGAATTATCTTGAATATGCGGCCTGGGCCGCATCGGCGCTGTTTGGCGTGTTCATCGTGATCGACTGGATCAAGACCGACAGCCAATACAGTGAAGAGTTTCTGACCTCGTCGCGCGAAGGCGAGCTGGAAGCGCTCACCGAAGAACAGCATCATCGGGGGTGAGGGAATGGCACAGGAACAACAAACCGAACATGTCGGCCTTGCCCGCGTTCTTGGCCCCGCCCATGTCTGGGCGCTCGGGGTCGGCATCGTGCTGGTGGGCGAATATATGGGCTGGAACTTCGCGGTCGGAAAGGGCGGTGCCTATGCGGCGCTGATCGCCTGCTGGTTCGCGGGCATCCTTTACAGCTGCGTTGCGATGATCGACTCCGAGGTCACCTCGACGGTCGCAGCTGCCGGCGGCCAATATACTCAGGCCAAGCATATCGTGGGCCCGCTGATGGCCTTCAATGTGGGGCTTTATCTCGTCTTCGCCTATACGATGCTTGAGGCGGCGAATGCGATCACGGTGGGCTTCCTCGTCGATACGGTGGCCACGATGTCGGGCCATACCGGTGTGCTGGATCAGCGGCCGTTCATCATTCTGGCGATCATGTTCCTCGCCTGGCTGAACTATCGTGGCGTGCTGGCAACGCTGACCTTCAACCTCGTCATCACCGCCATTGCCTTCTCGGCAGTGATCATCCTGTTCCTCGCGACTTCGGGCATCTTTACCACCAGCCCGTTGCAACATGCGGAACTGATGAGCGGCCCCGCCTCCCTGCCCTATGGCTGGCTTGGCATCCTGGCGGCGATGCATTTCGGGCTTTGGTATTACCTCGGGATCGAGGGCACCACCCAGGCCGCTGAAGAAGTGCGTTCACCGGCGCGGTCGCTGCCCTTCGGCACGCTTGCAGGGGTGATGACGCTGGCGATTGCGGCCACGCTGACCTGGTATGTCTGCTCCGGCCTGATGCCCTGGGAATATCTTGGCCAGGCCGGGGTGCCGCTGTTTGACGCCGCGCGGCTGTCGGGATCGACCTTCCTGATGGTGCTGTTGGGCATCGGCACGCTGTTCGCGACGCTGGCCTCGGCCAATGGCTGTATCAATGACGCGAGCCGCGCCTGGTTCGCGATGGGGCGCGACCGCTATCTGCCCGGCTGGTTCGGGGCGGTGCATCCGCGCTATCGCACCCCGTATCGCGCGATCATCTTTCTGGTGCCGATCGCGCTGATCTTCGCACTTGGTGCGCCGATCGACCAGGTGATCACCTTCTCGATCCTTTCAGGATTGCTCGGCTATACTTTCATGCCCCTGAACATCATCCTGTTCCGCCGCAAATGGCCGCTCGATTCGATCAAGCGCGGCTATGAGCATCCGTTCCATCCGGTGCCGGCTTTCGTGCTGCTTGCGCTGTGTGGCACCACATTCTTCGCGGTGTTCCTCGGCTATGGCACCCAGCTTGTGGCGATGATCGCCTTCTATATCGTCGTCTCGCTGTGGTTCCACTTCTGGCGCTACCGCTTCGTCAACCGGGGGGCGCAATTCACCATGCCCTGGCCGAAACCGCGTGGCTACTGAAATGGAAGCGGGCATTCTCGCCCTTATTCTCGGCGGGGGGCTGGTCATTCTGGCCCTCCGTCTCTCGCGTGCGACCCGCGCCCGCCGCATCGCGCGCGAAGGATATTTCGACCTGATCGCTCCGCATATGACCGGCCTCAGACGCGCGGTAATGCCCACGGGCTTTGCCCGCATCTCGGGCCTGATCGGCGGCCAGCTGACCGATCTGCAACTGATCCCCGACACGCTGACCTGGCGGAAACTGCCGACGCTCTGGCTTCTGGTCACGCAGCCCGGCGCGCTGCCGGTATCGCAGCGCATCGACCTCATGGTGCGCCCGCGCGGGATCGAGCCTTTCTCGACCTTTGACACCCTGCCGCATCAGACCATCCTGCCGCAGGATTTTCCCTTTGACGCCTGCCTGCGCAGCGAGACCCCGCTTTCACCAGGCGAGGCCGCACTGCTTCAACGCCATCAGCATCTGCTGCAGGACCCCCGCATCAAAGAGCTGATCATCGCCCCCGAGGGGCTGCGCCTGACCTTTTTCGCCGATCAGGCCGAACGCGGCCGCTACCTTATTTTCCGCGAGGCCGAGATGGGCCGCGACCCGCTGGAGCCCGAAACTCTCGCGCCCCTTCTCGGGGCGCTGGCGGATCTGCGCGCCGATATCCTCGCCGGGGCCTCTGACAAAGACGCAAGGAAATCCGCATGAAAACGCCCCCGAACCCCTATCTCGTGCTGGCGTCTGCCATTGTGCTTCCGGGTTCCGGCCAGGTCTGGAACGGCGAGCCGCTGCGCGGGCTGATCTTCCTGTTCTTCATCTTCCTGCTGGGCGGTTTCACCATGGTCACCGCCGGGCCGGACATCTCCTTTGTCGGCCGCTATGCCGGCGGCTTCTTCGTCTGGGCCATGGCGATCTTCGATGCCTATAAGCGCGCCCGCATCCGCACCGAGATCACCGCCCATAAGGGTCGCGCCACCTGAGCCCCCTTCGCCCCGCAACCGTTCCGCGCTATTGAAAGCGCAGGTGTTGTGGGGGGTGAGGATGGATCTCTGTCTCAATATGATCGTGCGCGACGAGGCGCCGATCATTGCGGAAACGCTGGCAAATATCCTCGACCATATCGAAATCTCGACCTGGGTGATCCATGATACCGGCTCGCGCGATGCGACGCCGCAGATCATCCGCGACTTCTTCGAGACGCGCGGCATTCCCGGGCTGCTGGCCTTCCGCGACTGGGAGAATTTCGGCGCCAACCGCCAATATGCGCTGAAGGATGCCGAGGGCCGCGCCGAATTTGCGCTGATTTTCGACGCCGATGACGGGTTCGAAGGCACCCTGCCCGAGATGCCGCAGGATTGTGACTCGCTGACGCTGAACATGAAGCGCGGGGCGATCACCTATCCGACCAAGCTGATCTTGCGCAATGATGGCCGTTATCGCTGGCGCGGCGTGGTGCATGAGGGGCTGTATTTCCAGGGCGCACCTGACCGCGCTCCCTTAGGTGGCGCAGAAAAAGTCGTGCATGTGCCCGGCGATTACGCGGTGATCAGCCGGTCCGCGGGCGCGCGCTCGCGTGATCCCGTGACCTTTCTGCGCGATGCGTCGATGCTGGCGAAAGCGGTCGCGACGCTGCCTGACGCCGACCGCGACCTGCTGCCACGCTACGCGTTTTACTGCGCCAATTCCTGGCGCGATGCCGGCGCCTCGCATGAGGCGATCCACTGGTATCGCCGCCGCATCGACCTTGGCGGCTGGAAGGATGAGCTCTGCCTGTCCTGGATGGGGCTCGGGATCGAACTGCGTAAGACCGGCGACACAGAAGGTGCGATCCAGGCCTTTATGCAGGGACATGAAGTCTGTTCCGACCGCGCCGAATGCCTGTTCCATCTGGTGCAACTGCTCCGGGCCGAAGGGCGACCGGAAATGGCACTGATCCTCGCGCGCGAAGGGCTGAAGATCCCGCTGCCGGCGCGGACGCGGCTGTTTCTCTGGTTCGACATCTATGCCTTCTGGATGGATTTCGAATATCTCATGTGCCTCAAAGCGCTGAACCGGCTGGCCGAGGGCAAAGAAGCACTGGCGCGGATGCGGGCAGCCCATGCGCCGGCGCATCTCTTCGCGCTGATCACCGGTTGACCGGGCGCAGGCTGGCCCAACTTGCCAGGCGCTGGCATATCAGCGCTCCCCATGATCTCATGCGCGATTGCGGGCAGCGGGCGGCTGGCGGTTTCTGCACGCAGGCTGCCCGCTATATCGCCGCGCTGATCACAGCCATCAGATTATCGCGCCCGGGCGGTGACGGTCGATGCCGGCATGCTTTCCTGCCTTATGGCCCCTGGGGGGGCGGGGTGTGGTTTCAGCACGGGCCGCAACAGCTGTGCCTCAGCCGCGAAAGCCGCCATTTTTCAGAAAACGCGCCTCATCGGGGTGGGTTTCACGTTTCAGGATCCGGTTCCTGTGCGGAAAGCGGCCGAATCGTCGGATAATTTCATGATGGCCCTCAGCATGGGACAGCCAGGGCTGGCCAAGCCGGCGGTTGAGCCGCAGCGCGACCTCCTGATCGGCCAGATCCTCGGAATGCGAAAAGGGCAGCGCGAAGAAGAGCTGCAGTTCGGGGTCAACATCGGCGGCATAACCGCGCGCCTCCGCCTCGCGTGCGAAAGCACGGGCCTGACTGTCGGTCGCATACATCCGTGCCGTGCCGCGAAAGGCGTTGCGCGGAAACTGGTCAAGCAGGATCACCAGCGCCAGCGCCCCTTCGGGCGTACGGATCCAGCCCTCGGGATCCCCCGCTGCCACATGTTCATGCAGCGCCAGAAAGCGGTCGTGAAAAATGCGGTCAAACGCCGGGCGCTGCGCGAACCAGTCACCGCGCCGGCCAGCCTCCTGCCAGAAGGTGACGACATCCTCTGCTTTGAGTGCGAAGGGCAGCATACAGGGCTCCAACCGATAAAGGGCGGCCCGGCCGCTGGGGACGACCGGGCCAGGAGTGGTGGTTACTTCGTGGTGTAACCGCCATTCACGAGGATCGTCTGGCCGGTCATCCACCAGCCTTCGGTGACGAGAAACCGGATCCAGGGCGCGATATCTTCGATGTCGGTCAGCCCGGTCTTTGAAAAGCCCGAAAGCGCTGCGGCCGATTTGTGATAGGCCTGTGCGTCAGGCGCTTCCTGACCATAGAAGAACGGCGTATCCATCGGACCCGGGCCGATTGCGGTCACCGAGATCCCGCGCGCACCGAATTCTTTCGAGGCGGCCCGGGTGAAATGCTCGACCGGCGCCTTGGTGCCGGCATAGCTCGCATAAAACGGCGTATAGGCGCCCAGAAGCGAGGTCACCAATGTGCAGATCGCACCATTGTCCTGCACCGCGCGCCCAGCTTCTTTCAGGAAGAAGAAGGCCGCTTTGGCATTGACGTCGCTCATCTCGTCATATTCGGCTTCGCTGATCTCTGAGATCGGCTTTTTCAGCACTTTGCCAACCGTATTGATCGCAATATCCGGGCGGCCAAGCGCGGCTTCGGCCTCGGTGAAAAACCGGGTGACCGCCGCCGCCGTGGTCAGATCGGCCTGGATCGCAATCGCCTTCGCCCCTGCGCCCCGCACCGCCGCGACAGTCGCCTCGGCCTCGGCCGCGCTGGCCGCACTGTTGTAATGGACCGCAATCGCCTTTGCTCCGGCAGCGGCGAAGTCGCGCGCCAGCAACCCGCCAAGGTTCTTGGCCCCGCCTGCGATGAAGATCGTCTTGCCCGTGATACTCCGTGTCATCGTCGCACTCCTACTGGTTACGGAGTGGAATTTATGTTCTGAATGAGTTAAATAAACTCACAAATTCTGGCTTCATATGTCGCAGGATTCGAACAATGGACCAGTTGACCCTCTTTCAGATCTTCACCCGTGTGGTGGCCACCCGCAGCTTTACCAGGGCTGCGGATATATTGCAGATGCCGCGCTCCAGCGTCTCGACCGCGATCGCGGAACTGGAGGCGAGGCTTGGGATACGGCTGCTGAACCGAACTACCCGCGTTGTCGCCCCCACCGCAGAGGGCGAGGAATTTCATGAGAGATGCCTCGCCTTTCTGGCCGAAAGCGAAGAACTCGACAGCCTGTTTCGCAGTGGTGCGCGGCAGGTTGAGGGGCGGGTGCGGATTGATCTTCCGGCGCGGATCGGGCGGCTGATCGTGGCGCCTCGGCTGCCCGGGCTCATGGCGCGCTGGCCGGGTCTGCAGGTCGAACTGGGCATGACCGACCGGGCGGTGGATCTGGTCGGGGAAGGCATAGATCTGGCGCTGCGGGTCGGGCCCCTCGCGGATTCCGGGCTCAGGGCGCGGCGCCTGGGCGAAATCGCCCAGATCAATGTCGCAAGCCCGGCCTATCTTGCGCAGTATGGCACACCGCAGAACCCGGGCGACCTGGGCCGACACTGGCAGGTCGCCTATGCCTCGCCTTCGACCGGGCGGGTGGCGGAGTGGGACTGGCAGGCAGGCGCGCAAGACAAAAGCTGCGCTGTGCCCTGGCGGGTCTCGGCCAATAGTGCCGAGGGCTATATTGCAGCGGCGCTGGCGGGGCTCGGGCTGATCCAGATCCCCGCCTATGATGTCGCCGCCCATATTGCGTCGGGCGAGCTGGTCGAGATTATGACCGCCTATCGTCCGCCCGCCATGCCTATGCATCTGCTGTTTCCCGGTCGCCCGCGCGGGCTGCGTCGGATCACCGCCGTTTCCGACTGGCTGGAAACCGTGATCCGCGCAGAGATCACCGGCTGAAGCCCTCGCCTCTTTTCAGGAAACCGCGCCGAGGGCTTTCAGCGCAAGATACATCAGACCCGAAGCCAGCGCCGTTGCGGGCACCGTGATCACCCAGGCCAGAATGATGGTCATGAAATGCGACCGGCGCACCAGCTTGCGACGGCGGCGCTCTTCGCTGGCCATTTCCGGCAGTTCCACCGCCCCGGTCATCTGCCGCATCCGCCGCGCCTCCACCGCCTCGCGGAAAAAGCCGACGCCGAAAATGCCACCGATCGCGATATGGGTCGAGCTGACCGGCAGACCGAACCAGCTGGCCGCGATGACCGTCACCGCCGCCGAGAGCGCCACGCAATAAGCGCGCATCGCGTTCAGCCGGGTGATCTGGCCACCCACCATGCGGATCAGCCGGGGCCCGAACAGCAAAAGCCCGACCGAGATCCCGAGCGCCCCGATCAGCATGACCCAAAGCGGCACCGCCGCCGTGGCCACACCGCCATGCAGCAGCGAGACGATGGCCGCCAGCGGCCCGATGGCGTTCGAAACATCATTGGCACCATGCGCAAAGCTCATCAGCGCCGCAGAAAGCACCAGTGGTATCTGGAACAGCACTTTCAGCGATTTATTGCGGTTTTCCAGCCCCCTGGAGCGGCGCAGGATATAGGGCTTTGCCGCCGCCCAGCTGAGCCCGCAGGCGATCAGCCCGATCAGCAGCGCATGGCCAAAGCTGAGATCGATCAGATGTTTCAGCCCCTTGAGCGAAAGATAAGTGGCGAAGGCCCCGGCCATCACTGCGATCAGCACCGGCACCCAGACCCGCGCCGCAGCGATCTTGTCGTCGCGGTCGATCACCAGCTTGTGCACGACCCATAGTGCCGCTGCCGCCAGCGCCCCGCCCATTGCCGGCGAGATGATCCAGCTGGCGGCGATGCGGGACATGCCGCCCCAGTCCACCGCACCAAAGCCGGCGGCGGCCACGCCTGCTCCGACCACGCCGCCGACAATGGCATGGGTGGTCGAAACCGGGGCCCCCACCCAGGTCGCAAGGTTCAGCCAGAGCGCCGATGACAGCAGCGCTGCCATCATCGCAACCACGAAAGACGCTTCATCCCCGAGGCTCGACGGCGCAATGATCCCCTTGGCGATGGTATCGACCACCTCGCCCCCGGCAATCAGCGCACCGGCGGTCTCGCAGATCGCGGCGATGGCCAAAGCGCCGGCCATGGTCAGTGCATTGGCGCCCACTGCCGGGCCCATATTATTCGCCACATCATTGGCACCGATATTCAGCGCCAGATAGGCCGCGAAAGCTGCGGCCACCACAATCACCAGCCCGCCCGAGCCGCCCCCGGACACCAGTGCCGCCCAGAGCGCGGCAAGCGCCACGAAGACCAGCCCCAGACCCACCGCGACCAGTGGCTGCGCCACATAAGAGGTCGCAAGTTCCAGCCGGGAGATCCGGCTCAGGTCGCGGTCCAGCACTTGCCAGCCGGGCTCGGGCTGATCGCGCAGCTGCGGGTCGGTTCTGTCGCTCATAGGGTCTCACGGCGTGGAAGGTGGCGGGAAATCGGGAACGGGCAGCGGAGGGTCCGCCGGGATGCGATCAGGCGGGTGTGATCAGCTGCGGCGCGGCGCGCAGCAGGCGGGCCAGCTCCGGCTCATCCACGAGGCTCGCGGCTTTTTCCGGCGCGAACCATTCGCGTTTGCGCCGCCCCGCCTCGGGGTATTTGTCAAGCAGCCGGTCGACGCGGATCGCCCAGACATCGACCATCGTGCGCGCAGGCACATCGCCCGCGAGCCGCTTCTGGTATCTGTAGCGGCCAATAAGCTGCGGCTGCGGGTCTTCGATACGGATCCCGGCCTCTTCCCAGGCCTCTTCCAGCGCGGTCCCGGCGCCGTCGCGGCCCATTTGCGGCCAGCCCTTCGGCAGGATCCAGCGACCGGTGGTCAGCGAGGAAATCAGCAAAATCTCGATCCCACCGACATCCGTCTCATGCCAGCAGAGCGCCGCCACCTGGTAATGCGAAGGCCGGCGCAGGATCAGCGCCCCGAAATCGGTCCAGATTTTCCTAAACATACGCACCCCCCGGGTTCGGGCCTGTCCCAGGCAGCCCCCTAACAGGCCCGCATCCGATGATCGACAGTAAACGTCATAATTTCGTTACAAAGTTCATACATTCGTGGCAGGACAGTCTTTTTCGCGGCTGCCCACGCCAGGAAAGGCAGGCCGGGCCCTGCGGGATCTGTAAATTCATCTTTGCAAACCAGCCCCGACTACAGATCAAAGTAAAGAATAGCTGCCATAAACCGCCCCTTCCCCTGCAGCTAATGGGGGTTGGACGGGGGGGTATACCCCCGTTCGCAGTGGTATGGGCAAGCGCTTCTCTAAAGCGTTCCAATTGGTCGTACTGGGACATTCAACTCCTCCTTGAGCGCAGAGGAGCAGGTCCATTGTGCCCTCGTATAACGTATTCAGGACCGGGGCACAGGGAAGGAAAATGCGGACATTTCTATAATATATTTAACTTTTACAATGAATTAACTGACATCGGGACAAATTTTGGAAGCGGCGGCGACAGGCGAGCAACAACACATGTCTCGCATTGCCGGTCTTCTGGTCGAAAGTCTTGGCCCAGGACGGAGTCGTTCGGCGCAAAACCCGTCCCGGTGATCGCGACTATGCGGTCGCCAAGCGCAATCCGTGCGAGAGGCCTGCGACAGGTGCAGGTTGCTTGGGGTCCGCCACTTCTCCCGGCGGCAAAGGCAGATCATCCGCTGTGATCCCGACGAACATAGCATCACGAGGCGCTTGCGGCTCTCCCGTCAGTTCGGCCACAAGATGCTGCGCGCTATCTATTCTGGCGCGCAGGACGCCCCTGCAGGCGTGGTGCAGTGCATCCAGCCGGGACGTTGAGGCGCTGACTGGGATGTCCTCCAGCAGCTCTCTGGCCTCGTCCTGAATGGCTGCGGAGCTGTTCCCGGTATCCTTTAACACGCTCTGACAGGCCCACAGCCTCGGCATAGATATCGAAGACCGGGTCGCCGGGGTAGATCGTCGCAATTTCCTCATTGCGGTTCAGGCAAGTCTGAAAATAGCGCCGGAGATGATCGTTGATCTGCTCAATCGTGGTCTTCGTCATCCGCTCCAGCCCCAGAAAGTACCTGTCGAGCGTGATCGAGAGCGCCCGGCATTTCTGGGTCGCAGCGTAACGGCAGCCAGTCCGCAACGACAAGGAGAGTTCGCTGCGCCCAACTCGGGCAATGAGGCGGCGCGGAACGCTCATGCGGATGACGTGTGACGTGTGACGTGTGACGTGTGACGTGTGACGTGTGACGTGTGACGTGTGACGTGTGACGCTTCCTCGTCTGGACCCGGACAGGCGTCAACGCCGCAACCAACGCAGAGATGGAAGCGCGTTACCTGAAAGAGTTCGGCCCGCGCTTCGTCAACATCCGGGCCATTCTGTCATCGCTCTGGGCTTTTCAGGTTTCGGGGCTGACCCCAACCCAGGAAGACCTCGACGCAATAGCGGTCGGTTCGGTGCCTCCGAAGGGGCATTAAGGCCGGGCCTGCTGCTGCTGCAACTTTGCGTGTCACGCCCTGCAAACTTCGTTGTCAGCTATCAGCGGAAGTAGAAGACCGCTCCGCGTCTGACGAGTCGTGATGTGGTGCCCATCCTTGGCCCCCGCTGTAGCAGTGTGCTGTAGCAGGAACAAGTTCGACCAGATTTTCCTTGAAAATAACGTTGGCGTTCAATGCTTTGAAGGCCAAGTGGCGGAGACGAAGGGATTCGAACCCTCGAGACCCTTCCGGGCCTGCACCCTTAGCAGGGGTGTGCCTTCGACCACTCGGCCACATCTCCACCGCCTCGTATATTGAGCGAAGGCCGGATAAACAAGGGCTTTTTCACCGGGCCAAAGTCATGCGGGCATCACCTCTGTACGGCAAGAATTTTCCGGCTGTTCAGCGAGGGGATCGCCAATATGTCGCGGCCACACCTGCGAAAAGCACAATTTCTGGTGATACCCTGCGCCTGTTCACGCAAGGCCACGGAAGATCGCAGTGAGCCGGTTGGGGGCACCGCGAACAATGTCATCTGGGGCACGATAGCTCCGAGGATGCTAAATCAGGGGCGCCAGACCTGGAAAGGCAATAGCATTGAGAAGCCTTTCAACCCAGGACTGGTGAACGGGCCGTTGTTCGCTCTGGGGGCCATACCCGGCTACAGCGGGTCAGGAACCCGAGCCACCAGAGGCCGGGACTGAACACCTGAGTGAATGCCTCCGTTACGAGATGGAAATGGTTCCCTTCGAGTTTCTTGCCGGATATCCGCCTGTCATCCAGCGTATAGCAACAGACAGGTCGCGCGGCTGGGAGTAGTGCTTCACTTGCGAAGTGCTGCGTCACCTGAAGCCACTTGTCGCGAAATGGAAATTCTTCTTCGTGAGCCCCGCCGACATCTCCGATCAGTGCGAAGCCGCTGCAGACCGATACGTCGGCCATAAAGAGCAAAGGCAGCGCCTTTTTTCCGCCGAACTGGTCCGCTGCGGGTTTGCGTGTCGCGCCTCGCAAACTTCGTTGTCAGTGACGTGTGACACCTATTCTTTCAGGAACCCGGAACAGACCGGATGAAACCGGAAGAACCCGGACAGGCCAACGAAATCAGGGGTTTGGATCGGCTGACAGGCGGAAATGACGCCGAGGGCACCTGTCATGCAGGAACGCCCAAAATGGCCGTTTAAGGGGCCTTGAAAGCCGGAAGGCCGGCAGGTGGGGTCCGACTGAGTTGCGGCTCAATATAGCGCAGAATCAGGTAGATACGACGCTTCTGGCGCGCGATAGACCGAGATCGACAGGAGCGGAACCTACAAATTTCCCCGTAAGTTAGCCGCGCCTGTTGTATGTTCCTCAAAGTACTTAGAATTCAGTCACTTACATTTTGTAGCTGTCGGGATGCGTTGACGGCGAACCTACAACGGATTCTTGCCCACTAGCCGCCTTGCTGAGGGTCACTGCAGTGCCACTGGCAACCAGGAAGAGCATGCTTTTTCCACCGCCGCTGATCTCTGAGTAGTCCAAGTCGATCCCGACAACAGCGTCTGCTCCCAGCGCATGCGCTTCAAGCTTCAGTTCCTCAAGCGCTGTCTTTCGTGCATCCCGAAGGCCTTTCTGCATCGTCCCGCTTCGCCCCCCGAAGGTGTCCCGAAATGCGGATGCGATGTCTTTGAACAGGTGCATACCGATGACTACCTCGGCGGTCACAATCTCCAGGCGCTGATCAACTGGGAGATTGTGAGCGGTCTCGGTCGTCAGGATAATGCGTGCCATTGCGTCTGCGTGAGATTGGGCAGCGGCTGCCAGCTCAAGCTCTCGTTGCGCGGCCTGCGCTGCGGCTTGGTCCCTAGAGGCCTGATCCTCGGCAGCGCGGATACAAGAAATGCAGGTATCGCCCTGCATTTTTACAGACTGCACGAAGCTCCCGCAACGGGCGCATGTAACGGTTCCCATCTCAAAATTCCCTATTGGTATGTCCCCACCACATCACTTTGCCTATGATGCTGATGGTTTCAATTTTCGCAAACTGTGGCCCGTAATCTGGGTTGTCGGATATAAGCAGCAGCTCAGTATCTGACGCCCTATCGATACGCTTTACACGCGCATGGCCATCTTCGATGAACGCAAAGATCGAACCGCGCTGGCTCTTTCCATCCATTTTTCGCACTGGAAGCGAGCTTTTGCTTTGGTCGATCAGAACAAGATCGCCGGACCATATGCACGGTTGCATGCTGTCTCCTTCTGCCCTGGCCAGAATGGCCGAAGAAGGGGGAACTCCTATTTTCCTCAGCCAATCTTTGCGGAATGCCAAGTAGTCGACGAGTTGCTCTGACGAATTTGCAAACCCTCCTCCCGCCGACAGGCTTACGGCGTGTAGCGGAACATGAGCAAAGTCATCGTGCAAGGCTTCCGTTTTTCGCATCGCTGGAGCGCCGCTTGGTCCATCCAGGGTGATCTCTAGCCCTAGCACCTCACAGAGCCGCTGTAGCTTCTCGAAGGTAGGCGACGATCCTCTGCGTATGTTCTGCAACGCCGACCCGTCTGCCTGCCCAAATGCACGCCGACCAACCTCGGCCTGAGAGAGGCCTAGTTCTGCCCGTCGGGCATCCAGAAGTGCAAATAGTGCGCTCGTTTCGATCATTATGCAAAAATACACAAAATGCGTCAGCCCGCACAAGCCGGGTAAATTTACAACGGACTGTTTCCAAATCTCTGCATATTTACCTTGCAACGCCTCTGTAACTTTGCATAGAGTGCGTTATGGATACGCAACACCTACTCACCCTCGCGCAAACCTATGCCGCTCATATTGAGCGGGGCCTGCACACGGTCGCTGGCAGGGTCGGCGTACACGGACGATTTTTCACAAGACTGGCTGAAGACGGGGAGTGCCGTCTCAGCGCCTACAAGCAGGTCTTCAGTTGGTTTGACGAAAACTGGCCTGCGGACCTAGCCTGGCCTCAGGACATTCCCCGCCCATCCCCCCAGAAACCGGAGGCTGCATGATGCCGCTGCTGTACCGCCTGCGCCGCAGTGTGGCGCTGTTCGTCTGCCCGGAGTTGAGCGCCGAGTCGCGCCTCAAGGCAACGCTGGCTGAGGCGCGCAAGATGCGCGCCCCGGAGCAACTGCTTATTCACCCGGCGCCAAGGCTGTCGATGTGGCAGCGGATCTCGGCATCGCTGAAGCGGTTCGAGGAAAGCCCTGAGGGCGATTTCTTCGGCATGGCCGTGCTGTTCATCTTGCTTGTCCTGATCCTCTGCATCGGAGGGCGCTGACATGAAGAATGGATATGGCGCTTACCACCGGCATGACGGCCCTCGGGTGATCAATGGCAGGAAAGGCGGCAGCTACGAGGTTCTCGGCCTCTCCAAGCTCTCGCCCTTGTTCCGCAACCGGCCCGAGGCTGAGAAATGGATGCGGGCGGAAATCGCACGCCTGCCAAAAGATCAGCAGCCTGTTGATCGACCCTGCATGTGCTGTGGGGCGACATTTGAAAGCCAGCATATCGGCAACCGCCTTTGCGGGATCTGCCGTCACCGCGGTGACGGAGGCTCCATGGCGATTGCAGCAAATTCCACCGGAAAGGTCCGTCGCGCCGCAAGGGCATGACGGAAGCGCAGGGACAAGAAGTGACACAACCGACCCTCATGCAACAGAGCCGCGCTCAGATCGCTGACATCATCGTCGGGGATCGGTTGCGCCCGGTATCGGAAGCCGGCGTTGAAAGCCTGATCGCCTCGATCAAAGAGACCGGCGTCATGAAGGACGCCATCCACATCCGCAAAAAGAAGGATGGCAAACTGGTCCTGATCGCGGGCGGTCACAGGCTGGAGGCAGCCAGTCGCCTTGGATGGGAAGAGATCGAGGCGAAGATCTGGACCGACGTGACCGACGACTGGGCGCGGCTGATGGAGGTTGATGACAACCTTGCCGGTGCCGAGATGAACGCGCTCGACACGGCAATTTTTCTGGCTGAGCGCAAGCGGCTTTACGAGAAGCTGCACCCGGAAACTCGCGCGGGCGTGGCTGGTGCGGCTGCGCGGTGGGATGCAACGGAACCCGGTTCCGTTGCATTCGTGACCGCCACCGCAGAGAAGTTCGGCCTTTCAGACCGGCAGATCCGTAAGATTGTCGCGGCTGGCTCTTCACTGAGCCGGGATGAAGTTCGCGATCTGCGCGCGGCTAAGGCTCCGGTAACGCTGAAGGATCTGACGGAAATCTCCCGGATTTCCGAGGATCATGAGCGGTCGATGGTTGTGATGAAGCTGACGGGCGGCAAAGCGAAGAACGCCGCAGACGCCCGCAAGCAGATCGAGGCGGAAGAGGGCCGCGCCCCGACCGTCGATCCGAAGAAGAAAAGCGAAGATGAATTCCGCGCTCTTGCTGGCGCATGGAAGCGCGCGGGCGCAGTCGCCCGCCGCCGCTTCCGCACGGAAGTCCTCGGCTTGGAGGGTGATGCGGAATGACGCTTCAGCTACCTGTAAAGGAATGGTGGTCGGCTCGTGAAATTGCGGAGGCAGGCCTTCCAGACCTGCCGAACACGCAGCAAGGTGTCGAGGCCGAGGTTAAGCGCGATGGCTGGCGAGGCCATCCCGCCCATGCCCGCAAGCGCGAGGGGCGCGGCGGTGGCTGGGAGTATAGCTGGCGCCTGTTTCCGTCCTCGGCGCAGCGCAAGCTCATCATGCAGGCCAATGCGCCTGAGGAACCGAAGTCGCGCCCGGATCGGGACGAGGCGTGGTCTTGGTTTGATAGCCGCCCCGAGCATGTGAAGGAAAAAGCCAAGGCCTGCCTTCGTATTCTGCAGGAGGTCGAGGCGCTGGCCCCGGCGGTCGGCAAGTATCTGGCCGTAGGCATGATCGGCACCCAACGCAAAATCAGCGACCGCACCATCTTTGGCTGGTTTGAGCGCGTTGAGGGCGTTCGCCACGATGATCGGCTTCCTTATCTCGCTGATCGTCGCGGTTCGACGGCTGCAAAAACCACGAAAGCTGCCGCCACTGGTGTGTTTTGCGACACCCTCAAGGCTCTCTACATGCGCGTCGAAGGCCCGGATTTCCGGCCCGCCTGGCGTGACGCTGTTAAGATTTGCCGCGAGATCGGTGAGGAATGGCTGGAATACCGCACCGCCCTACGGTGGTATCAGGCCAATGTCCGGCGCACGGATGATATTTTCGCGCGCCAGGGCGTTGCTGGCCTGCGCTCCATGTTTCCGCCGCAGATCCGTGACCGCAGCACCATGACCGCGATGGAAATGGTCACCGCCGACTGCCACAAGGTCGATGTTTTCGTCTGGTGGCCGGGCATCCAGAAGCCGGTGCGCGTCCAGTTGATCGCGTTTCAGGACGTCTACTCCGGCAAGATCTTGTCGTGGTCCATTGACCTGAACCCGAACAAAGTCGCGACGATGCAGACCTTTATGAAGGTTCTGCGCGACTACGGCATTCCCGGTCATTGCCTCTTCGACAACGGCATGGAGTTCGCCAATAAGGATATGACCGGCGGCGCGAAGCACCGTTTCCGCTTTAAGCTGTCTGAGGAAGAGCCGGTCGGGATTCTTGGCATGCTCGGGATCGGCATGACCTTCGCCACCCCAGGACACGGTCAGGCAAAGCCTATTGAGCGCAGCTTCGGCGACCTTGCCGAGGATCTGGCGAAAGATATCCGCTTCGCGGGTGCCTATGTCGGAAACCGGCCTGACGCGAAGCCAGAGAACTACATGTCTCGGGCCATCGACCTTGGATACTTCATCGAGGTGACCGAGGAGCGGATCAACGAGCATAACGCCCGCGAGGGCCGCAGGTCTCATACCGCGCGCGGTCGCAGTTTCGATGAAACCTTCGCCGACAGCTATCAGCGCACCCCGATCCGCAAGGCGACCGAAGAGCAGACCCGGCTTTGCCTGATGGCAATGTATGTGCGTCCGCTCAACAAAAAGAATGGCCAGATCACGCTCTACAAGAATTTCTACTGGTCGGAATGGATGAACGAGCGGGCTGGCCAGACCGTCACCGCGCGCTTCAATCCCGAGGATCTGCATGAAGGGGCCTACATCTACGCGATGGACGGCCAGTATCTCGGTTTCGCCGAGTGCCGCCAAAAGACCGGCTTCCGCGATATCGCCTCGGCCAAGGCACTGGCCCGCGAAAACAGCCGTCGCCTCAAAGAGGCCCGCAAGCGGCTGGCCGAGCTGCTGCCGGTCAAGGGTACTCAGGTCGCAGCTCAGCTCGACGCCCTGCCGAAACAGGAGGCCTCGCTGCCCGAAGCGGTGGTTGTCCAGCTCGACCGGCTCAGCCAGCTCGAAAGCCAGAAGAAGCGTGGCGGTCTGATCCAGCCCGCTTTGCCGGCACCGGACACCTCGCGCGACGATGAGCTGACCGTTTTGCAGGTGGACTTCGCCGCCGCCCGGCAAGACCCGAAGCGCGAAAATCCAGACGTTACCCGCTTCTGGCGGCTCCTGGACATCGAGACCCGCATGAAGGCTTGCGAGGACATCCCGGCAGCAGATGTCGAGTTCTGGGGGCGTTTGCACATGCACCCGACCTGGCTGGCGCAGAGGGAAATTTACGACCGCTACGGCGCTCAGGCCATCGGATGAAAATACCGCCGGGGGCGGTGGGGCCCCACGGCGGCGTAACGAGCAGAGGAGACTATGATGTTGGACGGAACGGAGAAAATCAGCCTGGTCAAAAACGTCGCGCCATTGCGCAACGTGATGTTGCTGGGGGCACTGATCCGCGCGGTTGCCAGCCGCGATGAGGGCATGCCCGGAATGGCTTGCTTCCACGGGTTTTCCGGCTACGGCAAGACGCAGGCGGCGCTCTACAACACCCAGGCCACCAATGCCTGCTGGGTCGAGGTGAAGTCCTGCTGGACCCGCAAGACGCTGGTGGAGAAAATCTGTCTCGGCCTGCGTATTCCTTCGGGCCGCAATGTTGCCGAAACGGTTGAGATCATCGGCGAAGAGCTGGTGAAATCCGGCAAGCCACTGCTGCTGGATGAGGCGCATATCCTCTGCACCGACAGCATGATGAAGCTGGTCCATGACATTTACGAAAGCTCGCACGGAGCCTCGATCATTCTGATCGGCGAGGAGCTACTTCCGCAAATGCTCACGAAATGGGAGCGGATTCACAACCGGATGCTGGACTGGGTTCCCGCTCAGCCTGCCGATCTTCGTGAGGTCGGGGTACTGGCGGGCCTGAAATGTCCCGAACTGAGCCTCTCGAAGGAAGTATTGCACCACGTCCTGACGGTTTCGCAGGCGGTGGCGCGGCGCATCGTTTCAAACCTCGCAAAGGTCAAGGACTATGCCCGTGACGAAGGCAAGACCGACATCGAGGCGAAGGACATCTCCAGCATCCGATGGATGGCCGGTACCGCGCCTTCGCCCCGAGGGCTGCTCGGATGAGCGCGCGCATGAAACCCGTTATCGGGCGCCGCCCCGCCGATCAGGCCTCTGACGGTCGGCAGGCCATGTGGCTCGCCATGAAAAAGACGCCGGACACGATCATTGTCACTGAGCTGGTGAAAGCCACTCGGCTCAATCGCTCGACCGTGACCCGCTATCTCAAGGCGCTGACCGAGGCGGGCCACCTGGAGCATCACGAGGCCCCAGCGGGCATGCCAGCCACTTGGAAGCTGATAAAGGACACCGGGCATCATGCGCCCCGCGTCCGCGCCGATGGCAGCAAGGTGACGAATGGCGAAATCACCAGCCAGCTTTGGACTGCGATGATCGGGCTTAAGGATTTCGATTTCCGCGATCTGATGCAGAACGCCTCCATTGAAATCCCTGAGGCGACCGCAAAGGACTACTGCAAGAGGCTCTTGTCGGCGGGCTATCTGCGGGTGTTGCGGAAGGCCGACCCGGCATTGGCGCGCATCGCACGTTATCGGCTGATCCGCCCCTCCGGCCCGCTTGCGCCTCAGGTTCAGCGTATCCGTCAGGTCTATGACCCAAACACCCGCACCGCATATCCGGTGGAGGGCGCACTGTGACTGATATCAGCCGTGTCGAAACCGCCCGTGCATGCTGGGGCGATACCATGCCGGACTATGTCGAGGTGCTGGCCCAGGAGTGCGACCGCAGCACCCAGAGCGCGGTGGCAAAGCGCCTGAACCGCTCGGCCACCCTCGTCTCGAATGTCCTGCGCAACAAATACACTGGCGACATGGCTGCGGTCGAGGATGTGGTGCGCGGCGTGTTCATGGGGCGCTCTGTGACCTGCCCGGCACTTGGCAGCATTTCCACCGCCGCCTGCCGAGACTGGCGCGCCAAGGGCAAGAGCTTTTCCAACGAAAACAGCGAGCGCGTCAGGATGTTCAAGGCCTGCCGCAACTGCCCGCTCGCGAAGAAGGAAGCCGCATGATGCTCTCCAACCTCCATCGCCTCATGCAGATCTATGCCGATATTGCTG
Source organism: Pseudomonas sp. GX19020 (assembly GCF_023371075.1). Lineage (NCBI taxonomy): Bacteria > Pseudomonadati > Pseudomonadota > Gammaproteobacteria > Pseudomonadales > Pseudomonadaceae > Pseudomonas > Pseudomonas sp. GX19020. Next base: position 57,331 of record NZ_JAMCCR010000002.1, read on the forward strand.
CGATCCCGGTGGCCGATCTGACCGGCTATGCCATGACGCCGGAAATCAGCAAGGGCCGGAACGAGGCGATCTGGGCGGTCAACCAGTTCAACGGGGGGCCGCTTGCCGATCTTGGTCGAGTTTTCGGCGGGCGTTCGGTCAAGGTGATCGATAGTGCACTCGACGCGGTCACCATCCGCATAACCGACGATCAGGCCTATGCAGAGCGGCTGCGCCGGATGCTCGCCGCGATGCGTGAGGCTCTGTCGCCGGCACCGGTCCTGTCTGACAGCACCCGGCTGACCGCTGCGGCGGGCGTCCTGGCAGACCGCAATCTCTCCGATGCCGATGCGCGCCTCGCCGCGCTCCAGCTTCTCCGACCGGGCGCCACGCCCGGCGATACAACTATCTGATCTGAAGGAACTCAGTATGACCTCCGAAATCAAAACTTGGACGGACCCGCAGGGGCGCATCGTTCCCGATCACCTCGTCACCGATGCCGACCGCATGAAGCACGATCTGGCCCTCAGCCTCGCCGAGGACGCGAATCGTGTTCAGGAGGTTATCCGGGCGTTCAAGAAGCGCGCGTTCGAGGAAATGTATGCCGCAAAGGATCTGATCTTCGGGAAATACGGCGCGAAGGTCGGCGGCAAGAAGGGCGGCTTCGGCTTTCGCAGCTATGACGGCTCGGTCGAGGTCAGGATCGATGTCTCAGGTATCCTGAAATTCGGCACGGAGCTGCAGGCCGCGAAGGTGCTGATCGACGAATGCATCGCTTCCTGGGCCGAGGGTGCCGATCCGAACATCATCGTTCTGATCAACGACGCATTCCAGGTGAACAAGGCCGGGCGGATCGATACCCGCCGCGTCCTCGGCCTGCGCCGCCTGCCGATCAAGGATGCCGAGGGCAACCCGGACGAACGCTGGGCGCGCGCCATGGATGCGATCAGTGACGCGGTGATTGACGACGAAACCGCGACCTATTTCCGCGCCCATCGCCGCAACGAGGCGACCGGGCAGATGGAACATATCAACCTCGACTTCAGCTCGCTGTGAGGGTGCCATGGTGAATGTGAATTTTCTCAACTCGGAACATGCCCGCGCACTGGATGGCGAGCGGCTGACCGCTGCGGAAAGCCTGATCGGATCGGTCTTTGATACCGAGAAGTTAGCGCCGATCTTCCAGTCGCTTGGCAACGAGGCCGGGATCGACGGCATCGACATGTGGCGCTGCTTCGTGCCGGGGTATCCTGAACTCGGTGCAATGCCGCATATCTCTGTGCGGACGCTTTCTGACGCCAACGTCAATCTGCGCGCGTCGGCGGGGGAGGATGCGAGCGATCTGATGCACGATCATTCCTCTTATTTCTGGTTCTCTGACCGCGCCAGCTACCGGGCGGCAGTGCGGATTGCCCGGATGATCTCGAAGGGTGGTCGGCTCGATGGTCCGGTCGAGCCTCGCATCATCAGTGATTGCGATACTGCCTTTGGCGAAGTCGTCTCGATCACGGTGGATCTATCGTCTCATCATCTTGCGGTGTCCGCGTGATGGCTCGCCAGCCCGATCTGTTCGGACCACTCCCGGTGAAACCCCGTCTCGTCCGCGCTCACGCGGTCGATATCGGGCAGGCTCCTGGAATGATGCCCGGCTGGACTACATCGAAGGGCGGGCAGTTTGTCTGCTCGCGTTGCGGTCACGATCTGGGCTGGCGTTTCGACATGCAGGATTCCGCGATCCGGCGCGGTGTGCCGTGCCCGGTTTGCAACCCGGAGGACCGGGCGTGAGTGCGAAATGGCGATGCCGGCTGTTCTGGGGGAACCCGACCACTACCCCTCCGCAGGGGCTGCCGCGCATCGTCCTCGCCGTTCTGACTGACCGCCCCCATCCGATCCCTGCCGAGATTGAGGCGTTTCAGAGGAATAACCTTGACTTTGGCGTCGGTACCGGCTGGGCGATTGGCTGGGAACGGATCGACCAGCGTCCTGTGCGCCGCTGGAGCCAGAAGGCCCGCGCCCGAGTGCGCCAGCGCAACCTGCGCCGCCGTATCGAAAGGAAATTTCCGCTCTTTGCCGAGGATTTTATCGCGGCAGAGCTTGCCGCCCGCCCCAGCTATTACGAGGGTTCCAATGACCGCTGCTAACCTCCGCAAGATGATCCATACCGGCTGCAGGCAGTGCGGGATCGACAATGATGCGCGCCGCGATCTGCAGTTGCTCACCACCGGCAAGGCCAGCATGTCGGATATGTCCGAGGCTGACCTTCTGAAGATGGTCGAGGCCCTGAAACAGCGCGGCTTTAACGCCTCCGGCAACACCTATTATTCGGCCCGTAAAGGCACCTTTAAAGGCCGCGCAAACGTGCAGGCCGGGCGCGCCGATGTGCGCTTTATCCACGTCCTCTGGGGTCAGCTCGGCAAGGCCGGGAAACTGAACAGCCCGGATCGCGCTGGCCTCAACGCCTTCATCCGTTCGCGCTTCGCCTCGAAATGGGATGCGATTCCTCTGGACGTAGACGCGCTCCAGGATGCCGGGCAGATCAATGCCGTGATCCGCGCCCTGAAGGATATGTGCAAGCGCGAGGGGATCGCGCTGAAATGACCATGCTTCAACAGTTCATCGCCCTGCGCCCTGCCGGTGGCTTTGGGCTGATCATGGCCGACCCGCCCTGGAAGAGCGAAATGCGCTCTGACAAAGGGCTGAAGAAAAGCCCGGAGGCGCATTACCCAACGATGCCGCTGGAAGAGATCTGCGCAATGCCAGTGCAGATCCTCGCGGCAAAGCACAGCCTGCTCTGGCTCTGGGCGCGCGGTGCGCAGCTTAAGCATGGAATCGCGGTGCTGGAGGCGTGGGGCTTTTCCCTCAAGACCATGGGCTGGTGGTCGAAAATGACCCCGAAGGGAAAGCAGGCATTTGGCACCGGTTACATCCTTCGCAATGCCGGTGAGCCGTATCTGATCGGCACCCGTGGCTCCCCGAAAACCACCAAGGGCGTTCGCGACACCATCCATGACTTGCGCCGAGAGAACAGCCGGAAGCCTGAGAAGGCCTATGCCGCAGCCGAGAAGCTCATGCCCGGCGCTCAGCGCCTCGATCTGTTTTCTCGTCAGCGGCGCGAGGGCTGGTCCTGCTGGGGCAATGAAGTGGACAAGTTCGGGGTGGCGGCATGAACGCCTGGATTGACGAGCTGGAGCGCGATCTTGGCATGCCAGCCCGCTTGCGGGTGGTCGCCAATACCAGCGGTCAGAGCCGCGAGATCCCGCATCCGGCCTATGCAAGGAAGTCCGCGCTGGCCGCTGAGATTGGTGCCGAGGCGGTAGTCTGGCTGGCGGATCGTTTTGCCGGGCTTAGGATTGACTTTCCCTCGGCCCGTGGTGGCGAAGTCCAGCGCAGGGCCAGCCTCCTGCGCGCGGCGATCCTTGATGCCGGATTGACCAATCCAACGCGCACGGCCAATGATGTCGCCCGTGAGCATGGCGTCACCGCGATGTGGGTCAAGAAGTTGCGCGCGCAGATGCGCGCCGACATGGAAGCCGATCAGCAGCTTTGGCTTCCCGGCATCTGACCCCGAAACTGCATCCCCCGGCCTATCATATATAGTGTGTGGCACTCCGGTCCCTGACCGGGTGTGAGCGCCCGTTAATCGGGTGATTCATTATGTCCAACGCGACAATTCAAACCGGCCTTCGCGACCTCGGTTATCAGCCGGGCGCGGTTGATGGGATCTTTGGCCCCAGAACCAAAGCCGCCGCCGAAGCATGGCTGGCGGCTGGAGGTACGGCTGCTAAAGCGCCGTCGAGTGGTGATCTGCCCTGGATGACTGAGGGCAAGCGCGTTCTCGGTCGGCATGAAGTCCGCGATAACGGCCTGTTGCGGTCCTGGCTCAAATCTGACGGCAAAACTCTTGGTGATCCTGCGAAGCTGCCCTGGTGTGGCGATTTCGTGGAGACCTGCATTCGCCTCGCTCTTCCGGGAGAGCCTTTTCCCGGAAGTCTTGGCCAGAACCCCTATTGGGCGCGGAACTGGCTGGAGCTGGGTCAGAAGACCAACCCCACTTATGGTGCTGTCCTCGTTTTCGAGCGCGGCAGTGGTGGTCATGTGGGTTTCGCGGTTGGCGCTGATCCAGCCTGTTTCCACGTCCTGGGCGGCAATCAGTCCAACGCGGTGACTATCGCGCGCATTGATCGCAAGCGCTTGCTCGGCGCGCGCTGGCCGAAAACATTCGCCGCTTTGCCTCTCAATCTTCCCAGCCTTTCGGCATCGGACTCCATCAGCACCAACGAGGCCTAATAATGTCCTTTGTCCAGGCATTCTTTCTTACACTTCTGCCCCACCTCACCGAAGTTGCCAGCGCGGTCATTGCGATCTTGTTGGCCGGCCTCTTTCGCATCCTGAAAACGCGTTGGGGAATCGAGATCGAGGCCCGCCACCGCGAGGCGCTGCAATCGGCCATGATGACAGGGATCACGGCGGCACTGTCCCGAGGGCTGAAGGCTGATGCCGCCATCGCTGCGGCCATCCAGCATGCTGCAGGCGCGGGCGCGCGTGATGCGGTCGAATTCTTCAATCTCGGCGTTGATGATCTTAAGCGGCTCGCCGAGGCGAAGCTGCACTCTGCCATTCCTCTGTTTGGGATCGACATCGCAGGCCAGCCGGATGAAACCGTTGCGACTGAGGTGCGCCGCTGATGGCTGATCAGTCGTTTCTGGTGCAGGCGCTGCCCCAGCTGACCGCGCTGCTCGCGGTTCTCAATATCGCCAACCTGTTTTTCACATGGTGGCGCACCCGCGACCAGAATGTCGAACTCCGGTTCCGGGATGGTCGCGACCGGATGGATCGCCTCGATCAGCGCCTTGCCAGCACAGAGGCCGCCCTGCGCAGCGCGGCGACGAAGGAAGATATGCACGTCCTTGGCCTCGGGATCTCTGCCTTGACCGGCGAGCTGCGCGAGATGCGCGCCGTGCAATCGGCTGCCGTGGAGACAAACCGGCGTCTCGATATGGGGCTGACCCGCGTCGAGCAATTTCTTCTGGAGCGAAAATGAGCGATTTTAACGCTTTCAACAGCAGGCACCGCCGCATTGCCATCCTGCGCTTTCTCGAAGAAAGCCCCGGCTACACGTCGAATGTGTCGATCCTGACTGATGTGCTGAACAGCAATCATATCGGGATCAGCACCACGCGCGATCAGACCGTTACCGAGCTTAACTGGCTGAGCGAGAATGGCTTTGTCAGCCTCGGCGGTCGGGACGATTTCCGCGTCGCAACCGCCACCTCGCGCGGTGTCGAGGTCGCCATGGGGCGGGCCACGCATCCCGAGATCCAGCGCCCAGGCCCGAGGGCCTGACATGCCGCCACCCCGCAAGATCGATCTTCTGCCACCCGAGTTCCGGCGCGAGCTGCAGGAGGAACTGCGCGAGTCTGGCTTCGCTGACTATGAGGGAATTGCGGAGCGCCTGAATTTCCGTCTGGAGGGGGCCGGGATCGAGCTGCGGATTCAGAAGTCCGCGATCCATGCCTTCGGCTCAGAATACAAGGAGTTTGTCCGCCTGCAGGAACAGTCCTCGGACTGGGCCAAAGAGTGGATGAGCGAAATGGGCATGGAGGATCAGGCCCAGCGTCAGAACGTGCTTTTCCAGATGCTGACCACGCTCGCCTTCAAGGTGATGCAGGCCGAGGTCAATAAATCCGGTGACGATATCAGCCCGCAAAACCTGCATTTCCTTGCCCGGATGATGAAGGACGTCATGTCCTCTTCGGGCATCGTGCAGGCCATGCAGGACAAAGAGAAAAAAGCGCAGGCGGCGAAGCTCGATGCGGCTGTCGATGCTGGCGAGGTGTCCGAGGACTTCCGCCAGAAGGCGCGGGAAATCATGGGGTTTGCATAATGGCGGGCCTCACCGTTTACGGGCGCGCCGGCTGCGTTCAGTGCCAATACACCTGCCGCGAGGCCGAGCGCCTCGGGCTGGAGGTGACCTATGTCGACCTCGATCAGGACATTGCCGCCGCCGCCCGGATGATCAATGCGGGCTATCGCAGTCTGCCCGTGGTCGAGGGTGCAGAGGATACCTGGACGGGCTTTCAGCCTGGCCGCATCCAGCGGGAGGCGGCTCGTGCCAAACAGTGATGAGGCCAAGGGCGCGCTGATCTTCGTCGCCAACGCTCAATACAAAAAGGCGCGCTGGTGGCAGCTCGCCTGCGCCTGGGTCTTCGGACGGCATCAGATCGTCCGTCACCTCGGCAGGGAGGGCCGTGTCAGCTTCTGGCGCGGCAAGCCCTACCTCCTTTCTTTCCGTGAAACCCCCTGAGGAGCATTCATGCGCCGCTTTTCCCTTTTGTCTGTCCTAACCTCTCTTTGCCTTGGCATTGCCATGGCGAGTTTCCTGTCAGCGCCATCCTCGGCAGAGGCGCTGACCATCGCCACCGGCAAAGCCGGGGGTGGGTATGATCGCCGTGCCATCCAGATCGAGCAGCGTCTCGAACAGCGCGGCATCGAGGCCGAGATCCTCAACCTGAACGGCTCGGATGAAATCAGTCTTGCTGTCTGCTCTGGCCGTGCCGGCATCGGCATCCTTCAGATCGACGCCATCTATGCCCGGTCCCTCGAAGGCTGCCAGATGAAGGCCGTCGCCTCCTATGGTGCCGAGGTGGCGCTGTTGCTGTTTCCGCCCGGCTCGAAACTTGACGAGCTGGAGGAACTCGGGCCGGGATCGGCGGTGCTGGTCGATACCATCGGCTCCGGTTCCGATCTCTTCTGGCGCACCATCGTGAAGATCGAGAACGGCGATCAGGGCAGCGGTGACGCATGGGCACAGGCCCGCGCAGTCAATGATCCGCTGGAGCTGGCCAATGCCTCGGCAGAGATGGGCGAGATCCACGCGGTTCTGCTGGTCCGCAAATCCGACAGCCCGGATGTGCAGTCGCTTCTGGGTCAGGGCTGGAAGCTGGGCCAGCTCTGGGACCACGACCTTGACGCGCTCGAATTCAACGGCGGCAAGCTCTACCTGTCGGAGAAGCTCTCGGTGCCGACACCGGGCGGGCGCACCGTGAAAGACTGGGGCTATACCGTTCGCAGTTTCATCACGGTGCCGCGCGCCGTGGCCGATGGCGACCGCCAGCGCTTCGCTGCGATCACCGCCGCAGCTCAGTGATCCTTCATGCCTCGCCCAGAGCCGAGATTTCGTTGGGTTGCGCCAGATGGCCGTCGCGGTCGCTGGCGCAAAACCATCAAGGGCGCCGTGATTTCTGCGGTCTCAACCAGCTTCACTGACGCGACTTCGGGCATCCGCATGTCTTTTGATGAAGGAACAGCGGCAGTTCTGTGGCCCGACTTGCGGAAAAAAGGTTGGAAAGTGGAGAGTGAATAGTGAGTGCCGCCGTTCCCGACAGCCCGATCATCAAATTTTTGCCTTACCAGAAGGCATGGATCGCGGATCAGTCGCGGTTCAAGATCGGGATGTTCACCCGGCGCGGCGGCAAGACCTTCGGCTCCTGCGGCGAGATCGTTGATGACTGCACTCGGGCTGAGATCGACCGGCGCAAGGTGCGCTGGACGATCCTTTCCCGGTCGGAGAATACGGCGAAGGAGGCGCTGGAAGACGCGCTGAAGCCTATGACACGGGCCTATTACGCCGTGTTGAAGGGTCTTTCAAACCGCCCGAAACCCGAGTTCAGCGAGGGCGAATTTCACGTCCCCGCGCATGTGAAAGAGGTCCGCCAGGGCGATCAGACCTTCATGATCGAGGTTCCTGAAGCCCGATACAAAACTCAGGAAGTCCATTTCCCGGGCGGCTCGCGCGTGGTGGCCCTGTCCGCAAGCCCGGACGCGGCCCGTGGTTTTGGCGGCAATCTTCTGCTGGACGAGTTTGCGTTCCATGCAGACAGTCGGCGGATCTGGGGGTCGGCTTTTCCGGTGGTCGCTCGGGGCGGGCATAAGCTTCGCGTCATCAGCACCCCGAATGGCAAGGGGAACAAATTCTACGAGCTGATGACGGCGGAGAAAGAAGGCAAGATCTGGTCTCGCCATCACGTCGATATCTACGAGGCTGTAAAACAGGGCCTTGATGTCAATGTCGACGAATTGCGCGGCGGTATGGCTGACGAGGATGCCTGGTCGCAGGAATTCGAACTGGCATGGCTGGATGCCGCCAGCGCTTGGCTTGACTATGACCTGATCTCGGCCTGCGAGCTGAACACGGCAGGGATACCGCTCCTCTACAAGGGCGGCATGTGTTTCGTCGGAGTCGATATCGCGGCCCGAAACGACCTCTTCGTGATCGTGGTGATGGAGCTGGTTGGCGAAGTGCTGATCACCCGCGAAATTGTTGCCGAAAAGCGGATCAGCTTTGCCGAACAGGACCGGCTTCTTGCCGATGTCGTGAAGCGCTACCGCGTTGTGCGGGTGGCAATGGACCAGACCGGCATGGGTGAAAAGCCAGTCGAGGATGCCAAGCGCAACCATGGCACCGAGCGCGTTCAGGGCGTCCTTTTCAGCGCGGCCACGAAACTCGACATGGCGACCCGGCTGAAGGAGTCGATGCAGGATCGCAAGACCCGGATTCCCGAAGGTAATCCGCTTCTGCGCGCCGATCTGCATGCTGTGAAGTCTCAGGTCGGCCTGACCGGCATTCGACGCCTCCTCGCTGATGGTGACACTGATGGTCACGCTGACCGCTTCTGGGCGATGGCTCTGGCCGTCACGGCGGCGGATCTCGGCCAAGAGACCTTTGGCTATGAGGGTGTGCCGGGCACCCGATCCCGCTGGGCCGCACCCGACAATGACGACGACGACGAAAATTCATCCGGCGAACGCTGGGGCAGCAGAGGGGCATGGTGATGCTTGTTGATCAGTTTGGGCGTCCGATGCAGCGCGCGCCAGTCGCGCAGATGCTTGAGCGTGAGGCCGTGGTTACGCTGGGCGGCGTCCGCTCTATCCAGTCGGGCCATCCTGCAGATGGTCTGACGCCGCCCCGCCTGGCCGCAATCCTGCGCGAGTCCGAAACCGGCGATGCCACCGCCTATCTGGAACTGGCTGAGCAGATGGAGGAGAAAGACCTCCATTATGCAGCCGTCCTTGGGGTCAGGAAGCGCGCGATCCGTTCGCTCGACGTGCAGGTCGATGCCGGTGACAATACCGGCGCGGCGGGCGAATTGGCTGATATGACGCGGGCAGCCCTGACCTCTGCCCATGTCCGAACCAGCCTGATCGACATGATGGATGCGCTCGGCAAGTCATTCTCTGTCTGCGAGATGGTGTGGGAGCGCGAGGGCAAAGGCCTGAAGCTGGCCGGCGTTGAACATGTCGATCCCCGCTGGTTCGAGTTCAGCCGCGAGAATGGCGCTCATCTTTTCCTGCGCGACAATGCCGGGCCGCAGCCGCTCCGGCCTGATACCTACATCATCCATATGGCGAAGGCGAAATCGGGCCTTGCGATTCGGGGCGGTCTCGCTCGTCTCGCCGCCTGGGCCTATCTCTTCAAGAATTACACCATCAAGGATTGGTCCATCTTCCTTGAGGCCTATGGGCACCCGCTGCGCCTCGGGAAATACGGCCCCAGCTCCTCAGCCGAAGATCGCCGGACGCTGTTGCGCGCCGCGCGCCAGATCGGCGTGGATATGGCGGCGATCATCCCGAAGGATATGGATCTGGAGGTGATTGCCGCAGCCATCAACGGGGCAGAAAAGCTCTACGAGGGCAATGCGCGATATTGGGATGAACAGGTCTCGAAAGGCGTCCTCGGCCAGGTTGCCACCACTGATGCCATCGCGGGCGGGCATGCGGTCGGCAAGATCCACGAAAGCGTCCGCGACGATATCCGCGATGCCGATGCCGAGCAGCTCGCGGCCACCCTGCAGCGTGACGTGGCAGGCGCATTCCGCCGGCTCCATTTCGCGGACAATGTGGCGCTGCCGACTATCAGCTTCCCGCCGCCCGAGACCGCCGATCCAAAGCTTCTCCTCGATCTGATTGAGCGCGGCCCGGAAGACCTGACCATCGCGGTCAGTCAGATCCGGCACGTCTTTGCGCTTCGCAAGCCCGAGGACGGCGAAGAAGTGATCACCCCGAAAAAGAGGGAAGCAGATCCGCCAGTTGTCCGGCCCGCGCCAGCAGCTCCGGCTCCGACCGCGCCTGATGCCAAACGGCAGGCCGCATCCCGTATTGATCCGCCCCGCGACAGCATCGACGCGCTGATTGATGAGGAGATCGGCAGCGGTGATATCCAGCAGGCTATGGAAGGAGAGATCGGCGAGTTGATCGAGGCGCTGACCTCAGCACAGAATATGGATCAGGTCCGCGACATTCTTGCGGCTTTCGGTGACAGCGCACCCGACGCGGTGCAGGATCTGCTGACCCGCTCAACCTTTGCCGCGCGGGTTGCGGGCGAAGTGGGCGCCCCCCTGAAGGATTGACCATGGCCGGGATCGAGCTGAAGCCGCTGCACCATCGCGAGGCCATTGAGTATTTCCGTTCCAAGGGGTTTGCGCCTCAGCTCCAGCGCTTCCACCACCTCGACACGTTCCGAGAGGAGCATGCCCGCAACTGGGTTGTCGCCAAGGCGATGCGAGATGATGTCAGCCAGGCGATCCGGGCCGAGGTTGACCGCGCCTTGGCCGAAGGCCGGACGCTGGCGCAGTTTCAGGAGGATCTGGCACCGCGCCTGAAGGAACTCGGCTGGTGGGGCAAGTCTCTGGAAACCGATCCCCTGACCGGCGAGCTGACTGAGGTCCAGCTCGGCTCAATGCGCCGGCTGCGGGTGATCTTCGACACCAATATGAGGACAGCCCATGCGGCCGGGCACTGGGCGCGCATTCAGCGCACGAAGCGGGCTTTCCCCTATCTGCAATACATCCAGATCGAGCGCCCGACGAAGCGGCATGATCACGCGCGGTTTCATGGCAAGATCTGGCATGTCGATGATCCAATCTGGCAGCGTATCTATCCGCCGAATGGCTACTTTTGCGGTTGCACGGTTCGCCAGCTCACGGAAGGCCAGATGCAGCGCGAGGGTCTGACTGTCTCGCCGCCCATGGATCTGGACGAACAGCCGTGGACGAATAAGCGCACCGGCGAGGTGTTCCAGGTGCCGAAGGGCGTCAATCCCGGCTTTGACAGCAATCCCGGCGCGGCGTGGCTGGATCTGGGCAAGGACTGGGAAGAAATGACGCCGGACATTTCGTCTGGTGCCCGTGCCTCAGGTCGCGGCACCATCGAGGGTCTGCGCCTTCGCCGCCTCGGCGATGGTCGAGAGACGCTGGTAGTGGCGGATTCGGACGGGGTGCCGGTATCACAGCGCACTGCCGACCCGGCCAGCCCGGACCTGATCCCGGTCGATGGCATGCGTGTTCCCGCCACCCCGCATTTCCTGCGCAGCCATATTTCGGAGGCATCGCTGGCAAGCGATGATCTTTCTGCCATGGCCGAGTTTCGGGCCAGCTCATTCACGGCGATTAGCCCCGGCGGATCGATCTGGCGCGCGGTGCGCAATCCTGACGCTGATATTGCATCCGGGCTGGCCGAGTTTTCCTCGATCATACCCGAGTTCAAAAGCGAATTGCGGGCTATCGAAGATCCAGATCTGCTCTTTTCTCACGCCCGCATGCTCTGGCTTGAGAACGAGGGCATCCTCACCTATCATTTCCGCATGTCAGAGCGCGTCCGGCAGATCATGGATGCGGATGCGGACCTGCTTTCAAGGATGATCAATGCCCGCCGCCTTCCGCGCTGATCCTGATCTTCTAGACCTCGATGCCTGGCTCGTGAGGCTGGAAGAGCTGCGGGACGATGATGCGGCACCAGCGCGGATTGCCCATGTCGAGGCGCATATCAATGCGCTTATGACCCCATCAAAGCAGCGCCCCGCACAGGCGCGCTGACAGCGCAGCCGCCCCGATCCACCTGAAAAGCGGAGGTGGGCGTTTTTGGAGGCGCTCCGGGGGTTTTAAACGGTATCCCGTCGCGCTCTCTGCCGCCCCTCCTTGCCGGCGCGGCTTGCCCCCGAAACTACATCCCCCGGCCCTGATCGCATCTAACCTGCGACAACTGGGCTATGACCCAAACCCTCCGAAATATGTGCGCCATGGCGGCGCTGCCGGAAACGGCCCCTGACCGGATCGAGCTGATCCCGGTCGGAGCATTTCGCACCGCAGACGGACGCCCGCCTTTCGTGCTGGATGATCCTGCAGCGGTGATCGCGACCAGCTTCCTGCATGCCGCTGGCGGCAAGGTGCTGCCTATCGACTTCGATCACCGCAGCTTTGCCGAACAGGGCAGCGCTGACAGTCGGGCTGCTGGCTGGATCACTGGGCTGGAGGTCGAAGGTGATCGGGTCATAGCTTTGGTGGATTGGACCGCAGAGGGGCGCGCCGCTCTGGCGAGTCGGTCTTACCGCTTCATTTCGCCTGTCTTCAAAAGTTGGCCCGATGGTCGGGTCGCTCTGATCGAGGGTGCGGGCCTCGTCAACAATCCCGCGCTCCCGCAAATCCGTCAACTTGCGTCAAAGGAAATCCAGATGGATCTCGCCAAAGAGATCGGTGGCAAGCTCGGCTTGCCCGCTGATCAGCCCGCGCAGCTCGTCGCTCGCGTCATTGCCCTTCTGGGCGCTGAAACCCAGCTCGCCTCGATCCTCGTCGCCGGCAAGGTTGCCGGTTCGGGAGAAGATGCTGCGCGCCAGATCTGCGCGCGCCTGATCACTTCCGCCGCCGATCCCGACCCGGCAAAGTTCGTGCCGATGGCTTCCTTCACCGAGTTGCAGACCCAGTTTGCCTCGCTTCAGAAGGAAGTCGGCGACGGCAAGGTTGATGCCGCGCTCCAGCTCGCCCGTGATGAAGGCAAACTGGTCCCGGCAGATGAGCCGTGGGTGCGCAATCTCGCTTCGCGCTGCATGAACGATTTCGAGGCATGGCGCAAAACGGCCCCGGTGCGGGTCGATGTTACCGGCCAGCGCCAGCTTGCCGGGCGCAAGCCGCCCGCGAAAATCGCCGCCGATGGCCTGAATTCTCTTGAGCGACAGATCGCCTCGCGCATGGGCGTCAGTCAGGAGGCCTTCCTCAAAACCCGCGCCGAAAAGCAGGAGGCCTGACATGACAGCTCTCGCAAAAAACGCTCCGCGAACCCGCGTTGGATTCGGTCAGCGTTTCCGTGATCCCGTGGCTGCGGCGACCCGCATTTTCGCCGGGTCGATGGTCGCGCTGAATGCGGCGGGCAATGCAATCCGCGCCGCCCCAACCGCCACCCGTATTCGTGGTGTTGCGCTGGAGGAGGCTGACAACACCACCGGCGCAATCGGTGACAGGTCGGTCGATATCGAACGCGGCCCGTTCCTTGTTGCCAATGACACGACGAACCCGGTCACCCGCGCCCATATCGGCGCCAATGTCTATGTCGTCGATGACAACACGGTCGGCTCCTCCGCTACCGGCACCATCGTGGCGGGCAAATGCCTTGATGTGACGCCTGAGGGCGTCACCGTCGAAATCCTCTGATCGGAGATCCATAATGGATGTCAGCTTTGAAGCGCTGGATGCGCTCGATACGGCCATTAAAACGGCCTTCAACGACAGCCTGACCGGGGCTGAAACCACCTATACCCGGATCGCCATGACGGTCACTTCGACCACCGCGCAGGAAGCTTATCCCAAGCTGAAAGAGCTGGGTGGTATGCGCGAATGGATTGGCGAACGCCACATCCAGCGCCTGGAAGAAGAAGGTTTCATTATCCGCAACCGGAAGTTTGAAAACACCGTCGCTGTGCCTGCTGACAAGATCGATGATGATCAATACGGCATTTACACACCGTTGGTGGCAGATCTTGGTCAGACGGCTGCTGAACTGCCGGATGAACTGGTCTGGGAGCAGCTCGAATTGGGTTGGACCAAAGAGCATTTCGACGGCCAGCTCTTCTTTGATACCGACCACCCCGTCATGGATGCCGAAGGCAAAGAGCAATCGGTCTCGAACAGCCAGGGCGGCACCGGCGCGGCCTGGTATCTGATTGATGACAGTCGGGCAATCAAGCCGATCATCTTCCAGGATCGACAGAAGGCCCAGATCACCCCGAAAGCCAGCCTGACCGACGACAATGTCTTCTTCCGGGACGAATTCATCTGGGGCGCAAAGCGCCGCTGCGCCACCGGTTTCGGGGCCTGGCAGCTTGCCTACGGTTCGCGCCTGCCGCTGACCCCCGAAAACTATGCTGCCGCCCGCGCAGCAATGATCGGCGCGCGCGGTCATCGTGATCGCAAGCTGAACCTGAAGCCGAAGCTGCTGGTGGTTCCGGCGAGCCTCGAAGGCGCAGCGCGCGACCTCTTGCTGAATGAACGCGATGCGGCGGGTGCCACCAATAAATGGCGCAACACCGCTGCGTTGCATGTTGAAGGCCGTCTGAGCCTCTGAGCCAGCCCCGCCTGCATGGCGGTCGGTTTCCTGAGGGGCGGGTTTATCCCGCCCTGACGATAAGCCGACAGGAGAAAGTAATGGCCCGTAAATCCACGACCACCCGCGCAACGGCGAAACCCAATACCGCCCAGACCGAGGGTCAGGACCAGGCGAACACCAATACCCAGGGGGAGACCGGCACCGGGAAACCGGATCAGACCCATACCCCGCCGTCCAGCCTTGCCGAGCAGGCTGGCGGCAACGCGGGCGGCGAAGGCGATACGGCCTTCGCCGCAGGGAATACCCAGGGGGCCAATGACGCGGGTCAGACCGCCGAGGCCCTGTTGCAGGCTCCGGGAGGCCCGCAAGGGTCAGCGCCGGGGCAAGGCGGGGAGGCCGAAATCCTCCCCGCCACCAATCCGACCGGCGGTCAGGATCTGCGCACCTTCGAAGGGCTGGAACAGCCCGGTGGCGCGGGAAACGTCCTCGCCCCGGAAGCTGGTGCCACCGGCGGTGGTGGCCCCGCTGATGACCCGGCCATGATCACGGTGATCTGCCACGCCAAAGATGGCCGTCGCCGCCTTGATCGTCGCTGGCCCGAGGGTGAGACGCCCGTCCCGGTGGGCGAGCTGTCCGATACCGAAATCGCCATTCTGCGCGGTGATCCCCGTTTCACCGTGATCCTGCCCACCTGATCCGTCACCCCGAGGCCCCGCCGTGATCTACGCCACCCTTGCACAGCTCAAAGCCGTGATCCCGCTTTCGGATCTGCAGCTCCTGACCGACTTCGAAGGTCAGGACGAGCCGTCAGATTTTCGGCTGGAAGAGGCGCTGGCGGATGCCTCGGCAGAGATCGACAGCTATGTTGGCGGTCTGGTCGCGGGTCTGGCGGAACTGCCGCGCATCCTGCAGGTGCATTGCCGCGATCTGGCGATGCACCGCCTTTACGTCAATCTCGGCCATGACATGACCAGCCGGGACAAGGTTCGCAGCTCGATCCTCGCCTACCTGCGGCAGGTCCAAAAGGGCGAAGCCTCGCTCGGCGATGATGGCACCGGCCAGCGCGTCGAAAGCACTCCGGGCGTGGCTATGACCGAAGGCCCCGAACGTCAGATGACCCGCGACCGGCTGAAGGGGTTCTGATGACCGGCGTTCAGTATCATGTCGATTTCAAAGACCTGGGCATTGCCGAGGGCTTTGAGGCCATTGCGGACGGGGCCGAAGATCTTACCGATCTCATGGATTTGGTGGGTTCGGTTCTCGTCAACGGCGCAATCGAGCGCATCAGCTCATCGAATGTTTCGCCGGATGGTGTCGCATGGCCGCAGAGCCTGCGGGCAAAGGAGGATGGTGGCAGAACCCTGCATGAAAGCGGGTTGCTGATGCGCTCGATCACCAGTCACGCCGCGCCGCGCGAGGTGATGGTCGGTTCGAACATGATCTATGCCGGCGTGCATCAGGCCGGGGCGACCATCAAGGCGAAGACCGCGAAGGGCCTCAGTTTCACGCTCGCGAACGGCGACAGCGTGGTGGTCGGCTCGGTCACCATTCCGGCCCGGCCTTATCTCGGGATCTCGGAGGCCGAGCAGGCCACCATTCAGGATGTCACCGCGATTTTCGTGGATGACCTCCTTGGGGGCCGGTCCCGGTCCAGCGCGAGGGGCGGCTGATGCTGACCCTCGATCTGACCCAGATCCGCGACCGGCTGGAAACCACGGTTGCCGCTTTCGAGCATGTCGGGCTTGCCCGCGATCTCGGTACCGTCCGCCAGCAGACCCTGCGCTGGCCTTCCGCCTGGGTGGTCTTGCTCGGCGAGCAGGCTGGCGAGAACCGCTATTTCGGCACCGATATGATCGAGCAGGCCATCACCGCCCGCGTCGGCATCATCATGGCGATCCGCGACATTGCCGACCGCACCGGCGCTCAGGCCGGGAAGGCCCTGAAGCCGATCCGCGAGGCCGTGCTGCTCAGCCTCGGACGTTTTGTGCCTGAGGCCGGCGGGCAGGCCTTCCGGTTTGCGTCGGGCGCCCTTCAATCCGGGATAGACGCCCAGGGCGGTCTGTTCTGGCAGGACAATTACACCCTGCGCTTTGACCGGCGCATCCAGATCACCTGAGGAGAACCACATGGCTACCTGGGCACAGCGCCTTATCCGCGAGAAAATTCAGGTTGATCCTGACACCGCCATCGCCACCACGGCGACGGATGCCATCCTCGCCCGCAATGTCACGATGCGCTTTCTCGATGCTGAATATCAGCAGCGGGATTTCGTGATCGGCATCGAGGGCGCGCAGGGCGAAGATCTCTACAATGTCCGCTCGGGCGCCGAGTATGAGGTCGAGGCTGCCTTCGCCAATGCCCCGGAGACCCCGCCGCAATATGCCCATCTGATCCGCAGCTCGGGCTGGGACATGGCCGATGATGACGGCGATATCGTCTTCACGCCCATGGACCCCGGCGCGGTCATTCCGGCCTGCACCCTGATGATGAAGAACGGGGCGCTGCAGCAGGTGATCTCTGGCCTGCGCGGCTCGCTTGCCTTCACTGCGGAGGTGGGCCGCAAGCCGTTCTTCCGGTTCAATCGCATGGGCCGATACCAGCCGCCTTCGGCCTATGTTGCTGAAACGCATAATTTCGACGACTGGCCGCGCGCGCTCGACTGCACCCCGGAGAACATGTTCGCGGTCACCCTGGGCGGCACCAAGCTCTGCTGCCGCAGCTTCAACTTCACCGATGGCCGCTCGCCGGTCGTCGATAAGTACATGAACTGCGAGGGCACTACGCTCGGTCCGCGCCGCATGACTGGCCGAATCACTGTCAAATGGCCCAGCCATGCCGCCAAGGATCTGCTGACCCAGATCCGCCAGGGCGTGACCGAGCCGCTCGTCTGGACCCTTGGTGACGCCACCACCTTCATGTCGATCAGCGCGCCGAAGGTTCAGATCAAATGGGCAGGCGAGCAGGATATTGAGGGTGACCTCGGCATCAACCTCGATCTCGTTTTTGAACCCGATGCGGGCAATGACGAGATCGAAATGCGCTTCGCCCAGCCCCTCTGATCCCGTTTTTGAAAGACCGGTACCATGTTTGTTTTCAATCCCGACTACACCTTTGAATGGCCCGTAAAGGTCGATCACCCCGGCGGCGAGAAGCAGGAATTTACCGGCATCTTCCGCCAGCCGGAGGATGAGAAGGACATTTTCGAGCGCGTCACCGCCGATGATTTGCCCGGCATGATCGAGGCCGCGAAAGCGCGGATTGCGCGCTATTGGATCGGCTGGCGCGGCATTCAGGTCGTCGGTGGCGGCGAGCTGGCCTTTTCAGAAGAGAACCGCGACCGCCTTCTGAAGAACCGCGCTATCCGGCTCGGGGTGGATCGGGCGCTGCACGAAGCCCTTGTCGGGGATCGTGAAAAAAACTGACCCGCGCCGCGCAGGCCCTCTGGGGCGGCGCGGCGGTTTCAGATGAGCTGGTCTCGGATGTGATGGCCGAGACCGGTGTTGACCGGGAAGAGGCTGTCAGGATCGCGCGCCATATGCTCGGTTCCGACGAACAGACCATCGTCCTGCCGGTGAGCGAGCGCGAGACTATCCGCCTCGCTCTGGCAAGTGCCGGCCAGTGGCGCACCGCGCCTTATGGACTGGGCGGCTCCCGCCCCATCGCCCTCGATCTCACCGCCGTCGATGTCGCTGCGAAGTGGCTCGGCATCCAGCCCTCGGCCCACATCTTTGACGGCATCGCCATCATGGAGCGTGAGGCCCTCAAATCCATGAGGAAACCCCGGTGAACGGCTCGGAAATGCGCGCCTCTCTGATCGTCACAGCCGATGCCAACAGCGTCGTGCTGGAAGGCCGGCGCGCATCCGAGGCCTGGCGGGAGTTCCGCCGGGAAATGGGCGCACCCATCAATCGCCCCAACGCGCCGGCCTCGGTCGATCCGACCATTGCCATGCGGCAGGAGGCAGCGGTGCAGGCCGCGCGCGCAAACCGCGCCCTGATCCAGGAGCAGGAGGCACTGGATCGCTCCTTCCGGCAGACGGCTTCAGCCGGGCGCATGGTGGAAACCTCCCTCGATCAGATCGCGAAATCGGCGGAGGATTCCGCGGACGTTTTCACGGCAGCCTTTGAGCGCGACGAACAGGCAATGTTCGATCTGGCGAACAGCCTCGATCCGGCGATGCGGGCTATGAGCGAATTCGAGGCCACCCAGCTCAGGATTGCCATTGCCGTGGCCACCGGCGTGACCGAGCAGGAAGAAGCCGTGCGAATGCTGGATCAGTTGACCCAGCGATACGACGCCTTCATCGCCAGCCAGCGCCGCAACCCGGATGCCGGTTCCGCCCGCATCAGCGCCGGGGTGTTTGAGGCCGGTTTCACCGAAAAGTCACGTTCCGAGGAATCGGCGCGGATTTTTCGTGAGTTCGAGGCCGAGCAGGCACGGGCTGCAGCTCAGGCGTTTTCGATGCTTGAGGCCAGCATCAATCCGGTAATTCGGGCCGAACGCGAGCTGGCTCAGGCGCAGGCTGTGGTCAATCGCGCGGTTCAGCAAGGTCAGGCGACCAACACCCAGGCCGCTCGTGCCCTTGCCGAACTGGAAAACCGCTATGAGTCGGTGGTCAGGGCGCAGAGCAGCGCTGCCCAGAGCGCCGCTGTCATAGAGCGTGCGCTGGAAGAGGAAGAGCGCGCCGTCCGCGCCCTGATGCTTGCAGTCGATCCGGCAGCCCGCGCCCAGCAGCAGTTGACGCAAACGCAGAACCAGCTCAACAGCGCCGTACGCAACGGCACGATCACCCAGGAGGAGGCGACCCGCACTCTTGCCCTGTTCGAGACCCGCCAGCGTCAGGTGGGCGCAAGTGGCGTGACCATGGCGATGGGCGTCCAGAATGCCAGCTATCAGATCACCGATTTCGTAGTTCAGGTGCAGGCCGGGCAATCGGCCTCGCTGGCGCTGGCGCAGCAGCTCCCTCAGCTCCTTGGCGGCTTTGGCGCGCTTGGCGCGGTTCTGGGGATGGTTGTGGCGCTGGGCGTTCCGCTGGTGAGCTGGTTCTTTGCCACTGGCGATGCCGCAGGAGATCTGGACGAACGGCTACAGAAACTTGAGGGATCGCTCAGCGGTGTTTCTGACAAGCTGAAAATCCTGCGCGATCAGGAATTGTCGTCGACCTTCGGGAGCATGACGGGAGAAATCCGCTCACTCACCGAAGAGTTGCTGAGG
Organism: Pseudomonas sp. GX19020; assembly: GCF_023371075.1. Taxonomy (NCBI): domain Bacteria; kingdom Pseudomonadati; phylum Pseudomonadota; class Gammaproteobacteria; order Pseudomonadales; family Pseudomonadaceae; genus Pseudomonas; species Pseudomonas sp. GX19020. Next base: position 76,894 of record NZ_JAMCCR010000002.1, read on the forward strand.
CTGGAACGCGCCGCAGAGCTGAAGAACCTGCAGAGCACTCTGGACAAGCTTCTTAAAGAGAACATTGAGGCGGGTGAATTTTCGGAGCTGTGGGAGGCACTATCTGGCAGCCGGGGCGCTCCTGCCAGATCACAGGAGCAAGTGACCCGCGACAATTACACTGAGTTCACGGGTGGTCGCGGCCCCGACTACGATGACTTTTCAGCACGTCGTGCCGAGATTGATGCCTTGGCCAAGGCTGGAAACGTAAAAGCGGTTACGGCGGAAGTCTCCCAGCTAATCCGCGATTTTGCGGCTGATGGCCCTTTGACCGATATGAATAACAGCTTTCTGGATATGCTCCTGAGCCTCGGCAAAGTTGCTACTCAGACAGCCGAGGTCGAGGCACAGTTCAACGGTTCCGCTCAGGCTGCAAAGGCGTGGGCAGAACTGGTGGCTACAGTCGGAGATATCTGGCAGCAATCCAGCGAACAGGGCCGAGAGGCACTGGAATCGGCCAATGAACGCATCCGCATTTCCGAGAATGAACTCTCGCTTGCACAGGTTATTGCGCGTCATGGTGACGAAAGCCGCGAAGCTGAGGCCGAACGCGACAGGATTGCGCGCGAGAACTATGAACTGGAGCTTGAGCGGGCAAACGTCTTCGGCACACAGCGCGACCGGCTTCTGGAGATCTTCGACCAGCACAACACGGTGACGGATGCGACCGCGCGCTGGGCCGATACGATGGCAGGGGTGCGTGGCGAGATCGAGGGGATCATGTCAGCCATTGCCAGCATCGGCGGTGGCATGATCGACCGAGCGGCGAAAAATGCCGAGCTGCAAGCCCTGCAGGGCGGAGCGACCATTGCTGAAGCTGCTGCGCGCGGTCAGGAAACGCGTCGTTCCGCTCAGTATAATGCCCGCAGCAACGCGCTTGGCGGCGGCATGTTCGGTCAGGCCGTGGCCGGGGTGGAACGCTGGTGGGGGGCGACCGGTGACGCACTGGACGCAAACCTCGGAGACGCCCGTTCGGAGGCCCGCCGCCTTGAGAGTGAAGCGCGGCGCAAAGGGGGCGGCGGATCGAGCGGCCTTGGCGCGATTTCTTCGGTTAAGGACGAGATTGCCCGCCTGAAGCCATCTCTTGAGGCCGATGTCGCGGCTGCCGAGGCGTGGCGCGACAAGGCTCTCGCAGCCCTGAAGAAGGGCAAAGAGGGCTACGCCGAATATGCCGCTGATGTGGAGACCATCTTCCAGGAGCGGCTGGCCGAAGCCTACAAAGCCGATCTGGAGCGCCGCGATGACTGGGCGGCTGGTGTCGCGCGCGCCACGCTGCAGCTGGAAGACGACATGACGAGCTGGGCCGATTTCACGGAAAACGCCGTGACGAAGTTCGCCGAGTCCGGTGAGGATGCTTTCGCGAAATTCGTCACCACCGGCAAAGCTTCCATCGGTGATTTCGTGGATTTCGTGGCCGAGGCCTTCGCGCGCCTCGCATTTCAGCAGATGATCATGCCGGGCCTGACCACGGGTCTGAACGCCATTATCGGCGCGATCGCGCCCGGCCTCATCCCTGCAGCCGGCGCATCGCTCTCGACCAATCACACCGGTTCGCCGGGCGTCATGCGCTCCTATGCCTTCGCCGGCTATGGCGACACGCCGCGCCCGGATGAGCGTCTCACCATGATGAAAAACGGGGAACAGATGCTGACCTCGCGCGCGCTGGAGAATGCCGGCGCGCTGATTTCCTCTTTGTCGGCGCTGGCCGCGCAGTCCAATCAGGCCGTCCAGGTCTCGGCGCCGGTGCAGATCATCACCAACACCCGGACCCCTCTGGAGGTCGAGGAGCGCGAGACCACCACGCCTCAGGGCGGGCGGCAGCGGCAGTATGTGCTGTCTGATGCCGTTGCCACCGGCCTGAATACACGCGGCGGCGCGGCGCGCGGCGCAATGAGCCGGACCTTCGGTGTCGAAGAAACGGGGATCAGACGATGAGCCATCCCAACTGGCCCGAGGCCCTGACCCGTTTCGAGCGTGAAGGCTGGCAGGTTCAGATGCAGGACGCCCGCCAGCGCCGTCAGGGCGATGCCGGCCCGCCGGGCTGGCGGCGTCGGTTCTCCAATGCAGCGAAGCTGGTCAATCTCTCCATCGTCCTGACCCGCAATGAGAAGGGAGCTTTCGACAAGTTCTACGCTGAGACCTGCAAACAGGGATCTCTGCTCTTCTGGATGCCTGATCCGACCACCGATGGCTGGCCCTTGCTGACCTCGTCAGGTGAGCCGCTTCTGACATCAGACGGCACCCCAATTCTTCTGGCCGCGCGCTGGCTCTGCAGCTTCGGGGATCAGACGCCGGTCGAGACGATTGCCGAGCAGGTCAAATTCCGCAAATCCTTCAACATCGTGGTGATGCCGTGAGGCTGGTTTCCCTTAACTTCCGAATGGCTCAGGACGCGGATTCGACGGCTGAAATCTATGCCGTCCTTTTCCATATCGAGCATCCCGACCTCTCAGCGCCGATCCGGCTCTCCACCGATAACACCGAGCGCGTCACCTCAGATCCTGACCTGATGTACGGCACCCGGTCTAACTGGCGCGGCGCGAACCGCATCACTGAGCCCTTTCTGTGGATCATCGCCTCGACGGTGCTGCCATCGGATCTGGAAGACGCGCCGGCCAGCGCCCAGCTCGTGATCGAGAACCTTGACCGCGAGATGGTGCGGCTTCTCAACAGTTTCACCACGCCGGCCACGGTTCACATGGCTGTGGTGCTGGCTGACACGCCGGATCTGATCGAGCAGGAATGGTCTGGCCTTCAGCTCGTCTCCTCCGAGAAAGATCCCGGCTCGATCCTTGTCAGCCTGTCTCGCGAAGAGATCGAGATGGAGTATTTCCCCGCCGGGCGCATGACGCGGAACAGGTTTCCGGGGCTGCACCTGTGATCTGGTCGGATCGATATGTCGGCATCCCATATCTGGAGCTGGGCCGGTCCCGTGCGGGCTGCGATTGCTACGGCCTCGTGCGACTCACCTATGCCGATGAGCTGGGCATCAGTCTGCCTGACTATCTCGCCTATGATTCGGTTGAGGAGCATGCCGAGATTGCCGCGCTGATCGACGGCGCGCGGATCTCGCCTAGCTGGCAGCGCCTTGATGCTCCGCCACTCGCCCTCGATGTCGCCGTGTTCCGGCGGGGCCGGCTTTCCACCCATGTCGGCCTCGTCATCCGTCCCGGCCTGATGCTGCACATGCAGGGCGAGGATGCCGCAAAGGTCGAGAGCTACCGCAACGGGGCATGGAGCCACCGCCTTCTCGGCCATTACAGACATGTTGAAAGGGCCGTTTAATGACCCGTGAAGCCGCCTCAAAACCCGCGCCGATCCACGTTATTGCCGCGCGCCAGATCGACCCTGACGCCGCCCGTCTGTCTCTGGACCTGCCCGAGGGCATGACCCTGCGCGAAATCGTTCTGGCCGCGCTGCCGGGCGCCAAAGCCGCCGAGCTGGCCCAGTGCCGTGTGGCGCTGGTCAGCGACCGGGGGCAGTGGATTATCCCAGAGGAGAACTGGGACCGGGTGCGGCCACGGCCCGGAATCCGCATCGTGATCCGGGTTGTGCCCGATAAGGACGCGCTGCGGGCGATCCTCTCCATCGTGGTCACCATCGCCGCTTTTGCAGCCGGCCAGATCTGGGGCGCGCAGTTCGGCGCCATGCTCCTGCCGGGGGCGGCAGCGGCCACCCAAGTGGCGGTCGGCACCGCAATAATAGGAGTGGGGGTTTCCATTGTCGGCACCTTGCTGGTCTCGGCGCTGGTGCCACCGATCAAGCCCGAGAACCGCAAGGCCGAGAATCGCTTCAGCATTTCCGGCTGGAAGAACCCCATCGATCCTAACGGCGCGGTGCCCGAGATCATGGGTAGATTGCGCGTGGCACCGCCCTTCGCCGCGCTGCCCTATACCGAGATCGTCGGCGACTGGCAGTATGTCCGGGCGCTGTTCTGCGCCGGCTATGGCCCGCTGGAGATCGATGACATCCGAATCGGCGAGACCTCGATCTCCGAGTACAGCAATCTGGAACTGGAGATCCGCTACGGCCTTCCAGGCGAATTGCCCGTTGAGATGTTCCCCCGGCAGATCCTGGAGGAAAGCGTTGGCGTGGAGCTGACCCGGCTCCTGCAGCGTGATGAGAATGGCAATGTCATCCGAGGCATCATCGGCACCCGGACTGAGGGGCGAAGGGTCAGCCGCGACGAATGGGAAACCGTCACCGTCAATGTCATGGGGGATCTGCCTGGCCCCGAAACCCCAGTGACCCGCACCACCGGCGCTGATGCCTCCGGCGCCACGGTGATCCTCGCCTTTCCCTCAGGTCTGATCCGCTACAATGACGAGGGGAACAGCGAATCCGAGTCCGTTAGCATCCGCATCGAGCAGCGGCTCATCACAGGCGAGGCCTGGAGCCAGGTCGCCCAGCTCGACATGACTGCGCGCAAGCTCGAAACCTTCTACCGCGAGCATAGCTGGACATTCCCGATGCGCGGGCGCTGGCAGGTCCGCGTCACCATGCTGACGGTGGAATCCACCGATGCAAAGCGCCAGCGCCGCGTGAGCTGGGTCGGTCTCCAGACCGTGCGCCCGGAATATCCGCTGAATTTCAACAAGCCGCTCGCGCTGGTCGCGGTGCGGGTGAAAGCCACCCACCAGCTCTCCGGCTCGCTCGATAACCTGAATTTCATCGCCCGCCGGCGCTGCCTCGACTGGGATCATGTCTCTGGCACATGGGTGACCCGCGTCACCTCGAACCCGGCGAGCCTCTATCGCCTGGCGCTGCAAAGCCCGGCCAATCCTCGCCCTGAGGCCGATGCCGGCATTGACCTGGAAGCGCTGCAGGACTGGCATGATTTCTGCCGCCTGAAGAACCTGAAATATGACCGCGAGCTGGTCGATCAGAACACGCTCTTGCGCAATGTTCTGGCCGAGATCGCGGCGGCAGGCCGGGCCAGCCCGCGTCATGATGGCCTGCGCTGGTCCGTGGTGATCGACCGCCCGGATCTGCCGGTGATCGATCACCTGAACGCGCGCAACAGCTCGGCGCACAGATCGACCCGGAACTACACCCGCCTGCCGGATGCCTTCCGGGTTCCGTTCCTCGACGCCACCAACGATTACAAGCCGGCAGAGCGCTTTGTGCCGCGCCCCGGCTTCGTCGGTGAGCCGGAGCTGACCGAGGAGTTGCCGATGTCGGGCAAAACCGATCCGGCTGAGGTCTACCGGGAAGGCCTGCGCCGCTGGTATGAGATCATGCTGCGCCCCGACACCTATGAGGTGATGCAGGATGCGCCGTTCCGCGTGGCCACGCGGGGCGATCACATCGCGCTCAGCACCCCTATCCTCGACCGTGTGCTGGACGCCGCGCGCGTGCGTTATGTCTCTGGCAATCTGATCGAGCTGGACAGCCTCGTAACCATGGAATCCGGGACTGACTATGCCATCCGCTTCCGCGTTTATGACGAGCGGCCTCCGCATCTGCCTCAGGACATGATTGGCCGCTCCGTTGTCAGGGCATTGCAGACCGTGGAGGGTGATTCGCGCCTGATCACCGTCACCGGGCCGGGGGATGATCTGCCCCAGATCGGCGACATCCTTCATTTTGGGCCTGCAGGAGAGGAAAGCTACCGCCTTCTTGTCACCGGCATCGAGGCCGGCGAGGGCATGACCAGCATCCTGCGCGCCGTGGATGCTGCGCCGGAGATTGATACGCTGGTTGATGCCGCTGAAATTCCCGCCTGGTCTGGCCGGGTCGGTAGCGAGATCGCGCCCGATCTGGCCGCGCCGGCTGTGCCCCGCTTTCTGGAAATCACCTCAGCCGGGATCGATGCGGAGTTTCCGGGCCGGATTTCTGTGCTTCTGGCACCGGGCACCGGGTCCGTTCCTGCGGTCAGCTATGAGCTGGAGCATCGCTCGGGGTTGCTTTCGCCCTGGATCAAGCTCTCCATTCCGGCGGTCAATGGTGGTGCCACGATTGATGACTATGAGATCGGCGCCACCGTCCAGCTCCATGTTCGCGCGATCTCGGCTGCCAATGTTCCGAGCGCCTATACCCCGAGGGCAACGCTTGTGGTCGGCGGTGACGTGGATCTGCCCGAGGTGATCGACACCTCGGCCATCTCGATCACGGCTTTGCCCGGTGGCGCCCTCATCCAGCTCTCGACCGGCGATGACACCAACACGGCTCGCATCCAGATCTATCGCGCCAACTGGGATCTGCTCTATCGCGAAACCGATGCCTTTGGCGCGCCACACCCGGTCGCGCCGCTCCAGCCCTATTCCTTCACGCTGGGCGACACGACCCGCTCCAACATGATTTCCGGCGGCACCATGGCCAATCCCGCCGCATGGACAATGGACGCAGGCTGGGCGATCAGCGGTGGTCTCGCCACTCATACACCCGGCACCAGCGATACCATCGGGCAGGCCTTCGCGGCGGAAACAGGCAAGTTTTACCGGCTTGCTTACACCATAACAGGGCGCACTGCCGGCAGCGTCACGCCGCGCCTTGTCGGGGGCAGTCAGCGCACCGGCCAGGCGGCAGCGGCAGATGGCGAGCATCTCGACCGCATTCAGGCGGTCAGCGGCAATAACCGGATCGAGTTTCTGGCGTCGTCGGATTTCGACGGCTCGATCACCGGAGTGGTTGCCTATCTCGAAACCGCCGCATGCCTGTCGCAGGGCGAGCATTTCATCTGGCTGGAGCCGCAGACATCAGCGAGCGTTCCCGGCCCGGTCAGCGGTCCTTTCCCGATCATCGTGATCTGACACTCGCCGGGCCGGGGTGAAACTACATCCCCCGGCCTGACCATCGCGCGCGCGCGTAAAGCCATGACTGATCCCAATGGAGACAGGCATGGCAGGCGGCATCAGCTCTGAAAATATCAACCCCGTCAGCCTCGCTGCCGAGGTGCTGGTCAATGGGCCTGAGGGAACCGGTCGCCAGTCCTTCGGGGATCTCGTGGCACAGGTGGCCGGCACGGAACCGTTTGCCGGACGACTTCCAGAGGCGGGTGTCATTCCCGACCTGCAGGTCCAGATCGATGCTGCAGGTGCCGTTTCGGCTGGCTTGCGGACAGATCTCACGTCCCTGACCGGTAATGTCGGTCAGCAGGGTCAGGACATCCAGGCGCTGCAATCCACGGCGCTGGCTGCCACGCCCAGCTTCAACACCACGGCTGCTGCGCTCGCCAGCTCATCCGTGGCGATTGGCGGGCTTTTTTCGGTTCCTGTCCGCGCCAATGGCATCGAGTATCGCGTTTACCGAAAAGACGCTGGGCCAGTCGCTGCCCTGCAATATGAGGTTCCGATGCCTTCGGCTCTGGCGGAAAAGGCATCTCTGGACGCGCTGGCGAAGGCGGTGGGTGCAAGCTACGGGGTGGCGACTGCCGCAGGGCTTGTCGCCCTCAGTCCCAGCATCGGCCAGACTGCTGTCACCGCAGATAATGGTCATCTCCATCGCTGGACCGGCAGTGTATGGCTGGATACGGGTGGAAGTCCTGCCGATATCAAGGTCGGATTTTCCGATGGGATCGTGAAGGCGGTTACCTCCAAGACACTTTGGGGCGGACCTAATGTGTCGCTGATCTCAAGGGACGAGGCAGGTAAAATCCTGCTCCAGATGCATGACTATTCGATCCGCCAAGTGGTCGAACGTGCCCAAGATCTAGGTCTTCTGCCCCCGGACGTCTTGCATCTTAACCCGTCTCGTTCTCCCGGTCTCTTCGCGGGCGATCCGCAGGTCATGCTGTGGGGTTTGAACCCCGCTGGCGAGTTCGATGCCGTGCGTCCTTCGCAGCGGTTTGCAGATATGATTGCGGCCCGGCTACCCAACAGTAACCCCTATGACCCGGTTGCATCTAAGCTCTTTCCATCACTTGATCTTTCGTTTGTCGGCGACAGCATGACCACCGGGAACTGGGTCAATGTGGTGGCGTCATTGCTCGGCGGGCGAGCGACCGTCGTGCAGCAAAAAGGTGGCTTCACGTCCCCCGGCATGGAAGTGGTCTGCGGCATTGCGCCTCTGACTATTGGTGCTGTCGCTGGCGGTTCCGTGCCCGCCGACGGCTCACCTGTGGCAGTCGGCTCCAAGTCGACGAACATCCTGTCCAGTGGCGGCTCTTTCGGCGGTACAGCTCGCGGTTATTTTGCTTCCACTGGTATCGGCAATACCTGCGTCCTGACTTCCGACAGCGCAGGAAATTGGACGATCAACAGGGAGATTGCCGGCGCCGCAATTCCTGTTCCTGATGGCACGACCTTCATCCTGCATCCGACCTTGGGGACTTCAAGCATTCCAGCAACACTCCCGCCTCGGGGTCGGGTTCGTGTCCTGAGGCTTGGCCGGAATGGTGTTAAGGGAACTCATGCTGCGCGCATGGCCATCCGTGACTCGATCTTACGGCACATCGACCATGCTGACGTCCGTCAGATGCATGCAGTGGTCATCTCCATTTACAACCAGTTCCGCGCCACAGAACCGTCTGGAACTGCAGCATATGAAGCGATCATGGAAACCAACCGCCTGGTCCAGGAAGCAGTCGGCGGTCAGATATACCTCGACATGCGCAAGGCGGCAGTTTTGACAGCGGTCGAAGAGATGGGATTGACCCCTGATGCAGACGACCTCGCGGCCCGAGCCGCCGACTGCATTCCTGATCGCTTCTTCAGTGACAGCACACACATGACTGCAGCCTTTCAGGCTCAGTTCGAAGGGCCGTTCGTGGCTCGGGCACTCATGGCAAGAGGATACTGACCATGGCACTGATTATCATTGATCCGCAGTTTGTCCCAGATCTTGAGACCCGGCTCTCTGGCCTCGGGATTCAGACTGATCCCAATGCTGTCGTTCTGGGCGGAACCCGCTCTGTCTTCGACTTCATCGGACATTACGGCCCTGATGCGTTCGCCCAGAACGCGCTTGTTCCGGGTTTCATCGTCGGTCAGCAGCAGGGCAACATGCCCAACATCGCCAACCCCTATTCCAACGTGCACGCGAACAAAGGCCTGCTTAGGGACGAGGCCAACAAAAGCTTCACTTTCACTCCAAGGCTCGGAAACAACGTCCCCGATATAGCGGCTGTTGCCGCCAGCCCGTGGAACCTGAGGAGCTACGGAGACGGAGCATCTGTGATCATGGAGCATTGGCTTACGATCACGGATGCCGGTATGGGAGGCACCGAGCAAGACGCCAACCTTATCGGATTCGGACACCAGAACGGTATCTGGATGCAGTGGGGTCTGACTGTAAATCAGGTGACAAACGCAATCAGGTTCCGCGTTCACGGAGCCACCGAGACTGGGGCTGCCACCCAAGAGGTTTCTTTGGCCGGTCTCCGCAACATCCCACTGCAACTGGTGATCGTTATCAAACGAGACACTCCGACCTCGAATACTTTCACTGCCCGCCTCTATGTAAATAAAGTTCTGAGAGCGACCCTTGCGAACCGCTCGTATCCTCACACGAATCCTCAGGAAGGTCCGGTGTCGGGAACCATTTTCCCTGGATACATGACTATCAGTGGCGGCTTCGGCTCGAGCGTACGTGGCAAGTATCACCGAAGCAGCGTCACGCAGATTCCCCAGAACTGGACCGACGCACAGGTGCTGTCCTTCATCACCGAGCGGTACGACGAGATCCAGCCACTTCTGGCCGCGTAAGGGACGGGCGATCCTCGGCGGAGCCGCAGCATGGGCTGATAGCGCGGCGGAAAAGCAGCAGACCTAAACTGAAGTGATTTGGCCTCAAGGGAGGCCAGAGGGGGCCGCAAACCCCCTCTGACACGGGGAACACCGCTAAGCACCCCCGCCGACCAGTCAAAACTTATGGCCGCTCCACCCTCGCGAGGGCGGCACCTTGGACCACACCAATATGAAAGAGTCGATGATTCCCGTGACCCCGGTCGCGCCTGTTGCGCCATGGCTGGGCGGCAAACGAAACCTCGCGAAGCGGATCTGCAAGATCCTCGATGCGACGCCCTGCACCACATACGCCGAGCCGTTTGTCGGCATGGGCGGTATCTTCCTGCGCCGGTCAGCTCGCCCGCGCGCCGAGGTGATCAATGATTACGGGCGCGATGTGGCGAACCTGTTCCGCATCCTCCAGCGCCACTATCCCCAGTTCCTCGACACGCTGCGATTCCAGCTCACCACGCGGGCCGAGTTCAACCGGCTGGTAGAAACGCGGCCCGACACCCTGACCGATCTGGAGCGGGCGGCGCGATTTCTCTACCTCCAGCGCACGGCCTTCGGCGGCAAGGTTTCGGGGCGGAATTTCGGCGTGGCGCTGGATCGACCCGGTCGCTTCAACCTTTCGACCCTGGAGCCGATGCTGGAGGATCTGCATTCCCGCCTGTCAGGCGTGGTGATCGAATGCCTCGATTTCGGCGAGTTCATCCGGCGCTATGACAGCTCAAGCACCATGTTCTACCTCGATCCGCCGTACTGGGGCTGCGAGGGCGACTACGGCAAAGAGCTGTTCGCGCGGCAGGATTTCGAGCGGTTGGCCGAGGCTTTAAGGGGCCTTAAAGGCGGCTTTTTGCTCTCCATCAACGATGTCTCCGAGGTCCGTCGCATGTTCGCCTGGGCGCAGATCGAGGAGGTGGAGACCACTTATTCCATCGCGGGAAAGGGCAACACGCAGCGCGCGCCGGAGTTGCTGATCAGGTCGAGGTAAGACTCGGCTGGGGGCATCTGCTAGAGATCGTTTGATTCGAGGGAGGGTATTGTGTCTTCACAACCTCCCACCCCAGAACGGCTAGAGCGATATGGATCAAGATCCGATCAAGAAAATCATCCACACTGCAGCGCCCCAGCTCTGGAAAAATTTCAAATTTTTCGAGCTGGGGGCACCACTCCACAATGTGTTCGAGTGCCGACTTTTTTCCGATGCATTCTTGCTGGGAGAAGCCCGAGATCTCGGACCTATCTCGGTGTTGAATGGCGTCCCGCATAGGCGATACGGTGACGACTATGCGATGAAGCCCGTTGCGATACTTCGGACCTTTGATCATCGACCAATGGAGGCTTGGTCACCCAAGGAAACATCATCATTCTCTCACTATCATGGCGGGCAAATATTTGACGAGGCAGCCGCGCTTTTAGGTCTGATACTTGATGTAAGGGTAGCCGCAGGTTTGCCAGAACGTGATTTTCTCATCGATGACGATCCGTTTGGCCGGCCCACACTTTACCACCGAGATTTTGAGCCCAGCTACAACCCAGGCAGGCGCTCAGAGCAAATGCCAAGACTTCTCCGTCAAACCAGCATGGAGCCACTCTCGCGCCTAACGACGCTGGGGCAACTGTGCGAAGCTGATGCGACGGCGCTTGTGAAGGCGGCTCGGATGTTCCAGAACGCGACTTGGATCGCCAACGCTGATCCGGCAATGGCGTGGCTCATGTACGTGTCCGCTGCGGAAACCACCGCAGTTAGATATGACACAGGCGCGAGCGCGCCCGACATTGACCCCGCAACTTCCTATCCAAAAATAGTGAAAATACTTGAGAAGTCAGGGAGGATGGACCTCTTGCCCGAGATTCTTGGCGCACTCCGACCCCAAACACGCGCCTTGGCAAAGTTCCTTCACTTCATAGCCCGCTTCTCACCGCGACCGCCCGAACCACGACCTCAGCACGGGGCCTTTGACTTCTCAGAGTTGTCGGTTCGAGCGGCTATGAAAAGTATCTACACACACCGTAGCAATGCCTTGCATAGTGGCACTGCCATGCCCCTACCGATGTGTTTGCCTCCATCGGTCGGCAAGCAGGGGGAGGTAGTGGAGACCCCGTGGGGCGTAGGCACGGAGACGAGGGATGCAAACTGGCTACACGACGAAACGCCGATGCTTCTTGGAACCTTCGCACACATTGTCCGAGAGGCGATCCTTGGCTGGTGGCTAGAGCTAGAAGCCGCTCCCATACCTCGCCCGCCAGGAGACCCCGCACACTAAGCTATCACTGCTGCAACCTTGCGTGTCACGCCCTGCAAACTTCGATGTCAGCTATCAGTCAGCTATCAGCAGTCTTGTCCCAATTAAGCACGGTGTTTCAGCGCAGACGGTCCATCACCCGCACCAGCGCTTCGGAAATGCCGGGCTCCGACAGCGCGTGACCAGCCAGGGGCACGAAATGCACCCGCGCTTTGGCCCAGCCCTCCGCGAGGTTCCAGGCCGATTGCGGCGGGCAGACCATGTCATAGCGCCCCTGGACGATATCGGTGTCGATATCTGCGATCCGGGCACGGTTCTGTACGATCCAGCCATCCTGGTCCAGAAAGCCGCCATTGATAAAATAATGGTTCTCGAGCCGGGCAAAGGCATGGGCATAATCGGCGGGGCTTTCGCCCATCCAGCCGTCGCTGCTGATCGAGGCCAGCGCGTTTTCCCAGGCCGACCAGATCCGGGCGTAGCGGATTTCCGTCATCCGGTCGCCCGAAAAGAGCCGCCGGTGATAGGCCGCAATCAGATCGCCGCGCTCCTCCTCCGGGATCGGGTCGATGAAGCGCTGCCACAGTTCGGGGAAAAACGCCCCCGCGCCGCCGCCGTAAAACCAGGTGAGCTCGCGCCGCGTCATGAGGAAGACCCCGCGCAGCACGAGGTTCGAAACGCGGTCTGGATGGGTGATGGCGGTGATCAGCGCCAGCGTCGCCCCCCAGCTGCCGCCAAAACCGATATAGCGCCCGATGCCAAGTGCCTCGCGGATACGCTCGACATCGGCGACCAGATCCCAGGTCGTGTTGCGGATCACCGAGGCGCGGGGCACCGATCTTCCGCAGCCGCGCTGATCGAACAGCACCACCCGGTAATGGCGAGGGTCGAAATAGCGCCGCATCAGCGGGCTGCAGCCGCCCCCGGGACCGCCGTGAAAGACAATCACCGGAACGCCATCCGGATTGCCGCATTGTTCAACATAGACCTGATGGCCGTCGCCCATATCCATCATACGCTGGTCGAAAGGCTCGACCGGCGGGTAAAGGAAATCCGATGCGCGTTTTTGTCCTGATCTCTGGTCCATTGCGGTCTATATAACGTGATGAAAAGACAAAGTCGAACGAGGACATGCGATGTCAGCCGCAAGCACTATCGATCCTGCCGAAGTCGCCAAATTCCAGGCCATGGCAGAGGAATGGTGGGATCCTAAGGGTAAATTCCGCCCGCTGCATCTGATGAACCCCTGCCGGCTTGACTATATTACCAGCCAGATTGCCGGCGAATTTGGCCGTGATCTGACAGCACCGCGCGCTTTTGACGGGTTGCGTCTCCTCGATATCGGCTGTGGTGGCGGGCTTTTATCCGAGCCGATGGCGCGGCTGGGGGCTGATGTGACCGGTGCCGATGCGGCCGAGCGCAATATCCCGGTGGCCCGCGTCCATGCCGAGACCCAGGGTCTCCGGATCGACTATCGCCACACCACCGCCGAGGCACTGGCCGCTGCCGGTGAGCGTTATGATGTCGTGCTGAATATGGAAGTGGTCGAGCATGTCGCCGATCCGCTGGCCTATCTGACCGCCTGCCAGCAGCTGCTGAAGCCCGGCGGGCTGATGATCTGTTCGACCATGAACCGCAACACGAAAAGCTTCGCCATGGCGATCATAGGGGCCGAATGGATCATGCGCTGGCTGCCGAAAGGCACGCATGACTGGGCGAAATTCATCACGCCGGATGAGCTTTACGATCTGATCCGGCAGGCCGGGCTTGACCCGGTGGATCGCAAGGGGATGGTTTTCAACCCGGTCTCCTGGCGCTGGAGCCTGTCTTCGCGCGATCTTTCGGTCAATTATGTCACGGCGAGTGTAAAACGGTGAAAGCAGTGGTGTTCTGGCTTGTCCTTAGTCTTTTTGCGGCCTGGGCGGCGGCGGCGCTGTGGGTGCAGTTCCCGCATGCACGCCCGCTGGCACTGGCCGGGTTGGGAATGGCGGTCCTCCTGGTGGCCTGGGCGCGGCTGGGGCCCGGCTGGGGCTGGACCGGGCTTGCCCTGCTGCTGGTTCTGGTCTTGGGCTGGTTTTTCAGCCTGCAGCCGCGCCAGGATCGCGACTGGGCACCCGATGTCGCGTATATAGTCAAGGGCGAGGCCGAAGGCAGCCTGGTTCATCTGGAAAACATCCGCACCTTCCGCTGGAAGACCGCCGATGCGGCAGTTGAGGGCTGGACCAGCCGGACCGTCGACCTGGCGAAACTCGACGGGGTCGATATGATCACCTCCTCCTGGGGTAATCCGAAAATCGCACATCTGCTGGTCAGCTTCCGCTTTCAGGACGGCACCCCCCTGACCTTCTCGGTCGAGATCCGCCGCGAGAAAGGCGAGAGTTTCTCGGCGCTTGGCGGTTTCTTCCGCCAGTTCGAGCTGTCGCTGATCGCCGCTGATGAGGCAGATATCGTGCAATGGCGCGCCGTGCCGCGCGCCGAAGAGGTGCATCTCTACCCGCTGGATCTGACCCAGGATCAGCAGATCGCGGTCTTTCTTGGCTTTCTCAGGCTGGGCAATGACCTGAACGAACGGCCCGCCTGGTATAATACCGTGACCGCGAATTGCGCCTCGGTGGTGTGGAAACTGGCACGGGTGCTGTCTTCCGATCTGCCGCTGGACCGCAGCCTCGTGATGCCGGGCCTGCTGCCGGAATATCTCGACCGCCTCGGCGCCCTTGCCGGGCCCGGCACGCTGGACGAAAAGCGCGCCCGCGCCCTGATCTCGCCGCGCGCGCGCGAAATGCCGCCAGGCGCAGATTTCTCCACATGGATCAGGCAATGAAGGCGCTGCGCCGGATCTGGCGCTTTATCCCGGCGGTGGGCGAGCGGATGACCGATGGCCATTTCGGCCTCGTCGCCGCCGGAGTGGCCTTTTACGCCATGTTCGCGGTCTTTCCCGGCCTTGCGGCAGTGGTGGCGATCTGGGGGATGATGGCCGATCCGGTGGTGATCGCGGGCTATCTCCAGGTGGCCGAGCGGTTTTTGCCCCCCGATGCCAGCCTGTTGATCCATGAGCAGGTCATGGGACTGGTCAATGCACCGCGCACAACGCTGGGCTGGGCCACGGTGCTTTCGCTGCTGGTCGCGCTTTATTCGGCGCGCAACGGGGTTTCGGCGTTGGTCCAGGGGCTTGATGTGGTGCATCGCGCAGTGCCGCGCTCCTGGCTGGGCGGCATGGCGCGTGATTTTGTTCTGACGCTCGCGCTGATCGGCGCGCTGATCGGAACGCTGGCCACGGTGGTGGTGGTGCCGATCTTCCTGTCCTGGATGCCGCTGGATGATTTCGCGCCACGGCTGACCCGCTTTCTGCCCTGGGCGGCGATGCTGCTGCTGGTGCTGATCTGCCTCTCGATCCTCTACCGCTACGGCCCCAATGTCCCCCGGAACGAGCGTTCGCGCTGGTTCTCGGGCGGGGTCATTTTCGCGACCCTGGCCTGGGCGGGGGTCTCGATGGGCTTCTCGCTCTATCTCGAGAATTTCAACAGTTACAACAGGATCTATGGCTCGATCGGAGCCGCGGTGATCCTGATGATGTGGCTCTACCTCTCGGTCTGGGCAATTCTCGCAGGCGGGGCAATCAATGCGGAGCTGGATCAGGCGCGCCGCATCCGGCGCCAGATGGGCCGGATCGGCTGAACGTCGCGCTCATGGCGTCAGCCTGATCCAGATCGGAAAGCTGCGCGACGCGGCACCGGAGGCTTCCGAAAGCGGATCCTCCGGTGCCGGGCGCAGGATCCCCGCCTCAGCCACCTCAGACGCGGCATCGGGCAGAATCACTGCCGTGCGCAGGCCCCCGGTTTTTGCAAAAACCGCCGTGTCCAGCGCCGGATCGCCAAGCTGATCCGGATCTGCCGGTGCAAAAGCCGCACGCGGCGCCGGGTCCTGCAGTGCGGAATGCGTGATCAGGCTGCGGATCGCATCATGCCGGCCATCCCCGTCAATCGGGTCGAGATTGCTGACACCCATCACCACAAAGGGGAGCGCAGGCGGTGCCCATGGCAGCCGCCCCTCGATCAACGCGGTCCAGAAGGCGGTCTCATCATGGTTGCGCCGCGCATTCACCTCGCCCGGCGCACCGAAAACCGGAGCCGCGCCATGCCAGGTCAGCAGCCGCAGCCGCCTGCCATCAGGGAGGATCAGCGGCACCTCCCAATGGCCGGTGGTCGAGAGCCGCAGCACCTCGCGCGCCTCAGAAGGCAGGGATTGCGGCCAGAGCGCACCGGGCAGATCGGCCCAGAGAAAAGGGCTGAAGTCACGCGCAGCGGCGCCGTCTGTCGGGAGCTTCGACAGGATCACCATACCGGACTGACCGGCGAAATAGCCCCAGCCCTGGGCATCCCCCGGCCCGCCGCGCCGCCCGTCAAGATCCAGATCGAGACCGGTCGCGATGCCCCGATTGGGCCGCAGCGCGAAGAGATGCGGATAATCCGGCCCGATCAGGGCCAGACGGTCGGCAAAATGCCGCGCCGCCAGCAGCCCGTGGTCATAATCGAACCCTGCAAGCAGGATCACATCGGCATCAAGATCTGCCAGCACCCGAAGCGCCGCCTCGACCTGCGCATCTTTGCCGCTGACGATGTCGCGCAGCAAAAGGCCGGGCCCCCGGCGCTCCAGCTCGATATTCCACACTGCAAGCTTCACCCCCGTCTCAGCCAGCGCGGCAGTGACGGGCAACAGGATCAGGCAAAGCCAGGCGATCAGAGGGCGGCAACGATACCCGGATGAGTGGGCGGCAGATTGGCGACCCTGCGCTGCCGGATCATGGCCGCGATCCGCCCCATGGCGACGCCACGCATCAGAAGAGAAGCCGGAAGGAATGCCCATGCCGCCATCGTCCAGATCAGGGTCTGCGGCGAGGTGAGCGTTACCGGATCAAACCCGCCCGAGACCAGTGTCACCACCGCCGGGATCAGGAATGGCAGCAGAAAGCCTAAGGAAAGGTTAAGACGCGCGTCGCGCTCGAGCCGGTCCACCACATCGCCGCCGGCAGTCGGCTCGAATGTCGGCAAGTTCACCCAGACATTGAAATCCTTGTGGCGCGACGGCCAGCCTTTCAGCTTGAAGATCACAACAAAGAAAGCCAGCGAAATCAATGAAATGATATAGGCCGTACCGGCGGCACTGCGGACAGCCGAAATATCGGCCGCGCTTGCATTTTCCGACATCATCATCGTGGCAAGGCGGACGGGCGAATAGGGAAAGTCGAGCGAATGCCCGATCAACAGGCCAAGCGCCTCGAACAGGCGGGTAAAGGAAGTGGGGGCGATATTGGCCGCCTCGATCACCGAAAGAATGAAAACGGTGAGAAACAGCGCCAGGTAACGGATGCGGTTGAAGGGCGGCGCGTCGCGGAATTCGACAAGGCTCGGATAGACGGCATTATATTCGGCAAAGGTCAGGACACCGCCGAACAAAGCGATCAGTGCCACCATCTGCTGCGTATCAGGCCCCGTCCCCGGCAGGATCACCGAGGGTGTGGCGATGAGAAGCATCACCAGAAATGCGCGCACAAGGGCGCCGGTCAGCCGTGAGACCACTGCCTTCACTTCCTCAACATGGACGGAAGCGATACGATGCCGCCTCCTGTTTCCCATGATCCCGCCGACATTATGGCGGATCGCCTCAATTTTGCCCAACTTTTGCCTACTTTCGCCGAGTGAAGCAACTATCATCCCTATGAGACCCTGGCCCTGTGGCCGAAACAGGGCGAAGATGTTGCAAGAATGGAGCAAAAGCGACAATCCCCGGTGAATCCGGAAGAAAAAATCACGAGAATTCAACGCATCAAAAAAAACGCGGCACCCCGGGGATGCCGCGTTGAAATCAACCACCCCGGGTTTGCCCCAGGCAGACTTAAAGGGGTCAGGCCCAGGGGCGGGCGGCCGCGTTCTGCTTCTCGAATGTGTCGATCGCCGAGACTTTCTCCATCGTGAGCCCGATATCGTCGAGCCCGTTCAGGAGGCAGTGCTTTTTGAACGCGTCCACCTCGAAGGCAAAGCTCTTGCCATCCGAGGCCGAAACCGTCTGGTTCTCAAGATCCACGGTGATGCGGGCATTGGCGCCCTTTTTCGCGTCGTCCATCAGGTAGTCGACAGCGTCTTGCGGCAGGATGATCGGCAGAATGCCGTTCTTGAAGCAGTTATTGTAGAAAATATCCGCAAAAGAGGTCGAGATCACAGAGCGGATCCCGAAATCCAGCAGCGCCCAGGGCGCGTGTTCGCGCGAGGAGCCACAGCCGAAATTATCGCCTGCGACGATGATCTGGCTCTCGCGATACGCTGGCTGGTTCAGCACGAAATCCGGGATTTCCTTGCCGTCGAGCGTGTAGCGCATCTCATCAAACAGGTTCACGCCGAGGCCGGACCGCTTGATCGTTTTCAGGAATTGCTTCGGGATGATCATATCAGTGTCGATATTCACAAGCGGCATCGGCGCCGCAATCCCGGTGATGGTGGTGAATTTATCCATGGGTTTTCGCCTATTGGAGTTTTCTCAGCGCAATGCCCATCGCGATCAAGGCGGCGCCGACAGAGAGAAGTTCGATGGCCAGAAGCGTTCCAAGCAGGATCGCGCTGGCTGCGGGAAGGAAGAAAAGGACATAGAGCCCAAGTCCGACCGAAAGCAGCCCCGTCAGGATCAGGACCCAGAAGCCCTGACCTGCGGATGTTCCAAGACGGAAGGCCCAGACCAGCCGCAACACGCCGGTCGCGAAGAACAGTGCCCCCGCCATAATCGTCAGCGAAATCAGGCCCGCCAGCGGATTGGCCAGCAGCCAGACGCCCAGCACCAGCTGCATCAGTGCCAGAAGCATCAGCCAGCCGCGCGATGGCAGCGCTTTGTCCGAAAAGGCGGCAAAGAGCCCTAGCGCACCCGAAATCAGAAAGGCCAGGCCAACAAACACCGCCACCGCCAATGAAGCAGGAAGCGGAAAGATCAGTGCAATAAGCCCGGCGATTACGGCGAGCACGCCTGCAAGAATGCTGGTAGTGGAACCCTTCATGACGACTGTCCTTTGACTGTGTGAAATCAGACGGTTTCCGCCATGATATCACGAATATCAGTCAGGTGGCCGGTAATTGCTGCTGCGGCCGCCATCACCGGCGACATCAGATGCGTGCGGCCGCCACGGCCCATCCGGCCCTCGAAGTTGCGGTTCGAGGTGGCAGCGCAGCGCTCGCCCGGGGCCAGCTGGTCAGGGTTCATGCCGAGGCACATCGAGCACCCGGCCAGACGCCATTCAAAGCCGGCATCGGTGAAGATCTGCGCCAGACCCTCTTCCTCGGCCTGAAGCCGCACGAGGCCCGAACCCGGCACAACCATGCCACGGACGCCCGGCGCCAGTTTGCGGCCTTTGAGGATCCCGGCGGCGGCGCGCAGATCTTCGATGCGGCCGTTGGTGCAGGAGCCGATGAACACGGCATCGACCTTTACATCGGTCAGTTTCATGCCAGGGGTCAGGCCCATATAGTCGATGGAGCGCTGCGCGGCCTCGACCTTGCCGCCCTCGAAGTCAGCGGCGAAAGGCACCGTCGCGGTGATCGGCAGCACGTCTTCGGGCGAGGTGCCCCAGGTCACGACCGGCGCGATATCTTCGCCTCTGATCGTGATCACCTTGTCGAAATGCGCGCCTTCATCGGTGAAGAGCGTTTTCCAGTAAGAGACCGCAGCCTCCCATTTCGCGCCTTTCGGCGCATGGGGGCGGCCCATGCAATAGGCGAAGGTCTTCTCATCCGGTGCGATCAGACCAGCGCGGGCGCCGCCTTCGATGGCCATGTTGCAGACCGTCATCCGGCCTTCCATCGAAAGATCACGGATCGCTTCGCCGCAATATTCAATGACATAGCCAGTGCCACCCGCGGTGCCGGTCTTGCCGATCACAGCCAGGGTGATGTCTTTCGCGGTCACGCCGGGCAAGAGCTTGCCGGAGATCTCGACCTTCATGTTTTTCGATTTTTTCTGGATCAGCGTCTGCGTCGCCAGAACATGTTCGACCTCGGACGTGCCGATCCCATGTGCGAGCGCGCCAAACGCACCATGGGTCGCGGTATGGCTGTCGCCGCATACGACCGTCATACCCGGCAGCGTCCAGCCCTGTTCCGGGCCGACAATATGCACGATGCCCTGGCGGATATCGGTCACCGGATAGTAAACCACGCCGAATTCACGCGCGTTCTTGTCGAGCGCTTCGACCTGGATGCGCGATTCCTCATTGTCGATATGGGTCTCACGGCCCTCGGTCGTGGGCACGTTATGGTCGGGCACCGCGATGGTTTTCTCGGGCGCGCGCACTTTGCGACCGGTCATCCGCAGGCCTTCGAACGCCTGGGGGCTGGTGACTTCATGCACCAGATGGCGGTCGATATACAGAAGACAGGTGCCGTCTTCCGACGTATGGACGACGTGGTCGTCCCAGATCTTGTCGTAGAGTGTTCTCGGAGCGGCCGATTTAGGGGCGGTCATGGCTCTCACCTTTTGGGATAGCTTTTCAGATTGACTGGTTCACGAGGTCCGGCGGCGTCTGGGCAGGTGATCCTGCCCGCCGCGTCAAAGACGTGCGAGAATGTTGCGGGTCGCACCGAAAAACCGCGCCGGAAGACGCGCGTGGTCGGTGATGTTGAAATAGATGAACCCTTGCATAAGCTGGTATCTAGCCCCGAATCCTGTTTCAGGCAAGGGTCGGGCCAGATGGCGCCATGGCGAAGGCGGGCAGACCCCGTCTGACGCGGAATGGAAGGCGCGCTCAGGCTATTTCAACGGCGAGAATCACGACAGGCGGACGCTCGGGATCACCAGCCGCTGATCAAGGCCTCCTGGGGCGAGACCTGACGGTTCTGTCTGCCGGTTTCGACAGCAGACAGGCACATGAAACTCCCGGTCCCGGGCTGGAAGGGGATCACCTTCGATGTGATACCCCGCCCGCGCAGCCTTACACTTCTGGTCGGCGGTCCGGATCACCCAGCCCGGCTGTCGGCAGCGATTAAGGCGCTGACTGAGCGGGTTGCACTGCGGCGCGAAGATCTGCCCGCCTCGGTGGGCGGGCGGCCATTGGCGGGCGAGATGATGGTCTGGCGCTGCCGCCTCGGCACCCGCGCCAAAGTCGCGGCCTTCGCGCTCTGAGCCCCCGGCCGCCGCTGCCATGCGACCTGATCCGTCGAATGTTGAGATTACCCGCTCCGGGTGATAGGCTGGCCTGAGATGCCCGGCGCGGGGCTTGCGCGCTGCTTTGGAGGACACTTCCCTGTCCCATACTGACCCTGCAACCGGCCTGCCGGTTGCCCCGCGCGCCGGACGCCCTGCCCAGACGGAATTCAGCTCGGACGCCGTTCGCGACGCCGTCATGGCCTCGGTCGAGGATGACAAGGCCGAGGATGTCGTGCTGATCGACCTGCGCGGCCGCTCGGATGTCGCCGATTACATGGTGATCTGCTCGGGACGTTCGTCGCGCCAGGTGGCCGCGATTGCCGAGAAATTGTCGGAACGACTGAAGCAGGCCTTCGGCATCGTCTCCCGCATGGAAGGCAAAGAAACCGGCGACTGGGTGCTGATCGATTCGGGCGATGTGATCGTCCATGTCTTCCGCCCGGAAGTGCGTGAATTCTACCAGCTGGAAAAGATGTGGCTGCCCGCCGGACAGGTCGGGGCCGCCCGCACGCTGTAAGCCATGCGGGTTCATCTTTGCGTGGTCGGGCGGCTGCGTGCCTCGCCCGAACGCGATCTGATCGACGATTATCTTGACCGTTTCGGCAAGCAGGGCCGCGCGCTGGCGCTTGGCCCCGCTGCCGAGATTGAGGTCGAGGACAAAAAAGGCGGCGGCATGGAGGCCGAGGCCGCCCTTTTGTCACGCGCGATTCCTGCCGGCGCGCTGATCTGCACCCTGGATGAACGCGGGCGGCAGATGTCATCGCCGGATTTCGCGGGTCTGCTGGCGAAATGGCGCGATGCCGGGCGCCAGGACCTGGCTTTTGTGATCGGCGGTGCCGATGGTATTCACCCTGACCTCAGGTCCAGGGCCGATCACTCGATCAGTTTCGGTGCGATGGTCTGGCCTCATATGCTGGTGCGGGTGATGCTTGCCGAACAGCTGTACCGTGCGGCAACAATCCTTGCGGGCGGGCCCTATCACAGGGTCTGAACGCACCCTCCGGGAAAGCAGAAAGGCGGCAGATCGCTCTGCCGCCTTTGTCATATTCTGCGCCTGTTGCGCGCGGATCAGTTGGTGACCAGCGGTGCTTCGGTCTGCGCGGCCTGACGGCGCGCGATTTCCTGACGGTAAAGTGCCAGGAAATCGACATTGTCGATATTCAGCGGCGGGAAGCCGCCATCGCGGGTGACATCCGAGATGATGCGGCGCACGAAGGGAAACAGCAGGCGCGGGCATTCGATCAGCAGGAACGGATGCAGCTGATCCTCAGGCACGCCATCGATCAGGAAGGTCCCGCCATATTCCAGTTCGAGCAGGAACAGCGTTTCGGAATTGGTTTTGTTCTTCGAGGTGACCTTGAATTTGGTGATCACGTCATACTGGTGCTCGACACTGCGCTTGCGCGCATCAAGGCTGACCGCAACCTGCACATCGGGCTGCACTTCGACGCCGGCGAGGCCCTTTTGCACCACGACATTTTCAAAGCTCATGTCGCGGATATACTGCGCCAGAACCTGCATCCGGACCTGCGGAGCCTGAGCCCCGTTCGCACCTGTTTCTTCGGTCATCGAAATCCTCCTGGAATTTGCGCGGGCAGAGGCAGTTTGCCCGCCCGGGGGCGCGCCGCGCCAGTCAAAGCTACCGCCTTCCCCTAGCAGAGCGGGGGGCCGCGCTCAATGGCAAGCTCCGGGGCCGGCCCATGGGGCGGCTCCGGTTCCAGGACCGGGCTCAGCTCCCGCAGCGGCTATTCGATTTCGGTCCAGCGCGACGGGCGGTTGCGGCCAGGACCCGCGGGATGTTCGGGCGGTACTTCGACCCATTCACCATCGACCGTCACATCGCCTTGCTGCATGCCGGCCTGCCCCCTGCCCGCGCCAGTCTGATGCTGCGAAAACGCGCCGGCGCCCATGACGCTGACGCGGGCCAGCACTGCGCCTTTCACCAGGCTCTGCACCGGTGGCAGCAAAAGCAACAAACCAAGCGCATCGGTCAGAAACCCCGGCAGGATCAGCAAGACGGCTGCAAGCCCCCGCATCAGCCCGGTAACCGGCGCATCGGCCGCCAGCGCCGCCCCGCTCAGCCCCCGGTTCAGACCACCGTTGAGGCCGTTGCGCAAAAGCCCGGCGCCGCGCTGCGCCACCATCCGCAGGATCACAATGCCGACAACCGCCGTCCCGACCACCCAGGCAAGGGTCGCCCAGAGGCCAATCCAGCCCCCGACAACCACAAACAAACCGATTTCAATCAGTGGCCAGGCCAGAATCAGCAAAAAACGCGGCATTTTGGGGTCCTTGTCGAAAGCATCATTGTCGCAAGGTTTACTTGCGGCCTGCTAAAACCTACATAGGAGATCAATCACGCCTCCCCAAGCCTTTGCCGCACCTTCCGGCCATTGCGACAGGGCGGCGACAGTGTTTTTTGGCGGGATGACCGATGAATTCCATGCTTATCCAGCTCCTGGTCCTTGCCGGGGTCGCTATTTTCCTGGTTCTCAAGCTCCGTTCGGTGCTGGGAACCCGCGACGGTTTCGAAAAGCCACCGCTCCCGCTCGAAGATGCGCAGGCCCCGGTGAAACGCGATTTCGAGGTGATCGAGGGCGGGCCTGACCGTGACATCACCGATCATGTGGCTGAGGGCTCGGATGCCGCAAAGGCCCTTGCGGGCATGAAAAAGGCCGAACCCTCCTTCGCGCTGACGCCGTTCCTCTCGGGCGCGCGTCAGGCCTATGAGATGATCCTTATGGCCTTTGAGCGTGGCGATCTCGACCCGATCCGCGATTTCCTCGGTGACGAGGTCGAGGCCAGCTTTACCGAAGTGATCCAGGCCCGCGAGGCGCGCGGACTGACGGTCGAGGCGAATTTCGTCGGGCTGAAGGAAATGGCGCTGCAAGAGGCGACATTCGACCGCGTTTCCGGCTTTGCCGAACTGACCGTGCGCTTTGTCGGCGAGCTGACTTCGGTGGTGCGCGACAAAGACGGCACGGTCATCGAAGGCGACGCCAAGGCCGTCAAACGTCAGCGCGATGTATGGGTCTTTGCCCGCAAAATGGGGTCGGACGATCCGAACTGGCAGCTGGTCGCCACCGGCGACTGATCTGATGCCATGCTGCTGCGCCCTCTGGTCATCGCATTACTGGTCGGACTGGCTGCGGTGACGGGCGCGGATGACGCGCGCGCCGAGATGGTGGAGTTCGAATCCCTGTCCGGCTGGCGCGAGGGCGGACAGCTTGAGGCACTCGAGGCGTTTCTTGTCACCTGCAACCAGCTTGATGCGCCTTACTGGCGGCCGGTCTGCAAGCTGGCCGGCGATGTGCCGAAAGACGATGCCTCGGCGCGGGCGTTTTTTGAACTCCTGTTCCGCCCGGTGATCATCGGCAAGCCACCGGCGCTGTTCACCGGCTATTACGAGCCGGAGCTGAACGGCTCGCCGGTCCGCACGCCCATCTATGCCTGGCCGCTTTACCGCCGCCCGCCGGATCTGCAGGACGGTATGGTCCATTACAGCCGTTCCGAGATCGAAGCCGGGGCTCTGCGCGGGCGCGGGCTGGAGATCGCCTGGATCGATGATCCGGTTGAGGTGTTCTTTCTGCATATCCAGGGCTCGGGCCGGGTGAAGATGACCGATGGCTCGACGATCCGACTGGGCTATGCGGGCCGCAACGGCCATGCCTATCGCTCCGTCGGGCAAGAGATGGTGCGGCGGGGTATGTTCGCGGCGCATCAGGTCTCGGCCCAGACCATTCAGGCCTTTGTGCGCCGCAATCCGGCCATCGGGGCCGAATTGCTGAACCACAACCCCTCTTATATTTTCTTCCGCAAGATCAGCAATCTGGCCCCGGAAAAGGGCCCGATCGGTGCGATGGGCAAGTCAATCACGCCGATGCGCTCGCTGGCGGTGGATCCGGCTTTCGTGCCGCTGGGCGCCCCGGTCTGGATCGAGAAAGAGGGCCAGGCCGCCCTCAGCCGGCTGATGGTGGCGCAGGATACCGGCGGCGCGATCAAGGGCGCGCAGCGGGCGGATATTTTCTACGGCTATGGCGACCGCGCAGGCGATGCCGCCGGGATCGTGCGCGATGGCGGGCGGATGGTGCAGCTTTTGCCCATCGACCGCGCTTGGGCGCTGACCGGGGGGAACTGAGCCATGGCACGGCGACGGGTGCTCCGCCCCGAGGAGCGTGACCTCTGGCAGGCCGTGGCGCGGACCCTGCGCCCGATGCATGGCATTGAGAACAGTGCGCTCCCCGAGGATCTGGTGCCGGAGGCCATCGTCCCGAAAGAGACGCTTCCCCTTCCCCTCCCGCCGCGTGAGCCGGTGCTGCCGCGCTTCCGGCTGGGGGAAAAGGCGGTACCCGTGCAAAAGCCCGCCGCGCCGCCGCCTTTGCGGATGGATGCGGGGCTTCACAAGAAGATGATCCGCGGCAAGATCGCCCCCGAGGCACGGATCGACCTTCATGGCATGACGCTCGCCGTGGCGCATCCCGAACTGATCGCCTTTCTCCTCGGCGCGCAGGCTGCGGGCAAGCGGCTGGTGCTGGTGATCACCGGCAAGGGCAAACAGGTCTATGAGCCGGTGCCGCGCCCCATCGGCGCGCTGCGCCATCAGGTGCCGCACTGGCTGCGCCTGCCGCCTTTGTCGGCGGTAGTACAGGAGGTGACCGAAGCGCATCTGAAACATGGTGGCACCGGCGCCTTTTACGTCTGGCTGCGACGCGGCTGACCCCGCGCGGCGGATGTTGACCACATTCCGCTCTGGCACCAGGACCCGATCACGGCTATTTCAGGCGCATCCCAGTCGGAAAGGCACTGAAAATGAGCTTCTCGCGCGCGATCAAGATCGCCCCTTCGATCCTCTCAGCCGATTTCGCAAATTTCGGCGCTGAATGCGAAGCGATCGAGGCCCAGGGCGCCGATTGGGTGCATGTCGATGTGATGGACGGGCATTTCGTTCCGAATATCACTTTCGGCCCGGCGACCTGCGCCGCGATCCGTCCGCATATCAAGGGCGTGATGGATGTCCACCTGATGATCGCGCCAGTCGATGCCTATCTCGAATCCTTTGCCAAAGCCGGCGCCGATTTCATCTCGGTCCATCTTGAGGCGGGCCCGCATATGCACCGCTCGCTTCAGGCGATCCGGGGATACGGCGTCAAGGCAGGGATCTGCCTCAACCCGGCAACCGGGATTGAATCGGTGGAATATCTGCTCGACCAGATCGACCTGATCAATGTGATGACGGTCAATCCGGGCTTTGGCGGGCAAAAGCTGATCCTTTCGCAGATCGACAAGATCCGCCGCCTGCGCGCCATGATCGGTGACCGCCCGATCCATATCGAGATCGATGGCGGCGTCACCACCGAAACCGCGCCGCTGGTCGTTGCTGCCGGTGCCGATGTGCTGGTGGCGGGTTCGGCGGTCTTCTCTGGCGGGTCGGTGAAAAACCCCGCACCTTATGGCGAGAACATCCGCGCTTTGCGCGCCGTGGCCGAGGCGGCCCGCCAATGACCGCCTCTGCAACCCCGGTAATCTTCGACCTCGACGGCACGCTGATCGATTCCGTACCCGATCTCCGGGCCGCGCTGAACCAGGTTTTCGAGGCCGAGGGCCTGGCGCCTTTCGACCTCCCCACGGTCACCTCTTTCATCGGCAAAGGCATCGCCAATCTGGTGCAGCGCGCGATGGAGACCCGGGGCGTTGACATGGCGCAACATCCCCGGCTGGTTACCGCGATGGAGGCCGCATATGAGGCCGATCCCACCGCGCGCACGCGGATCTATCCCGGAGTGATCGCGGCGCTTGACGCATTGCAGGCCGCTGGCCACCCGCTTGGCATCTGCACCAACAAGCCCGAGACAGCAGCACGGATCGTCCTCGACCAGATGGGGCTGACCGGCTATTTCGCCGCCATCGTCGGCGGGGGCCGTGTCGCGCTGAAGCCGGATCCCGCGCCGCTGCATCTGTGCATCAGCGAACTGGGCGGCGGGACGGCACTCTATGTCGGCGACAGCGAAGTCGATGCCGATACCGCGGTCGCAGCCGGTCTGCCTTTCCTCCTCTTCACCGAAGGCTACCGCAAATCGCCGGCCGAAGAGATGCCGCAGACAGCGCGGTTTTCGGATTTTTCGGAACTGCCCTGGCTCGTGGCCGAACAGGGCTGAAGCCCGGCGCCCCGGGACGCAGGCGTTAAAACGCAGGCGCGGCCACTGCATCCAGCAGCCCGCGCCCGCCATCCACCACCAGCACCTGACCGGTGACAAAGCGTGACGCATCCGAGGCGAGATACTGGATCGTCTCGACCAGTTCGTCGGGTGCCGCGATCCGGCCAAGGGGCGTGCCGCTCTCGATCCGTTCCCGCAGCGCGGGCACTTCTTTCAGTGCCAGTTGCAGGCTTGCGCTCATCACCGAGCCGATCGAGACCGCATTGACCCGTATCCCTTTCGGCGCCAACGCCACGGCGAGCGTCCGCGTCATCTGCTCCACCGCCGCCGAGGCCATGGAATAGCCCAGCAATTCGGGCTGGACCCGGACCGCCGCCACCGATGAGAAATTGATGATCGAACCGACAGCGCCATATTCATCCGGCTCGCTGCCGGCCGCGGCCTGGATCATCCGTTTCGCCACCAGCTGGCTGAGCCGCAGCGTCGCAACCACATTCTGCTGCCAGAGCGTCTCGACATAATCCGCCTCAGGGTTCAGCACGTCTGAGATCTGGCAGCGGCGCGCGGCATTAACCAGAATGTCGATCCGCTCAAAAGCCTCGATTGTGGCCGAGACCAGGTTCACCAGCGTCAGTTTTTTCGTCAGATCGCCGGGGAAAAGCCGCACCGAGCTTTCGTCCTGGGCCGCCTCGCCCATCTCGGCGATCAGCCGCACCTCATCCGCATCGGCCAGCATGACCCGCACGCCCTTGTGGATCAGATGGCGCGCGATGGCGAGACCAAGGCCGCTGGCGGCGCCGGTAACAATGGCGGTCTTGCCGGAAAGCGAAAAGGACATGCTGGGCCTCGGGGTTCTGGCGGCGCTTAGCGGGTCGGGCGGCGCGGCTTGATGGCGCGGGTCACGCGGAACGCATTGGTCTGCGCGACCGTCTCATATTCCAGGAAATGGGTGGTCAGCGCCTCATCATAGGGCAGATGGCGGTTGGCGACCATCCAGAGCGCCCCATCCGGCGCCAGCATCTTCCGCGCCGCCTGGATGAAGGCCAGCCCCAGCCTCGGATCAGAGCTGCGGCCGATATGGAAAGGCGGGTTCATCACCACGGTCTCGACAAGGCTTTCCGGGCGGAAATTCAGCGCATCTGCCCAATGGAACCGGGCGCGCGCGTCCTGGATATTCTCGCGCGCGCAGTTCAGCGAAACCGCTTCGGCCTCGACCAGATCGAGCCTTTTGACGCTGGTCCGCGCAAGGATCGTTTGCGACAGATAGCCCCAGCCCGCGCCCAGATCGACCACTTTCGGGCCGAGCTTTTCAGGCAGCGACTGTGCCAGCAGCACCGATCCAGGATCCGGCCCATCAGCGGAGAAAACTCCCGGCCGGGTGATGAAACCGCCCCCGATCTCGCGCGGGCGGGCGGCCCATGCTGCCAGTTCCGGTCCGGCGGGGAAGGCCGCTATACGGCCATGCGCCTTGGAAATCGGGCCCGACAGCGCGACGAGCGGCTTCAGATCCTTCAGCGCGGTCTCGATACCATCGGTCTTTTGCCCGTCTACCAGCACCTGCCCGCCCGGGCTGACCGCTGCTGCCGCCTCGGCCAGAAGTGCACGTGCGTATTCGCGCGCGCGCGGCACACAGACAAGCGCAGCCGCCCAGGGCCCCTCGCCTTCGACCGCGTAACCGCGTGCCGCGAAATGGTCGCGGTCGGGACGAAAGCTCGTCAGCACAGTGGTACGATCTTTCGGAAGGGCAGAGAGGTCATCGCCTTCCTGCGGGCGATAAACGGCAATCCTGCCTTCTGAAGGAAGCACAAAAAGGCCCTGTTCCAGGGCCAGCTCTATCCGGGATGCACGCATGTTCCGCCTGTAACGCGAGGGCCAGTTTTGCCCGCCTTACTCTTTTTCCATCGTGCATTGAAGCGGGTGCTGGTGACGACGGGCGAAATCCATCACCTGGGCGACCTTGGTCTCGGCCACTTCGAACGAGAACACGCCCACCACGGCGAGACCCTTTTTATGAACCATCAGCATGATATCAAAGGCCTGAGCATGGTTCATCCCGAAGAAGCGTTCCAGAATATGGACCACAAATTCCATCGGTGTGTAGTCATCGTTCAGCAGCAGGACCTTATAAAGCGGCGGGCGCTGTGTCTTCGGCTTGGGCTTAGCGAGAAGCGATGTCTCCTCGCCCGGCGCGCCACCCGACCCACCGGCGCCCGGACCATTTTCGCGGTCAGACAGGGTAAACGGGTTATAGGCCAAATCGGGTTCTCCGGCTGCTGAAAGGATTCGCATTGTCTTGAATCTGACAGGAATATAATCGCTTTTCTCACCACGAAAAGAGCCACGAGAGTGTTAAGATCGCATTGATGCATCAACGCCCGTGTCACAACAACACCGGGGAACCGCCAGATGATCACCTCCATCGGCTTTGATGCGGATGATACGCTGTGGCAGAATGAGGCGTTTTTCCGCCTCACCCAGGAATATTTCACCGATCTCCTGCACGATTACAGCGACCCGCATCAGCTGCATGAGCGGCTGCTTGCGGCGGAAAAGCGCAATATCGGCGCCTATGGCTATGGGGTGAAGGGCTTTACCCTGTCGATGATCGAAACCGCGATCGAGGTGACCGAGGGCCGTGTGCCGGCCTCGGTGATCGCGGAACTGCTGGGCGCCGGGCGTGCGATGCTGGATCATCCGGTCGAACTGATCCCCCATGCCCGTGAAACGGTCGAGGCGCTGGCGGGGCAGTATCGGCTGATCCTGATCACCAAGGGCGATCTTTTACATCAGGAGCGCAAACTGGCGCAGTCCGGGCTTGGTGATCATTTCGACGCGGTCGAGATCGTTTCGGAAAAGACGCCCGAAATGTACCAGAAGATCTTTGCGCGCCATGGCGAGGGGGCATCGCGCGCGCTGATGACCGGCAATTCGATGCGTTCGGATGTTGTGGCACCGCTGGAGGCGGGCGCCTGGGGTGTGCATGTGCCCAACGGACCCGCCTGGGAGCTGGAATCCGCCGATGAACCGGTGGAAAACCCCCGCTACCGTCACCTTGCGGACCTGTCTTTCCTGCCCGGATTGCTGCAAGACCTCTGCCAGGCCCCCAGGAAATAGCGATGTTTGCGGCCATTCACCCTGGATATGGCGGGTGAAACATAGCTGCATCAGGTGAAATTTCCACGAAAACCCCTTGAAATTTCCGGGTTTTCCACCAGGGTGACCTGTGCTAGCCTGTCTGTCAGGCAGAAGTGAGATCCCATAAAAACCGGGGTCCGAAACAGGCAAAGGATCGGCGACGTGGCATCGCTTATCGGGCGGTTTATCCGCAGCATCACGCTATTCATTGCGCTTTTTGCGCTGATTCTTCCTGCGCTGGCGCCGACTCCGGCCCATGCTGCACCCTTTGCTGCGATCATCATGGATGCGCGCACCGGCGAGGAGCTCTGGTCGCAGAATGCGGATACACGGCTGCATCCCGCCTCGCTGACCAAGATGATGACGCTCTACATCACCTTCCAGGAGATCCAGGCCGGGCGCCTGTCGCTTGATACCGTGGTCACCGTGACGAAACATGCCGCCGCGCAGCCGCCCTCACGGCTGGGGCTCAAGGCCGGGCAGCAGATCAAAGTGCGCTATCTGATCCGCGCCGCCGCGATCAAATCCGCCAATGATGCGGCTTCGGCGCTTGGAGATCATATCGGCGGCAATGAGGCGGCTTTCGCAAGCCGCATGACCCGCACCGCCCGCGCGCTCGGGATGAAGAACACCACCTTCAAAAACGCCAATGGGCTGACCGCGACGGGCCATCTTTCGACCGCGCGCGATATGAACCTGCTCGGGCGGCACCTGTTTTACGACTTCCCGCAATTCTACAACATCTTCTCGCGCCGCACCGCTGATGCCGGCATCGCCAAGGTGGTGAACACCAACAGCCGGTTCCTTGATGGCTATGAAGGCGCGGATGGCATCAAGACCGGCTATACCGTGCCCGCCGGGTTCAACCTGACCGCATCGGCCAAGCGTGGCGACAAGCGCATCATTGCCACTGTCTTTGGCGGCACATCGACCGCACAGCGCAACGCCAAGATGGTCGAACTGATGAACAAGGGCTTTAACCTCGCGAAGAATGGCGTGCGTGAAAAGCGGCCGGCGGCCGCCGGTATCCAGGGCGGCGATGCCGTTGCCGCCGACCTGCTTGCCGATAACAGCCCGGCGGCCATCGACACGCCGAATGTGCCCGGTGGCGCCGCCAAGACGCTGCGCGTGTCTGGCGCGATGACCAGCTCGCCGCGTCCGAAAGCCCGGCCCGCCCGGGGAGGTGCCTCCGAGGCGCTGATCGCCGAGGCGGCGCCGGTCGTGGTGCCGGATGCGCTTTCGGCGGCCATTGCAGAAGGCGTCGAATCGGCTTTGGCCGAAGCCACCGCCGTTCCGCCGCCGCCCGGCACGCTTGAGGCGCAGGCCGTCGAACTTGCAGCCGCATCCGGGGGCGCATCCGAAACGGTTGACCCGCAAGCGGTCGAGGCGGCGCTGGCCGTCGCGGCAGCTGCGACACCGGTCGCCGAAGAGGCGCCGGCTGTGGCAATGGCTGCGGTGGCACCAGCCCCCGCTCCGGGCAGCCTTGAGGCCCAGGCTGCGGCACTGGCCGCGGGTGGCGCCCCGGCAGAAACCCCGGCGCCCGAGACCGTTGCCCCCGCCGCGCAGGATGTGGCTCTGGCCGGGCTGCGGCCAATGCCCCGCCCTGAACATGTGACGCGGGCTGCAGTTGTGCCCGATGCTGCACCTGAAACGCTGCTGGCTGAAGTCGCCCCTGCACCCGCTCCGGTCTATGAGCTTGTCGCACCGGCTGCCGAACCGGCTGCTGAAGAGATCCGGCTTGCCGGGGTCAGCGATGTCGCTCCCGAAGTGGTGTCGGAACTCCCTGCCCCGTCGGGATATGAGGGCGCGCTGACAGCCGTGGAAACCGTGGCGGCGGATGCGCGAACCATGGTCACCGATCCCGAGGCCCCGACCCGTCGCGCGCCGATCTTTGAACCCGTCCGCATGGCGGCGGCAGAGCCCGTGCCCGAAGCTCCTGCTGAAGAGCTGGTCGTCGTGTCGAAATCGACCTCGGGCGGGCGCGGTTTTGGTGTCGCGGTCGGCGCCTATAATTCGCATTACGAGGCCGAACGCGCGCTTTTGCGCACCGGCTTGACCGAAAGCGCCACGCTCGACCAGGGGCTGCGCAAGGTCACGCAGAAGGGTGGAAAATACCGTGCCTCCTTCCTGGGCCTCACCGAAGACCAGGCTGACCTTGCCTGCCGCCGGCTGCGCGCACGCGGCACCGCCTGCGAGACGATGGGGCCGGCCTGAGCCTCTCCGGCTGACAGGTTTGACTGAATGCAAAAGGCTCCGGGATCAGATCCCGGAGCCTTTTTCGTTCCCCCTGCCCCGTCACTCCGCCGCAGCCGCGCTTTCCGGCGTCGGAACATGGGCAATCTGACAGGCCAGGACCGGCCCCGGAACCAGGACCGCAGCCATTGCAGACAGGATATGTCGCATCCGGTGCCCCCTCACGTCACTCAGCGTCATCCAGCGCCCATGTGAGACGGTCGCGAAGTCAGGAAATCCCACTCAATCCGGGCGCGGCTTGTCGTCCCAGTCTTTCGTCAGGATGCGGCTGGCATCGCCTTCGGGGTCGTCAAACTGCCGTGACCGCATGGCCCAGATGAAGGCAAGAAGGCCAATGCCCCCCATAAACAGCGAGACCGGGATCAGGATGCCAAGGATTTCCATAAGCGCTCCCTATTTCAGACGCAGGGCATTGAGCGAGACCGTAATCGAAGACAGCGACATTGCCAGCGCCGCCGCAAGGGGGGTTGCGAGGCCGAAAAGCGCCAGCGGCACTGCCACGATATTATACCCGGCGGAAATCCTGAAATTCCCGACGATCCGCTTCGAGGCCTGACGCGAAATGCGGATCGCATCGGCGATAGGTGCGATATTCTGGCCCAGAAGCACGATATCCGAGGCCACCCGCGCCGCATCCAGCGCCGAGGCGGGCGAGATCGAGACATAGGCCTCGGCCAGCGCCGCCGTATCATTCAGCCCGTCCCCGACCATCAGGACCCGGGCGCCCCCGGCCCGCAGATCCCGGATCCGCGCGGCTTTCTCAGATGGCAAAACCCCTGCCGACCAGTCGTCAATGCCAAGCTCTGCCGCCAGTGACGACACCGCCGCCGCATTGTCCCCCGACAAAAGGATCACCCGCTGCCCCCCTGCCTTCAGAGCGGTCATCAGATCGGCAGCACCAGGGCGCAACCGGTCAGAGAAGGTGAAGGCACGCGGCGCGCCCTCGCCGGTGGAAAGCCAGGTTGCGGTCTCGCTGCCCGCGTCTGCGCCGCACCATTCGGCGCGGCCAAGACGAACGCGCATCCCTTTCCAGCAGCCTTCGATCCCATAGCCGGGCATCTCGCGGATCTCCTCAACCCGGGCAGGGCGTATGCCTGCGGCGCGCGCCGCACCGGCAAGCGCCATGGCCAGCGGATGCGACGAGGCCGCCGCCAGTGCCAGCGCCACCTCGCGCGCGGGCAGCGGGTGATCGTCGAGATTCGTCACCAGCGGCTGGCCCATGGTCAGCGTGCCGGTCTTGTCGAAGACCACGGTATCGACCTGTGACATCCGCTCCAGCGCGGTGCCGTCCTTGATCAGCATCCCCTTGCGGAAGAGCTTTCCGCTAGCAGAGGTCAGCACCGCCGGAACGGCGAGGCCAAGCGCACAGGGGCAGGTGATGATCAGCACCGCCGCCATGATATTGACCGACAGACGGAAATCGCCGCCGGTCCAGATCAGCCAGCCGGCAAAGGCCGCAGCTGCCAGCACATGCACGATCGACGAATAGGCATGCGCCGCGCGTTCGGCCAGAGAGGTGTAGCGGGTCTTTGCGGCCTCGGCCACCGCGACCAGATCGGCCATCTGATGCAGCGAACTGTCCTTGCCCGCCGCCGTGACGCGCAAAGTCAGCGGGCCGGTCAGATTGACCTCTCCCGCCGATACCTGCGCGCCGGGAAGGGCTGCGACCGGCAGTGTCTCACCGGTCAGAAGGCTGCGGTCGATCTCGGAGGCGCCGGCAGTCACCACGCCATCAACCGGCATCCGCCCGCCGGGGCGCACGAGGACCAGATCACCGACCGCAACCTCGCTGATCGGTTTGACCAGTTCGGCGCCCTCCGTCAGCACGATGGCGCGCGGCACTTCCAGCGCAGCCAGTTCCTGCGCAGCAGAACGCGCAATCGCCCGGGTGCGGTGATCGAGATAGCGCCCGATCAACAGAAAGAAAGTCAGCATCACGGCGGCATCGAAATAGGCATGCGGCCCGGAATTGATCGTCTCGAAAATCGAGATGAAACAGGCCAGCACAATCGCGAGGCTGATCGGGAAATCCATCCCGAGCCGCCCCGCCTTCACCGAGCGCCAGGCGCCCCTGAAAAACGGCTGCGCGGAAAACACCACGGTCGGCAGCGCGATGGCGCCGGAAATCCAGTGGAACATGTCGCGCGTCGCCCCATCTGCGCCGGACCAGACCGCCACCGACAAAAGCATGACATTCATCATGGAAAAGAAGGCGACACCCATCCGCATCAGAAGATCGCGGCCCTGGCGATCGGTCTCGGTCACCGACAAAAGCCCCGGATCCAGCTCATGCGCCTCATAGCCGGCGCGATCCAGCACCTGAACCAGGTCGGCGGGCGTGATCTCTGGCCCGGCATCGACCGAGACCCGTTTCAGTGTCAGATTGAGCCGTGCCGAGCGCACCCCCGGCACTGCCTGCAACGCCTTTTCCACCGTCGAGATACACTCCGCACAATGCGCCGCGGGCAGCGACAGCACGATGCGCGCATCCTTCACCACCCGCGCCAGATCGGCGGCAGCGGGGGCGACGACACAGGCCGGGCAGGCCGAAATGCCGCCGGGACTATCAGACATCCGGTTCAGATCGCTGGCCGTCATGCTCATGATTCTGACCTCAGCCCTTTGGTGCCACGGTGAAATCCAGCCGGCGTTCAAAAGGCGTGCCATCCTGCGCGATGGCCTGCACCTTCATCATCCATTCGCCCGAGCCAAGCTCGACCGCCGCCTCATAGCCTTTCCCGGTCCAGCGGAAATCGGGGCTCTGGTCATCCCTCGCGATGGTCACGCGGCCGATCAGCGCTTCAAGCGCGCGCGCCTCGACCGGCTGGCCGCTGGTATCGGTGATCGTCAGGGACATCCGGCCCGGCTCGTAAACCTGCTCGATCCCCCAGCCAAGCGCCTCCTGCGCCTCGCGACGCCCGTCGAATCCCCGGCCCGCAACGTAAGAGCTTTGCACCTCGAGCCCCGGAAAGGTCGATACCGCCTTGAACGCCATGAAGACATTCACCGCCGTGATGATCCCGAAGAAGGACAGCACCGCGAACAGCACTTTCCCCCCTGTCAGCTTGCCGCGCCGGAACCAGAGGCCAAAGCCGATCACCACCAGAACCAGCGGGACGAACAGAAGGAACATCGGCTGAAAGCCCGGAAGCTGGAAGTTGCTCATGGTTGATCGCCTTTGCCGTTGAAGACCGTGTCTTTCGACACAAGATCGGTGGTATCTTTGACGCCGGGCACCGGCTCGCCCTCGATCCAGAGCCGGATATCGCTGCGCTGCGCTCTGGCTGCCGCCGTCCCGGGTGCCGCCGTAACGTAAAGCCGCACATGCGCGGTCTCATTGGCCGGAACCTCGATCCGTCCCCCTGTGCCGCCTTCGACCGACAAAGCCAGCGCCGGGTCTTCGACAGAGAAGGAGAACCAGCGGGCCTCGCCTTCCATATTACGCAGACGGATCTCGTAGGTGTTGCGGATCGTGCCGTCCGAGAGCGTCACAAAGGTCGGATTGCGCACCGGAGTGACGTTGACATCAATCGGGCTGCGCAGGAACAAAGCCGCCACCAGCGCCGCCCCGACCCCGGCCCAGAGCAGGGTGTAAAGGATTGTGCGCGGGCGCAGAACATGTTTCCAGGCCGGAACCGCAGGCTCGCCCCTGCGCTCGCGCGCCTCGTCGGTCAGCGCGAGATAGTCGATCAGGCCGCGCGGCTTGCCGATCTTGTCCATCATGTCATTGCAGGCGTCGATGCAAAGCCCGCAGGTGATACAGGCCAGCTGCTGACCGTCACGAATGTCGATCCCCATCGGGCAGACATTGACGCAGGCCATACAGTCGATGCAGTCGCCCTTCTCGGCGCCTGGCTTGCCGCGCGGCTCGCCGCGCCAGTCGCGATAAGCGATGGTGATGGTCTCTTCATCCATCATCGCGGCCTGAATCCGGGGCCAGGGGCACATATAGATGCAGACCTGTTCGCGCATGAACCCTCCGAAGACGAAGGTGGTCATGGTCAGCGTCAGCATGGTGATCCAGGCGACGGGGCTGGCGCTGAGCGTCACCAGGTCACGCAGCAAAGTCGGCGCATCGGTGAAGTAGAAGATCCAGGCACCGCCGGTTGCAAGCCCGATCAGGAACCATGCCGTCCATTTCACCGCGCTTTTGCGGATCTTCTCTGCCGTCCATTTGCTCCGGTGCAGACGGATGCGGGCATTGCGGTCCCCCTCGATCCATCGCTCGACCAGGATGAAAAGGTCGGTCCAGACGGTTTGCGGGCAGGCATAGCCACACCAGACCCGCCCTGCGGCCGAGGTGAACAGAAACAGCCCCAGCCCCGCCATGATCAAAAGACCCGCAACGAAATAGAATTCATGCGGCCAGATTTCTATCATGAAAAAGAAAAAGCGGCGATTGGCCAGGTCCACCAGCACCGCCTGGTCGGGCAGGTTCGGCCCGCGATCCCAGCGAATCCAGGGCGTGATGTAATAAATGCCCAGCGTAATCGCCATGATCCACCATTTCGCGGTGCGAAAATGGCCTTTGACGCGGCGGGGAAAGATCGGCTCACGCGCCGCATAAAGGCTCGGCGGGCTGGCTTCTGGTATGGACACGGACTCGCTCCGGAATCGGCTGTTGCAGTTTGGTATCGCAGACCGGCAGCAATCCGGCTTTGACATGCGTCAAATATTCCATGGGCGATTCAAGTTTGATCCTGTGCGGTGCCGCAGTGCGCAAATGCCGCAGCCGTGACCGCAAGGGTCAGCGTTTGCGGCCCGGATCCCGACCCTGACCAAACCCCGGAACGCGCGAACAGGAAGGGTTGGGCCAGGGTCGCCCCCCGCCGTCTCCGATGGGGTTCGAAAAGGCGGGGCGGCTTCTTAGTGCCAAAAGCGCCTTGTCAGGGCCTTGACCTGGATCAATCCCAGATGCGGGGCCCAGTCAGGCCGTTCGCCTGCCCTCGTGCCATCCGGCACTCAGCGCCCGCGACCGGCGCAAATCGCCTCAAATTCATCCGTGGTGATGACCCGGCGCTCACCGGCAAAGACCATCGAGACCGGCTGGCCCGACCGGAAACGGACCTGGCCACAAAGATAACGGCCAGCAGCGAGGCCGTTGTCACCTTCGGGAACCGGCGCGGACAGATGTCCCGGCCGAAATCTCTCGTGCCAGACCCTCTGCATCCGCGACATGACGATAGCCCCCAGAGTCCGCCGATATTTCCGGGACAGGCGTGCTGAACTGCGGGCTTGCCGTGATAATGCGCCTGCCTCTCCAACAAAGCCGAACGGGCATCTGGCGGCGTCACCATCCGAGGCGGACCGCAGTCGCAGATCAACCCTCTGGATGCGCTCCGGTCTCACGCTCCGGCCGGCGTTCGATCTTGTGGCACTCCTTGTCAGAGGTGATCTTTTCCGTGCAGGTGATCAGCCTGCGCGAGGTCTGACGCAGCCGCGCCCCCTTTCACGTAAGGCCTGGCCAACCAGTTGCCTCAGATCAGCGCCCTGGTGTGGCCGATGCCGGGGTTCCGGCCCTTCAGCGGAATATTCTGGTCCGTGACGCCCGGCCTGGCGATCAGGTCGCGGTGTTGCAGAATGTCGGCCTCACAAAAAGCCTGATAGAAGCCGTGCTTTCCGGCGGAACAGAACCGCAATCCGCCAGATCAGGCGGATGCTGCCCCCCCGGGGACGAGACGCTCACGACCATCCCGAGCGCCCATCAACAGCCCCCCACCGATTTGCGCAGTTCCCCGGGATCAGCCTCAGACGCCTTCTCCGGTCGGATCCTGTCAAACACATTGGCACGCCGAGACCCGAAATCACTGGCCTCGGGCTGTCGGCTGGCGAGATCAAGCACGGTCGCGGTCTGCTCTGCGAGGAAATCATCGAAAATTCGCCTGATTTCTTTCGATACTTCAATGACCTGGCTCTGTTTCAGCTCATCGGTCACCGCGCCGATCCTGACCTCGATCAGGCCGCGATACCCGGCGGCAAACGTGGCGGGATCCCTGCGACGCAGCCACCAGCGCTTCCACCAGCTGCGGCGGAGGTTGATGGTGATGGTTTTGCCCATCACCACC
This sequence comes from Pseudomonas sp. GX19020, assembly GCF_023371075.1. Taxonomy (NCBI): domain Bacteria; kingdom Pseudomonadati; phylum Pseudomonadota; class Gammaproteobacteria; order Pseudomonadales; family Pseudomonadaceae; genus Pseudomonas; species Pseudomonas sp. GX19020. The sequence goes on from NZ_JAMCCR010000002.1 coordinate 115,632, forward strand.
GGTGGCGGCGCTTTCGGCACCTGCGGCGGCCCGATCTGGATACCGCGGCCCGCAGGCCCCAATGCGCCGGCACAGAGCGGGCTCAGATCACTTGCTGCGCCACAGAACACCGTTTCCACCTGCACCCGCACCCGGGCCGAAAACCGGTCAAAGGTCGTGCGCAGCACCAGGCGCAGCCCCGAGGAATTGAAGGTCCAGCTGTCCTCCGGGCCGGCCCTGCACAGATGATCGGTCAGAGCGTCGGTGGCGCGGAGCACATAATCCTGCTGCACCTGGGTCAGTGCCGGTGCGATCTCGCCCTCCAGCCGGAAAAGCGTCTCTTCCAGCTTTTCCCGCGCGCGACCGACAACGGCATCGAGATCGCCGCGCAGCTGTTCCGGATCGACAGCTGTCGGCCGCCCTGCACTATCGCGCCCGCTGACCAATGCCTTGCGGATCGGCCCCGACATCGCAATTTGAGGCCCAGTCGGACAGCGCAGTTTTGCCATCATCGTCACGATCCGGGCGCTCGCCCTGCAACGCCATCGCAGCCCAGCGGGCCGAGCCGAATACCACCTTAACATCCCGCAGACGGCCATAGGGGCGCAGCGTTTTGTGGATACCCTCATGAATCCCGGCCACATGCTCAGAGGGCGTATGGAGCTCGTCGATACGGTTGACGAACAGCACAACCTGACGCGATTCAGCGTTTGCAATCAGCCGGATCAGCGCAAGATCGGTGGTATTCAGCGCCTCATGCGCCGAGAGAACCACGACACAGACCTTTGCCCCGCGCAGCGCCTGCAGGGTGACTTCTTCGCGCGTGAGAAACGTGTCATTCCCGCCGGGCGTATCGCGGAACAGATAGCTGCAGGAAACCCGGAGGAAGGTTTTGCGTCAGAGGCCGAACCGGAAAGCGCTTGTGCGGCGGATTGAATGACTTTCATATTCCCCTTCCCCTGTGCGGGAGCACAGATCGCAGCATCGCAAGGACAGCTGCGTCCCGAAGGGGACACAACCCGCCTGAAAATCCCCGGGGATCAGGTAACAGGCGGGCCGCCGGCTGAGGACAAAGAACCAGAAAGAGCAAAAACCGCTCCGACACGAGAACCATCACACATCCGGGGAAGCCAGCCAGATGACCTCCTCCTCGTACAGGATGAAATTGACCCGGCTTTGTGAAGAATCTGTGGATCTCCGGAGGATTTTCTTTGTTCCGGAAGCGCCTTTCAGCTGTGTTGCAAAGCCTTGAAAAATAGCGGAATTCACATCGAAGAATGGCGGGAACCGGTGGTTTGAAAACCCGTTCCCGCCATATCCGGCGCCCCGGCCAACCAGCCTGGCGTGCCAGGCTGTCCACCCCCCGGTCAGGGGCTGTCTGTCCGTCAGGCCGCAGCAGCGGCCCGCGTCATCTCCGCCTGCGCCAGCGCGCTTTCTACGGCTGAAAGGTTGATCAGCCGGCGCTCCAGCACCTCCATCTGGCTTTGCAGCCGGTGGACGATGCGGCTGCGGAAATCGGGGTCATTCACGACCATCCCGAATTCCACCATGTCTTTTTTCAGCCGGTGGACCCGCTCATTCAACGAGAGCTCGAACATCCGGAGCATCACGCGGAGCCGGTCGATGCCGGCATCTGCGCGTTCCACCTGGGCCTCGTTGAAAGCGGCCAGAAGTTTTTCCATCGGCGGGCGCAGCTCTTCTGCCGCGATCATGCGCAGCGCGGCAAGGCTCTTTTCGACATTGATCCCGGGCCGGCGCCAGAAGGCCCAGCTGCGATTCGAAATGAAATTCACCCTGAGCGACCGTTTCGCCAGCGTCAGCGTCGAGACGAATTCATCATAGGGAAGATCGGAAAGGTTGACCCCCTCGGCCCGTTCCTGAAAGCGGTCTTTGATGGTCTGCTGGCACGATGACAACCCGTTCGAAAGAACCACATCGGTGCCCGCGCGCGAATTCCTCCAGGCCGCGGTCAGTTCGCGCTCCATAACCTTTTGCAAAGGCGAGAGGTCAATTTCCATCGCCCGCGACGTCTCGCCACGCAGCTTTCCGGCCATGATCCGCGCCTCGAATTCCGGCTTCTGATCTTCGACAAAGCTCTCGATCATGCCGATCAGCCGGGTTTCCAGCCTGGACCAGGACCTGGTCAGCACTTTCTCGATCTGCACCTCGGCATTCTCGACATGGGCTTCCAGCCCGGTCTGCACCTTGCGGATGGCGTCGATCTCAAGCTGAAGATCCTCGATCGCCATATTGGCGACCTCACTGTTGACACTGCCGGCCTGGGTTTGCAGCGACGCGCGTTCGCGCCGCGCCACAAACAGCGCGCCATTCAGCTCGGCCCGGATATCGGCCCTGATCTGCGCCATCTGCGACCGGCCGACACCTGAATCGATCAGCTGTGACAGCGCCACTTTCACGTCGCGCATGCCAGAGGCGAGCATCAGGCGCTCGCAGCGGTCATCGGGCAGATAGCCGTAGCGCGAATGGATATAGCGCGCGAGGCGGGTGTCATCGAGGGCGGCGCGATCGGCCTCGGCCTCATCCCCGTCCTGGAGCGTCAGATCCGCCATCCAGGCCGAACCGGCCACGATGGTGAAATCAATATCGGGGATCGCACCGCACAGACGCCGCGAGACATCCTCGATCACGCGCGGCACATCTGTGTCGTAATCGTCAAGCTCGTCGATCCGGTTCACAAAGACCAGAACATCCTTGCTATCCTGTTTCGCAAGAATGCGGATCAGCGCGATATCGACATCGGTCAGCGGCTGATGCGCCGACAGGACGATGACAAACACATCCGACTTATCGAGGCTGCGACAGGTGAATTCATCGCGCACAAGGAACGGGTCATTCACGCCGGGCGTATCGGTGATGATGGTCGGCACCTGGAATTCCGGCAGCCGCATATAGACATTCGCAACTTTGGTCAGCATCGCATAGCGCCCTGCCGCCGTCGGATCGGTCTCATCCTCGGCCCCGGCGCAGACATAGCTCCGCAGCAGATCCGAGGAGACATAGTCGTAATCATGCGCCGTTCCCAGCAGATCGGCATAGCGTCTGCCAAGGCGTTCCTCGGCGCGCCGGCGCATCTGGTCGCTTTGCTCGCGCAAAAGCTGGGTATCAAAGCCCGGCAGCAACTGTTCGGTCAGCTTGCGGATGCGGCTGTCGCCATTGACGATCTCGTTCCAGTCGGCATTGCCGAAGAATTCGAACTTTGCCCCCATCACCGGGTCACCGGGCAGGTTCACGCGGATATTGGTGACGACCGAAGTCCAGGGGTTCACATCCGAGGGCAGGAAATCATGGCTGTAAAGGAAAGCGTTCAGAAAGGTCGACTTGCCCGCCTTGACCTGGCCGATCACCGCGACTTTTGCGGCCCAGTTGTCCAGCCGCTCGCGCAGCGCGCGAAAGCCCGGACGCATGTCACGGCTGATGACCTTGTCGATCCGGTCAAGGGAATCCCGAAGAAAATTCAGTTCCTGGCGCTGGTTAGGTGCAATTTGCATGTCAGCTTCTCACTCACAAAAATCCGCAGAGAAACCGGCACGTCCGGCACTACTGGCAGAGCCACTATTCACAGAGTTACCATTCACAGCGCCGGACTGGGCGGGCTGCGCATCCAGGCGGGCAATAAAGTGCTCCACAGCGGCGAGCAGCGATTCCGGATCGCTGTGGTCAACGCTCTGGCTCATTTCGTTCCAGAGGCTGCGCGCACGCCCGATCCCTGCCCCGGCCAGCGCGGCGCGGACCAGAGCCGCGTTTGCAAGAGGCGCGGTTTCTGGCGCAGTATCGGGCGGGGTCTCCTCCGGGCGACGGTTCCGGACGAGCTGCAGGACATTGGCCCCGACCACATCGCGCGGTGATGCGGAAGGATCGGGATCCTCGCCGGCCTCCTTCTGCGCGTTCAGGGCAGGAGCGGGCTGCGGGTCCGCGGCCCCGGTCGCAACGGATGAGGTCGCCGGCTCAGGCGTCGTGACACGTACCGGCACCGAGGCCGCGAACTGGTCGATCAGCGTATTGGGCGCCCCGTCCAGCCGCACGCAACCGCTGACCATACGCAGACGGGCCGCGATGCGGTCAAAATCGTCGCGCTGCAGGAGCGACGCCATGAGGAAGCTCTCGAAAAACGCGCCGGCCTCGCGCTGGACGCGCTGCAACACGCGGTCAGCCATGGCCGGGCTGCCCAGCAGATCGGCATGGGTCACCACCATGGTCGCATTCTGCCGCAGCCGCGCGGGCATCGCCTGCCAGACCGCCTTTTCGCTTTGCCGCCAGGCCTGGGTCGCATTGGTGCACCAGACCACGGCATCGGCAAATTCCAGCATGCGCTGCCAGGTCTCGGCCGCCATGTTCGGATCGGAATTGCCGGGCGTGTCGATTATTTCCATCCCGGTCAGGACCGGTGCCGGATGCGCCATCACGCAATATCGGGTCGTTTCCAGATCGACAGTGTTCAGATCGGCCAGCGGCTCGCCCCGGCCCGACAGACCGACACGGATCAGCGACGGCTCGCCCCGCACCAGCCAGACCGGCGGCAGCGCGGTCGCGGTGACATTCGACGGCAGCACCGGGCCACCGACCAGCCCGTTGATCAGCTGGGTCTTGCCGGCGCTGAATTCGCCCGCGATCAGGATGCGTGGCTTGCGCTGCACCGGAGCACCAGGGCATTCAGCCGCCGGGTCAGCCGGTTTCCTGCGGTTCCAGAAGCCCATCACGCCGACATCCTCCGCGTATCGGCCAGACGGGCGAGACTGGTCTCATCCATCTGCCCGGAATTCACCTCGTCCGGCCCCTTTTCATGCAGCCGCTCCAGCAGCGCCTCGCAGAACCGGCTCTGATCCAGCGCAAATCCGGTGACGATCCCGCGCGTGGCCGCAACCGCCGGATCAAAGAAATCCGCCAGCAGATTGTCGATCAGCGGCTGGGTCTCTTCGATAATCAACGCACGGTATTTCTTTTCGACCTTCTTCGCCTGGCCAAAGCGCAGGAAGCGCCCGGCCAGCCTGCCGGTCGCACCGGTATCCCAGATCCGATGCCACCACGTCGCCTGAAGGTCGAAGGACAGCGTGCGAGCCAGCACGGTCGGCGCGCTATGTTGCTGCTGTTCGGGAAAATCGATGCTGGCGGCATTGCGATAGACGCCCAGCTCATTTTGCAGCACGTCCTGCACCGCATCGAGCATCGATTCAAAGCTGATCTCGCCTTCGCGGCGCAGTCGGGCACAGGAAGAAAGATAGGCCGTGCGCATCATCATCCGCAGGCCGGTCGGGTCGTGATCCCAGGAGCCGGTCTCGCCAAAGGCCTGGATATGCGATTGCAGCGCCTCGACCGCGGACTCGACAAAGGTATCGCGGGCGCGGATCAGGCGTTCGTGCAACGCGGCGCGCAGATCGACGGCTGCCGCGTCAAAGGTGGTCATTACCTTTTGCAGCGAATCTGCCACCTTCAGCATCAGATCTTCCTGGCTGATCGTCAGCACCGCCATGCCGGCATCCCGCAGCCGTGCCGCCGAATCCACCGCTTCGCTCATTTCGATGATGAGTTTGATCTCGGCTTCGATGTCTTTCAGGAAAGCCGCCCCCGGGCCATCGATCACACGTTCGGCAATAAGCCGGTGCAAGGCGGGCACGCCCGAGGCCTCGAACGCCGCCTCGCGCAGCGCGCCATTGTCAGTGACATCCAGATCGGGAGTCAGCTGTTGCAGCGCCGCAAGGCTGCGCGGCATCAGCGTGCCCTCGCCCGAAAGCGCAAAATTCGCCCAATAGCCCGAGCCGAACAGGATCGGGATATCCTGGTTCAGCCCCAGCCGCGCCAGGGTGCGGCGGATCGAAGCGCTGATCTTTTCCTCTTCGGCCTTCGGATCGGCCAGCTCGTCGATCCGGTTGACGAAAATCACCACTTCGCGCGCCTCGACGGCACAGATGATGCGCAGGATCGCCACATCCATAGTGGAAAGCGCCTGATGCGCCGACAGCACAACGACGCAGACCCGGCTGTCCTGAATCGCGTTGAGCGTGATCTGCTCGCGCATCATGAATGTGTCGTTCACGCCGGGCGTGTCGCGGATGCACAGGCCCGACGGCAGCCCTTCGGCGTCAATATAAAGATCGGCGGTCTTGGTGATATCGGCATAGACGCCGTCACCCGTTGCGTCCTTCAGGTCGGACGGATCACCGTAGCAGATGTAGCGGTTGATCGTTTCCTTATCGAGATCGGGGAAGGAATGGTTTGACCCGATGATACCGGCGAAATCGGCCCCCAGCCGCGCCTCGGTGCTCTGGCGCATCTGCGTGACCTGCGCGCGCACCTCATCGGCCTCCTGATCGAATCCGGCGCGGGCGGCCATCTCGCCAAGCCGGCCCCCGGTTGCGACCAGCCGGTCCCATTCATGCTGGTCGAAAAAGCGAAACAGCGCGCGGGTATTCATCGGCCGGTGCCGGCTGTTCAGATGCAGCGCGGTGATCACCGAAGTCCAGGGGTTCACATCTGAGGGCAAGAGATCAGTCTCGCCCACCAGCGCATTGACCAGTGTGCTTTTCCCGGCCTTGATCTGGCCGATCACCGAGACCGAAGGCTCGAACGACCGGATCTTATCCAGCACCCGGTCAATCGGCTCTTCGACAAAGGCGAGCGAGAAATCGTAGAAATCCTCGACAGCCTTCTCAAGATCCGCCAGGCGCGACCAATAGCGGTTCAGTTCCCCGAACCCCTCGCGATGCTTCAGCCTGATGTTACCCTTCGTCATGAAGGCCTCTCAAATTTAGCGCGGACAGGCCGCTTACAGAAATCAGAACCGAACCCGGCCCCTGCATGCCGGGGCTGATCCTGCCGGTCGCTACAAGGCTCCGGCCTGGGCTTTGGAGGCGGTCTCCCATGCCATATCCTGTCCGGGATCCTGGCCGCTCCCGCCCGTCCTGACCGCGCCACTTCCGGCCCGCCGCGACCTGAATTCAGCCGGCCGGGGGCTGGACAGGCGCGCGAAGAGATCCGTCTGCCCCAAACGCCGTGTTCTGACCGCCACAACAAACCGGTGACCGCCTTCTTCCTCAAACTGCAAAACCTGGCCTGACATTTGCCACCCTGACTCGTGACTGCACATGGTCTGACCATGTCCATTGTTTTGGGCTCAAATCAGGCAGGTTCGCGGTGCTTTCGGGACGGCGCGCCCGGAAGATCGCATCGAAAGGTCAGGTTTTTGTTTCAGGGACTCTGCAATTGAAGGGAGATGCCTTGCCCTGCGATCCTGTCGCGGCCTCTGCGGCGCCGCCGCTATTCAGCGGCGCGGCCCCTCAGGTTACAACGCTCGCAAACACTCGCCCGCCCCTGTCGGAGGTACAGAAAACAGTCCCCCGCCCAGTCAGCCGGCGGGACCGGCGAAGCCCCTGGCCAGCCGCATCGCGAAATGGTCGGGACCTGCAAACGGGTTATCTTCCTCCTGCCCGCCGGCTTCAAGGATCAGCCAGTCCTGGAAAACCTGACGGTTATGTATCTGGCGCCTGCTAAGCTGAGCCTGTTCCTCGCCGGGGACAGGGGCAGTGTGGCCCGCGAGGTCTGCCCCTTATGACTTGACCACGCTTCTTAGCCTGCCGGCACCGTCTCTTGCCATCATCCCCACAGATGAGTGCGGTCATTCAGGACCGCGCACCAGAAGGAAAAGTGCCTGGATAATCAGTCACATGGCTGCGGTATCGGCACAGATAGCCGGCACTCAGGTGGCCGGCTAATCCGCGATGGCGAAGAGACCGGCAACAGGTTCTGGAAACGCACAATGCGCCAGGGCCCCGGCTTTCTCTCTGATCCCGGATATGAAAACGGGCCCCGAAGGGCCCGTCTCATGTATCACTCGCCACCGCCAAGGCTGTGGACATACCAGCTGACCGCGCGGATATCGGCCTCTGACAATCGCCCCGCCCAGTCTGGCATCACCCCGAACCGCGCATTGTTGACGCTATAGGTGATCGCCTCGCGCGAGCCGCCATAGAGCCAGACCGCATCGGTCAGATCAGGGGCGCCCTGTTCGCGGTCGCCCTTGCCGGTCTCGGCATGGCAGGAGGAACAGTTATCGGCAAAGACCGTCGCCCCCGCAGAGGCCAGTGTGGCGTCATGCTCCTGGCCCGAAAGCTGCAGCACATATTCCACCACTTCCGCGATCTGCGGTTTCTCCAGCAGCTGATCCTTCCCGAAGGCCGGCATCTGGCTGTAGCGCGCATCGGGGTCGGTGGTATTGCGGATCCCGTGGCTGACAGTCTGATGGATCGCCTCCATCGAGCCGCCCCAGAGCCAGTCATCATCCAGAAGGTTCGGATAGCCAAGGCTCTGAATCCCGGCCGCACCTGCGCCATGACACTGGACGCAATTGGTGCGAAACACGGCCGCACCTGCGTTTTCGGCAAAAGCCGCAAGCTGAGGATCATCGCCGATCGCGTTCAGATCGGTCGCCACCAGCTTTTCACGATTGCCCGCATTCCTCGCATTCCAGTCGGCGATCTCGGCCGCGACATTGGCGCGCTCATTATTGCCGATCACGCCCTGCGTCGCACGGGTCAGCAAAGGCCAGGCCGGATAGGCGATGGTATAGCCGATGCCCCAGACGATACAGGCATAGAACACCCAGACCCACCAGCGCGGCATCGGGTTGTCCAGTTCCTGGATGCCGTCCCAGTCATGGCCTGTGGTCGGAACCTCACGTTCGACTTTGGTAATCTTTTTGGCGCACATGATTCACGCCTCCGTCCGCTGGCTGTTACGGGGCTCCGCGGGGTCCGCAGCAGGGCGGTCCTCATTGCGGAAGATCGAGCTGGCAATCTCGTCATGGACTTTCCGGCTGCCCGGGCGGAAGGCCCAGAATGCGATGCCGACAAACATCAGGAACATGAGCAGCAGGCCCCAGCTGTCGGCGGTGGCGCGCAGGAATGAATAGAGTTCCATTCTTTGTCCTCCTCAGCGTGTCGGATCCGGGGTGAAGGTCGAGAAATCGACCATCGTCCCCAGGACCTGCATATAGGCGATCAGGGCATCCATCTCGGTGATCTTCGGCGAGCCGTCGAAGTTCCTGACATTGACGGCGCGGCCGAATGCGGCCTCGCCGTAACGTGCCTCAAGACCGGAACTGTCGGCATCCGGATTGGCCTGGGCCAGGAAATCGGCCTGCGCGTTTTCGATCATCTCATCGGTATAGGGGATGCCGACGATGCGGCTCGCCTTCAGGGAATCGGCGATATATCTGCCATCGATCACCTTGTTCTTCAGAAAGCCATAGGGCGGCATCAGGCTTTCCGGCACCACCTGTTTGGCATCGGTAAAGTGATCCACATGCCATTCATCCGAATAACGCCCGCCCACCCGGGCCAGATCCGGCCCGGTGCGTTTCGATCCCCATTGATGCGGCTTGTCATACATCGATTCGACGGCAAGGCTGTAATGACCATAGCGCGTCACCTCGTCCCGCATCGGGCGGATCATCTGGCTGTGGCAGTTGTAGCAGCCCTCGTTCTTGTAGACCTGCGCGCCCGCGAGTTCGAGCGGGGTGTAGGGGCGAACCCCTTCCACCTTCTCGATGGTGTTCTCGAGATAGAAAAGCGGCACGATCTGCACGAGGCCGCCGATCGCGACGACGATAAAGGCCAGCACCATCAGGAGTGTCGCGTGGGTTTCGATCTTTTTATGTTTGTCGAGTATGGACATTTAACCCTCGCTCACGCAGCCGGAATGGCGTTGTTGGCATTGACTGGTGCTTTCGCTTCCTGACCGCGGACGGTCATCCAGAGGTTCCAGCACATGATGAGCGCGCCCCCCATGTAAAGAAGCCCCCCCAATGTGCGCACCACGTTCATCGGATATTTGGCGCCCACGGTGTCGGCAAAAGCGTTGACGAGGAAGCCATTGGCATCGACTTCGCGCCACATCAGGCCTTCCATGATGCCGGAAACCCAAAGCGCCGAGGCGTAGAGAACGATCCCGATGGTCGCAAGCCAGAAATGCCAGGACACAAGCGCCAGGCTGTAAAGCCGCTCGCGGTTCCAGAGCCTCGGCGTCAGATAGTAAAGCGCGCCGAAGGTGATCAGCCCGTTCCAGCCAAGCGCGCCGGAATGAACGTGACCGATGGTCCAGTCGGTGTAATGCGACAGCGAGTTCACCGATTTGATCGACATCATCGGCCCCTCGAACGTGGCCATGCCGTAGAAACCAAGCGCCACAACCATCATCCGCAGAACGGGGTCTGTGCGCAGCTTGTCCCAGGCACCCGAAAGCGTCATCAGACCGTTGATCATGCCACCCCAGGAGGGCATCCAGAGGATGATCGAGAACACCATGCCAAGGGTCGAGGCCCATTCCGGCAGAGCGGTGTAATGCAAGTGGTGAGGACCGGCCCAGATATAAAGGAAAATCAGTGCCCAGAAGTGGATGATCGACAGTTTATAGCTGTAGACCGGGCGTTCCGCCTGTTTTGGCACAAAGTAATACATCATGCCAAGGAAGCCTGCGGTCAGGAAGAAGCCCACCGCGTTATGGCCATACCACCACTGGATCATGGCATCCTGCACGCCGCCGGTGACCTGCACCGAGGTCGAGCCGAAAATCGAAACCGGCACCGCCATGTTATTGACGACATGCAGCATGGCGATGGTGATGATGAAGCCGAGGTAGAACCAGTTGGCCACATAGATATGCGGCTCTTTGCGGTTCATCACCGTGCCGGCATAGACCGCGAGGAAAGCGACCCAGACGATGGTGATCCAGATGTCGATATGCCAGGCGGGTTCGGCATATTCCTTGGCCTGGCTGCCGCCAAGCACATAGGAGCTCGCCGCCAGGACGATCATGAGGTTCCAGCCCCAGAACACGAACCAGGCCAGATTGCCGCCCCAGAGCCGCGTCGCACAGGTGCGCTGCACCACGTAGAACGCAGTGCAGATCAGCGCATTGCCCCCAAAGGCAAAAATCACGGCGCTGGTGTGCAGCGGGCGCAGCCGCCCGAAATTGCCGATCCCCTGCAGGAATTCGAAATTCAGCCAGGGCCAGGCCAGCTGGCTGGCGATGACCACGCCGACCAGAAAGCCCACCACGCCCCAGAAGGCGGTGGCGATCACCCCGGCGCGGACGACGCCGTCCATATATTCGTTCCTGTTGACGATCTTCGGTTCACCGACGCCGCGCAGCACCACCACAAAGGTGATGGCGGCGGCCAGCATGACCGTGATCGCATTGACCTGATAAGCCAGATCGCGCGCGAAATTGGCCGCGATAGCGGCCAGAACCGCTGTCAGGCCAAGCGCGATCAGTTTGACGTAATCCCACATAAGGCGTTCCCTCGTCTTATATCCACGGCGTCTGAGGGGGTTAGATCCCCCTGACAGACCTCCGGACTGTCTGCCTTGTGCTATAGACGGGGCGCGCGCGCCTTGATCTGCGTCAACACGTCCGGGCGCTGTGGCATCTTGCCACGCCGCGAAACACAGCATCGGCAGGCCCGGGAATTTGACCTCCATCAAGGCGGAACCCGGGCCGGGCCTCTAGCGTTATGGTTGTGAATGAACCTTCGACAACCCTGCGGGAGACGGGTCATGGCCTATAAATCGCTTCTCACCATCGCCAGTTCAGAGACTGGCACGCGCACCGCCGTCGATGCGGGGACGAAACTCGCGCTTGCGATGGATGCGCATCTGGAAACGCTCGCACTCGGGGTGGACCGCTCGCAGCTGGGCTATGCCTATATCGGAACCGGCGCGGTGATCATGCAGGTCGCGATGGAACGCGCCGCCGAAGAGGCGGCCCTGCACGAGAAAAACCTGCGCGCGGCGCTTGAAGCCCAGGGCCAGGACCTGCGCTGGTCGCTTGATTCGGCGGTCTGTCAGCTGGGCGCCCTCGGAGAGCTGGTCGGCGCCCGCGCGCGCTACAGCGATCTGGTGGTGCTGCCGCAGCCCTATGGCGATGGTCAGGGCGCCGAGGGCGAGGCGGTGCTTGAGGCCGCCCTGTTCGACGGCGCGGCACCGGTGCTGGTGCTGCCCGCCTCCGGTCTGCCTGCGGCTTTGCCGAAACGGATCGTTCTGGCCTGGAATCAAAGCCGCGAGGCAATGGTGGCCGCGCGCCGCGCGATGCCCCTCCTCAAGGCCGCCGAACAGGTGGTGATCACCGTGGTCGATCCGTCGGCAAACGGGCCCGAACGGTCAGATCCCGGCGGCAATCTGTGCCAGCTGCTGGTGCGCCACGGGGTCAGGGCCGAGGTTTCCGTGCTGGCGCGCACGCTGCCGCGGGTCTCGGATGTTCTTGCGCGGCAATGCCAGGATATTGGCGCCGATCTGCTGGTGATGGGGGCTTACGGTCATTCCCGTTTCCGCGAGGCGATTCTGGGCGGCGCCACCCGCAATATGCTGGAAAGCGCCGAAGTTCCTGTTTTCATGGCGCATTAAGCGACAGGACCCCTGGCGGGCGGCTCAACGCCGCTCGCCAGAGGCCGGATAGACGCCGAGGATATTCAGCTCTGTGGTGAAATAGCTCAATTCTTCCAGCGCCCGCGCCAGCGCCGGGTCTTCGGGATGGCCCTCGACATCAGCATAAAAGGCGGTGGCGGTGAAATGGCCGCCGACCATATAGCTTTCCAGCTTGGTCATGTTGACCCCATTGGTCGCGAAGCCGCCAAGCGCCTTGTAAAGCGCCGCCGGAATATTGCGGACCTGGAAGGTGAAGGTCGTGACCATTTTTTCGGCCCGGCGACGGTGATCGGGCGCGCGGCTCATCACCAGAAAGCGGGTGGTGTTGTTCGCGTGATCCTCGATATGGCGGGCCAGCACGTCGAGCCCGTAGATCTCTGCCGCCAGTTCGCTTGCCAGAGCCGCATGGGACGGATCATTCGCCTCAGCCGCCTCGCGCGCGGCTTTGGCATTGTCCGAACTGATCACGCCGCGGATATTGTGCTTTTTCAGAAACCCCGCGCATTGCGGCAGGATCACCACATGGCCATGCGCCTCGCGCACATCCGCCACGCCCGCGCCTTTGACCCCCAGAAGATTGACATGCACCCGCACGAATGTCTCGTCGATGATATGCAGGCCCGAATTCGGCAACAGGCTGTGGACATCCGCCACACGGCCATAGGTCGAGTTCTCGACCGCAAGCATTCCCAGATCCGCCCGACCGTCGCGGACAGATTCGACCACCTCCTCGAAAGTACCGCAGGGCAGCACCTCCATCCCCGGTCGCGCCTGGGCGCAGGCCTGGTGCGAATAGGCGCCAGGCTCGCCCTGGAATGAAATCAGGCCGGGCTTTGCATCAACAACTGCTGCGGACATGGCATGATCTCCTGAAAAATCGCGGGTTTCGCACATGAGAGACGATTGGTCGCGCTCCTACACCTTGCAAGCCATGCAGGGAAGCGGCTAATACCGGGCAAGACGACCAAGGGATGCGTTCGACATGTTCGACACAATGACGATGACCAAGGCGACCGGAGCTGTCTGTGGCGCACTTCTCGTGCTGCTGCTGGGGGGTTGGGCTGCGTCTGCACTTTACAGCACCGCGCCCCATGGCGGCGGCCATGGCGAAGAGGTCGCTCAGGCCTATACGATCGACACCGGCGCAGCTGCCGGCGGCGACGAACCGGCCGAGGTGGTTGATATCGCCGCGCTGATGGCAACGGCAGATCCGGCCAAGGGCGAAAAGGTCTTCAACAAATGCAAGGCCTGCCACAAGCTTGATGGCACCGACGGCACCGGCCCGCACCTGAACGGTGTGGTTGGCCGCCAGATCGCCAGTTCTGCGGGCTTTGCCTATTCCTCCTCGATGGCGGATCACGGCACCGATGGCACGAAATGGGATGCGGAAGAGCTGGACCATTTCCTGCGCGCGCCGAAATCCTTTGCGGCCAATACCAAGATGTCTTTCGCAGGCCTGCCGAAGCAGGATGAGCGCATCAACCTGATCGCCTTCCTGGAACAGCAAAAGTAACGGATTTCCCCGCCATCCGGGGAAAAATTCCGCTGAAAACAATGGCCGCACCTTCTGGTGCGGCCTTTTTCATGCGCTCATCATCAGAGTAACGCATTCGCGCCTTTCCCCCCGCGCGGCATGGCTTTAGCATCACAATCCGGATCGGGCAGAAACCGGGGGATGGAATGGCGGCAAGGACGGATCGCAGGGGCGACAAAGGCCGGATGATGGCGGGCGAGGCCGCGATCATGGCCCTGGATCCCGCCCCCCTGTCCCGGATGCGTGCCGTCCTGCTGACCGGAACCCTCGCACTGGCTGCGGCCCTGATAACCGCCGGGGCCCTGCGCGCCCAGGACGCCGCACCGGCCGAAGTCACCCCGACAGCCGCGCCGGCCGATACAGCGGAAATCCCGGCTGAGGCCGAAACCGGCGTGATCATCTCGCATGGCATTGCCACCTTCAATTCCGACACATTGCTGCATCCGGCGGATATGGCCTACCTGCCTTATGTGAACCCCGACGCGCCAAAGGGCGGCGAGTTCAGCATGCAGGCCATTCAGGACGGCTATGATTCGATGAACCCTTTTTCGGTCCAGGGCCGCGCGGCCCAGGGCGCCACGATGATGCTGGAAGGGATCCTGACCGGCACCGCCGACGAGATCGGCTCGTCCTATTGCCTCATGTGCACCACGATGGAATTCCCCGAAGACCGCTCCTGGGTGATCTTCAACCTGCGCGATGATGTGCGTTTCTCGGATGGCTCGCCCCTCACCGCCGAAGATGTGGTGTTTTCCTACAACGTCTTTCTGACCAAGGGTCTTGCCGAGTTTCGCCCGCAGCTTGAGGCCCAGGTGGCTTCGGCAGAGGTGCTTGACCCGCTGCGGGTGAAATTCACGTTCCAGCCCGGGGTGCCCAGCCGGCACCTGCCCGCGATGGTTGGCGGCCTGCCGGTCCTGTCAAAAGCCGATTACGAAGCGCGGAACATGGATCTTGAACAGGGCTCGATGCAGCCCTTTCTTGGCACCGGCGCCTATGTGCCTGTTCTGCCCGCGAAAAGCCCGACCACGATCAGCTATCGGCGCAACCCCGATTACTGGGCGCAGGATCTGCCTTTCGGCAAGGGCATGAACAATTACGATGTGATCCGCTATGAATATTTCGCCGAGGCCAATGCCGGATTCGAAGGGTTTAAAGGCGGCGCCTATACGTTCCGCCAGGAAAACGTCGCGCGGCAATGGTCGCTGAATTACGATTTCCCCGCCGTCCAGAATGGCAGCGTCCGCATGGAAGAACTGGCGCTTGACGGGGTCTCCAACGGCCAGTCCTGGGTCTTCAACCTGCGCCGCGGCATCTGGCAGGATCCACGACTGCGCGAGGCCGTTGCGATCCTGTTCAATTTCGAATGGAGCAACGACACGCTGTTCTTCGGCAAATACCACCGGATCAATTCCTTCTGGGAAAATTCCTGGTTGCAGGCCGAAGGCCCGCCCGCGCCGGAAGAGATCGCGCTGCTGCAGCCACTGGTCGGGGAAGGGTTGCTGCCGGCCGAAATCCTGACCGACGAGCCCTATTCGCAGCCTGTCTCGGATCCCGGAAAGCTCCTCGACCGCAAATCCCTCATCAAAGCGTCGCAACTGCTGGATGAGGCGGGATGGCTGGTGGATGACAAAGGCATCCGCCGCAATGCGAAAGGCGAGGTGCTGCGGATCGAGATCCTCGATGACAACCCGACCTTTGAAAAGATCCTGGCACCCTTTGTCGAAAACCTGCGCGCGGTCGGCATTGATGCAAATGTGAACCAGATCGATTCTGCGCAATATGAGGTGCGGACCCGCAACCCCGAATATGATTTCGACTTCACCAGCACCTTCTTTGTCTTTGACTATTTCCCCGATTCCGGCCTGCGACAATGGATCGGATCGGCCGAGGCGGATGTCTCGGTCAGGAACCTTGCCGGGCTGAAAGATCCGGCGGTGGACCGGCTGATCAATGTCATCGTGGCGGCACAGTCCCGCGACGAGGTCACCACGGCGGTTCATGCCCTTGACCGGGTGCTGCGCGCAGATCGCTTCCGCGTGCCCATGTGGCACAAGCCGGAGGTCTGGGTCGCTTATTACGATATGTATGAACACCCCGCCGAGCTGCCGCCCTATGCCACGGGCGAGCGGAGCTGGTGGTGGGTCAATGCGGAAAAAGCCGCCGCGCTGAAGGCTCGCGGCGCGCTGCGACAGTGATCTCTCTTCTGACCGACCCTCTCACGACCGAATTTTGAACGAACAGGCGGGACGACCTTGGGCTCCTATATTCTCCGACGGCTGTTGCTGGTGATCCCGACCCTGTTCGGCATCATGCTGATCAATTTCGCCCTCACCAATGTGGTGCCGGGCGGCCCGCTGGATCAGATCGAGGCACGGCTGCAGGGATCGGGCGATTCCATTTCAGGGATCGCCGGGGCGGGCGGCGATGCCGGAACGGGTGACTCGGGCCAGTCGGGCTATACCGGCGCACAAGGCCTGTCGCCGGAATACCGGGCGCAGCTTGAGGAGCAATTCGGCTTTGCCCGCATCATCTGTGACGATGGCTTCACCGGCAGACGCGACATCCGCAACGAGGCCTGTCACAAAGAGATGATCCCGTTCTGGGAACGCTTTGGCATCATGATGTGGAACTATGCCCGTTTTGACTTTGGCGAGAGCTTTTTCCGCAAGATCTCGGTCGTGGATCTGATCATCGAGAAAATGCCGGTCTCGATCACTCTGGGCCTGTGGTCGACGCTGATCGCCTATCTGATCTCGATCCCGCTGGGCATCCGCAAGGCGGTAAAGGACGGATCCTCGTTCGACACCTGGTCTTCGGGCATCATCATCGCCGCCTATGCGATCCCGGGCTTTCTGTTTGCGATCCTGCTGATGGTGCTGTTTGCCGGGGGCACCTACTGGCAATGGTTCCCGCTGCGGGGGCTGACATCGGACAACTGGGACAGCCTGTCCTGGATCGGCAAAGTCGGCGATTATCTCTGGCATATCACCCTGCCGGTGACGGCGCAGCTGATCGCCAGCTTTGCCACGCTGACGCTTCTGACCAAGAACAGCTTCCTTGACGAGATCCGCAAGCAATATGTCATGACCGCCCGCGCCAAGGGCCTGTCAGAACGCCGCGTGCTTTACGGCCATGTTTTCCGCAATGCGATGCTGATCGTGATTGCGGGCTTCCCGGCCTTGTTCCTCGGGGTTTTCTTCGGCTCGTCGCTGATCATCGAGATGATCTTCACGCTGGACGGTCTGGGGCTGCTTTTATACCGTGCCACGATTGAACGCGACTTTGCGGTGATGTTCGGCACGCTGTTTGCCTTTGGCCTGATCGGGCTGGTCGTGGGGATTATCTCGGATCTGATGTATGTGCTCGTCGATCCCCGTATTGATTTCTCTAAGAGGGCGGGCTGATGGCACTTTCGCCGCTGAACCAGCGCCGCTGGCGCAATTTCAAAGCCAACCGGCGCGCCTATTGGTCGCTGATCCTGTTTGGCGTGCTCTATCTGCTGACCCTTGGCGCCGAGCTGATCGCCAATGACCGGCCGCTGCTGGTGCGCTACCAGGGCAGCTGGCATACGCCCTTTCTCAGCTTTTACCCCGAAACCCGGTTTGGCGGTGTCCTGCGCACCGAGGCGACCTGGCGCGCGCCCGAAGTGCAATGCCTGATCATGACCGGCGGCAATGCCGAATGCGAGAATGACACCGCCGCCGTCATGGCTGAACTGAACGAGAAGGGCACCGTTCTGGGTGAGCCGGTCCAGAAGGGCTGGATCCTCTGGGCGCCGATCCCCTATCGCTACAGCACCATTGTCGATACCGGCGGGCGCGCGCCAGCCGCCCCTTCGGCGCGGAACCTGCTGGGCACCGATGAGGCCAGCCGCGACGTTCTGGCCCGTGTGATCTATGGCTTCCGCCTTTCCGTCACCTTCGCGCTGATCGTCACCGTGCTGAACGGCGTCTTTGGCGTCGCGGCGGGGGCGGTACAGGGCTATTTCGGCGGCAAGACCGACCTGATCTTCCAGCGCGTGATCGAACTCTGGGGCTCGATCCCCTCGATCTATGTCATCATCATCCTGACCGCGATATGGGCGAAAAGCTTCTGGCTGATGGTGTTTCTTCTGGTGCTGTTCGGCTGGACGGGGCTGGTGGGCGTGGTGCGGGCCGAATTCCTGCGCGCGCGGAATTTCGAATATGTGCGGGCGGCACGCGCCCTCGGGGTGCCCGATCTTCAGATCATGTTCCGCCATATGCTGCCGAATGCGATGGTCGCCACCCTGACCATGCTGCCCTTCATGGTCACCGGCACCATCGGCACGCTTGCGATGCTCGACTACCTCGGCTTTGGCCTGCCCTTGTCGGCGCCCTCCCTTGGCCAGCTTTCGCGCCAGGCCCAGGCCAACCTGCAATCCCCGCATCTGGCCTTTGTCGCCTTCTTCACCTTTGCCATCATGCTGACGCTGCTGATCTTCATCTTTGAAGGTATCCGCGACGCATTCGACCCGAGGAAGACCTTCCGATGAGCCTGCTTGACGTAAAAGACCTGCGCGTCAGCTTTGCCCAGGACGGCCGCCGGATCGAAGCGGTGAAGGGCGTTTCCTTTTCCGTGGGCAAGGGCGAGACGGTGGCCCTGGTCGGCGAAAGCGGTTCCGGGAAATCGGTGACCGCGCTGTCGACCGTGCGGCTTCTGGCCGATAACGCCACGGTTTCGGGCACCATCTCCTGGCAGGGGCGCGACATCGCGAAACTCTCGGAGCCAGAGCCGCGCAGGATGCGGGGCGATGATATCAGCTTCATCTTCCAGGAGCCGATGACCTCATTGAATCCGCTCCATTCGATCGAGCGGCAGATCACCGAGAGCCTCGAACTCCACCAGGGCCTGCGCGGCGCCAAAGCGCGGGCGCGGGTGATCGAGCTTCTGACCAAGGTCGGCATCCGCGACCCGGAAAGCCGGCTGAATGCCTGGCCGCATCAGCTTTCGGGCGGGCAGCGCCAGCGGGTGATGATCGCGATGGCGCTGGCCAACGGGCCGGAGCTGCTGGTCGCGGATGAGCCGACCACCGCGCTGGATGTGACGATCCAGAAGCAGATCCTTGAATTGCTGGCGGAACTGAAAGCCTCGGAAGGCCTCAGCCTTTTGTTCATCACCCATGACCTGAACATCGTGCGCCGCATCGCCGACCGGGTCTGCGTGATGCAAAACGGGGTGATCGTCGAACAGGGGCCGGCGGCCGAGGTCTTTGGTAACCCCCAGCATCCCTATACGCAAAAACTGCTTGCCGCCGAGGCCGCCGGCAGCCCCGGGCCGGTGGCACCTGACGCCCCGGAAGTGGTGCGCTCGGAACATCTGAAAGTCTGGTTCCCGATCACAAAGGGCTTCCTTCAGCGCACCGTCGGGCATGTGAAGGCAGTGAACGATGCCAATGTCTCGGTCCGTGCGGGGGAAACCCTGGGAATCGTCGGCGAAAGCGGCTCGGGCAAGACCACGCTGGCGCTGGCGCTGATGCGGCTGATCGGTTCCGAAGGGCCGGTGCTGTTCATGGGCAAGGATATCTCGCGGCTGCGCGGTCAGGCTTTGCGCGATCTGCGCCGCGACATGCAGATCGTGTTCCAGGACCCGTTCGGCAGCCTCTCGCCCCGGATGACGGCGGAACAGATCATCGCCGAAGGCCTCGGCGTGCATGGCGTCGAACCGGGTCGCGACCCGCGCGATATGGTGACAGACATCATGCGCGAGGTCGGGCTCGACCCCGAGATGATGACCCGCTACCCGCATGAGTTTTCCGGCGGGCAACGGCAGCGCATCGCCATTGCCCGCGCCATGATCCTGCGCCCGAAACTTGTGGTGCTGGACGAGCCGACCTCGGCGCTGGACATGACGGTGCAGGTGCAGATCGTCGAACTCCTGCGCGGGCTGCAACGGAAATGGGGGCTGGCCTATATCTTCATCAGCCATGACCTCCGGGTGATCCGCGCCATGTCGCATAAAGTCATGGTGATGCGGGCGGGCGATGTGGTCGAATCCGGCACGACCGAACAGGTATTCCGCCGCCCCGCCAGCGATTACACCCGTGCCCTGATGGAGGCCGCTTTCGGCGATCTGCGTCCTGTCAGCGCAGAAGAGGTTCCCGAAGGCGCTGCAGCAGGCCCCCCCGGGGATGATGCGTGAAGATCCTCTTTGTCCACCAGAATTTCCCCGGCCAGTTCCCGCATCTGGCGCCGGAACTGGTGCGGCGTGGACATGACTGCCGGGCCCTGACCGATCAGGGGAATGACCGGCCCTCGCCGCTTAAGACCTGGCGCTACAAGTTCACGCCCGACCCGGTCGATCCCCGTGCCACGCGTCTGGGGCGCAATTACACCACCCATTCCGACCGGGGCGTGGTGGCGGCCCGTGCCGCAATGACCATCCGCGACCGCGAGGGGTTCTCGCCCGATCTGATCATCGGCCATTCCGGCTGGGGCGAGACGCTGTTTCTGAAAGATATCTGGCCCGACGCGAAACTGCTGGTCTATTCGGAATTCTACTATCGCGGTGCCGGTCAGGATGTGGGCTTTGACCCCGAGTTTTCGCCCGGCGGCTTTGACCAGGTGATGATCGCCCAGGGCCGCGCCGCGCATCTGGGCCAGGCGCTGATCCATGCGGATCGCGGGCTCGCGCCGACCGAATGGCAGGCCTCGACGCTGCCCGCCGCGCTGCGCCCGATGGTGGATGTGATCTTTGACGGCGTCGATACCGACATCGTCCGCCCCGATCCGGGCGCGTATTTCACCACCCCCTCGGGCCAGGTCTTGCGGGCCGGAGACGAGGTGCTGACCTTCGTGAACCGCAACCTCGAACCCTATCGCGGCTATCACATCTTCATGCGGATGCTGCCGCACCTGATGCGCGAACGCCCCAATGCCCAGGTGGTGATCGTGGGCGGTGATGAGGTGAGCTATGGCGCCCCGCCGAAGACTGCGAAGGGCTGGAAGGATATCATCCTTGATGAGGTGAAGGACCGGCTTGATCTGTCCCGCGTGCATTTCACCGGCAAGCTGCCCTATGCCGATTATCTGCGGCTGATGCAGGTCAGCCGGGCGCACGCCTATCTGACCTATCCTTTTGTGCTGTCCTGGTCGATGGTCGAGGCAATGGCGGCAGGCGCTCTGGTCGTGGGATCACGTACCGCGCCGGTCGAAGAGATGATCCGCCATGGCGAGACCGGGCTTCTGGTGGATTTCTTCGACCAGAAAGCCTGGGCGCGGCAGCTTGCCGAATGCCTGGCCGAACCCGCGCGGTTTGACGAGATCCGTGCCCGCGCCCGTGCGGAGGTGGTCACGAAATACGATCTGAAGCGGGTCTGTCTGCCGGCCCAGGTCGCACTGGTCGAAAGCCTGGTGCGGGGCGTGTAACGGTCCGGGGCGTGTAAAGGATCAGACCGCCGCTGAATGCTGTGCTTTGGCGCTGTCATAGGCGTCAAACATCCGCGCGATCATCCGCGTCAATGGCCGGCCCCGGGGCGGTATGATCAGATCGGCACCGTCGCGCCGGACCATATCGCCGAACCGCGCGCTAACCGTGTCAAACAGCGCCGCAAGCCCTGCCGGGCTGGCGCCGTAATCACGGATAAGCTCGGTGCCCGAGACACGGAAATCACACATCAGCGCCTCGATGATACGGCCCCGCACCAGATCTTCGCCCTGGAAGGCATGGCCTTTGGCAACCGAAAACCGCCCCTCGCGGATCGCTTTCGTATAGGCGGCCGTGGCGGGTGCGTTCTGCGCATAGCCCTGGGGAAAGCGCGAAATCGACGAGGCCCCCAGCCCCACCAGCACCCCGGCCTGATCATCGGTATAGCCCTGGAAATTCCGGCGCAGACGCCCCTCTTTCCAGGTCTTCGCCAGCCCGTCCGAAGGCAGCGCGAAATGGTCGATGCCGATTTCGTCATAGCCATCGGCGGCAAACAGCGCCCGGGCGGTGTCGAACAAAACCAGCCGTTCCTGCGGGGTCGGCAGGCTTTCCGAAGGGATCAGCTGCTGGCGCCGGCTCATCCAGGGGACATGGGCATAGCCGTAAAGCGCCACCCGGTCCGGCCCCAGCGAGAGCAGCTTTTGCACCGAATCAGCGATGCGGGCGCGGTCCTGATGCGGCAGCCCGTAAAGGATATCGGCATTCAGGCTGGTGATGCCACGGGCGCGCAGCCCATCGGATATGCGCTTTGTAAGCGCGTAACTCTGGTCGCGGCCGATCGTTTTCTGGATCTCGGGATCGAAATCCTGCACCCCGATCGAGGCCCGGGTCATGCCCGCTTGCGCCAGCGCATCAAGGCGCGCCTCATCGGCCTCATTGGGATCAATCTCGACCGAGAATTCGCCGCCCGGTGCCATCGGCGCGACCGAGAAAATCGCATCCGTCAGGCGCAGGATTTCCTCCGGTGGCAGCAAGGTGGGCGTGCCCCCACCCCAGTGCAGCCTTGAAAGGGTAACGTTATCAGGCAGATGTTGCGCCAGCAGCGCGATCTCGTCGCGCAGTGTCCGGGCATAGGCGATGACCGGGTCTTCGGATTGCGTGCCCT
This sequence comes from Pseudomonas sp. GX19020, assembly GCF_023371075.1. NCBI lineage: Bacteria > Pseudomonadati > Pseudomonadota > Gammaproteobacteria > Pseudomonadales > Pseudomonadaceae > Pseudomonas > Pseudomonas sp. GX19020. The sequence continues at coordinate 138,127 of NZ_JAMCCR010000002.1, forward strand.
GGGTGCGGCAGGCGCAAAACCAGCACAACCTCCGACAGAAAGGCACGTGAAGATAAAGCGATATGCTCGACCGGGCCGGGATCTGCGCCAGCCAGGAGGTAAACTCAGGCGCCCCGATCCCGTCCCGAAACTGCGGCGCGGTCGGGTATGAAGTATAGCGGGGCACCTTCGCGTCAAAAAGTCCCAGCCGTTCAAGTTGCTTATCTGGCGTCATGGCTCTACCCTAAAGAGGCGCAGGCTTTGCTTCCTTGACGCAGATCAATGATTTTGAATGAGGCACCTGGCGTGAATTTAACGCTGCACGACAAACAGGCTTTGCACATGGAATGCGGCGGGTGCCCGATCCGCCATCGTGCCGTTTGCGCCCGTTGTGACAGCGACGAGATGGATACGCTGGAGCAGCTGAAATATTACCGCAGCTTTCAGGCCGGCCAGACGGTGATCTGGTCGGGGGACCGGATGGATTTCGTGGCCTCGGTGGTCTCGGGCATCGCCACACTCACGCAGACGATGGAAGACGGGCGGCGCCAGATGGTGGGCCTCTTGCTGCCATCGGATTTTGTCGGGCGGCCGGGGCGGGCGACCGCAACCTATGACGTCACCGCGACGACCGATCTGGTAATGTGCTGTTTCCGCCGCAAACCCTTCGAGGACATGCTGGTGAAAACCCCGCATGTGGCGCAGCGCCTGCTGGAAATGACGCTGGACGAGTTGGATGCGGCGCGCGAATGGATGCTGCTTCTGGGCCGCAAGACCGCGCGCGAAAAGATCGCCTCGCTGCTGGCGATTGTGGCGCGGCGCGATGCGTCACTGAAGGTGCATGAGACACTGGGCAAGGCCTCGGTCGAGCTGCCCCTGACCCGCGAAGAAATGGCGGATTACCTTGGCCTGACGCTGGAAACGGTCAGCCGCCAGATCTCGGCGCTGAAGCGCGACGGGGTGATCCGGCTGCATGGCAAGCGGCTGATCGAGATCCCGGATTATCGTCGCCTGCTGGAAGAGGCTGGCGACGATTCCGATGGCGGGATGCCCGCCTGACCCAGTTGCGTGAGACCGGGCGCTGACCCTGCCTGTGGCCCCGGCCAGCCCGCGCTCAGCCTGCGCTTTCCCGCCAGCGCTCTTCGATCATCTTCGCGAATTTGCCCATCTGCCCGTCCAGCTTGCGCTGCGTGCGGCCTTTGACCAGGCGCAGCGACTGGATCAGCAGCCGCGCCGCGATGGTCTTCGGGCGGGTCTCGGCGACCAGCAAAACCCGCGTGCGTTTCGGCGCAAGGCTCAGCAATTCCAGCCGCACCCCTCCCGCCACCGACGGGCTGTCGAGATCGAGGTCAAGCGCGTTGGGCGGGCTCAGTTCGGAAATGCGCAAGAGCACCTTGCGCGGCTTGCCTTTATAGGCAAAACGCAGTCGCCAGCCCATCCCGGCCCCCGGGCGTTTCTGATGGTCGATCCGCTCGACCTCTGCACCACGGCGCACGGCCATGCGCTCGAAATGGTCGAAATCAATGACTTCCTGCCAGACAAAGTCCAGTGGTGCCTCAATATCCTGCTTCGCGCTGAATTTCATATGTCAGAACCTGACTGTCAGTGTTGTTATATGCCAGACCGCGGACCGCCACATCTGCGAGGCGAAACGGCGGGTGAAAACTGTACCGGCGCAACCTTGCCGGAGATACCACGACCTTAAACCCGGGCGCAGCGTTACGTCAGATATATCCTGTGTATCGTCAGATATTTCGCCGCGATTTTATTCCGGCTTTTACCACCGGATTTGCGACAATCCCCTTAATCCAGCCGGTCGGCAAGCCAGCTTTCGATAAGATAGCGCGCAATAGAGCCCTGGCGTGGCGGTCGCACCACCTCATGCGTGCCATTGACCACCCGCACCATATCTTCGCGGCTGACCCAGAGCGCGTGATCCAGCTCGACCGGATCGAGAATGATCTCATCGCTGAGTGCCTGCGCCTGGCAGCCCAGCATCAGCGAGGCCGGGAAGGGCCAGGGCTGGCTGGCCAGGTAGCGCACCGCGCCGCAGATCACGCCGGTCTCTTCCTGAACCTCGCGGCGCACCGCAGCCTCGACGGTCTCGCCCGGTTCGACAAAGCCTGCAAGCGTCGAATACATGCCCTCGGGCCAGCCCGGGCTGCGGCCGAGCAGAAGGTTATTATCCCTGGTCACCAGCATGATCACCACTGGATCGGTGCGCGGGAAATGCATCGCCTTGCAGGACGGGCATTTGCGGTGCCAGCCGGCGCCGCCCGCCTCGGATTTCGCACCGCAAGCCGGGCAGAAGCCATGTGTGCGGTGCCATTCCAACAGCGCCCGGGCGGTTGCGGCCATCTCGGCCTCGTCCGGGTCAAGCGCGGCCATGATCTGGCGCAGTTCGATGAATTGCCGCCCCGCCGGAGCCAGCGGATGCGGCTGTCGCCCGGCATCGAAAATCGTCTCGGTCGGAAGACCCTCTTCCGGCTTCCAGGATGAAACATCAGCGGCAAAGACGCCCTTTTCCCGCCAGAGCCCGAGAAAAACCGGCGGCGGGGCATCGGCCAGCAACGGATCACCCGCAGACAGGAACCCCAATGTGGTGTCATCGGCCAGCGGCATCCCGCGCCAGAGCGGCAGGATCAGCCCGCCTGCAAGAAGCGCCGCCAGCGCCTCGGGGTCAGACCGCAGCTCATGGCCCCTGTCACGCCCGGTGCCGCCGAAAGTCACGGAACTGGCCTGTTGCATCACTTGCTCCACCGCATTAGCCTTCAGGGATCTTCAGGCGGTGATGACATGCCGGACAGGCGCCGAAAAGCCCCTTCGCCACACCCGGCGGAGAGTTTCCGGCAGGGGCTTGCAGCTGAGCCTCCGGCGTGACAACCTTCAGTTGTACATTAGAATGTGAATCGTGTTTCATCAAATATGACCGGAATGGTTGCACTCTCACCCCCTTCGAAGGCAAGGCAACGTGTCTTCAGAACCTGACAGGCTCTGGTCCGGAGGATTGGTCTTTGCCCGCGAAACGCCGCCTGACGGCTCGGGCCTGCTGAGGATTATCGCGACCAGCGATCTTCACGCGCAGTTGCTCTCTTATGACTATTTCGCAAATCGTCAGCTTCCCGGCACCGGCCTCGCACAGATCGCCTGTCTGATCGCCGAAGCGCGCCGTACTGCGCCCACCTCTCTCTTGCTCGACAACGGTGATTTTCTGCAGGGTGGTGCCCTGGCCGAGATCGGAACGATGCGGCGCGGCAGACGGCCGCATCCCGCGATCACCGCCTTCAACGCCCTCTCTTATGATGCTGTGGCGCTTGGCAATCATGAATTCGACTACGGGCTCGAAACGCTGAACCGCGCCATTGAGAGCGCCGCTTTTCCGGTGATTTCCTCCAATGTCCTGATCGAAAAGGCATCAACGCCGCTTGCAGACCGGCATTTCGCCACGCCTGCAACATTGTTGACCCGCGAGATCTTACTTCCGGACGGAACGCGGCGCGCGGTCACTGTCGGGATTTTCGCCCTGACCCCGCCCGAGACGCTGCAATGGAATGCGCGCTGGATCCGGGACCGGCTCGAGATACGGCAGATGGAGGAGACCGCCCGTGCCTGGGTGCCAGAATTGCGGGCGCAGGGGGCGGATATCGTGATCTGCCTTGCTCATACCGGCATCGCGCAGCCGGTCGCAGGGGTGTCCGAAGACAATCAGGCGGTCGAGATTGCGGGGATCCCCGGGCTTGATGCGGTGATTGCCGGCCACAGCCACCTCACCTTTCCCGACCTGCGCAGCTATGCCGACCCAAGAGTGAACGGGGTCAGCGGCCATATTTCCGGCAAGCCGGTGGTGCAGCCGGGGCATGAAGGGTCACATCTGGGGGTGATCGACCTCTGGTTGAGCCCGGTGAATGGCATCCCGAACCGCCGATGGGAGGTGACGCGCAGCCGGACGCACCTGATCGCCGGCCAGGAAACGGTTGCCGGGATGCCGTCGCGCACCATCCGCGAGGCTTCGGCCCCCTTGCGGCTTGCGCTGGCCCAGGATCATTCCGCCGCGCTGTTCCGGATGCGGCAGCGCCTTGGGGCGGTCGCGATGCCGGTCTCGTCCTGGTTTGCCAGTGTCGCTGACGGCCAGGCGATGCGGCTCATCGGCGCTGCGCTCAGCGCGCATGCCCGCGCCCGTCTCGAAGGCGGTCCATGGAGCAAGCTGCCGATGGTGGCGCTGGTTTCGTCTTTCCGCTCTGGCGGGCGCGGCGGGCCGATGAACTATGTCGACATTCCGCAGGGAAATGTCTCGCTGCGCCATGTGTTCAGCCTTTATCCGTTTCCAAATACGCTGACCGCGCTCCTTACCACCGGAGCAGAGCTGGCCAGGCGGCTTGACCTTTCCTGCACCCTCTTCAACCAGATCATGCCGGGCAAACCTGACCAGATCCTGACCAATCCGGTGATTCCGGCCTTCAGCTACGCCGCGGCCATCGGCGCCGCCTATCAGATCGACCTCAGCCTGCCCCCAGCCCTGCCCGGGATCGCGCGCCCCTTTGGCAAGGGCCGCATCAGGGACCTCATGATCGACGGCCGGCCGCTTGGGCCAGAGGACCCAGTGATCCTCGTCGTCAATAATTACATAACCGACGATCCCCGCCGCCCCGCCGGTGAGGTGATCCTTGATGAAGGCCGCAACTGCACCGGGATCATCGCCGATTACATCCGCGACCAGGAGCGGATCGTCTCAGATGACCGCCCCGGCTGGCGCTTCATGCCGATGCCGGGCACCTCGGTGTTTTTTGACAGCGGAACCGGCGCCGGCGAGCGGCTCGACTCCGCCGCCTTGCTGAGTCCCGAGCCAATCGGGCTGATGCCATCAGGCTTTTCGCGCTTTCGTCTGCATCTGTGATGGTGCAGGGTCCGGCCAGCGGATTCTATGGCTGAGGATGAATATGTTTGACGCGGTTTTCTTCGATCTCGACGGCACTCTGGTCGATACCGAGGCGCTGGCGCTACGCTCTAACATGCGGGTCTTTGCGGAGCATGGCCATCCGGTCGAAGCCGATTTCCTGCATGAGATGATCGGCAAGGACGAGCCCGCAATCACCGAATTGCTGCGTGAGACGATGCCGGGGCTCGACGCCAATCAGCTGCAGGCCGATCTGCACCGCGCCTTTTACGAAGATCTCGAAGCGGGCCTGGATCTGAAACCCGGCGCGCGCCAGCTCCTTGACGGGCTCGCGGTGCCTGCGGTGCTGGTGACTTCGTCGGGGCGCCCGGGCGCGCTGCGCAAGCTGGAGCTGACCGGCATTCATGCGGCCTTTGCCGGGGTGATCACGCTGGACGAGGTAACGCGGCCGAAGCCCGATCCACAACCCTATCTGATGGCGGCCCAGATGCTGGATCTCGACCCGTCGCGCTGCCTGGTCTTCGAGGACAGCGAGACCGGCGCTGAGGCCGGCCACCGCGCCGGCTGCACCGTGGTGCAGGTGAAAGACGTCGTCAGCCCGACAGGCCGCTGGGCGCATCACATCGCCGATGACCTGCTGGCGGGCGCACGCCTTGCCGGTCTCGCCATCTGAGCCCCTCTTGCGTCAGCCTTTCAGGCCGCTTATATCGGACTTGAGAGGTTGGCGCGGGTGAACGCCTCGCCAACCCGGTCAGGTCCGGAAGGAAGCAGCCGTAACGAGATCCGTTTGGGTCGTTGTCCAGCCTCTCACCTTTTCCCATGTTTAGCTGCTCACGCAAAATAACACCCTTGCAAACAAGGGCTTACTGATATTTCCGGGTCGGGTGCGCCTGCCGGAACAGGGTCAGGGATGGCGGCACTCGGCAAATGCTCTGTATGAGCCGGTATATGCTGCCAGCGCCGCGAAATGCGTCACCGGCTTAAACTGCGCCGGCAATCCGTTCCCCCCTCACCCCAGCCGGTCGGGAGATTGTCAAATGCAGGCCGGATGGACCCCGCGCGAAGCCAGCGCCTTGCAGATATGTGAGCCGATAAAGCCCGCGCTCTCAGACATTGTAGTAGTCACGATACCAGTCGACGAAAGCCGCCACCCCTTCGGTCACGCGGGTTTTCGGCTGATAACCCGTCAGGCTTTTCAACAAATTCGCATCGGCCCAGGTCGCAGGTACGTCACCGGCCTGCATCGGCATCAGATTGCGGAGCGCCTTGCGCCCGGTGGCGGCCTCGATGGCTGCGATGAAATCATCCAGCTCGACGGCCTCGGAATTGCCGATATTCACCACACGCCAGGGCGCCACCGGCGAGAGACTGTCGCCTTCGGGCACCTGGCCATGTTCCGGCGTCGCCGGAGCCGCATCGATCAACAGGCGGATGCCTTCGACCAGATCGTCGATATAGGTAAAGTCGCGCTTCATCTCGCCATGGTTATAGACGTCGATGGGCTCGCCTCTGAGAATTCTCGCGGTGAATTTGATCGGCGCCATATCCGGGCGCCCCCAGGGTCCGTAAACCGTGAAAAAGCGGAACATCGTCACCGGCAGGCCGAAGAGATGCGCATAGCTGTGCGCCATGCCCTCTGTGGCCTTTTTCGTCGCCGCATAGAACGACATCTGGTGATCGGCGCGGTCGGTTTCCGCATAGGGCATCTTCGTATTGGCGCCGTAAGCCGAAGAGGTCGAGGCCAACAGCATATGCTGCGGTGGGAAGGCGCGGGCGGCCTCGAGGATCTCGAAAGTGCCGACAATATTGCTTTCCAGATAGGCGCGCGGATTGTCGATGGAATAGCGCACCCCGGCCTGGGCGGCGAGATGGATCACCACATCGGGGCGATGGGTGTCGAACAGCTGCATCATAAGACCCGGCGTTTCGACCGAATCGTTCACGACCTGAAAGCCCGGATCCTGGCTCAGCATCGCCTGGCGGCGCTGTTTCAGTGTCACGTCATAATAATCGGACATATTGTCGAGCCCGATCACCTGGAACCCATCCGCCAGCAGGCGCCGGCAGAGGTGATAGCCGATAAAGCCCGAAGATCCCGTCACCAGCGCTTTGCGTGTCTCAGCCATAAATCACCTTTATCCGATCAGCTCCTGCCTCAGCGATGTCAGCCCGCGATCCATTAAACTCCGTGCTGAGACTGCATCTTCCGCCTCAGTGTAGAGCCTGAATTCGGGCGCATTGCCAGAGGGGCGCAGGTGCAGAATGGCACCGGTCGCCAGGGAGATCCGCAACCCGTCGGTCAGATCGACAGCGCTTTCCTGCTGGCCAAGCCCGGCGAGAAAGGCTGCCCGCGCGCCCTGATCCCCGATCAGCCGCGCGAGAAAGGGACCCGAGCGCTCTGGCGCGATCTCTTGCAGCCGGTCCGACAGGGTCACGACCGGCGGCTCACCCGCCACAAGGGTCGAGACCGTGCCGCCCTGCGCCGCGATCAGCACCATCAGGATAGGCAGAAGGAAATCGCGGGTCGGCAGCGCCCTGATCACGCCGCCGGCCAGCGCCGCGTCAAAGCCCAGCAGGAAGCCGCCATTGGCTTCATATCCCACCACGCGCCCGCCCGCAGCCTCCATTGCCGCGATCACGAAAGGCGAGCCGATCTTCGTGCGCCGGACCGAGGCAAACCCCTTCCGCATCACACCCGAATTCGACGAAACCGGCGTCACCACCGTATCCGCCCCCAGCGCCGTCGCCGCGATCTGGCCGAGGATATCACCCGGCACGATGCGCCCGGTCTCATCTGCCAAAAGCGGGCGGTCGGAATCGCCATCGGTGGAAATCAGGGCATCAAGGCCGTTCTCTGCCACCCAGATCGCGATCCGGCGTGCAACATCGGGGTCAACAGCTTCGGTATCGACCGGGATGAAGCTGTCGGAATGGCCAAACTCAATCGCCTCGGCGCCAAGTCCGCGCAGCGTGGAAAGCATGGCCTCGCGTCCGACCGCCGAATGGCTGTAAACGCCGATCCTCCGCCCTTGCAGCGCATCAGGGCCGAAGACCGACACATAGCGGTGAATAAAGGCAGTATTGCCCCCGGTCTCCTGCAGCCGGCGGCCGTCATGGGCGGCATTACCCGGATCGCGGCCAAGGGCCCCAAGGATCGCGGCCTCATCTTCTTTGGTGATCTCGCCCGCAGGAGTGTAGAATTTCAGCCCATTGCGATCGGCGGGGATATGGCTGCCGGTCACCATCACCGCCGCCGCTCCGGCCCGACGCGCGAGATTGGCCAGCGCCGGCGTCGGGAGTGCGCCACAGGCGGTGACATCAACGCCCTCCTTCAGCGCGGTCTCGATCACCACACGCGCAATGCCAGGGCTTGAGGGCCGCAGATCTTCGCCGACAAACAGCCCACCGCCCGAGCCGCCTTCCCTGGGGCAGGCTGCGAGAAAGGCGCGGGTGTAATCCGCAACCAATGCGTCAGTCAGTTCAGTCACGAGGCCGCGCAGGCCGCTGGTGCCAAATTTCGGAGCCATAGCTTCGCCTCCCGTCAGGATCGCCCTGAGTTTCCAGTCGTTTTCGGCTTAGGCCATAATCTGCAAATATATGCATCACAACCTTCGCGGTCGCGAAGAGGCAGTGGGCGGGCCGGAAAGTCCTGCCCCGCCCACTCTTCCGGCGGATTGGCAAAATCGAAAAACGATCCGGAAAAGCAACCACTTGCAGATCATAAACACTTGCAGTTGGCGGGTCGCCACCCCATCTGGTGATGGTGACCTCGCGGCCATAGTGCCGCGAAAATCCTGCTGCAGAAAAGAGATTTTCATCGGAATGTCTCATGAAACTGCGATCCATAGTGCCGCTGTCCTGACACTGGCATCTCGACACTGGCGCCCCGGGGCGCGACTATGCCGGAAAATGGAAAAGATCGGAACATGGCCGCAACGACGACCCCTTCCCTCCCCGGGCCTCCGCCCAGCCCCGAGCCGTCCTTTGCTGCAGAGACGCGGCACGGATATCGTCGCCCGCTGATCACTGATATTTCGGCAGCGCGCTGGCTCTTGCTCGCGATCCTCGCAGCCTCGGTCTATTTCTTCTACGGCTTCATCGTGCCCGTGCTGGCCGCCACCGTGATCGCGGTCGCAAGCTGGCCCCTGCGCGAACGCTCGCTGCCAAAGCTGGGGCGCACCCTGACCGCCACGGCACTGGTGCTTGTGCTTTTATGCTTTCTGGTGCTGCCGATCCTTGCGGCGCTGTTCTACGCCTTCCACGAATTGCGTGACTGGATCTCCTGGGGGTTCCGCATCAACAGCACCGGCACGCCACCGCCGCACTGGCTGGTCGAACTGCCGCAGGTCGGCGGCTGGATCGATGAGAAATGGCGCGCGACCATCGGCCATCCCGGCGGCCTTGGGGAATTGGTACAGCTGATTTCGGGCGAGAATATCGGCTCGATCTATCGCGGCGTGCTCAGCGCGGGATCGACCGCCTTCCACCTGTTCCTGAACCTCGTATTCATGCTGATCGCGCTGTTCGTGTTCTATCGTGACGGTGACCGCGTGGTGGAACAGATCGACCGCGTCGGCGCCCGCATCCTGCCCGAGCGCTGGAATCGCCTGTCGCGCATCGCGCCCGCGACAATCTCGGCCACAGTGACCGGCATGACACTGATCGCAATTGGCGAAGGCGTGGTGCTGGGCGTCGCCTATTACTTCGCCGGCCTGCCCTCGCCCGTCACCTTCGCCGTCATCACCGCCGTCATGGCGCTGATCCCCGGCGGCGCGCCTTTGTCCTTCACGCTGGCCTCGCTGTATCTGGTCGCCTCGGGTTCGCCCTGGGCTGGGGTCGCGCTGTTCACCTGGGGCACGGTCGAGCTGTTCATCGTCGACAAGACCATCCGCCCGATGCTGGTCGGTGGCCCGGTGCGACTGCCCTTCCTGCCGACCTTTTTCGGCTTGATCGGCGGGGTAAAGACCATGGGCATTGTCGGGCTTTTTGTCGGTCCGGTGCTGATGGCGCTTCTGATGTCGATCTGGCGGGAATGGCAGCGCGAGATCCGGGAAGACGAGGCGCGCCGCCAGCCGCACACGAATGTCCTGCCACCGCTGGTGCCGCCGCCGGTCACAACCGCTGACGGGTAGCACCCCTGCGGACTGCCCGATTGGCGGGCAGCAATTGCCCCGATTTGCGCCAATTGGGCAAAAGGGACGCAAAAACCCCTTGTCCGACCCGGATTTGCCCTGAACTCTGGGGTTCCGGGCCGGGGTGGAACATCTTGCCGGTCGCCAACAGGAAGTTCCGATGTCGATCACGGCCGCAATCCATCACCTGACCCATTATATCTATGACCAGCCGGTCATGCTTGGCCCCCAGGTGATCCGGCTGCGACCGGCGCCGCATTCGCGCACCCGGGTGATCAGCCACAATCTCAGGGTCAGCCCGGGCGGCCATTTCGTAAACCACCAGCAAGACCCTTACGGCAACTGGCTGGCGCGTTTCGTCTTTCCTGAACCGGTGCGCGAGCTGAAGATCGAGGTCGATCTGGTCGCCGACATGACCGTCTACAACCCGTTTGACTTCTTCGTCGAGGAAAGCGCCGAGACCTTCCCCTTCACCTATCCCGACGATCTGATCCAGGACCTGTCGATCTATCGCCAGGTGGAGCCACATGGCCCCGAATTCGACGCCCTGCTCGCCTCGATCAGTCGCGCGCCGCAGCGCACCGTTGATTTCATCGTCGGGCTGAATGCGCGGATCTCGTCAGAGGTGAATTACCTGATCCGGATGGAGCCGGGCGTCCAGACGCCGGCGCAGACGCTGCAACTTGGCTCAGGTTCCTGCCGCGACAGCACCTGGCTGCTGGTCAATCTTTTGCGGCATCTGGGGTTCGCTGCGCGCTTTGTCTCGGGCTATCTGATCCAGCTGAAACCGGATCTGAAGGCGCTCGACGGCCCGTCGGGGACCGAGGTCGATTTCACTGATCTTCACGCCTGGGCCGAGGTCTATCTGCCCGGCGCCGGCTGGATCGGGCTTGACCCGACCTCGGGTCTTCTGACCGGCGAAAGCCATATTCCGCTCTCCGCAACGCCGCATTACCGGAATGCCGCCCCGATCACCGGCGGTTTTACGGGGCAGGCCAATGTCGGTTTCGATTTCGACATGCGCGTGACCCGCATTTCTGAGCATCCGCGCATCACCAAACCGTTTTCCGATGCGGCATGGGAGGAGTTGACCGCCCTTGGCGCCCGCGTTGATCAGGCGCTGGCGGCGGGAGATGTGCGCCTCACCATGGGCGGCGAGCCGACCTTCGTCTCCATCGATGATTTCGAAAGCCCGGAATGGAATTCTGAAGCCGTCGGCCTCCAAAAACGCGCACTTGCCGATCAGATGGTGCGCCGGTTGCGCGACCGTTTCGCGCCGGGCGGCTTTCTGCATTACGGCCAGGGCAAATGGTATCCGGGCGAAACGCTGCCGCGCTGGACCTTCTCGCTGTACTGGCGCCGGGACGGCCATCCGGTCTGGCAAGATGCCAGCCTGATCGCCCCCGAAGGCGAGGATCAGAGCGCGACGCCCGAACAGGCGGCGGCGCTGCTGTCGGAAATCGCGCTACAGCTTGATCTGCCGCAGGATTTCATCCTGCCCGCCTATGAAGACCCCGCCGAATGGCTGGTGAAAGAAGCGATGCTTCCCGAGAATGTCACCCCGGAAAACCCCGAGCTGAAAGACCCCGAGGCGCGGCATCGCATCTCGCAGGTCTTCGCGCGCGGGTTGACGGAGCCTGTCGGCTATGTTTTGCCGGTGCAGCCCTGGCAGGGGCGCGAAAGCAGTCGCAAATGGATGTCTGAATTGTGGTCCATGCGCCGGGGCAAGGTCTTTCTGACCCCTGGCGACAGCCCGGTTGGCTACCGTCTGCCGCTCGGCAGCCTGAAGCATCTCTCCGCCGCGGAATACCCCTGGCTGAACCCCGCCGATCCGACCGAACCCCGCCCCGACCTGCCGAAATCTGACGCCCATCCCCAGCCCCGCGCCAGCTTTACCGCCGCGACCGAAGGCCAGCAGATCACCGAACAGATCGCCGGTTCCGACCTTGGCGGTGCCGTCCGCACCGCCCTGTCTATCGAGCCGCGCGAGGGGCGGCTTTCGGTCTTCATGCCCCCTGTTGTGCGGCTTGAGGATTACCTCGACCTGCTGGCGGCAACCGAGGCTGCGGCGGCCAAACTCGGGCTCAGGGTCCATATCGAGGGCTATCAGCCACCGCATGACCCAAGGATGAACGTGATCCGCGTCGCCCCCGATCCGGGTGTGATCGAGGTGAATATCCACCCGGCCACCTCATGGGAAGACTGCGTCGCGATTACCAATGGCGTTTACGAGGATGCGCGCCAAAGCCGGCTTTGCGCCGAGAAATTCATGATCGACGGCAAACATACCGGCACCGGGGGTGGCAATCATGTCGTGGTCGGCGGCGCCACGACGCTCGACAGCCCCTTCCTGCGCCGCCCTGACCTGCTGCGCTCGCTGATCCTGCACTGGAACCGGCACCCGTCGCTGTCCTACCTGTTCTCGGGGCTCTTCATCGGCCCGACCTCCCAGGCGCCCCGGATCGACGAGGCGCGCCATGACGCGCTTTACGAGATGGAAATCGCACTGTCGCAGATCCCCGCGCCTTCCGAAGGTGAAGCGCCGCTGCCCTGGCTGACCGACCGGTTGCTGAGAAACATGCTTACCGATGTGACCGGCAATACCCACCGCGCCGAGATCTGCATTGACAAGCTCTATTCCCCCGATGGTCCGACCGGCCGGCTGGGTCTTGTCGAATTCCGGGGCTTCGAGATGCCGCCGGATGCGCGGATGTCGCTGGCCCAGCAACTTCTGATCCGCGCCCTGATCGCGCGGTTCTGGAACGCTCCGGCCTCCGGCCCGCTGACCCGCTGGGGCACCAGCCTGCATGACCGTTTCATGCTGCCGCATTTCGTCTGGCAGGATTTCCGCGATGTGCTGGCCGATCTGCGCACCCATGGTTTTGATCTGAAAGAGGAATGGTTCAGCGCGCAGGCAGAGTTCCGTTTCCCCTTCTGCGGCGAGGTGGATTATGAGGGCAGCCATATCGAGATCCGCCAGGCGCTGGAGCCCTGGCATGTGCTGGGCGAGACCGGCGCCATTGGCGGCACGGCGCGTTATACCGACAGTTCGACCGAACGGCTCCAGGTGAAACTGACCACGGCGTATCCGTCCCGCTACGCCATGACCTGCAACGGGCGCGAACTGCCCCTGACCGCTACCCGAAGCGGCGAGGCGGTGGCGGGCGTCCGGTTCAAAGCCTGGGAGCCGGCACTGGCCATCCATCCGCGTCTGAAATCCCAGGCGCCTTTATCCTTTGACCTCTATGACCGCTGGTCGGGGCGCAGTCTTGGCGGCTGCACCTGGCATGTCGCCCATCCGGGCGGGCGGAATTACGACACCTTCCCGGTCAACGGAAACGAGGCAGAGGCGCGTCGCCTCGCGCGCTTCCAGCCCTCGGGCGGGACCGGCGGTCTCTGGCGGCCTGACGCCGAAATCCGCCACCCGGAATTTCCGCTCACCCTTGACCTGAGGCGCCCCATCGGCATCTGATCCTGGCCATGACTGGTGATGTTTCTTCCTCCGGTGATCCCCTCGCCCGGCATGATTTCGGTCTTGCCGAATACCAGCCGCTGCCCGGCGTCCCGGATGAGCTGATCGGGCCGGATGGCCAGGTCCGCCCGCTCTGGCAGCCGATGCTGGACCATCTGGCGGCGCTTTCCCCCACCGATCTGACCCGTGCCACCGACCGCGCCGACCTCTATCTGCGCGATTCCGGGGTGATCTACCGTCAGTATGACACCTCTGCCGGTACGGCCTCGGTCGAGCGCCCCTGGCCGCTGAGCCATCTGCCGGTGCTGATAGACGAGGCCGACTGGACCCGGCTTTCCGCCGCGCTGATCCAGCGGGCGGATCTGCTGGAACTGGTGATGGCGGATTTTTATGGGCCGAACCGGATGGTCGCAGAGGGGCATCTGCCGGCGGAACTGCTGGCCGGTAACCCGGCCTGGGCGCGCCCGATGGTGGGTATCCGCCCGCGTTCGGGCCATTTCCTGCATTTCGTCGCCTTTGAGATCGGGCGCGGCCCCGACGGGCAATGGTGGGTGCTCGCCGACCGGACCGAGGCGCCTTCGGGCGCGGGTTATGCGCTTGAGACCCGGGTCGCCACCACCCGCGCCTTTGGCCCGCAGCTTTTTGGTCCGCAGCTGCACCGGCTTGCGGGGTTCTTCCGCGAATTTCGCGATCACCTCCTGTCGATGCGGGCGGATCCCGCCGCCCGGGTGGCGATCCTGACACCTGGCCCCTGGAACGAGACCTGGTATGAACAGGCCTGGCTTGCACGATATCTGGGGATCAGCCTTGTTCAGGGCGAGGATCTGACGGTCGAAAGCGGCCGGCTGATGCTGCGCACTGTCTCGGGCCTCAAGCCGCTGGATGTGCTGTGGCGCAGGCTGGACGGGTCCTTTGCCGACCCTCTGGAACTGGACCCCGCCTCGCGGCTTGGCACGCCCGGCCTCGTCTCGGCGCTGCGCCAGGGTGGGCTTTCCATGGTTAACCCGCCCGGCTCGGGCGTGCTGGAAACGCGGGCGATGATGGCCTTCCTGCCGCGCCTCGCGCCGGTCCTGACCGGGGAAGAGCTGCTGCTGCCGAATATCGCCACCTGGTGGTGCGGCGATGCGGCGGCCCGCGCGGCGGTAATGGCAGCGGCAGATCGCATGAACCTTTCCCCCGCGCTTGGCACCGGCCTGCCCTATGACCGGATGGAGGACCCGCTGGCGGCGGCCAGCCTGACGCCAGACGCGCTGCGCGACCGGCTTGAACGTGACCAGGGCGCGCTGGTGGCGCAGGAGGCCGTGCTGCTTTCAACCACCCCCGCCCTGGTCGATGGCCGGATCACGCCGCGCCCGATGTCGCTCAGGGTCTATCTCGCGCGCACCGCTTCGGGGTGGAAGGTGATGCAGGGCGGTTTCGCCCGGATCGGTGCCACCACCGACCCGGCGGCGCTGGCGATGCAGCGCGGCGGCGGGGCGGCGGATGTCTGGATCATCGCGCCCGACCATGTGGGTGGCGACACCCTGATGAACCACCCCGCGGGGCACAGTGGCACACCCGAACCCGATGAACTGCCAGCCCGCGCCGCTGACAACCTCTTCTGGCTGGGCCGCTATGTCGAACGCAGCGAGGGCATGGTGCGGCTCTTGCGCGCGCGCCATGGCCGCATCGCCGAAAGCGGCACCGGATCACTGCCGCTGCTGGCCGAGACCGATCAGCTACTGGAGTTTGCCGGTCTCGACCCTGCCGATCCGATCCCCAACGGGCTTTTGGACACGATCGGGCGTGCAGTCACCTCGGCGGCGCAGCTGCGCGACCGGTTCTCGACCGATGGCTGGGCGGCGCTGACAGATCTCGACAAATCGGCACGGCGCCTGGCGCAGCAGGTCACCCCGGGAGATGACGCGGCCCAGGCGCTTTCGGCACTATTGCGCAAGCTCGCGGGCTTTTCGGGCCTGGTGCATGAGAATATGTACCGCCTGATCGGCTGGCGGTTTCTGACGCTGGGACGGATGCAGGAACGCGCCCGAAATATGGCGGGCTGGCTGGCGGCGCTGACCGATCCCGAAGCCGATCCCGGTGGCCTCGACCTGTGTATCGAGCTGGGCGATTCCGTCATGATCCATCGGCGCCGCTATTCCATGAGCTCGGCGCGCGGGCCCGTGATCGGGCTTCTGGCGCTGGACCCGCTGAACCCGCGTGCGATCCGCAATCAGGTTGATGGCATGATGGATCTGGTCCGGATGCTGCCCGAAGCCCTCGTCGAAAACCGGCTGAGCGCCCCGGCGCGCGCATTGCTGCGGTTGCAGACCGACCTCGCCACCGCCACGCCGGACACCCTCGACAGTGCAGCGCTCTATTCCGTGCAGACGCGGCTTGGCGAGGTTTCAGACCTGATCTCGGAGCGCTATTTCCGATGAGCCTCTATAACCTGCGCCTGCAGATCAGCTATGAATTCGACCGGCCCAGCGGCGCCGGGCGGCAGCATTTCCGCATCCTTCCCGCCACGCTGCCCGGGCGCCAGCGCCTGCTGGGATCCCTGGTCACGCTGGAGCCGGAACCGGGCGAGCTGAGCTTTTTCACCGATTTTTTCGGCACTTCCGTCGTTGAGGCAGCGATCCCCGCCGGGCTGACATGGCTTGAACTGCGCCTTGAAGCCCGGGTCGAGCGGCTTGCAGAGGCCGAGGGGCTCGACCTCTCGATGCCGGTGTGCCGGCTTGGCCCCGAGATCGCGCAATGCCGCAGCCTCGGGCCGACATCGCCACTGCACTACCAGCTGCCCTCGCGCCGTATCCCAGAGGTGAACGCCATCAGCGATTTCGCCGCCGGCGCGCTGAGGCCGGGCGACAGCGTGGCGGTGGTGACCGAACGGCTTGGCCTCATGCTCCATGACCATATGAGATTCGAAACCGGCGCCACCGATGTCGACACGCCCCCGGCCGAGGCCTTTGCCGCGCGCCATGGCGTCTGTCAGGATTTCGCGCAGATCATGGTGGGCGGCCTCAGGAGCCTCGGCATTCCGGCGGCCTATGTGGCGGGCTATCTGCGCACCCTGCCGCCGCCCGGGCGCAAGCGCCTTGTCGGTGCCGATGCGATGCATGCCTGGGTCCGGGCCTGGGGCGGCAGCCAGCGCGGCTGGATCGACTATGACCCGACCAATGCCTGTTTCACCGGCGCGGACCATATAGAAGTCGGCATGGGCCGCGATTATGGTGATGTGGCGCCGGTGACAGGGATGCTGCGGCTTGACGGCCAGCAGGAGGGCCGCCATTCGGTGGATATTACCGAGGCCGGGGAGGGCTGAGATGACACAAAGCGAATTGCCGGTTGCGGTGATCACCGGCGCCGGATCAGGGATCGGGCGCGCCGTGGCGCAGGCACTGATCGCGGCGGGCTATCGCTGCGCGCTGATCGGTCGGCGCAAGTCGCCCCTTGCAGAAACGGCGGCGCAAAGCGCAGATCCCGACCGCGCATTGATCGTCACCGCCGATCTGAGCCAGTCCGACGCGGTCCGTGAGGCTTTCGCGCAGATCGTCGCGCGTTTTGGTCGTATCGATTTCCTCTTCAACAATGCCGGCGCCTTTGGCGGCCAGGCGCGTGTCGAGGATACCACGCCGGACTCCTGGGATGCGGTGATTGCGATCAACCTGAACGGCGCCTTTTACTGCGCGCGCGAGGCCTGGCGGCAGATGCTGGTGCAAGAGCCCAAAGGCGGGCGCATCCTGAACAATGGCTCGATCTCGGCCTATGTCCCGCGGCCGCAGACAATCTCTTATGCGGCGTCGAAACATGCGGTGACCGGGCTGACAAAGGCCCTCGCACTCGAAGGGCGCGACCATGGCATCGCGGTCGGCCAGATCGATATCGGCAATGCCGCAACGCCAATGACCGCAGAAATGCCGAAGGGCATGCTCCAGGCCGATGGCAGCATCCGGCCCGAGCCGGTGATGGATGTCGCCCATGTCGCCGGGGCCATCGTGATGATCGCGCGCCAGCCGCTGACGGTGAACACGCTCTTCACGACGATCATGGCCACCGCGATGCCCTATGTCGGGCGCGGCTGACCTTCGCGGCTGATCCTTGCCGATCTGCACAGGGCCTCCGGCACCCGAGCCTTTGCGCCCGGGCCGGAATGCGCAACACTGAATGCATGGATCAACAGAAGGAAGCCTTCAAATGTCCAAGCTGGAAGTCGCCGTCCTGGTCGGAAGCCTGCGCGCCGGGTCTTACAATCTCTCGGTCGCCAAAGGGCTGCAAGCCATCGCCCCCAGGGGCATGACCCTCGAGATCATCCCGATCGGGGATCTGCCCTTTTACAACCAGGATCTGGACGAGGGCACCCCACCCGCCGCCTGGACCGCATTCCGCAAGGCGATTGCGGCGAAACAGGCGGTGATCTTTGTCACCCCGGAATATAACCGCTCAGTGCCGGCGGCGCTGAAAAACGCGCTGGATGTCGGCTCGCGCCCCTATGGGCACAGTGTCTGGGGCGGCAAGCCGGCGGCGGTGATCTCGGCTTCGATGGGTGCGATTTCGGGCTTTGCGGCCAATCACCATCTGCGCCAGTCGCTGGTCTTCCTCGATATGCCAACGCTGCAACAGCCAGAGGCCTATCTCGCCCAGGTGCAGAACATGCTCGACGACAAAGGCGGGCTGAAACCCGATACCGCGAAATTCCTCGGCACCGTGCTGGAGAAATTCGCGACTTTCGCCGCAAAAAATCTCTGAGCCTCCAGGCCGGGCAGTGACAAAAGGCCCCGCCATGCGAACATGGCGGGGCAGTGGCACCCCAGGCGGACCGGGGCGCAGGCGTTCATGTATCTTATTGTAATCGCATCAGTTCGGGCGCGAAGCCGCCGCCGAGGCTGCTCCTGCATCGGCCCCCATCTCGGCCCGGATCTGCTGGCGCAGGATATCGATCGGGATCATTTTCCCGTCGCGTTTGAAATGCCAGTAGGTCCAGCCATTGCAGGACGGCGCGCGTTCATAGGCCGCCCCGACCTGGTGGATCGAGCCCTTGACGTCATTGCCGATCAGCGTGCCATCGGCGCGCACCTTGGCCTTGTAGCGATTGCCCAGCGACCAGAGCTCTTCACCCGGGCGCAGCATGCCGCGCTCCACCACCTGGCCGAAGGGCACACGGGGTTCAGCCCGTTTCGAGCCGGTGATCTCCAGCGCCGAAGCATCATATTTACGCACCCGCGCCAGCCGCTCCAGCGCGGCCTTGCGATAGGCTTCCTCGCGCTCGATCCCGATGAAATCGCGGCCCAGCATCTTGGCGACAGCCCCCGTGGTGCCGGTGCCAAAGAACGGGTCCAGCACAACATCGCCCGGATTGGTCGTCGCCAGCAGCACGCGGTGCAACAGCGCCTCGGGCTTTTGCGTCGGATGCGCCTTGTCGCCATGCTCGTCCTTCAGACGCTCATGCCCGGTGCAGATCGGAATCACCCAGTCTGACCGCATCTGGATGCCTTCGTTCAAAGCCTTCAAGGCCTCGTAATTGAAGGTATATTTCGCCTTTTCGTCTTTCGAGGCCCAGATCAGCGTCTCATGCGCATTGGTCAGCCGCTTGCCTTTGAAATTCGGCATCGGGTTCGATTTGCGCCAGACCACGTCGTTCAGAATCCAGTAGCCCTGGTTCTGCAGCTCGGCGCCCAGACGGAACACATTGTGATAGGATCCGATCACCCAGATCGCGCCATTGGGCTTCAACAGCCGCTTTGCAGCCGCCAGCCAGCGCCGGGTGAACTCGTCATAGGAAGCGAAAGAGGCGAACTGATCCCAGTGATCATCCACCGCATCGACCTTGGAATTATCCGGCCGGTGCAAGTCGCCCTTCAGCTGAAGGTTGTAGGGCGGGTCCGCAAAAATCAGGTCTACCGAGCCCGCCGGCAGGCTCTCCATGATCTCGATGCAATCACCCGCAAGAATTTCGTTCAGCGGAAGCGCATGCTCCGCCGGTGCTTTTTTCGTCGCCATATTCTGCCTCTGCTCGCGGCAATTCTTGTGTGCCGTCTTGTGGATAAAGATGAGTCAGAACCGATTCGGCGTCAAATTGTTTATTGAATCAAGGGGTTACATAAATCCCTTGATACAAGATGTTGTGGATAGGTTTGAAGGACCGTCTATGCACAGGGGTTACGCCAAAATCCAGGAGCGCCTGGAGATGCGCCTTTGTCGGGTAGCCGGCATTCCGCTCCCAGCCGTAACCCGGAAACTGTTGCGCCAGATCCACCATGATCCGGTCGCGCGCAACCTTGGCGACAATTGATGCGGCGGCAATCGACTGGCAGCGGGCATCGCCCTTGACCAGCGCCCGGGCAGGGATCGTCAGACCGCGCGGCAAAAGGTTGCCATCGATCAGGGCGAAATCGGGCCCCTGCCCCAGCCCCGCCACCGCCCGTTCCATCGCGAGATGGCTGGCGCGCAGGATATTGATCTCGTCAATCTCTTCGACACTGGCATGCGCGACCGACACCGCCGCATGGGTCAGAAGCCATTCTGAAAGCCGCTCGCGCGCCGCCTGGCTCATCGCCTTGCTGTCCCTGAGCCCTTCAGGGATGTTCCCCGGATCAAGCCGCACCGCCGCCGCCGTCACCGGCCCGGCAATCGGCCCGCGCCCGACCTCATCGACGCCCGCGACAAAGGTCGCACCCGCCGCCAGCGCCTCCGCCTCAAAACTGAAATCCGGAACCGTCACCATCGCCGCCCCTGCCCGCTCCTGAAAGCGGCTTTCATCTGTCTCTTAAATATCCCCGCCGGAGGCTCCCGCCGCCGGCACCCCTCTCAGGCCTCAGCCGCGAGGATCCCCCGCAGCCCCGCCCGGTAATCGGGGTATAACAGCCGCACCCCCAGCTCTTCCCGGATCCGGGTATTCCGGACCCGCCGGCATTCCTCATAGAAACTGCGCGCCAGCGGCCCCATCCGCGCCTGTGCAAATTCCACTGCCGGTGGCTCCGGCAGCCCCAGAAGACCGGCAGCAAAGCTCAGCACCTCGGCGGCAGAGGACGGCAGATCGTCGCAGACATTATAGACCCGTCCCGGGCGCGGCGCCGCGATCGAAGCCCGCAGCACCTGTACGATGTCATCGACATGGATACGCGAAAACACCTGACTCTCTTTCAGGATCCGCCGGGCCGAACCATTGCGGATCTTCTCGAACGGCCCGCGCCCCGGCCCGTAAATCCCGGCCAGGCGAAACACCTGCACCGGCAACCCGCTCGCCAGCCAGTCGCGCTCGGCACGGACCCGTTCGCCCGAACGCGCCCGCGCCGGCAGAACCGGCGAGGTCTCATCCACCCAGGCGCCACGCGTGTCGCCATATACCCCGGTGGTCGAAAGATACCCCATCCATTCCACCTGCGCCTCGCGAATCCCGGGCCAGGCGTTCAGGAACGGATCGCCCGCCTCGTCAGGGCTGGCGGAATGCAGGATATGCGTGGCGCGCGCCAGCGCACGCGCAAGCGCCGCCCCCCGCGCAGGGTCCCAGACCAGCGGCTCGACGCCCATTGCCTCAAACGCCGCCGCTTTTGCCGCATCCCGGGTGGTGCCGATCACGGTCCAGCCCTCGGCCAAAAGCCCGCGCGACAGCGCGGCGGCGCAATATCCATGTCCAAGAGAAAGCAGTGTTTTCATGGCCGCGACTATCTCCCTGCACGCGCGCCACTGCAAGCGCCCCGCTCGGCCCCCGCGCGCCCCGTTACCTGGAGTTCACTTGCCTCAGCGCCCCGCTTTGCGCTTAACTCAGCCAGATGGCCCCCCGGATGTCTCTCCGGATCATCCGTCAGGCCGCAGCGATCCAAAGGACAAAACGGACAAGTGTCGATCCTTCTTTTGCCAGACCCGAGCGAAGCGCAAAGCTTCACCGATGCCACCGAAGCCGTTGACCGGCTGAATGTGCTTTATGACGAGGCCACCGCCCATCTGATCAGCCAGTTCCGCGAGGCGCTGATCACTGGCCGACCGGCACACCGGATCCGCGCCTATTACCCGGAAATCCGCCTCGTCGTGGACAGTTTCTCGAATGTCGACACCCGCCTGTCCTTTGGCCATGTCGCGCGGCCAGGCACCTATTCCACCACCGTGACCCGCCCCGATCTGTTTCGCAATTATCTGATCCAGCAGATCGGCCTTCTGATCCGCAATCACGGGGTGCCGGTCACCATTGGCCCCTCGGTCACGCCGATCCCGCTGCATTTCGCGGTGGCGGGTCAGCCCGACCTGATTATCCCCCAGGCCGGTGCGCTGGATTTCCCGCTGCGCGATGTGTTTGATGTGCCGGATCTCGCGACCACCAATGACGACATCGTCAACGGAACGCTTGAACATTTCGCCGATGGCTCGATGCCGCTGGCGCCCTTTACCGCGCAGCGCGTCGATTACAGCCTGGCGCGGCTGGCGCATTACACCGCAACCAGCCCGCGGCATTTCCAGAACCATGTTCTGTTCACCAATTACCAGTTCTATGTCGATGAATTCGAGGCCTTCGCCCGCGCCGCCCTGGACGACCCGAATTCCGGCTATTCCAGCTTTGTCGCAACCGGCGATCAGGAGATTACCGCCGGAGATGGCAGGATCCTCCTTCCGTCGAAAATGCCGCAAATGCCGACCTATCACCTGAAACGCCCGGATGGGGACGGCATCACGCTGGTCAATATCGGCGTCGGCCCGTCAAATGCCAAAACCGCCACCGATCATATCGCGGTCCTGCGCCCACATGCCTGGCTGATGGTCGGCCATTGCGCAGGGCTCAGAAACACCCAGGCGCTTGGCGATTACGTCCTCGCCCATGCCTATCTGCGCGAGGACCATGTGCTGGATGACGACCTGCCGGTCTGGGTGCCGATCCCGGCGCTGGCCGAGATCCAGATCGCACTGGAAGACGCGGTCGAAGAGGTCACCCGGCTGGAAGGCTATGAGCTCAAGCGCATCATGCGCACCGGCACTGTCGCCACCATCGACAACCGCAACTGGGAATTGCGCGATCAGTCCGGCCCGGTGCGGCGGTTGTCGCAGTCGCGCGCGGTGGGGCTGGATATGGAATCGGCCACCATCGCGGCCAACGGGTTCCGCTTCCGTGTGCCTTACGGAACGCTGCTTTGCGTTTCCGACAAACCGCTGCATGGCGAGCTGAAGCTTCCCGGCATGGCGACCGAATTCTACCAGGCCCAGGTCGGGCGGCACCTGCAGATCGGCATCCGCGCGATGGAGCTGCTGCGCGAAACCCCGTTGGAACGCATCCATTCGCGCAAATTGCGCAGCTTTGAGGAAACCGCATTCCTGTGAGACATAGGGAATTCCGGTGAAAACCGCTGATTTCCAGCCCCGGCTGCGTTCTGGGGCTTGATTTCGCCCCGCTTTCCAGGTGACTGAGCGACAGCCCTGAAAAGGGGGTCCCGAAGCCGCTATTGCAGGCCCGGGATCAGAAGGACACGCCGAACGAGAACAGGAGACACCAATGTCCAAGCCGATGACCAAGACCCAGCTTGTGGCTGCCCTTGCCGAAGCAATGGGCGCCGACAAGAAAACCGCTTCGGCCGCACTGGATGCGATTGCTGATGTGGTGGCAAAGGAAGTCACTGCAGGTGGTGCGGTCACCCTGCCGGGCCTCGGCAAAGTGGCCTGCAAAGAGCGCCCCGAGCGTCAGGTCCGCAACCCGGCCACCGGTGAAACCATGACCAAACCGGCCGACAAGCAGGTGAAATTCACCATCGCCAAAGCTCTTAAAGACCTGGTCAACGGCTGATCTTCGGATCAGGCCAGAAGACCGGTTGTAAGACGGATGGGGTCGCCCGGGATCAGCCCGGGACGGCCCTTTTCTTTTGCGCTCCGCCATCCGGGAGGCGATACTGCGATAAGGCGCGGAGGCGGCAATGACAGATCTTTTCGGTGATGCAGACCTCCCGCAACGGGGTCGCGAAGACCTGGCCCCCGGTGCGGTGCTGCTCAGGGGCTATGCAGGCCCGCAGGCCCATGCGCTGACCGATGGCATCGCGGCGGTCGCCGCCATCTCGCCCTTTCGCCATATGGTCACGCGCGGCGGCTTTGCCATGTCGGTTGCGATGACGAATTGCGGCAGCGGCGGCTGGGTCAGCGACCGGCGCGGCTATCGCTATCAGGCGCTTGATCCCGAAACCGGCGCGCCCTGGCCCGCAATGCCTGCGCCCTTTCGCGCCCTCGCGCAGGATGCCGCCGCAGAGGCCGGCTATCCCGGCTTTGCCCCGGATGTCTGCCTGATCAATCGTTACCAGCCCGGCGCAAAAATGGCGCTGCACCAGGATCAGGATGAAGCCGATTTCTCGCAGCCCATCGTCTCGGTCTCGCTGGGCCTCGCCGCGATCTTCCGCTTCGGCGGGCTGAACCGCAGCGACCCGGCGCGGAAGGTCCCGCTTTTGCATGGGGATGTCGTGGTCTGGGGTGGCCCCTCGCGGCTTTACTTCCACGGGATCGATTCGCTGAAACCGGGCACACACCCGGTTTGCGGTGATATGCGGCTGAACCTCACCTTCCGCCGCAGCTGACACCGCCCGATGCGGCCCTGAAATGGCCGTCTTTTATACATTCGGAACCAATGCAGACGCAGGATTACGTCACGACCCTGTCATGGCGGACAGCCCTTAGGTCGGCAGAAATGAAACCGCATTAATCTGCTGAAACCACGCTTACCGGGGGAACCGCCGCATATATCGCACCGCCGACAGCCCCCTCTGGTTTGGCGTCGATGGCGGCGGCGGACCGGCAGCTGATCCGGCGTCGCACTGTCAACAGATCGGAACGCGCGGTGCCGTTCTGCGCCAGCAGGATCCCCTCGGCGAGGTCAAATAACGGACGGAGATCACGCAAGGGCACTGCCATCGCGCGGTCAGCCCCGTTCCTGACTGCGTGGCACAGCTCACCCCCATGCCATCCGCTCCTTGCGCAGAATGGCGGACGGTGCCACTCCCCAGGCGCGTCGGCCAGCGGGACCGCGACATGCGCG
This sequence comes from Pseudomonas sp. GX19020, assembly GCF_023371075.1. Classification (NCBI taxonomy): domain Bacteria; kingdom Pseudomonadati; phylum Pseudomonadota; class Gammaproteobacteria; order Pseudomonadales; family Pseudomonadaceae; genus Pseudomonas; species Pseudomonas sp. GX19020. Next base: position 162,582 of record NZ_JAMCCR010000002.1, read on the forward strand.
TTCAGCGAGGTGCTGTCTAAAGCAATCTCAGCGCGGTGCTCAGGCAAAGGATTATGACGGTCACGCCGGTCACGATCTCGGCCGCCGCAAAGAGGCGCGGGCTGGCGCCGGGCAAGGCCAGCGCCAGACCCTGGCGGGTCAGACCCGCGAGGGTCGCCGCAAGCGCTGTGATCAGGAAGGTGCCAGCCGCCATCACGATGGTGCCGAGGATCCCCAGCCCGTCGATCCCCAGCCGCCAGGTCAGGATCAGCAGGAACAATGCGCCCGTGCAGGGGCGGAGCGCGATCCCGGCCACCAGCGCCAGCACCTCGCGCCAGCCAGAGGCGGCGGCAACCTGATCGGGGCCGGGCGCATGGGCATGGCCGCAGCCACAGGTCTCGTCATGGTGATGATGCGTGTGGGCCGGCGCGGGTTGCAATCGCCGCAGCCCGCGCCGAAACAGCATGGCCCCGAGACCGGCGATTGCCAGCATGGCGAGGGGCTCGATCAAAGCAGCCAGCCCTTCGACCCGGTCGCGCGCGCCCTCGAACATCCAGATCCCGCCATAGACCAGCACAATCGCGACCAGCGCCTGGCCAAGCGCTGCAAGCCCGGCAATCCAGACGAGACGTCGCAGCGTGGCGCGGCTTGCAAAACCATAACCGGCGATCAGCGCCTTGCCGTGCCCCGGCCCGAGCGCATGAAAGAAGCCGTAAGCAAAACAGAGACCAAGAAACCCGGACACAGCCCCGCTGTCGCCGGCGCGGAGCGCCCGCAACGACTGGCCGAGCGCGTTTTGAAAGTCACGCTGCAAGCCAATCAGCCGGCGCGCCAATGCATCATCCAATCCGGTCACGTAAACCGCCATTGCTATCAGCACCACGAGCAGGATAAGGGCCGCTGTGAAGAGACGCCGGGCATTCATGGCTGACCGCATGCCAGCAAGACGGTGTCGGCAAAGGCGCCACCGATTTCGGGATAGCCCCCGGCCTCAAGCTCCGCATCACTCAGCGCGGCCAGCGCCTCTTCATAAAGGACGCGGGCGCGGCTGCTGTCAGCGGGCTCGACCCGCGCGGTGCAGTCTGGCCGCCCCTCTATGCCCGGCGTGCCGGTCAGATCGTAAAAGATGTAGTAAGACGGGTCATAGGCCTGAAGCCGGATTTCGCCGCCAGCCGGATCGCGCCGCCCGGGCAGGGCACGGATATGGGTCATCCAGATCCGCCCCTCCCTGAGACCCGCCGCCCCGTCCAGCGGGCGCGACAGCGCGATGGGCTGGCTGCCCTGGCTCAGCCAGAGATTGCCATCGAACCCTTCGGGCCAGGTACTCGCCATCTCGTTCAGCCTTTTCGCCTCTGCTGCGGTCAGGATGCCGTCGCCATCGGGGTCCATGCCCAGATCACTCAGGATCAGAAGCGAGGTGAGGTCGTCATAGACCCAGGCCACCGACACCGCCGCCAACTGCCCCTGGTCGTCGAACCGGAAGGTGAGGCCGGTATCGACAAATTCATGCGGATGCGCCCGCGCCAAATGCGGCAGCGCGAAACAAGTGAGAAGGGAGAGGAGCCGCAGGACCATACCCTCTCATAACCTCTGGCGGAACGGCGCGGCAATTCACCGCCGCGTGCAAACCGGATCATCCAGGCAGGAAACCGCCCCGCCAGCGACGACGCTGCCAACTGCAGCGCTTCCCCAGATCACGAGCGCATCGCGCGAGATCAGTCTCTGTTCCGCCTGATTCAGCCGCTCCAGCATCCGCGCGAGGTCTCCGCCTGTCTCGCGGCCCAGCCGCGTCCAGAGCCGCAATGCGGAATGCGGGCTCCAGGGCAACACGGCCTGCGACAGCCAGCGGCGCAGATCGGGCGGCAGGCGGTCAAACCGCTCCATCGGGCGCGGGCGGGCGCGGCCGCGCAGGCTTGTCACCAGGTTTCGCCCCATGGGTCAGACCGCCTCGCGCCGGGCCCAGTCGGGGAAGGGATCGGGCAAATCGGCCCATGCCGCCCCTGCCCGTTCTGTCCCGGCCTCCGGCATCAGCGCCGCATCAAGGCCCGCCCGGATCGCCGCCTCATCCATCCCGGCCCCGATAAAGACCAGTTCCTGCCGACGATCCCCCCAGGGTTCCGCCCAATGCTGCATCACCTGGTCCAGGCCCTCGGGATGGGTTGGCCAGCGGTCACGCGGCACCGTGGCCCACCAGCGCCCCAACGGCGTGACGCCGGAGATCGCGCCTGCAAGCGAGAATTCCACCGCCCAGTCCGGGCGTGAGGCGATCCAGAAATGCCCCTTGGCGCGGATCACCCCCGGCAGATCGCCATTGAACAGGTCATGGATCTTTTGCGGGTGGAACGGCTGCCGCGCGCGATAGACGAATGAGGAAATGCCATATTCCTCGGTCTCGGGCTGGTGATCCGCAAAACCGTAAAGCTCTTTCGCCCACATCGGATGCAGATGGGCGCGGTCGAAATCAAAAAGCCCGGTATCGAAGATGTCCGAGGGCGAAACGCGCGAGAAATCGGTCTCGATCAGCCGCGCCTCGGGGTTCAGGGCACGGACGATCTTGCGGGCCTGATCAAGACGCACCGGCCCCGCCAGCCCGGCCTTGTTCAGAACGATGACATCGGCAAATTCGATCTGGTCGGTCAGCAGGCTGACCAGATTGCGCGTGTCGTTCTCGCCAAGGCTCTCACCCCGATCGGCGAGGAAATCATGGCTTGAGAAATCCGCCGTCAGATTGACCGCATCGACCACGGTGACCATCGTATCAAGCCGCGCCAGATCCGAAAGGCTCGCGCCGTCACTGTCGCGAAAGTCAAAGGTTGCGGCGACCGGCAGGGGTTCGGCAATACCGGTCGATTCGATCAGCAGATAGTCGAACCGCCCTTCCCCGGCGAGGCGCCGGACTTCGCTCAGAAGATCATCGCGCAAGGTGCAGCAGATGCATCCATTGGTCATCTCGACCAGCTTTTCCTCGGATCGCGACAGTTCGGCACCGCTGCGCACAAGATCGGCGTCGATATTCACCTCGGACATGTCATTGACGATGACGGCGACGCGACGACCCTCGCGATTGTTCAGGATATGGTTCAGAAGCGTGGTTTTCCCGGCGCCGAGAAAGCCCGAAAGCACGGTGACAGGCAGGCGCTGATCCCCGGAGCGGGGCAGGTTCGGAAAGGGGCTGGCGGGCATGGCGACCTCAATACGTTATGTTATTACATCTTATATCGAGTGAAACCGAAACCGCAACCATCTGAAACACCGGGGTGCCGGGGAAATGGGCGACACCGGCTGATTCTGCCCCATCAAAGGCGATGCTGACCGGGGGAGGGGAATATTTTTCTCCTCCCCGCAGGGCCGGCAAATGCCGCTCGCTTTAACCGGTGGCCTCTTCAGAATGGCCTGAAACGGCTTTCCCGGCCAGATTTGACCCATGCAAACGCCGCCCTGGCAGCCTGTGACAACCCGGAATGAGACCAACATGACCCTTCGCAAACTGACCACCACCCTGACCCTTGCCGGCCTGCTTGCCGGCGTCTCGCTGCCCGCTTTCGCCGAAACGCTGCGGATCGGCTGGCAGCAGATCGTCGAGCCCTCGCGCGTGCCCCAGGCCGACAAAACCTATGAAAGCGCCACCGGCGCCGATGTCGAATGGCACCTGTTCGGAGGCGGCGCCGATGTCATCGCGGCCGTCGCGGCGGGCTCGATTGATATCGGCTATGTCGGCTCATCGCCGCTGACCGCAGCCGCCTCGCAGGATCTGCCGATCGAGACCATCTATATTGTCGGCAATATCGCCGAAGCCGAAGCGCTGGCCGTCAAAGGGGTCGAGAAACCCGAAGACCTCAAGGGCAAGAAAATCGCCACGCCTTTCGTGTCGACCGCGCATTATTCGCTGCTGACGGCGCTGAAACACTGGGGCATCCCGGCTTCCGAGGTGAACCTTCTGAACCTGCGCCCGCAGGAAATCGCGGCCGCCTGGGAACGCGGTGACATCGACGGCGCCTATATCTGGGATCCGGTGCTGAACCAGATCAAGACCACCGGCGGCACGGTTCTGGCCGACAGCTCTGACGTGGCGGAATGGGGCGGCCCGACCTTTGACGCCTGGATCGTGCGCAAGGACTATGCCGAGGCGCATCCCGAAATCGTCACCGCTTTCGTCAAAGTGACCGGCGAGGCGACCGATGCCTATATCAAAGACCCCGCCGCCTGGGGCCCCGACAGCGACGCGGCGAAAAAGATCGCCGAGCTGACCGGCGCACCTGCCGCTGACGTGCCGGCGCTTTTGAAAGGCTATGTCTTTGCCGGGCTGAAGGACCAGACCTCGGAAGCCTTCCTTGGCGGCGCCACTGCGGCGGCTATCAAGAACACCGCCGCCTTCTTGCAGGAACAGGGCTCGGCGACGGCGAAAGAGGATTACAGCGCCTTCGTGAACAAGGGCTTTGCCGAGGCCGCGCTGAAGTAATCTGCGCGCGCGAAAAGCCTCTTCCCGGCGCCTTTCCCGGCGCCGGGCTTTGCCGTTCTGAAAGTCGCATCATGTCTGTTCTCAGCCTGTCGCATATATCCCTGACCTATTCCGGTACCGCGCAGCCGGTACTGAAAGATGTCACCCTCTCGCTGTCGCAGGGTGATTTCATCTCGGTTATCGGGCGGTCGGGATCGGGGAAAACCTCACTGATGAACCTTGCGGCAGGGTTCTTGCAGCCAAGTTCCGGCCAGGTCAGCATCGGCGGCGCCCCTTTCACCGGGCCGGGGCCGGACCGGGCCGTGGTCTTCCAGGATGACGCCCTCTTTCCCTGGCGCACCGTAGTCGAGAATGTCGCGCTGCCCCTGAAACTGGCCGGGGTGGCGCGGGAGGAGCGCGAAGCCACCGCCCGGCGCTGGCTGGCGGCGGTGCATCTGGAAGGCCAGGAAGACAAACATATCTGGCAGCTTTCCGGCGGGCAGCGCCAGCGGGTGGGAATTGCCCGCGCGCTGGCCTCGGGGCCGGATTTTCTGTTGATGGATGAACCCCTTGGCGCGCTTGACGCCATGACCCGCGACCGGATGCATGAGCTGCTGCTTCAGCTTTGGGCTCAGAGCCATACCGGCGCGCTGCTGATCACCCATTCGGTCGAAGAGGCGCTGTTTCTTTCAACCTCGGTCGTGGTGCTGGCACCGGATCCGGGCCGGATCAGCTTTCAGGAAAGCTATGACTATGGCCGCCGCTTCATCCGGGGCGAAGATCCGCGCGCGCTGAAATCCGAACCCGGCTTTATCGCCGCACGCGAACGCCTGCTGGCCGCGATCTATGAGAAAGAGCCCGCCTGATGACCGACAATACCGCAGATACCGCCGCCCTCACCACGCCGCACTCCAGGGGCGAGCGGCCAAAGCTGCGCCTGCCCTGGGGGCTGGTGCTGGGTCTTGCCACAATAGGCGGGCTGGTGCTGATCTGGGCGCTGGCCTCCTGGGCGGGCTGGGCCTCGCCGGTATTCCTGCCCTCGCCTGCAAAGGTCTGGGCGGCGCTGACCCGGGTGGCCTTTGACGGCTATGCCAATGCCACGCTGCTGGAACATATGGGCGCAAGCCTCTGGCGGGTTTTTGCCGCGCTGTTCTTCACAATGCTGATCGGGGTGCCGGTCGGGCTTCTGATCGCCACGTCAAAGATCGGGCGCGGTATTCTTGATCCGCTGGTCGAATTCATCCGCCCGCTGCCGCCGCTGGCCTATCTGCCGCTGATCATTATCTGGTGCGGCATCGGCGAAGGCTCGAAAATCCTTGTGATCGGGATTGCCATGCTGGCGCCCATCGTGATCTCGACCGTCTCGGGCGTCAAAGCCGCGGGCGAGAACCAGATCCGCGCCGCCCGCACCTTTGGCGCCACCCGTGCGCAACTGATCCGCGAAGTGATGCTGCCGGCAGCCCTTCCATCGATCTTTACCGGTATGCGCATCGCGCTTGGCGCGGGCTGGACCACGCTCGTCGCCTCCGAGCTGGTCGCGGCAACACGGGGCCTGGGTTACATGATCCAGTCGGCGGCGCAGTTCCTGGTCACGGATATGGTAATTGCGGGGATCCTCGTGATCTCGGCTCTGGCCACGATCTCCGAAATCCTGCTGCGCTGGATGGAAAGACGCTTCCTGCCCTGGATCGGCAAAAGCTGAGACGGAGAAGGCGATCAGTCGAGCCAGGAAAGCCGCATCGCAAGGCGTGCTTTCGCCCGGCTCAGCGCCGGCTTCAGCCAGTCCGGCAGCGCGGCCCCTGCCCCGCTGCGCGCCAGCTGATCGGATACCAGCGCCTGCCGCTCGTCAGCAGCCAGCGAGGCGATCTGTTCGGGCAGGACCGCAACCCCCAACCGTCCGAGCCGCGCCGCATCGCGCGACCAGATCTCATACCAGACCGGCGACGCCAGCCGGAGCTGGTACCCTGGCGGCAGATTGATCGCCTGATCCCGCGCCCGCCGCGTGGTCAGCCACAGCGCCAGATCCGCGAGGCTCCGCGCAGGGCCGGAGCGAGGTGAGTGACCGGCATCTCTGGCCGGGCCGGCTGCGTAAGACATGGGTTCACCTGTGGTTTCAGGCGAAATAGTCCCGATTCCGGCAGGGCGCGGCAAGGGAAGGCTCCGGTCAGACTTTGCGCCCCGACAGGATATACTCTCTCTCCGCCCGGGCCGGGAGAGAGGCATTTTCCCACGCCTGCAGGACGATTCGCGCCGCAGGCGCAGGGGATCAGCACAAAGCTTCGGCCAGAAGCTTCTGATAATAGGGCAGATGATGCGCCAGATCGCGTTTCATGCGCGGATGCGTCTGGGCGAGAGCGTCGAATTTGGCGCGCGTTTCCCCGGCCTCGGTCGCGCTCAGCGGTCGGATCCCCTTGGAAGCGCTGACATCCCCGTGCCAGCCGCCAACCTGATCCCAGTCTTTCGGCTTTTCGTCCTGCCAGGTGAAGGCACGTTCGGAAAATGGCAGCCCGACCGCCTGCCAGAACTGCGCCATCGTGCCGCGACTGTCCTCGCGCACCGCCTCAGCCCGAAGCACGACCGGGTTCCGGCCCGCCGCCTTCAGCGCGCTGAAATGACGCCATTGCGCCTCCAGACCGACCTCGTCGAGGCTGACCTCGGGATCCAGCTTGTAATATGAGGTGATCGAAGCCAGCGGATCGCGGATCAGGAACGCATTCACCAGATGCGGTGCGAAGGCCTCATCCGCCAGGATATGCGGCATCACATAATAAGACATGTCCTTGAAGAAGACCGGCCCCTTCGCCGCCCGTGCCAGCAGATGGTCGCGGATCGCGGGATAGCTGACCGGGTGATCCGGGCGGACATCGAAATGCGGCATCTGCCGGATCGCGCGATGGACGTAATAATCATACATGAAGGGCTCATGAGCGCAGTCGAGATCGCCGCGCTCGCGCATCACCCGCTCCATCGCCGTCGACATCGACCGCGGATGCGACCACAAAGCGTAGATCCTGTTCATCCGAACCTCCTCTTGCCCTTTTGCGTCATGTTTTGTCCCCGGATTTGCCTTCTGGCGCCCGCAAAAGCCGGTCTGCGACCAGCGCGATAGCGGCGATAATACCCCCCGCGATCAGCCCTGCCCCGGCATCGGCTTTGGACAGGGCGACATAGACCTGCTGCCCCAGCTCGCGCGTGCCCACCAGCGCCGCGATCACCAGCATCGACAGCGCCGCCATGATGGTCTGGTTCAGCCCAAGCCGCACCGAGCCCCGCGCAAGCGGCAGTTTCACCTGCCACAAAAGCTGCCACCTCGTGGCCCCCATCTGCAGGCCTGCCTCGGTCAGGTCGGCCCGGGCATTGCGCAGCCCGTGTTCGACATAGCGGATCGGCGGCACCACGGCGTAAAGCACGATGGCGATGAGGGCGGTGAATTCGCCCACCCGGAACAGCATCAGCGCCGGAATCAGGAACACGAATTGCGGCATGGTCTGAAGCGTGTCGCAAACCGGGCGCATCAGGGCCGAGACGCGGTCGCTCTCGGCCGCGATCACGCCCAGCGTGGCGCCGATCGCGAAAGAGATCAGCACCGCCACCGCGCAAAGATAGATGGATTGCATCATCGACTGCCAGAGGCCCGAGACACCGGCAAGCAACAGCGCCCCTGTCGCAAGCGCGGTGAGCCCTGCGCCCCCGGCCCGAAAAGTTGCACAGGCGGTCAGAAGGAAGACACCGGGCCAGGGAAAGCCCGGCAGCCCGGTCCAGAAGATCAGCGCGGCAAAGGCAAAGGCAATGCCGCGCCCGGGCCGGCGCCATCCAAGGCCAAGCGCGATCCCGGTTGCAACAAGGACATAGGCAAAGACCACCGGCGGGCTCAGCACAAAACCCCAGACCATCGGGCTTGCCGATCCGGAGAAACCAAGCCGCATCGGCAGCATCAGCCCGTAAGTAATCGCATCGCGCAGCAGGGCAAAGAAGGGCGCGCTCCAGGCGACGAAATCCAGGAGCCACGCGTCCAGAAGCCGCAGCCAGCGCTGCGCCTCTTCACCCGGCAACAGTGTCTCACCAGGCAGAGCCACCACCAGCACCAGCGCGACGATCAGCCCGGCCAGGAACCAGCCCCCTGACCTGCGCCGGCGCCCGGCAAGCCCCCGCGTGATCCGGTCCAGCAGCACCGCGATCAGCACGATCACCAGCCCTGCGCCCAGCGAGCGTCCGAGTTCGGCGGCGCGCATCGCGGAAAGCACCTCCCAGCCGATATCGTTGAAGCCGCCGATGATCGCGATGATGATCACCATCGACAGGGATGCCATCGTGGTCTGGTTCACCCCCACCATCAGCTGCGGCAAAGCCACCGGCACCCGCGCCTGCCAGAAAAGCTGCCCGGGCCGCGCCCCGGCCATCAGCGCGCTTTCGACAATCGCCGGGGGGACCTCGTCCAGCCCCAGCATGGTATTGCGCACCATCGGCGGGATCGAAAAGATCACACTCGCCGCCAGCCCCGCCGCCGGACCAAAGCCGAACATCAGCAAAAGCGGAATGAGATAGCCAAACGCGGGCCAGGTCTGCATGACATCCAGCAGAAAGGTCAGGCCGGGCCGGACCCTCGGCACAAGATGCCCGAGCGTCCCGAACGCGAAGCCGATCCCCACCGCCAGCGGCACTGAAATCAGCACCAGTGCGAGCGTGTTCATCGCCCTGGGCCAATAGCCCATCAGGACCACAAGCCCAAGCGCCAGGGCCGCAAACACCGCGAGCCCCCGCCCACCGGCATAAAGGGCCAGCGCGACCAGAGCGAGGACCGTCGCGGGCCAGGGCGCCCAGGCCAGCCCCGCGCGGATCGCGGAAAGCGGAGTCTCGATCATGAAGGACAGCACCCGGCCCAGCGGCCGCAAGGTCTCGAACACCGGGGAAATCACGGTATTCAGCGCCTCGGACAGCGGCAGGGTCAGCACGGCGGGAAAGCCGCGCAGGACGGGCAGATGATGCGCCAGCCCCACCAGCAGAACCGACACCAGAAACAGCCCCGCCCAGATCATCTCTTCCCTGGTGAAATGCGGCATCACCGTTCCCCCGCGCCAGAGGCATCACGGCGCAGCACCGCCAGAACCGCCTCGGACTCCAGGACCATCCCCGGGGCGCCAGCGACCGCGAACTGCCGCCGTCCCGTGGCAAGATCGGGCAAAAGCGTCTCTAACAAGGCCTCAGACGCGACTGCGGGGCCGTCTGCGGCGCCCGACATTCCACCGGGAGTCATCAGATCGCGCACCCGGATCGCCCGGCTCAACGCCACTTCGGCGGTGAAGCTCGCGACATAGTCATCGGCCGGGGACAACAGGATTTCAGCCGGCGTGCCGATCTGGATGATCTGCCCGCCCCGCATCAGCGCGATACGGTCGGCAAGCCGGCAGGCCTCCATAATGTCATGCGTGATGAAGATGATGGTCTTTTTCAGCTGGCGTTGCAGCCGCAGGAATTCATCCTGCATCTGCCGCCGGATCAGCGGGTCCAGTGCCGAAAACGGCTCATCAAGGAACCACAGTTCCGGGTCCGGCGCCAGGCTTCGCGCGATGCCGACCCTTTGCTGTTGTCCGCCCGAAAGCTGCGCCGGCAGCGCATCGGCGCGGGCGGCAAGCTCCACCAGCTCCAGCATTTCGCGCGCGCGGGCCTCACGCGGGGCCCGCGCCATACCCTGCAGTTTCAGCGGGAAGGCGACGTTTTCCAGTGCCGTCAGATGCGGCATAAGACCAAAACTCTGGAACACCATTCCCATCTTGCGACGCCGGATTTCGGTCAGCTCGCGCCCCGAGATGCGCGAGAGGTCCCGCCCTTCGAATTCCAGCACCCCATATTCGATATCCAGCAAGCGCGAGAGGCAGCGCACCAGCGTCGATTTCCCCGACCCCGAAAGCCCCATGATGACGAAAATCTCGCCTTTGCGGACATCGAATGTGGCATCCGCCACCGCCGGAATATGCCCCTCCTGCCTGAGGCGCGCGACCAGCGCCTCAGGGTCGATCCGGTAGCCGGTGGTGTCAAAATAGTAGCCGGGCCGTGGCCCGAATACCTTCCACAACCCCCGGCAGCTGAGCATGATGCTGTCTGATGCCACGGCGCTCACCACCGCCCCGGCCTCAGTTCAGCGCCTTATCAAGCCAGGGACGCCAGATCGCCTCATTCGCGGTGACCCATTCGGTTGTCACCAGATCCAGAGACTGGCCCTTCTCGTCGATCGCCAGCATCATCTTCTGCTGATCTTCGGTCGTGATCTCAAAGGCTTTCAGGATTTCATAGGCGGCCGGCCATTTCGGCGCAAAGCCCGACCAGACCACCTTGTTGACGTCGGGCGGCATGATGCAATGTTCATTGGACTGGCCCTTGCAGGGCGGCATCTCTATCCAGCCGGTCTCAACCTCGGCGAGGATGAAATGCGGCGCCCAGAACATCATGACGAGCGGTGTCTTCGCGGCTGCCGCTGCGCGGAGCTCGGCCAGCTGCGCCCCTTCCGACCCCGAAGGCACCGCCGTGAGGGGCAGGTTATTGTCCAGGATGATCGTTGCCGCGCGCGACCCCCAATCGGCCGGGTAATCCAGAAACCGCCCATTCGGCAGCGTGTCGGGCGTCGCAAGCAGCGCCACGCATTCCGGGTCATTCAGCGCTTCCCATGACGGCAGGGCCGGGCAAAGCTCCTCCATGAATTTCGGATAGAGCCAGCCCTCATTGGTGGTCAGCCCAAGACTGCCAATATCCTCGACTTTGCCTTCGGCGAGGACTTTCGGGTAAACATCCCCGACATTATTCAGCCATATCTCGACCGAGGCCGCGATATCTCCGTCCGCAAGCCCCTGGAAATGCGGGTAATTTCCGGCGGTCACGTAATCGACCTTATAACCCGCCTTTTCCAGCACCTTGCCGGCGATCTGCGCGGAAATCTGCGCGCCCGTCCATTCCAGCATGGCAAGCTTTATCGGCTCATCGACCGCGCCGGGGTCAGCGGCCAGCGCCGGCCCACCGGCCATGGCGGCCAATGTGAGAAGTGACACAGCGGCATTCATGCTCTTCTTTGTCATTATAATCTCCCTGTCGGTTGTCTGGTGTGTTTTGCCCACCGGAAACGCTCACCAGAGCGCGCCGCCGGTGATCTTCACCTCCTCCATAGTGATGCCTTTGGCAGCATCGGTGATCAGAAAAGCCACAAGCTCCGCGACTTCGCCGGGCTGGATGATGCGGCCCTGCGGGTTTTCAGCGGCAATCGCTGCGCGGGCCTCTTCGACGCTCCGGCCCTGGCCCTCACGGGCCACGACCTGCGCCAGATCAGTGGCCATCATCGGGGTATCGACCCAGGTCGGGCTGACCATCACACAGGTCACGCCATGCGAGGCGCCTTCCAGCGCGACACAGCGCGTCAGACCGAGAAGCCCGGCTTTCGAAGCGCAATAGGCCGGATTGTCCTTCCAGCCTATGGTCGCGGCGGTGGAGCCGATATTGACGATCCGCCCCCAGCCCCGCGCCTTCATCCCCGGCAGACAGGCCCGGATCATCCGGAAGGCGCCAGTCAGATTGGTGTCGATGATGGATTGCCAGAGCGCATCGCCATGCCCTTCGACCGGCTGTTCGGCGGTGATCCCGGCGGCGTTGATCAGCACATCCGCCGGGCCGAAACGCTCTGTCGTGCGCTCGCAAAACCCGGCCACCGAACCCGGATCGGTGAGGTCGAGCATATCCGCCCGAACCTCGCCGCCGCCGGCAATCGCCGCCCCGGTCAGTGCGCCAAAAGCATCCAGCCGCGCCCGGCTTTCCAGATCACGCGCGCCGACCACGACGCGGTAGCCGCGCGCCGCAAGATCCAGCGCCACAGCATGGCCGATGCCGGAAAGGCCGCCGGTGACGATGGCAACCGCGCGCGGCACCGGGGGACTCATGTCGCCCCGCTCCGCAGCCGGAGATTGTCCGGGTCGAAAGGCGGACGATCAAGGATCCGAACCTTGCGGCGGGTGCCGAGAATTTCAACCTCCAGCCCATCCCGCGCATTCCGGTCGCGCAGATAGGCCAGCGCCAGAACCTTGCCGGTCCGATGCCCGGTCGCGGCCGAGGTCACGATGCCGACCGGGGCCGCGCCCTGCCAGAGAGAATGCGCGTAATAGGGCTCGCTTTCGCCGGGGTCGATTTCCAGGAGCACCATCTCCCACCGCGCAGGGTCGGCCATACGGGCCAGAAGCGCCTCGCAGCCGGGGAAATCGTGATCGGGTTTCACAAGGAACCCCATTCCGGTTTCGGCGGGTGTGCGTTCGGTGGTGAAATCGGCACCCCAGGCGGGATAGCCCTTTTCCAGCCGCATCGCATTCATCGCATAAGACCCGAAACAGCCGATCCCCTCGGGCTGGCCTGCGGCTTCCAGCGCAAGGAACAGCTCTGCCGCGCGGGCGGCGGGGACATGCAGCTCCCACCCCGCCTCACCGATATAGGAAAGCCGCAACGCGCGAACCGGGATACCCGCGACCGTCATCTCACGCACCGACATCCAGGCGCCGAAGGGGTCAGAGGTCAGCCGCCCGAGGATCGCGGGCGCCGCCGGCCCCATCAGACCGATCACCGCAAAATCGTCACTGACCCGGCTGATTTCCACATCAGATCCGGGCGCCCGGGCACGCAGAAGATCATCATCGCGCATCTCTGCCGCCGCGGCCGAAGTCAGGTAGAAATGATCCTCCGCAAGACAGGCGACCGTGAATTCCGACTCGGTGCCGCCCGCCGGGCTCAGCGCATAGGTCAGCCCCACCCGCCCGGGCTTTGGTGCCATATTGCAGCCAAGCGCATCGACAAAGGCGCGCGCCCCCGGCCCTTTCACCTCGAATTTCGAGAAGACCGACATATCGGCAAGGCCTGCGCGCTCTGTCACCATCCGGCATTCCTGCGCCACGGCATCGAACCAGTCGGGCCGCCCGAAGGTGAGCCGCGCCGGCGCGCCGAACCAGTTCGGGCGTTCCCATCCATAAGCCGCGCCCATCTGCGCGCCGCGCGCCAGCATCAGATCGTAAAGCGGCGTCAGGCGTTTGCCGCGTGCGGCGGGGCGTTCCTCATGCGGGTAATGCACCCCGAATTGCAGGCCGAAACACTCAACCGCCTTTGCCACCCGGTAATCGCGATCCGCCCAGGGGCCAAAGCGGCGGCTGTCCACCGCCAGCGCATCCATCGGCGGCGCGCCATGGGTCATCCAATGCGCCAGGAACCAGCCGGAGCCGCCGCCCTCCATCACCCCCATCGAAGACCCGGTCAGAAGCCAGGCGTTTTCAAGACCCCAGGCCGGCCCGATCAGCGGATTGGCATCGGGAGTAAAAGTGATCGGGCCATTGACCACCGATTTCACGCCGCCGGTTTCCAGCGCCGGGATCCGCGCCATTGCCGCCATCAGGATATGTTCAACCCGGTCAAGATCCGGCTCCATCAGTTCGGCACCGAATTCGGGCGGCACGCCGTCAACCGACCAGACCTGCGCCTCTTTCTCATAGGGGCCAAGGATCAGCGCATCACGCTCCTGGCGGACATACCAGCTTTCCTCGGGGTCGCGGATCATCGGCAGTTCCGGCAGTCCCGCTTTGATCCGGTCGGCCACCGCCGGGACAGTATCGGTCACCAGATACTGATGCAGCACCGGGACGGAGGGCACATTCGCCCCCATCATCCGCCCGATCTCGAACCCCCAGGTGCCGGCGGCATTGACGATATGCTGCGCCCGGATCAGACCCTGCTTTGTCTCGACCGCCCAGACACCGTTTTCGCGCCGGATCGAAAGCACCGGATTGCGCCGCAAGATCACAGCGCCGCGCGCACGGGCGACCTTCGCCATCGCATTGGTCGCAAGCGTCGGATCGACATGTCCGTCATCGGGCTCATAAATCCCGCCGATGATCCCTTCGGTCCGCGCGAGCGGATGCAGCGCCGCCACCTCTTCGGGCGAGTGCAAAAGCCTGAGCTCATAGCCGGTGAATTTCGACAGGCCCGCGACATGGGCAAATTCCGCCATCCGCTCGGGGTTCGAAGTGATCCGCATCGCGCCCGACGGGTGAAAGCCGCAGCTTTCGCCGGTCTCGGCGGGCAGAATATCGCGGTAAAGCCTGACGCTGGTGGCGCGCAGCTCCTGGATGGTCGGGTTATGCGCGAAATGGGTGCAAAGCCCGGCCGCATGCCAGGTGGACCCATGGGTGAGGTCGTTTTTCTCGGTCAGGATCACATCGGTCCAGCCCGATTTCATCAGGTGATACATCAGCGAAACGCCCATGGCGCCGCCGCCGATGATCAGAACCTGTGCGTCGCGCGTCATGCCTTCATCCTCTCGCCCGAGGGGTCGAATGGCGGCCGGCTCAGCGCCAGTGCCGCATAATGTTTCTCTGCGATTTCAATGGTAAACTGCCGTGTGGCCGTCGTCTGCGGGGTCTCGCCCGGCGCAATTTCGATAAGGCCAAGCGCCAGGGTCCTGCCTGTCCGCGCGCCCCGCGCGCCCGAAGTGGTCAGCCCGACCACCCGGCCCGAATCCCAGATCGGTTCGTCATGCAGGACCAGAGGGTGATCGGGCAGATCGAACAACACGAGGCGGCGCCGGAGACCCTCTTTGCGCTGCGTCTCAAGCGCCGCTTTACCGATGAAATCCTTCGACCAGTCAATGGTAAAGCCGAGCCCCGCCTCAAGCGCTGAAATGTCCTGGCCCAGATCATGGCCCATATGGCGAAACCCCTTTTCGATCCGACAGGCATCCAGCGCGTGATGGCCCATCGGCGCCGCCCCCGCTGCGCGCAGCGCCCGGAACACCGCCGGGGCGGCGGCGTTGGGGATGTAAAGCTCCCAGCCGAGTTCGCCGACAAAACTGACCCGCTGCGCCAGGCAGGACCGGCCCGCGATCACCACCTCGCGTGCGGTCGAAAAGGCGAAATCCTGCCAGTCATCCGGCGACAGCCCGGCCAGCAGCGCCCGCGACCCCGCCCCCATAACGCCGATCACGGATTCGGATTCCGTCGCATCGGTTATCGCGACATCAAACCCGTGCGCCCGGCGCCGGAGCCAGGCCATATCCCGCCAGCGCGTCGCCGCACCGGACACCAGGCGGAAGTGATCCGCAGCCCGGCGCACCGTCACATCGCCCTCGATCCCGCCCTGCGCGTTCAGAAGCAGCGTATAGGTCGCACGGCCAGGCGCCACATCCATATTGGCGGTGGTGATCTGTTGCAGGAAGGGCAGCGCATCGGGCCCGGCAATGTCGAATTTCCCGAAAGGCGTAAGGTCGAGCAGCACCACCCCCGCCGCCATCTGTGCCGCCTCGCGGACCGCAATCGGATACCAGGGCTGCGCGCCGGTCGACAGCGGCAGGGATTGTTCCGACGGGGTTTGCGCATACCACAGACCGCGCTCCCACCCGGCGGTAAGGCCGAAGACCGCACCCGCAGCCTGCCATTCATCATGCAGCGCCGATTTGCGCAAACCGCGCCCGGCTTTCGGCTGTTTGAACGGCCAATGCAGCGCGAAAGCATCGGCCACGGCCTCTTGCATCCGGGTCTCGACATGCGCAGCCGCGGCCGCCAGCGGATCGGCGCGGGCGATATCGGTCTCCCAGAGATCCATCGGAGCATGGCCGGCCAGCATCCAGTCGGCCAGCACCCGTCCTACCCCGGCCGATGACATCACGCCCACCGAATTCATCCCCGCCGCAACGTAAAGCCCGTCGACCGTGGGCGCTTCACCCAGAAGCATCCTGGTGTCGGTGGTGAAACTTTCGGGGCCGTTCATGAAATGCTGGATGCCGACATCGGCAAGGCCCGGGATCAGCGCAAGGGCCGCCTCCATAAAGGGGGTAAACTGCTCCCAGTCATCGGGGAGCTCCAGAAACGGCCGGTCGCCCGAAGGGCCGAACGCATCCCAGCATTTGGCATCGGGCTCGAACCCACCGATCACCAGCTTGCCGGCATCGCCCTTGATATAGATGCCGCGATCAAGGTCGCGCAGCACCGGAAAAGGATGCGGCATCAAGGGCATGGCTTCGGTCACGACATACATGTGCTCAACCGCCTGCAAGGGCAGCGCGACGCCCAGCGGATCGGCCAGCCGCTTTGACCAGGCGCCGGCGCATAGCGCGACCTGATCGGCCTCTATCACCTCGCCATCTGCCAGCAATACGCCGGTCACGCGGCTGCCTTCAGTCAGGATCCGGTCAACCCTCGCGCCCTCGCGGATCTGCGCACCCTGGGCCTTTGCCAGCCGCGCATAGGCCATGCACAGATCGACCGGGTTCACATTGGCGTCTTCCTCGACCGCCATCGCGCCGATCACGCCGGTCAGATCTAGCCCCGGCACATTAACGCCTTCAGGCCCGGTAAGTGTCGGGTGCAGCCCGAAATGCCGGCCAAGCGCCGCAATCCGGTGCAATTCATCCATCCGCGCCGGATCGCGCGCCAGCCAATAGCCGCCGGTGCGACGATAGCCGGTCGAAAGCCCGCTTTCCGCCTCAAGCTTTGGAAAAAGCTCGCCCGCATACATCGCGAGCCGGGTCGCATTGGGGGTCGCGCGCAGCGGCCCGACGATCCCGGCCGCATGCCAGCTGGTGCCCGAGGTCAGGCTGCCACGCTCCAGCAACGTGACCGAAGCGGCAGCGGTCTTTGTCAGATGATATGCGAGGCTGAGCCCCACCGCACCGCCGCCGATAATCACGATCTTCCGCATTCCAGGCGCCCCGTCTCTTCTGGCAAAATCAGACAGAGGCAGCGGCTTTCGCGCAAGGATGGACAGGCATCATTAGGGATACTAATTCTTATCAGAACAACAACCCGGTTAAGATCATGCGCGAACGCGGCAAAGACGAACCTGATATCAACCTGTTCCGCGCCATCGAGGTTTTCATGGCGGTGGCCGAGATGCGGCAGGTGACGGCGGCGGCCTCGGCCCTGCGGATCACGCAATCGGCCGCCTCGCAGCATCTGAAGAACCTGGAGCTGATCTTTGGCATGGCACTGTTCGACCGCTCGACCCGGCCGATTGCCCTGACCTATGCCGGCGAAACGCTGCAGCGGCATGGCTTTCGGCTCCTGAACCAGATCGACGATCTGAAGCGCGACATGCAGCATCTGGGCGCCTCTTCGCTGCCGGCGCTCAGGGTCGGGTTGCTGGCCTCGACCGCGACCACGCTGACGCCGGGGCTTTATGATCTGGTCAATAATGCGATGAAAGTGCCCGAGCTGATCCTGTCGGCGGGCCTCGCCACTGACCATTTCGCGGCACTGAATGACCGGCGGATCGATATGGCGGTCACCTCTGAACGGCTGCAGGACGGGCCGGGATTCAGCTTTATCCCGATCCTGGATGAGCCGTTTTATCTTATTCTGCCAGATAGTTACACAGGACCCGCTGACGATATCCACGCCATTTCCCGCAAGCTTTCCCTCGCACGTTTTGGCACAACCACCCCGGTCGGGCGCCGCACCGACCAGCATCTGCAACGCTGCCGCCTTGATCTGCCCCGCGCGATCGAGGCCGACCGTACCGCGATGGTGATGGCCGGCGTCATCACCGGCAAATGTTTCGCGATCCTGTCACCGACGCTTTTGATTGACGGCGTCGCCGAAGGGATGCGTCTCAGGATCGAGCCGCTGCCCTTCGCGCCGCTCAAGCGCACAATCCGCCTGGTGTCGCGTCGTGATGATCTTGGCACGATCCCGCTGCGCATCGCGCTGGAAAGCCAGAAGATCCTGAAACGTGCCTTTGATCGTCATTTCCCCGCAATCTCCGGCCAGGTGAGCTACCACGAGATCGCTAATCCGTCTCATTAGGATTACCGATAGTATAAGTTTAACCTTTGCAGAGCTTCGCGCCCCGCTATCGTCGGCCCGGCAACACGCCGATGGAGACCGGGATGCAGGAGAGGCGGGGCCGCAGTGCCCGGATGCAGGAGAGAAGCGCGAGGAACAAGGTCTCGTCGCCCTATGTGCTGCGCCGCATCGGCATTGTCAGTCTGATCGACGACGAATCCGTCGCCATCATCGAGAGAAATGCAGACCGCATCCTCGACGAGATTGGCATGGAATTCCGCGGCGATGCCGAGGTGCTGGAGATCTTCCGCAAGGCCGGTGCGCGGGTCGATGGCGAAAGGGTGCGCTTTGATCCCGGCTGGTGCCGCGACAAGATCAAAACCGCGCCCAAGGTCTTTACCCAACATGCCCGCAACCCGGGCCGATCCGTCCAGATCGGCGGCGAGGCGCAGCTTTTCGCGCCCAGTTTCGGCCCTCCTTTCGTGCATGACATGGAAAAGGGGCGCCGCTATGCCACGATCCACGACTTCCGTGAGATAACCAAGCTGCATTACAGCCTGAACGCCGTGAACCATTCCGGCGGCGTGGTGGTCGAACCGGTCGATCTGCCGGTTCCTGTGCGCCATCTGCATATGGCCCATACCCATCTGACCCATTCCGACAAACCCTTCATGGGGGCCGTCACCGCGCCCGAACGCGCCCGTGACACGATTGAAATGGCAAAGCTCGCCATGGGGGCAGAGTTCGTCGACGCGAATTGCGTGCTTTATTCCGTGGTCAATACCAATGCGCCGCTGGTGCTGGATGAGACCATGCTCTGGGCACTGAAGGAATATGCCCGCGCGGGTCAGGCGACTGTGGTCTCGCCTTTTGTCCTTGGCGGCGCGATGTCGCCGGTGACGGTCGCGGCCACACTCGCGCAGGTGTTGGCCGAGGTCATGGCAAGCGTCGCGCTGATCCAGCTGATCCGGCCCGGTGCGCCTTCGGTTTTTGGCACGTTTTTCTCACCGCTGAGCCTGCGCACCGGTGCCCCCACCTTTGGCACGCCCGAAGGCACCCAGTTCCAGATGTGTGCGAAGACGCTGGCGGATCGCCTTGGCCTGCCCTTCCATTCGGTCGGCGCGCTGACCGCATCAAAAGTGCCAGATGCCCAGGCCGGATATGAGTCACAGGCCCAGCTGATGGGCGCCGTGATGGCGGGCGTGAATTTCATTATCCATGCCACGGGCTGCCTCGAAGGCTTGCTCACCACCGGTTACGAGAAGATCGTGATGGATGCCGACCGCTGCGCCGCCATGGCGCGTTTCACGCAAGGTATTGATTTCTCGGAAGCCGCCCAGGCGATGGAGGCCTTTCACGAAATCGGCCCCGGCGGCCATTTCCTCGGCGCAGCCCATACCCGCGAAAACTTTGAATCCGCCTTCTGGCTGGGCGAGATGTCGGACAACGGCACTTACGAGCAATGGACGGCGGAAGGCGGGCTCTGGCAGCAGGACCGCGCATCGGACCGCGTCAGACAAATCCTGCGCGATTACGAGGCACCCGTGATGGACGAAAGCATCCGCGAAGCGCTCGACGATTTCGTCGCGCGCCGCACATATGAGATCACCGGAGAGATGGCATGACGCTTCACACCAGCTGGAACCTCGAGGAAACCGCCGTCCGCCGCGACCGCTATTATTCGGCCGCTTTGCGCAAATTCGTCCCCTTCCGCGAGCCGATGGTGTTTCGCCGGGGCGAGATGCAATATCTCTGGGACGAAGCGGGCCGCCGCTATACCGACCTTCTGGGGATGAATGTCTGCATCTCGGTCGGCCATTCGCATCCCGAAGTGGTCAAAGCTGCGATGGACCAGGCGGCAGAGCTGACCCATTGCACCACGATGTTCTACCATCCGGTGCCCGCGCATTTCGCAGAGGAACTGGCGTCCACCATGCCGAAAGGCGAAAAGGGCGATATCGAATGGGTGGTGCATTTCACGAATTCCGGGTCCGAGGCCATTGACCTCGCGATGGCGATGGCGCGGGGATATACCGGAAATCTCGATCTGATCGCGCTCAGGACCGCCTATCACGGCCCGACCTCTGCCGCACAATCAGTGACCGGGATCGCCGGCTGGCGGCATCCGGGTATGCCCGGGAATGTCGCCTTTGTGGCCGAGCCGAACCAGTATCGCGGCATTTTCGGCGAGAATGCCGGCGCCGCCCCCTATCTTGATGAGATCGACCACGTGATCCAGTCCTCGACCACTGGCCGGGTCGCCGGGATACTGGTCGAAAGCGTCCAGGGCTATGGCGGCATCATCGAAATGCCGCCGGGCTATATGTCCGGCGCGGCCGAACGCATCCGCGCAGCGGGCGGGCTCTATATCGCGGATGAGGTGCAATCGGGCTTTGGCCGCACCGGCGATCATTTCTGGGGGTTCGAGGCCGACGGCGTCATCCCCGATATCGTCGTCATGGCCAAGGGCATCTCGAATGGCTTCCCGCTGGGCGCGGTGGTGGTGCGGCGTGAGATCGCCGAGCCGATGGGCGAGCGGTTCATGTTCCACACCTATGGCTCGAACCCGACCTCCTGCGCCGCCGGGCGCGCAGTGCTCGAAATCCTGAAACGCGACCGGATGCAGGAGAATGCAAAGGAAGTCGGCGCCGCGCTGCTCTCGCGCCTGCGCGAGCTGCGGCAGAAATATCCGGTTATCGGCGATGTGCGCGGTCGCGGCCTGATGCTGGCAATCGAAATGGTCTCGGACAGGGCGAAAAAGACCCCAGACGCCGAAACCACCGGCGCGGTGTTTGAAGCCTGCCGCGAAGCCGGGCTGATCCTGTCGAAATCGGGGCCGCACCGGTCGACTTTAAGGATGGTGCCGCCTTTGTGCCTGACACTGAAAGATGTCGATCAGGTCGCCGAGGGGCTGGACCGCGCCTTTGACCGCGCCAGACGCGGCTGACCACCATCTCGGGAAATTTTCTCTGTCACAGGGCCAGATCCCGGGTCGAACAGAACAGATATGCCCAAAAACCGTGCATCCGGATAACAAACCTTCTGTCCGGCTCCAGGCTTTGGAATGTCCCTTAACCACCTGCGATGCGATAAAGCGCTGCAGGGAATGACGGAAACGCGCAGCCACTCCCATACCCAGACAGGACCATAGCAATGCTGACCGCCTCCCGCCTTTTTGCCGCTCTGATCACCTCTGCCAGCCTCGCGCCGGGCCTTGCGCTGGCCGAAAAGCTGGTGATCCCGGATCCGAATTACGCCTCGGGCCGCGCGACTGCCTTTGCGGTCAAGGGCATCATCGAAGAGGCGCTCGGGCTTGAGGTGGAAACCGTGCCGGTCGCCTCGGTCCCGGTGGTATGGGAGGCAATGTCGCGCGGCACCGGCGAGGTCGATATCTGGACCGAGACCTGGCTGCCGAACCAGAGCGCGCCCAAAACCAAATATGCCGATGAGGAAAAACTGGTCACCGTCGGCGAGAAATCTTTCCCTGCCGTGCAGGGCTATTGCGTGCCGAAAGCCGCCGCCGAGAAGCACAATATCCGTTCGGTTTTCGACCTGGCGAATCCCGAGATTGCCGCGCTGTTCGATTCGGATGGCAATGGCAAAGGCGAGGTCTGGATCGGCCCGCAGGGCTGGCTGTCGACCAATATCGAGACCATCCGTGCCCGCGACTACGGCTTTGCCGAGTTTTTCGAGCTGCAATCGACCGATGAGGCCATTGCCACAGCCGGTCTGGACGCGGCGGTGAAAGCCGACCGCCCCTGGCTGGGCTATTGCTACGGCCCGCACCAGAATTTCGCGATTTATGATCTGGTCCTGCTGCAGGAACCGGCGCATGATCCCGCGAATTTCGTCATCGTGCAGCCCGACCAGGACCCGGACTGGCAGGCGAAATCCCATGTCGCTTCGGCCTATCCCGAGACCACAGTGCACATCTCCTGGTCGGCCAATCTGGCGACGCGCGACCCCGCTCTGGTGACGCTGCTGCAAAACATCCAGCTCAGCGCCGATGATGTGAACAAATGGTCGCTGGAGATCATCAACGGCAAAGACCCGAATGAGGTCGTGAAGCCCTGGATCGAGGCCAATGCGGCGCAGATTGCCGCCTGGACCGCGCAGTAATCCATCATCCTTTGCGCCTTCGGGGCCGGAGCGGTCTTGCCTCTCCGGCTTTCCGCTTTTCCGCCGCCCCCCGCGGCCAGTCAGACGGAACAGAACAGTGAGCGACCCCGTAATCGAACTGCGCTCGGTCTGGAAAGTCTTCGGCCATGACGCCAGAGCGGCGCTGGCCGGAGCAAAATCCGGCAAAAGCAAAGCCGAACTGATGGCCGCCTTTGATGCGGTGATCGGCGTGCGCGATGCCGGGTTTTCCGTCTCGCGGGGCGAAGTCTTTTGCGTCATGGGCCTGTCGGGGTCGGGAAAGTCGACCCTGGTGCGGCTGATCAACCGGCTGATCGAGCCGACCGAGGGCAAGATCCTTCTCGAAGGCGAGGATATCACCCAGGCCAGCCCCGCACGCCTGCGCGAGCTGCGATCGTCCCGGATTGGCATGGTATTTCAGAGCTTTGGCCTGTTGCCGCATCGCACGGTGCGCGAAAACGTCGCCCTGCCGCTGGAGATCCAGGGCGCCACACCGCGTCAGCGTTTCGACCAGGCCGAGATTGCGCTGGCAAAAGTCGGGCTGGCCGGCTGGGGGGACAGCCTGCCGACCGCGCTTTCCGGCGGCATGCAGCAGCGCGTCGGCCTTGCCCGTGCTCTGGCCGCCGACCCGCCGATCCTGTTGATGGACGAACCCTTTTCCGCGCTCGACCCGCTGATCCGACGCCAGTTGCAGGACCAGTTCCGCAATCTCGCCCGGGAAATGGGCAAGACGGTGATCTTCATCACCCATGATCTCGACGAGGCCATCGCCATCGGGTCGCGGATCGCCATCATGAAGGATGGAGAGATCCAACAGATCGGTCAGCCGGAAGAGATCGTGACCCGGCCCGCCACCGATTTCATCGCGGAATTCACCCGCCATGTCTCGCCGTTGCAGGTCTTGCGCGCCGGCACGATCATGGAGCCGCTGCCTGCACTGCCGGAAGGCCTGACAGAGGATCCGGCGCGGGTCGATCTGAACACACCGCTTACCGCGCTGACGACGCATTTTGCCACCAGCGACGCCCCGGTTCTGGTTTGCCGTGACGGCATTCCGGTCGGCCTTGTGCATCAGAAGACGCTGCTCGCCGCCATCGGCAATCGAGGAGAGGCCGCGCCATGACCCGACCGGATCCGCTTGTCGCCGAATTCGTACAGCGCGGCGCGGCGTTTTACAGCCGCGCCTTCGCGCTGCTGGATGAAGAGGCCCGGCCCCGCCCGCGTTTCAACCCGATGGCCGCCCTTTTCGGCGCGTCCTGGCTCGGGGCGAGATCGCTCTGGGCCGCTTTCTGGCCGGCGTTTTTCGCCACTGTCGTCAGTGTGGTCCTGCTGGCCATTGCAGTACTTGGGGACCCGGGCGCTGATGCCCGCGCCAGGGCCGACCGGCTTGAGGCACAATCCGCAAACCGCCTTGCCGCTGCCGAAACTGCCATCGCCAATCGCGACCCGCTGGGTGAGGGCATGAAACGTTCGGCCGAAGGCATCGCGAAAGCCGCCACAAATGCCCGGGCCGAGGCAGAAGAGGCACAATCGCAATCCTTTGGCTATGGCCTTGCGGGCGGGTTCGGTCTGATCGTCGTGCATCTGGCGACCGGATTTCTGGGAACCATCCTGCTGAACCGGCGCTTCCGGCGCTGGCGGGCTGACCGCCGGCTCGGGCATGGGCTGCCGCCACAACGCGCCGTTTTCGCGGCCAGCCTGACCCTTGCCAGCGCAGCGCTTTCGGCCTGGCGGTTCGCCTTTACCGACCCTCCTGCCTGGCTGACCAGCTTCCCCTCATCCCCCGAGATCTACAACGCCTGCGCGCGCTGGCTGGATCGCGGGTTCAGATCTGCCGCCGAAGGGCTGGGCGGCCTGTTTCGCGCCATCGCATCGGGCATCAACGCCATCCTCGCCCTGCTGGAACTGGCGCTCGTGGCCACGCCCTGGCCCGTTGTGATGGCCGGCGTGATCCTGATCGCCTGGCAGGTGTCCGGCCGCCGCGTCGCGATCTTTTCCGCCGCAGCCCTGGCCTATCTCGCGCTGTTCGGCTTTTGGGAAAAGAGCATGGCAACGGTCGCCCTTTTGGGAACCGCTGCGTTCCTCTGTGTCTTCTTTGGCCTGCCTTTGGGCATCTGGGCGGGTCGGGACCGCCGTGTCCTGACCCTGATGCGGCCGGTACTCGATCTGATGCAGACCATGCCGGCCTTCGTCTATCTTATTCCGGTCATTGCATTTTTTGGGATCGGCAAACCCCCCGGCATTATCGCCACGCTGATTTTCGGGATGCCGCCGGTGATCCGCCTGACGGCATTGGGTATCGCATCGGTGCCCGAAAGCATCCGCGAGGCTGCCCAGGCCTTTGGCGCCTCCCGCCGGTTCATGCTTTTTCAGGTCGACCTGCCCATCGCGCGCCCCTCGATCATGGCCGGCGTGAATCAGACGCTGCTGATGTGCCTCTCGATGGTCGTGATCGCCTCGCTGATCGGGGCGCGGGGCCTTGGCGAAGATGTCCTTTCCGCGCTGCAATATGCTGCAGTCGGAAAAGGCGTCCTCGCCGGCCTCGCGATTCTGGCCTGTGCCATGGTGATCGACCGTATCGTCCAGGGCCGCAGCAAATGAAGGCGCAGGTGTTCCCCCCGGACCGGACGGGCGCGATACCCATACAATCCGAGCTACAGGAATTGGCGGCAATTGTGAAACCGACGCAGGTCATTTGTGAATAGCCCCATGCCGTGCAGGCCTTCTTCGCAGATTTTGAGGCAGGGAGACCGTGAGGGGCACATATAATTTCGCTGAAGGGTTCAGGCGCGATGCCGTCGCGCAGATCTCTGTCCGGTCGGCGACGTTTCGCGCCGGCCTGGGATGAGCAAGCCCTATCTCTGTCCTGAAGCGAGGGCTGACGCGGGTCGTTGGGGAGCGTGATATCCTGAGAAAAGCCACCGCATATTTCGTCAGGGATGCAAAGTAAGTGCAGCCATTGAGACGCCATTGGCTCGGCCCGAATGGCGACGGAGTTCGTGACCGGGCATCGGGGGCAGTTTTCTGTCCCGGCCATGTGCCTGCGCCTGCAGCCGAGCGGATTCCATGCCCGGCTCCACGCCTCGATGAGGGTGCGCGCATGAGGCAAGGCCGACGCCTGACTGAGCGGCTGCGGAACGCCTGGGCGGAGAGCGGCCAGGTCTGCGGATATCGCGAGCTGCATAATGATCTGGTTGAACAGAGCGAAAGCGACTGCCCGAAACCTTCGATGCCAGATTGGCCTCGCTTGCCGAGATCAGGTCGCAGATCGGCTACAGGCGCCGCTTCGGCAGCTGAGGTGGCAAGCCATCGGTCGATGGTCGTCATCGAGCCGGTGAACGCCAGCGGTTCAGGTGAACTGGTATGGCCACGATCGGCAGCTCAATCCCGAGGCCCCGGACAAGGCCTGGCTGACCGATATCACCTGCATCCCGCGGCAAGAGGGTTTTGCTTGCCTTTCGCCTCGCCATAGTCTCCCGGACCAATGGTGTTCCCATGGCCTGATCGTCGACCCCTGCACCCGGCGCGTGATTGGCTGGTCGATGCAAAGCAGGCAGACGCCGGATGTAGTTCTGCAGGCCCTGCCCATGGCTGTATCGCGGCGCAAGCCGCAGCGGAAAGTGCTCAGTTTTGGGGATCAGGGGAGCCAGGTCACCGGCACGGGCCGGGCGGCATTGTCTCACGCGCCCATAATCGGGAGCCTTCCAGAAGACGCCGTGGCAACTGCCACGGGAACGCAGTCGCCGAGCGCTTCTCAACCCGCCCAGGCACGGGCGGATCAGACGCAGGACCTGCCAGAGCTGCGAAAGCGCCAGGCGGACATGTTCGACAACATCGGAATATTCTGTGACCCAAAGCGCAAGCAAGCGGGGAATGGGATGCTGTCGCCCGCCGGGTTCAAACGGCAGCAAATAATGAGACGCGAAAGCGCCCGGGAAACCCGGGGCGGCTGACTGGCAAACGGGCAGAGTTTCCTCCCCCAGGCCCCAATGCCCTAACTGTCCTGTCTCGCGATCTCGGTGATCAGCACATCATTGACCGTCGGACCAAGCACCGTTCTCGCTTGTTCCAGCAGGGCTTTACGGAGGACAATAAGATTTGAGGAATCCGTGAAAGACCCCCTGAACCCCCCGGAATTCGCGTGATCGAACATGACCTGAAGAAAGGCGTCCTGCAGCTTTGGCTCGCGGGCAAAGACCATGTCAGACTGCCCTGCAACAATCTCCAGGCTCAGCGAGGCCGCGATCAGAGACACGATCCGCCCGCCCTCCATCACCGGCACGATGAACTGATTGTTGAGCCGCACAAACTCGACTTTCGCAGGATCAGGCGTTTCGCTCGCTTTGCGATCAGAACCTTCCTGGGCGAGGTCGCCGGCAGGTGTCACGCGCAGGAAGTAGCCGGCACCACCACCGAGCGCGAACCCGATCAGGGAAAGAAGCAATGGGACAAGCAGCTTTTTCATGGTCAGAACGGCAGCAGAATATCGGTGATCTGCTGCCCGTAGCGGGGCTGCTGAACATCTGTGATCTGTCCTCTGCCGCCATAAGAGATCCGCGCTCCCGCGATCTTGTCATAGGTGATCTCGTTCTGGCGCGAGATATCGGTCGGCCGCACATAGCCGGTGACGATAAGTTCGCGAAGTTCATTATTCACCCTTACCTCCTGTTGCCCCTCGATACGCAAAACGCCATTTGCCAGTTGTTCGACCACCGTGGCTGCGATGCGGAGGGTCAGCTTCTCCGATCTCGACACGTCACCACTGCCGGAAAATGTCGATGAAGAGCTGGTATCGACCGCGTTCCCCATCGTCGCACCGGCGGGAAGTTTCTCGTTGATCCGTTGCGGAATTCCGAAAAGCTGCGGCATCCCCATTTTTTGCGCGCCGGTGCGCGACCGGCCGGTCGAATTCGAGATCTCGGCGCTGTCGTCGATTTCGATCACGACCGTCAGAATATCGCCACGCGATGCCGCACGCCTGTCGCCCAGGAGCGATTCCGAACTGGCGTTCCAAAGAGAGGAATCATAGGCCACGCCGGAAGGGGGTGTCGTCCGCGGCATTGGTGTCGAATAGATCGCGTGATGCTGGTAGCTGCCCTCCAGCGGGCTGAAGTCAGGGGCTTTGCCGACCTGAGAAAGATCGCCGCAGCCCAGCAGAGCAAGGGGAGACAAAAGAATGAGCGTGTATTTCACGGAAATCCTCCGACCAGGATCAGACCATCGGCACCGATGCGGCCCGAAACGGTGGTTTTTGACGCCAGATTCATGACGCGGATCATCTCCCCTGCCCCACCCCGGGCAAGGGCGCGGCCCTCGGCACGGATCACAAGCCCGCCCGCCCGATATTCCAGCGCAACGATTGAGTTGCGCTCGATCAGGGCAGGAGGACCGATATCGCCTGGCCTGACAGGCCTGCCGGCATAGATGGCAACGCGGGTCTCCTGGCCGACAGCCTCGGCGGGCAGCGTCAGGGCGCCGCTGATACTGGTCACAACCTGCATCAGATCGCCTGGCGCAATGATGGTCTGCGCCGGCAGATTTCGGGCCGCGACAAGGCTTTCGGCGCGGGCTGTCCCAGCCAGGATCAGCATGGGCAGGATAAGTCGTGCAAGGCCCCAAAGCATCAGCGCAACTGCGTCGTTGCGCCGAGCATCTGGTCGGCGGCGGTAATGACTTTCGCATTCAGCTCATAGCCGCGCTGCGCCTTGATCAGATCGGTAATCTCTCGCACCGCATCGACCGAACTTTCCTCGAGATAGCCCTGACGCAGCGTGCCCAGACCTTCGGTGCCAGGTTCGTTTACAATCGGCGGGCCGGAGGCGGCGGTTTCCAGGAAGAGGTTCGAGCCGATGGCCTCCAGCCCCTTTTCATTGGTAAAATCGGTCAGGGTGAACTGGCCCAGAAGCTCGGGTTGAACACGGTCGCTGAAATAGGCCCAGACCTCTCCGGCGGCATTGATCGCAACCGAGCGCGTTTCGGGCGGGATGGTGATCCCCGGGACCACCGGATAGCCGTCGCAGGTCACGATCTGCCCATCCGCCGAGCGTTTCAGCGCGCCATCCCGGGTGTAGCCGGAGATGCCGGAGGGCAGCTCGACCTCCAGATAGCCATTGCCGTCGATGGCGACATCGAGGTCGCCATTGGTCTGCGAGAGCGAGCCCTGCTGCAAAACGACGGAAACCGAGGAAGGACGCACGCCAAGGCCGATCTGCACCCCGGTCGGCAGCATGGTGCCATCACTGACCGAGACCGTGCCGGGGCGGGTATATTGCTGATAGTGCAGATCCGCGAAATCGGCGCGCCGCGCATTATAGCCGGTGGTCGACATATTCGCGAGATTGTTCGAGACGACATCGACCTTCATCTGTTGGGCCGACATGCCGGTCGCGGCGATATGGAGTGCTTTCATCGGCCCACCTATTGACCAAGGGTCTGGATGACGTTGCGGGCGCGGCTGTCCTCGGCCTCGAGGAATTTCTGGCCCATCTCATAGGTCCGCTGCACCTCGATCATGCGGGCGATCTCCGCGACCGGGTTCACATTGCTCTCTTCGAGAAAGCCCTGCATGATCTTGCCGGTCGCAACCGGCTCGACCATTCCGCCGTCAAACAGCGTGCCGGAGCGGTGGCGCAGCGCCAGCGGATCGGCGGGCTGCCAGAGCCCGATCTGCCCCACCGCCTCGCCATTTGCAGAGATGGTGCCATCCTCCCCCACGGCAATCGCGGCACCGGGTGGCACGAAAACCGGGGCGCCGCCGGCATCCAGCAGCTGATACCCTTCGGGGCGGACAAGCTCGCCATCGACTGAAGGCGTGAAGCTGCCGGCGCGGGTCAGGCGATCCCCTTCGGGCGTCATGACAAGGAAAAAGCCATCGCCCTGGATCGCGAGATCAAAAGCACCGCCGGTCATGGTCACACCCGCCTGGGTAAGATCGGCGATCCGCACATTGCCATGGCTGAGCGAAAGCGACGGTTCCCGGTCAAGCCGCGCAACATGTTCGGCAAAGACGAGGCCTTCGCGCCGGAAGCCGTTGGTCGAGATATTGGCAACGTTATTCGCCACGATCTGCATTTCCCGCATCAGCCCGGATTGCCGGCTGAGCGCGACGTAACCTGCGGAATCCATGGTCAGCCTCCTTCGATCAGCGGGATGATGACGTCACCGTAAAGCGCGGTCATCGAACCGGTCATGAAGCCCATCGAGATCCAGAACGCCGCCAGCATCGCCGCCAGTTTGGGGACAAAAGTCAGCGTCATCTCCTGCACCGAGGTCAGGGCCTGGAAGAGGCCGATCACCACACCTGTCACCAGCGCCACCACAAGGATCGGGGCGGATATCTTCACCGCCACCCAAAGCGCCTGGCGCAAAACATCGAAAAAGGCGGCCTCGGTCATACCGGCATCCTCAGGATTTCCTGATAGGCCTCGACCACCTTGTCGCGCACCGTCGCCACAGTCTCGACGGCAAGCTGCGACGAGGACAGCGCCTCGACCAGCGCATGCGGGCTGGCATTGCCGGCCATCGCGTCGCGCGCCGTGATTTCATGACGCATCAAAGTATCGGTGAACTCGCCCGCAACCGAGGCAAAGCTAAGACCGCTGCCGGAGCCGGGCGCTGCGGCCGTTCTGGCCTGCGCGTAATGTGCTGCGGCAAAAGAAGTGTTTACATCCATTCTGGTGTCTCCTAGCGGCGCAGAACCTCAAACAGGCTCTGCATCATCTGCCTTGCCTGATCGAAGAGTCTGACATTTGCGTCGTAACTGCGCTGTGCCTCGCGGGCGTCAG
This sequence comes from Pseudomonas sp. GX19020, assembly GCF_023371075.1. Classification (NCBI taxonomy): domain Bacteria; kingdom Pseudomonadati; phylum Pseudomonadota; class Gammaproteobacteria; order Pseudomonadales; family Pseudomonadaceae; genus Pseudomonas; species Pseudomonas sp. GX19020. The sequence continues at coordinate 192,707 of NZ_JAMCCR010000002.1, forward strand.
CGATCTCGATCATCAGGTCCACATTGGACCCGTTGTAATATCCGGCCTCATTGGCCATCGGATGGCCGGGGCTGTAGATCTCGGGCAGTTCGCGCGGATCAAGGCGGACCTTTCCGGCCCGAACCGTCCCGCTTTCGACCACCTGGTCAAAGCTGATCACCTTGCGGCGATAGCCGGGCGTATCGGCATTCGCGATATTCTCGGACACATGGCGCAAACGGTTGGCCTGGGCTTCCATTCCCGAGGCAGAGGCGGCGAGTGACGTGGTCAGATCATTCATGATGCCCGCCCCTAGCTATTGCGACCGAGTGAGGCGCGGATGACGCCCGAAGTTGCGCGATAGATCGCCAGCGCCATTTCATGGTCCTGACGGGCGGTGGCCGATTTCACCATTTCCATTTCGATCGAGACATCATTGCCATTGGGTGCCTCGCTGCCGCTGCCGGCGATGATCTCACCACGCGGCGCATTGCCCCCTGTGGCGAAATGCCCGGGGCGGGTCGCGCGCATGTCGGGTTCACTTTTATAGACCTCGGCAAATGGCCGGAGGTCATGCGCCCGGTATCCCGGCGTATCTGCATTGGCGACGTTGCGGGCGATGACATCCATGCGCGATCCTGCATGTGACGCCAGCGCCTGTGCCATTCTGGTCAGTTCAAGTTTCGCGAACACCGGGGTTCTCCCTTCGGATGCGGTTTCCCTCATCTGCTTCACCAAGGTTTAAGGGTGATTCCTTTAGAAACCGTAATTGGCTGAACAGGAGGCGCCGGATGGCATTCGAATTTGACGCGCTTCGCGCAGAAATCGCCGCTCTCTCTGCCGTGCGAGAGGTGGGCCGTATCACCGGAAACTCGATGGGAAGCCTTATTGTCAGAGGCTTACACGGTGCCTCGCCCGGCGACCGCGTGCTTGCAGGCGCGGGGCAACTCGGCGGCGAAGTGATCAGTGTCTCGGAAACAGGCGCCCTGATCCTGCCCGAGGGCGAGACCGGCGGTCTCGGGATCGGCAGCCGGGTCGAGCTGGTCGGAAAGGCCGAACTTGCGCCCGATTCCTCCTGGCTGGGCCGGATCGTCGACCCGCTGGGTCGACCGCTTGACGGACGCCCCCTGCTGGCGGGGCCGGAACGGCGCCCGATGGTCGCAACCCCGCCCGACCCCGCGCATCGGCGCGGTTTCGGCGCGCGGCTCGCGACCGGGGTCGCGGTGTTCGACACGCTGCTGCCGCTGGTCCGGGGGCAGCGGATCGGGCTTTTTGCGGGCTCCGGCGTCGGAAAATCATCGCTGCTGGCGCGGTTCGCGCGCGGGGTGCAGGCGGATGTGGCGGTGATCGCCCTGGTGGGGGAACGCGGGCGCGAACTCAGGGAATTCACCGATAAGGTGCTGGGGCCGGATGGCATGGCGCGCGCGGTCGTCGTCACCGCAACCTCGGATCAGTCACCACTGATGCGCAAACGCTGCCTCCTCTCGGCCATGACGGTGGCCGAGTATTTCCGCGACCTTGGCAAACATGTGCTGCTGCTGGTCGATTCTGTCACCCGCTTTGCCGAAGCGCATCGCGAGGTCGCGCTGGCCTCGGGCGAGGTGGCCTCGCTGCGGGGCTATCCGCCCTCGACCGCCCATGCGCTGATGTCTTTATGCGAACGGGCGGGGCCGGGCAGCGACGGGCCCGGCGATATTACGGCAGTGTTTTCGGTTCTGGTCGCCGGCTCGGATATGGAAGAGCCGATTGCCGATATCATTCGCGGCACGGTGGACGGCCATGTCGTGCTCAGCCGCGAGATTGCCGAGCGTGGCCGCTATCCGGCGGTGGATCTCTTGCGCTCGGTCTCGCGCAGCCTGCCCGGTGCCGCAACCGATGCAGAGAACGACGTGATCACCGAGGCGCGCAGGCTCTTATCCATCTATGATCAGGCCGAGATGATGATCCATGCCGGGCTTTATGTCGCCGGAAGCGACCCGCAGATCGACCGCGCGATCCGGCTCTGGCCGGGCCTTGATGGCTTTCTGGCAGAATCCGCGCCCCCCGGCGGCAATAAGGCGAGCTTCGAGCGGTTGCAGATCCACCTGAAAGCGTGAGGGACCGGGACGACAGGCGCCCCGGCACCGGCTTACTCCGCCGCCAGACCCTGATCTGATCCGACCGTAGCCCAGCGGTTCGCGGGTCGTTTCAGCCCGAGATTTTCGCGCAGGGTCCGCCCCTCATATTCGCGGCGGAAGATACCGCGCCGTTGCAATTCGGGGATGACAAGCGTCACGAAATCCTCAAGCCCGCCCGGCAGCCAGGGGGGCAGGATGTTGAACCCGTCTGCGCCCTTGCCGATAAGCCATTCCTCCATCAGATCGGCGATCTCGACCGGCGTGCCGATCAGCGTCAGATGGCCGCGCGCGGTGGCAACCCAGGCGTAAAGCTCGCGGATCGAGAAACCGGTCTCATCCGCGATACGGCGCAAAAGCTGCTGACGGCTCTTCATCCCCTCGGTCACAGGCGCCTCGGGCAGCGGCCCGTCCAGCGGATAGCCCGCCAGATCCAGCGTGCCGCCGGTCAGCGCGTTCAGAAGCCCGATGCCCTCTTCCGGCAGGATCAGCGCGTTCAACGCGTCATATTTCGCCTGGGCCTCGGCCTTTGTCGCCCCGATAAAAGGGGCGAGGCCCGGCATGATCAGGATCTCATCCGACGACCGGCCAAATGCCGCCGCCCGCCCCTTCACATCGGCATAAAATGCCTGGGCCGAAGCCAGATCCTGCTGGGTGGTAAAGATCACCTCGGCCGAGGCGGCGGCAAAATCGCGGCCCGTCTCGGATTGACCAGCCTGGACGATCACCGGATGCCCCTGCGGCGGGCGCGGCGCATTCAGCGGGCCTTCGACGCGGAAATATTTGCCCTCATGCCGGATCGGCCGCACCTTTGCCGGGTCGAAATAGACCCCCGTGGTCCGGTCCCGCAGGAAGGCATCATCATCCCAGCTGTCCCAAAGCTGTCTGACCACATCGAGATGCTCGGCCGCCCGGGCATAGCGCGCGTCATGGCCATATTGTGCCGCAAGACCGAAGTTCCGCGCCGGCCCGTCCCCATGCGAGGTCACCACATTCCAGGCCGCGCGCCCGCCCGAAATCATATCCAGTGAAGCGAAACGGCGCGCGACATGATAGGGCTCCTCGTAGCTGGTCGAGGCGGTGGCGATGAACCCGATATGTTTCGTGGTGACCGAAAGCGCCGCAAACAGGGTCAGCGGCTCGAAACCGGCGGCCTTTGCACTGCCGCCCTCACGCCCACCAATCTCGGCGGAAAGCGTATCCGCAAGGAAATAAGCGTCGAACAGCCCGCGTTCGGCGAGGGCCGCGAGCTCCTGGTGAAAGGCGAGGCTGACCGCGCCGTCCAGCGGCTGATCCGGATGGCGCCATGCCGCGACATGCTGACCACCGCCGGGCAAAAACGCACCAAGGCGCAGCTTGCGGCTCATGCGCCGCCCTCCGGTTTGTGGTCGGCGGCGATGGAAAGGGCGCGCTGCGCTTTCAGCTCCGCCACCAGCGGCTCCAGCTTTTCCAATGCGCGATCGACCGCGACGGCGCCAAGCGCCAGCCGCAGCGGTGCATCATCGCGCGCGAGCTGCGCCAGCACCAGTTGCACCGCGCGTTCGGGATCTCCGTCTTCCTGGCCCGCTCTGGCCCGGATCGAGGCCGGACGCTGATGCGCGATGCGCCCGCGATAGGCGTCAATCTGCGGTGCCGCGAGGATCGAACGACCGGCGAAATCGGTGCGGAACGGCCCCGGCTCGACCAGAAGCACCCGGATCCCGAACTCGGCCACCTCTTCCGACAGCGCCTCTGACAGCGCTTCGACCGCGAATTTCGTCGCCGCATAATAGCCGACGCCAGGCTTCGCCGCGAGACCGGCGACCGAGCTGATATTGACGATATGGCCATAGCCGCGCGCCCGCTGACCTGGCAGAATCAGTCGCGTCAGCGCCGCAAGGGCAAAGACATTCACCTCGAAAAGCTGGCGGATTTCGGCGTCCTGGCCTTCCTCCTGGGCCGCGAGATAGCCAAATCCCGCATTGTTCACGAGGATATCAATCGCCCCGAACCGTGCCTCGGCGGCGCTGATCGCCGCCTCGCGCGCGCGGTCATCCGTCACATCCAGCGCAAGCGGCAGCACGCGATTGCCAAACCGCGCGACCAGCGGGTCCAGCGCGCGGATGTCGCGCGCGGTCGCGACCACACGATGCCCGGCCTCCAGCGCCTGGCGGGCAAAGATCGCCCCGAAGCCGGTGGAGGCACCGGTGATGAACCAGACAGAGTTATCCCTTAATGTCATGATCTTGCTCCCTTATGCCACCGCCGGTTTGGCATCCGGGTGTATCGCGGCGATCCATTGCGGCGGCGGCACCGTGCCGTTCACCGCCCAGTCGCCAATGATCCGGTCCTTGTAGATACGCGGATTATGCGAGGCGAGAGTGCGGGCATTGCGCCAATGCCGGTCGAGCCCCAGCCCGCTGCGCGTGGCCGAGGCCGACAGCGCGTCAAAAAGCGAGGTCGTCGCCGCCAGGATCAGATCGATCACCACCGATTGCGCCTGGGCCGATTCCAGTTCGGCCACGATATTGGCGGCCTCCTCTGCTGCCTCGTCGCCGGCAAACCGGGTGGCGAAGGCGCGCCCGACCGCCTCTGCCGCTTTCAGCGTGATCGCCTGAGCGGCATAGACCTGGGCGCGAAGCTTGCCCAGCACCGCCAGAACCTGCGCATCATGGCGGGGCAGCGCCGCATTCGCGTGGCTGAAGGTGCGCCGCCGCAACCCAAGCTCCGTCACTGTGTCACGCACCAGCGCCCGCCCGATCCCAACCAGCGTCGCGAGATGGTAGAGCTGATAATAGGCAGTCGAATAGCGCAGCCGTTCGGCCCCTTGCCAGAGGTTCCCGGGCGCGACTTCGACATTCTCGTAAATGCTGGTGCCCGAGGCCGAAAGCCGCTGGCCGAACCCGTCCCAGTCATCCAGAACGGTCACGCCCGGCGCGGTGCGGGGCACAAAGGCAAAGACGGTCTCGCCCTGATCATCACTGGCGGAAACGTCGATCCAGTCGGCGTAAAGCGTGCCGGTGGTGTAGAACTTCCTGCCGGTCAGCCGCAGCCCGTCAGCCGTCTGGCTGAGCCGGGTCGAAAAACGGTCGGTCTTTGCCTCGCCGATCTCGGTAAAGCCGACACCGACCAGATCGCCCGCCGCCAGGCGCGGGGCCCAGAGCGCGCGCCGCGCCGCATCGCGCTGGTTCAGCACATCCTCGACAAAGCCGAAATGTACCCGGAGCGCCTGGGCGATGTTCGAATCCGCCTCGGCCAGCTCGATGATCAGGTTCAGGAATTCCGGAAAGCTGAGGCCCTTGCCGCCTTCTGCAACCGGCAGCCGCGTTGCGGTAAAGCCGCTTTGCTTCAACGCCGCGATCTGTTCCAGCGGCAGGCTGTGCTCGCGCTCACGCCGGCCAAATGCATCGGTAATCGCGGCCAGGATCGGACGAAAACCAGACGCGACCTCCTCATACCGGCTGCCAGGATCCGTCTGCGCGGCAGGGGGGGCGCCCCAAAGCTGGTCAATCTGGCTCATTCACTTTCTCCTTCGTCTGGTCGGAGACGGCATCCCGTTCCGACCCTATAATTTCTGCAATTTCCACGGCTTGCCTTGCGATGTCGGGGATGGCGGTGCTCTCCCACCACAGCCCGCGCAAAGGGGGGCCAAGGGAAAAGAGCCGAAGCGAGCACCGCCCATCCCGGTCGGTCACCCGCCCATCAGGCGCCGCGTCGATCCCCAGCGACAAGGGGCCGGGTCGCACCAGCCCGCGCTCCAGCAGGTTCTGAACCAGCGGGCGTTCGATCCGCCGCCAGTCATATTCCACCCCGGCAGAGAGGATCACCGCATCGAAGCGCGAAGCCGTCACCGCCTGGCCACCGCGCAAACGGTGGCGGATCGTCACGCCCCGGCCCTCCTTGATCCCCTGCACGGTCGAGGCGACCTGATGCAGCCGCCCTTCGCGCGCCGCCGCAATGACATGGGCATGACCGATGGGCGGGGCGCGGTGATGGTTGACCTCCCACAGGCTGCGAACATGGCGCTGAAAGCGACGTTTCTCTCCTGGGTCCGAAGCCCGCCACCAGCGCCCGATATGGGCCCGCACCAGATCAAGCGGCGATTGCCAGTCGCCCCCCGAGGCCTGCGCCAGCCGGCATTCCCGGACCACCAGTGCGAAAAGGGCGCGGATGGTGATGCGGTCAGGCAGGTCGGCAAGATAATCCGGCCATTCCGGCGCCAGCCGACGCGGCTCTGGCCGGCGGCCATGGCGCGAAAACACCGTGATATGACCGTGATGGCCTGCCTCGGCCAGCGAGGCCACCGCATCGACCATGCTCAGCCCCGAACCGATGATCGCAACTTCGGCCCCCGGCCGCAGCGCGCGCATCCGCGCGATGTCCCAGGGGGCAATCGCGCTGCCCACTGCCTGACCTGCATCGGGGCGCGAAAAATGCAGCCCGGTTGCCAGCACGGCATGGCTGCCTGCAATCTCGCGCCCATCCGCCAGGCTGGCGCTGAACCCGCCCGCTTTCGGCGCAAGGTCGGTGACCTCAGCCGTGATGCAGGTCAGGCCACCATTCCGGGCTGCCGCCTCCAGGATCGAAGCGGCATAATGCCCGTAAAGCCAGCGCGGCACAAAGACATCCGCCGCCCGCGCCTGAGGCCCGCCCCCGGGGATCGGGCCACCGGCATAGCGCTCCTCCAGCCAGCGGCTGAAATGGTCCGGGTCCGCAGGGTCAGCGCTGAGCGCCGAGGCCGGGCCATTGGCCTGGTGGATATCTGCACCAGCGGTATAGGCAGTGCCCTGCCCCGGCCGGCCATTCTCGCCGATCAGGATCACGGCGGCGCCCTGGCGTAGCAGAGCCGCCGCCACGAGCGCCCCGGAAAGCCCGTCGCCGATCACGAGTACGGCCCTTGTCGCCTGGTTAGTCATGGTTGAAATCATCAGCCATGATCAGGATTTCGCGAAAGGCGAAGGTCCCTCGAACGGGATCCGGTAATGTTCGGCATATTCCGCCGTCACCGCCTCCCATTCGCCATTCTCTTTGGCGGCTTTATAAGGCGCCGGATAATCCCAGCCCGGGGGCTTCTCAAACCCGTTCCATTCATGGTCAATATCAAGCGGCGTCACCTGTGCCTGGGGATCCCAGTCATCCGGGTGAAGAACTTTCGACATGCGGCGATAATCAAAGGGCAAAACATCGCCATTATCGACATGGCGCGCGATATAGCCGTCGACGTTCTCCGCCGTAACGATCAGCGATTTCCAGTTTTGCATCCGTTCAGAGGCACGCGGTTGCCAGCCATTCAGAACGTCATAAAGCCGCGAGGTGAAAAGGCCTGCCTGATAGGCCGGAGAATTGGCCGAAGTGGCCAACAACTGCCCGCTTTTGACCGCCAGCAGCCCCTCGGCCGTGCCATCGGCGGCAACCACCAGCACATCCTCGCCCGGCACCAGTCCGGCCGCGCGCAGCGCCGCGATCACCCCCATCGCCACATCGTCATTTTGCGCCACCACGCCCCTTATATCGGGGTGGCGGGTCAGCAGATCCTGGGCAGCCTTGAGCGAATCCTCGCGGTTAAAAAGGCCCGGCAGCTGGTCGGCAAGCGTGGTTTTGGGGAAATCGGCAAAGGCCGCATCCCGACCACGGCTGCGCACCGTATCGGTCGAGAAGCCGGGCACTCCGGTCACGCCGATGATCTTGCCGCCGCCAAAGCGCTTCGTCACCTCGTCAAGCAGGATCCGCGTCACCGCGCCATGGGCCGTGAACTCTTCGGGCACCGCATAAAGCGTGTAGTAATCGCTGACATCGAAGGGGGTCAGCCAGGGTAAGGTGGCCCATACATTCGAGAAATAGGTCTTGTTCTGCGCCGAATATTCCGCAATCCGCCGCACTGCACTGCCATCGGGCGCATGCAGGATGATCGCATTCACGCCAAGGCCCAGCTGCTGTTCAGCCTGGTCCAGCTGGGTCTGGCTGCTCATCTGACCATCGAGATAGCTATAGGAAAAGCCAAACTCACGGGTGGCGGCTTCGGTTGCGCGGCTCGCCTGGATCATGAATTCGACCCGGCTGGTCCAGGCCAGATAGGCCAGTTTGCCATCCGCCGATGCAAGCGCCACATTCGGCAGACCGCTGATCCCGGCAAAAGCGGTCGCCGCCAGCCCCGCCGACCCGAGCGCCAGCAGATCGCGCCGCGACACGCCTTTCGTGTCGAGCCGGTCAAGGTGAGCGTCAACCGCCGCAGAACCATCGGGGGAAAACCATCCGCCGGCCTGTTTCAGGAATTTCATGGATATCTCCGCATCTGATGCCGGCATCCCGCAACGCTCAGCGTCAGGGCCTGGCGCCAGAACAGATGACACAGAGGGCGCAGTCAGATCTTTATCATTCTCGGTACAGATCCGGGAAATTCCTGCCAATTAGCCGGGTCGAATTGGAAGGAATGCGCTCAACAGAAGATATGATCTGCGCGGGGCCACTTAAGACGAAAAATATTCTGCCCCGGCAGGAATTGTCCTGGCGTCACCCCTCGGATCTGCGGGCAATAATCTCTCAGAATCGACCTGTGATTTCAGAAAATGCACCTGACAGGTGAGACGGAGAAAATATCGCCTGTAAGAATCGTGATTTAAGAATGCTGCATCGCCGCAAGCGGGGAATGTTTGGAAACACTTACTCTCTGACTTGCCTATATTCACCGGAATGAGGCTGCGGAGGTCCGTAGCCGGTGGCGAGCCAGACTTTTTGTCCCCGGGCAAAGAGAGGCTTGTTGCATCCATCCCGGAACAGCGAAATGTCATTCAGATCAGAATGGAACTCCATCCCGGCGCAGAGGCCGGGGGACGCGGCACAAACTGGCGACAACCTGCTGGAGGTGCGCAACCTTTCGAAATCCTATGGCCCCGTGCAGGTGATCTCGGACGTCTCTTTTGACGTGCCGCGCCGATCGGTGGTGACGCTGGTCGGAGAGAATGGCGCCGGGAAATCGACCATATTCAACATCCTTTCGGGCCTGACTGCGCCCGATCACGGCACGCTGCATCTCGCCGGTGCGCCCTTTAGTCCGCCCAGCCATCGCGCGGCGGTAGCGCAGGGCATCACCCGCGTCTTTCAGGAACAATCCCTCGTCCAGAATGTGCCGGTCTATGAAAACCTGCTTTTGGGTGAAGAGGCGCGTTTTACCAGGTTTGGCCAATGGGTTGACCGCGATGCGATGATCCGCGCCGCACGGGAAATCGTTCAGGAGGCGGGGCTGGATGTCGATGTCCGTCGCAAGACCGGTGACTATGATTTCTCGACCCGGCAATCCATCGAGATCGCCCGAGCCTGCCTGACGCCGAAACTTCTGCGCGGGGTCACAGAACCTCTGGTCTTGCTGGACGAGCCGACTTCGGCGCTCGACCGGCGCGACGAAGAGAGCTTTTTCGGGCTGGTGCGCAAAATCCGCCAATATGGCTCGCTCCTCTTCGTCTCGCACCGGCTGACCGAGGTGCTGGACATCTCGGATGTGATCTATGTGCTGAAAGACGGCGAGATGGTCACCCGGGTAACGCCCGCGGAAACCGACGAGCACCGGCTGCATGGTTTCATGGTCGGGCGTGAACGCGCCACCGACTACTATTATGAGAACCGCCAGCAGACCACGCTGCCGGTGACGCCCGCCTTGCGGGCCGAGGGGCTGCGCGTCCTGGCCGATGGGCCAGAGATCAATCTTGAGATCCGGCCGGGCGAGATCCTTGGCATTGGCGGGCTGCTCGATTCCGGCAAGTCGCGGCTCGGGAAGGCGATTGCCGGTGTGATCCGGCCGCTTGCCGGTCAGGTCGCGATCGGGAATGGCCCGCTCCGGCGCCCCGATATCGGCCGCGTCACGCGCGAGGGGCTTGGCTATATCCCGGCGGAACGCCTTGCCGAGGGCATCATCCCCTCTTTCCCCACTGCCTGGAATTTCTCAACCGGCAGCGGCGGCGATCTGTTTTCGAACCGCTTCGGAATCTGGCGCGGCCGGAAGGAACGCCGCGCCGTCCGCGCCCATATCGACGCGCTGGCGATCCGTTCGGCCACACCAGATCTTGCCATGTCGCGGCTCTCGGGCGGCAATCAGCAAAAGGTGGTGCTGGCCCGCTGGCTGGAGCGCAAACCCGATGTGCTGATCCTCGACAACCCGACGCGCGGTGTCGATGCGGGCGCGAAACAGGAAATTTACCGCGTGCTGCGCGACCTGACCGATCAGGGCGTCGCGATCATCCTGATCACCGATGAACTCCTTGAACTCATTGGCCTCTCGAACCGCATCCTGATCCTGCAACATGGCGGCGTTGTGGCCGAGGTGGCCGCGCCGGCGGATGACAAACCCTCGGAACAGACCCTTGTCGGCCTGATGCTGAGCGACCCCGGCCAGGCCGCGCCCCGGGCGCAGCCCGTGGCCAACCCTGCCCCTGGCGCCCAAACCGCCGCACCTGAAACACAGCTGGAAGCCGCAGAATGACCACCGCCCCGCATCCGGAAGGCCGCACCTTCCTGTCCCCCCTCACCGGCCTTTTTGCAAAGGTCGAGACCTCGCTCTGGTTCCCCATCGGGGTCGTGCTGGCGCTGTTCGTCTTCTTCAGCTTTGCGACCGACAGTTTCGCTACTTTGCGCAATTTCTCGGCCGTCAGCGGCCAGGCGGCGACGCTGCTGATCGTCTGCCTTGGCGCGACGTTCATCGTGCTGATGGGGTCGATTGACCTTTCTGTCGGCGCGATTGTGCTGCTGGTCGGTGCGGTCTCGGTCTCGGTGCTGAACGCGTTCAGCATCGGCTGGCTGGTGATCCCCTTTGCCGCCCTTGTCGGCGCGGGCCTCGGGCTGGTGAACGGGCTGATCTATACCCGCGGCAAGATCCCCTCCTTCATCGTCACCCTCGGCACGCTCTCGGTCTTTTCCGGCATCGCGCTGACACTGCTTGATGGCCGCGCCATCCAGTTCAACGCCCCGGGGCTGGAAGATATCTCGATCGGCCAATGGATCCCGCGCCTGCCGAATATCGCGCTCTGGGCGATCCTCGCCTGGGTGGTGCTGGTCGTCATCGGGACCCGTACCCGCTTTGGCCGCTATATGTATCTGATCGGCGGCGGCGAGCAGGTCGCGCGCACCGCCGGCGTCCCGGTGGAGCGGTATAAGCTTTACGCCTTCGCGCTGTCGGGGCTGCTTGCGGGCTTTGGTGCCATCCTGGCGGTCGCGCGCCTCGGCGCGGCGGGGCCATCGCTTGGCTCGGATCTTTTGCTGAACAGCCTGGCCGCAATCGTGGTGGGCGGCACCTCTCTGGCCGGTGGGGTTGGCGGCGTTCACCGCACGCTGATCGGCGTTCTCATCATCGCGATCCTCGACAATGGCCTCAACCTGATGGGCGTCTCGCAGTTCCTGCAGATGATCATCAAAGGCCTTGTCGTCATCGCCGCCGTGCTGGTCAGCCGCAAATCCGGCGCTGATCAGGTCATCAAATAAGGCATACGCTCATGACCAAACGTCTGATCCTCAACGGATTTGTGATGAACTCCGTCTCGCATATCCATCACGGCCTCTGGCGCCGTGACGATACGCTGCAAACCGAATTCAACGATCTGAACACCTGGACCACGCTGGCAAAAGCGCTGGAGGCCGCCAAATTCGACGCCCTCTTTTCCGCCGATATCATCGGGGTCGACCCGGCCTATAAAGGCGGGTGGGAGACCTATATCGAAGAGGCCGTCCAGATCCCGATCAACGATTCCGGCGCGCTGATTGCCGCGCTGATCGGCGCGACGGATCAGCTGGGCCTCACGCTGACCTCGTCGATCCTTCAGGAACATCCGTTCAACTTCGCCCGCAAGATCTCGACCCTGGATCATCTCTCGAAAGGGCGGATCGGCTGGAACCTGGTGACATCGGTCAGCCATAACGCGGCGCAGAATTTCGGCTTTGACCGCATCGTCAAACATGACGAGCGCTACGCCTGGGCCGATGAATATATCGACGTGGTCTATAAGCTCTGGGAAGGGTCCTGGGACGAGGGCGCGGTGCTGGCCGATAAAAAAGGCAACCGCTACGCCGATCCGGCCAAAATCCACCGCATCCATCATGAGGGCAAGCGCTACAAGGTGCTGGGCCCGCATCTGTCGCAGCCCTCACCGCAGCGGGTGCCGCTGTTGTTCCAGGCCGGATCTTCCACCGCCGGTCGCGCCTTTGCTGCAAGGAACGCCGAGGGCACCTACATCGTCGCGCAAAAACCCGAAGGTGCCCGCCGCCAGATCGAGGAAACCAACCGCTATCTGATCGAGGCCGGGCGCAAGGTCGGCGATCTGAAATATATCCAGGGCATGAGCTTCATCATCGGCTCGACCGAGGAAGAAGCGGCGCGGAAAGCCCGCGACATCAGTGAGGATGTCAGCCTCGACGGCTATCTCGCGCATCTCTCGCGCGATCTGGGCATTGACCTTGGCGTTCTCGACCCGGAACGCCCGGTGAAAGAGCTCGAGATCGAGGGCGTTCAGGGTGTGGTCCGCGCGTTTGAGGATTCAAACCCCGGCGTGGTCCCGAAAGTGCGCGATCTGGGCCAGGTCTATGCGAAGGCCGGCAATATCACCGGCACACCGGAAAGCATCGCCGATGCGCTGGAAGTCTGGCAGGAGGCCGGGATCGACGGCGTCAATGTCAGCTATCACCGCCTGCCGGCGTCGTTCCTGGAATTCGCCGAACATGTGGTGCCAGTGCTGCAAAAACGCGGCCTCGCGCAGCGCGACTACGCCCCCGGCACCTATCGCGAGAAAATCCTCGGCGAGGGCGCCCGCGTCAACACCCGTCACCCGGCATCGCGCTATCGCGGCGCCTTTGCGCAAGCCAACGCGCCGGTCGCAAAAGCCGCGACCGTTCCGGCAAAATAACCCTTACCAACCTGAGCCAAGGCCCTATCAAGATGAACTTCAAAGACCTCGCCCGTCGGATGCCCGACTTTACCAACCGCAAAGTGATCGACGCCCATATGGAGCGGCTCGACACCAGCGGCGTGTCGCGGCGCGACTTCCTGTCCTTTGCCTCGGCAAGTGCTGCGGCGGCGGCAGGGGCGGCCTATCTCGGCCTGCCCGCCACCGCGATTGCCTCGGAAAACGGCAAATTCGCCTATCTCACCGGCTTTCTGATCAATGAATGGAACGTCACCTTTGACCGCACCGCGAAAAAGGCAGGTGAGGTTCTGGGGCTGAATTACAGCTCCTTCGACAGCTCGCTGGATGGCGAAAAGCAATATAACCAGTTTGAAAGCCAGGTCGCGGCCAGCACCAATGGCGTGATCTTCAACCTGGCAGATGGCAGCGCGATCCGGGGGATCTCGCGTGTCGCCTCGCAAAACAAGATCTATGTCGCCAATGTCTGGGACAGCCTGCCCTGGTTCACCCCCTTTGACGCCGATGAATACTACACCCTCTTCGCGGTCTCGGAAGAGGTCACTGCGCATCGCGAAATCACCGAAGTGCTGCTGGCCGAAGTCACCGAGAAATTCGGCGGCGGCGACATCATCGGCGTCACCGGATCGAAAGGCAGCCTTCTGGAACTGCAACGGAACCGCGGCCGCGACCAGGCTTTCGAGAAATTCCCGAAGACGAAACTGGTCGATGAGCTTCCGGGCCTGTGGAACCGCGAGGACGCGCTGAAGGCAACCGAAGATCTGCTGACCCGCAACCCGAATGTGGTCGGCATCGTGACCCAGGACGACGATATCGCGCTTGGCTCCATCGCGGCGCTGAAGGCCGCCGGCCTGCGCCCGGGCGAGGATGTGCTGATCGTCGGCACCTCGGGCACCGGGCTCGGGTCGAAGGCGGTCAAGAACGGCGAGATGCTGGCAACCAAGGGGAATACCGGGGCATTCGCTGCCGCGCTTTTCACCACGCGGATCTATGACGTGCTGAACGGCTGGGTGCCGCGCGCACCGGAACGGCAGCTGAACTGGAACACGCTGACGCTGGATCAGTCGAATATCGACGGCTGGATCGAACGCTATGTCGATAATGGCGATGTCGAACCGTTCGATTACAAACGCATGTCGAAAGTGCTGCACCCGGAAGACTGGGATCCGCAGAACGAGGTCTATCCGCTGGATATCGACAATAACTTCGCCGGGATCGACAAGCCCCAGGGCTATGAATACCCCGCCGCCTATGTTGCCGCGCGTGAGAATGGCGAAAGCGCTGCGGTCGCGGCGGAATATGCCGATCACTACAAAATCAAATATGACGGGCCTTCGCCGAACAAGGCCTGACCTCCATCCCGGCCCGTAACGGGCCGGGTCCCCCCGCCCCGCTTTTTCCAGGCCCTTCGCCCGCTGGTCGCGGCGCGATGCGGCCGGTTGCACCCTCACGGAGGCCATCATGGTCCGCAAAGGCTTTAACCCCCGGCATCTGCCCGACTTCACGCAGAAAAAGATCATCGATCGCCATATGGAGCGGCTGGATACCAGCGGCGTGTCGCGGCGCGATTTCCTGTCGCTCGCCTCGGCAGGTGTTGCGGCCAGCGCGGCGGCGGCAGCACTTGGGATGCCCAATGTCGCGGTGGCCTCGGGCTCGAATAAGGTGGCCTATCTGGCCTGGAGCGCCAGCACCGAATATAATCAGCTCGTCAGCCTCGGCGCTGAAAAGGCGGCATCTGCGCTTGGACTGAATTACAGCTTTTTCGATGGCCAGATCGATTCCGGGCGGCAATTGTCGCAGTTTGAACAGCTTGGCACCGAACAGGCGATCGGCGGGTTCTTTAACATCCTCGACGGATCGGCACTGCGCCGCGCCGGGCAGTTTGCCGAAGACAACCAGACCTTTTTCGCCGCGATCTGGGACAGCGTGCCCTGGTTTACCCCCTTTGATGTCGGCGACTATTTCACCGTCTATCTGAACCCGCATGAGGACGAGGCCCATCGCGGCGTCGCCCGCGCCGTCTATCAGGCCGTGACCGACAAATTCGGCGAGGGCGAGGTTGCGGCGCTGACCGGCACCCCCGGCAACTGGTGCGAGATCTCGCGCAATGCGGGCCGCAATCTCGCGCTGGAGGAATTCCCGAATATCCGTCAGACCGACGAGCTGCCCGGCAAATGGCTGCGCGAGGAATCCTTGCGTGCGACCGAGGATCTCCTGACCCGCAACGGCAATCTGAGGGGTATCGTCGCGCAGAACGATGACGAGGCCCAGGGGGCGCTGACCGCGCTCAGGAATGCCGGGCTCAGGCCGGGCGAGGATTTCTTCGTCGGCGGGGCGGATGGCACCTCGCTGGGGGCAAAGGCGATCCAGGAAGGGCTCCAGACCTCGACCAGCGGCAACAGCCCGGTCTTCACCGGCGCCTTCCTGACCAGCTGGCTTTATGATGTGGCGAATGGCTGGAAACCGCGCGCGGCAGAACGTCAGCTGTTCTGGAAACCGACCGTGGTGACGAAGGACAATGTCGATGCCTATGTCGAACGCTATGTCGACAATAACGGCGTTGATCCCTTTGATTTCCGCAAATTCTCGCGCGTCCTGAACCCCGATGACTGGGATCCCCAGGCCTATGTCTACCCCGCCGAGACCGAAGAGATCTGGAAAGGCTATCAGCGCCCCGAAGGCTGGACCCTTCCCGCGGCTCTCGCCGAGGCAAAGGCGCAGGGCGAGTTCGACGCGGTCCGCGAGGATTACGCCGCCCGTAATAAGATCAAATTCGACGGGCCTTCGCCGAACAAACCGGCCTGAGCCGACGCAGCCCGGGCTGCGGGCAATACGCAGCCCCGGCAGAACAGAACAAAAGGATATGGAAATGGGCAAAATCACCCTGCCGCGCTGGATGCGCGATCTTGATAACCCGAAAGCCGTCGGGCGTCATATGGAGCGCCTCGACACCCATGGCGTATCGCGGCGCGATTTCCTCGCGATGGCATCGGCCGGGGCCGCAGCCTCGGCCTTTGCGGCGGCGGCAGGAATGCCGAATGTCGCGCTGGCCTCGGGGAATGGTAAACTGGCCTTCATCTCGGCTTTCATGTCGAATGAATATAACCAGATCCTGAATGGCGCCTTTGAATCTGCAACCAAAGCGCTGGATTTCTCGTATACCGGGCTCGACAGTCAGTTCGACGGCGAACGCCAGTTCAATCAGTTCGAACAACAGGTGACCTCGGGTGTGCAGGCCGGGATCTTCAACCTGGCCGATGGTGGCACCATCCGGGGCGTCAGCCGGCTGGCCGAGCAAAACAAGGTCTGGGTCGCCAATGTCTGGGACAGCCTGCCCTGGTTCACCCCGTTCGAAGCCTCGGATTACTGGACGCTTTACACCGTGCCCGAAGAATTCGAGGCCCATCGCGCGGTGACCGCGAAACTGCTGGCGGCTGTGACGGAAAAGTTCGGCGGCGGTGATATCGTCGGCGTGACCGGCACCAATGGCAATCTGACCGATCTGCAACGCTCGCGCGGGCGGGACGACGCGTTCCGCGATTTCCCGAAGACAAGGCTGGTCGACACGCTGCCGGGCAAATGGAACCGCGAAGATTCGCTGAAGGCCACCGAAGATCTGCTGACCCGCCATCCCGGACTGAAAGGCGTCGTGGCGCAGAATGACGATGTGGCACAGGGCGCGATTGCGGCGATCCAGGCCGCCGGTCTGCGCCCGGGCGAGGATATCCTCGTGGTCGGCGCCGATGGCACCAGCCTTGGCGCCCAGGCGATCCGCGACGGCAAACAGCTGGCGACTTCGGGGAACAGCCCCGCCTATGCGGCGGCGATCCTGACCGGCCGCATCTATGATGTCAGCCACGGCTGGGTGCCGCGCGCGTCCGAGCGGCTGCTCAACTGGCGCTCGCTGACGGTCACGGCGGAGAATGTCGAAGGCTATATCGAACGCTATGTCGATACGAACGGCCTTGATCCCTTTGATTACCGCAAGATTTCCAAGGTCCTGCATCCCGACGACTGGGACCCCCAGGCCGAGGTTTTCCCGCTGGATGTCGACAAGGCCTGGGCCGGGGTCGACCGCCCCGCGGGCTGGGAATACCCGGCACCCTATCTTGCGGCGCGCGACAATGGCGAATGGGATCAGCTGCGCGCGGAATATGCCGATCACTATAAAATCAAATTCGACGGCCCTTCGCCGCATAAATCAACCTGAGCGCTGTCTTTCTCCAACCCTCGTGCCGGGCGGTGAACAGCTTGCTTCACCGCCCGGAACATAGCCATCTTCCCTCGGTGCCCGAACCGGGTCCGGGTGTTGCGCAAACCGACCTTTCGCGAGACAGCCGCGCTTGCGCGGATTGGCATTGTCACGGTCGAGCATGTGGAGAACAGGTGCGGCGCGGGCGCTGAACACGCCGCACCTGATCGCGACGCGACATCACGGGATCGTTCGTATCAACCGGCCCCGGCACCAAGGTCGAAGGCAGCGCCACCGCTGTGACCTCGGCACAAGTAAAACTGGCCTATGAGCCCCCCGAAGGTCACCGGTTCAAGCTGTGCGGACAGCGCATGGATGATGACGCGCCGCAGCCCTTGCGCCGCCATTGCACGCAGCACCTGACCTTGCCGACGCGGGCAGAATACTGCTACCACCTGTCGGATGCCAATACGATCACCGCCGGCATCGACTGTTACGACGAGGACAGCACCTTTGGCGATCTGACCTCCGCCCGGCGGCCGAAAGAGCCAGAAATGTTGACCTTTATGCCCAAGCGCGGCGTGAACCGGTCGAGGGTCTGTCGAGCTCTTTCGGGCTTCTCTGAGATGACCAGAGTTTTATCGCATCTCGGGCCGGAAGGGCGATTTCTCGGGGTTAAGCGGCTGTGCCTCGATCGTCTGTGATGCGGGCCGATGCGCTGACGCTTCGCGGTCGAAAAGTTTCGCGCTGGTTATGACTATGAGACCGGTAATCGCAGCCTCGGTGGCGAGATCCTCCTGTCAAAGATCGTCGCTGCCCGCGACCGCGTGATCATGAATGGCCGGGAGCGCGGCTATCTGCGCGCTACTCGCAAAGCAGGATCAAAGTAAACGGCGCCGGCACCGACAGCTGGCGCGCGGTCGATCCTGGAACCCCTCTCGGGGGCGTGCTGGCCATCGAGGCGCGGCACATGCCAGAGGGCAGTGCCTTGACCTTTGGCGGCTCGATCAGGGCGGCAAAGGCCAGTGGCCACAGAGATGCCACGGCCATTAAGCCGTCGCGGGCTATGCAGTACCGAACCTCTTCACCGATGATCAGCCGCCTGCGGTCGAGGGCCTGGTGAACCGGGCCGGGGTCAACAACCTTTGCGACAGGACCTGTGGCGACCGCGCCATCGATGGCCAGGATTTCAACCCGATCACCCCGCTTTACGAGGTGGGCCGTTCGGTCAGCTGGCCGCCAAGGTGCGGTTCTGAGGCCAGGACAAAGGAGAAAGGGGCAGAACGATCTCGGCCGCGCTGCCTTCGCGGATCACGCGCCCGGCCTTCATCGCGATAAACCGGTCGGAATGGGCCGAGGCGAAATTGATGTCATGCAGTGCCATCACGACGGTTTTGTTCAGCGGCTCGTCCAGCAGGATCCGCGCGGATCTTCACGGCGGCGCTGGCCACGGAAACCAACATATTCTCACCCATCGTGATCGACCGCAAAGGTTTCGAGGGGGCGCTTTATGCCCCCCGGGCCGGCATCCGGTGACCCCGACGCCCTGCACCGCACCGATCCCGGTCGGGCCCGATCCGGCGGGGTTGATCGCATGAGGGGCCTGTGAAGAACTAAGGGACGAAATGCTTGCCCGGCTGCAGCGCGCGTTGCCGGTGGATGCGGTGGTGCTGGGGCTGCATGGCGCCGAGATGCCCCTCCACAACCATCTGACTGCAAAACGCGTCACCGCACCGGATTTCTTCACCGTCTTCAAGGAATTCCCCCATACCGATTTCATCGACTGCGCCGAGGGTCTCTGGCGCATCCTGACCAAGCAACTCGGGCGCGCGCTTCTCGCAATCGCGGCAAGCATATGATGCCGCAGATCAATGAGACTGAGGCGCGCGCCGTGGCCATTGGCGCGCTGTGGGCCCCGGTTGCGGCGCAGCTTTGTGCAGTCGCCGGCGAGGGCGCCGGGAAGCCCCTGCGATTTGGCGCCAGAGACCGGCGAGCCCTGCGACGCGCTGATTCGGGTCATCCGTCTGAATGCGGAGGTCGAAATGCGGTTCGGCGAGAACATCACGCTTGTCGGTCCGGCGGCGCGGATTGCGCCTCTCGACCGTGCGGGCGAGACGACCGGGATCGCGGTCCTCCTCAAGACCCTGCGGGTGCAAAGCTATGACCCTTCACTTTTCACCGCGTTCGGGATCGATCCGGTGGCGCAAAATATCGTCGTGATCAGATCAACCAACCATTTCTGTGCAGCTTTTGCGCCTATCGCCTCGGAAATGCTTTATTGCAGCGCCGGGAAGCCCTATCCGAATATTCCGGCACCCATTCCCTACCGGCTGGTCCGGGCGGATATCTGGCCGCGCATGGATGACCCTTTCGGAGAGATGTGATGAGCTTTCCCCCACCCGGCCTTCCCATTCCAGGTTTTCCCTGGCCCGAAGCCGGCACGCCGCTGGCAGATGTGGCAACACCGCTGCCGGTGATCGACGAGGACCGGCTCGCCGCCAACATCGCGCGGGCGCAGGACTATATGGCGGCGCATGGGCTGAGTTTCCGCCCCCATATCAAAACCCATAAGATCGCCGCCGTGGCCCGTCAGCAGATCACGGCCGGGGCTGTGGGCATCAATTGTCAGAAGCTGACCGAGGCCGAAGCTTTTGCCGATGCCGGATTCGACGATATCCTGATCACCTATAACATCCTCGGGCCGGTGCGGGTCGCGCGGCTGCTCGCGCTGAACGCCCGTGTGACGTGGCTGGCGGTAACGGCGGATTCGGCGGTGACGGTGGCGGGGCTGGCGGCAGCCTTCCCGGCAGAAAAACCGCTCACCGTTCTGGTCGAATGCGATACCGGCGGCGGGCGCTGCGGCGTGCAGAGCGCCGCCGATGCCTTCGCCCTGGCGCAGCTGATCGCCGCCGCACCGGGCCTGAATTTCGGCGGTCTGATGACTTATCCCGGCCCTGGCGGCGCCGCGCGGGTCGAGGCCTTCCTGCAAGAGACCATGGCGCTGCTGGCGCAGGCGGGCCTTCCCTGTCCGATGCGCACGAATGGCGGCTCGCCCGATCTGTGGAAAGCGCATCTGGTGCCTTCGGCGAGCGAGCATCGCGCCGGCACTTACGTCTATAATGACCGCTCGATGGTGCGGGCGGGCGCGTGCGGGCCGGAGGATCTGGCGATGCATGTGCTGGCGACGGTGGTCTCCCGCCCGACGCCTGTGCGTGCGGTTCTCGATTGCGGATCGAAGACGCTGACCTCTGATCTGCTGGGCTTTACGGATTACGGCGAGATCGAGGGCCTCGCGGGCGCCAGGATCACCAGCCTTTCCGAGGAACATGCCGTGGTCGATCTGAGCGCCTGTACCAGCCCCCTGCCGCAGGTTGGCGATCTGGTGCGGGTGGTGCCGAACCATACCTGTGTGGTCTCGAACCTCTTTGACCGGATGGTGTTCCACAAGAATGGCGTGGTCACGCGGGTCGAGCCTCTGGCCGCGCGGGGCACAGTCTGGTGAGCATGGGCAACGGAACCCTTCACGCAGGCCAGATCTTCGATGGCGAGACCTGGCACCAGGATGCGGCGATCAGCTTTGACGCGGGCCGGATCACCGCGATCCGCCCGTCGGGTGCGGCCCCCCCTGGGCCGCGTCTGCCCGGTCTGATCGCGCCCGGCTATATCGACCTTCAGGTCAATGGCGGTGGCGGGGTGCTATTCAATAATGACCCCACGCCAGGGGGGATCGCAACGATCTGCGCCGCGCATGCGCAACTTGGCACCACGGCTGTGATGGTGACGCTGATCACCGACCGCCCCGATATCACCGACCGCGCGGTCGCGGCGGCGGAAGCGGCATGCGTGCCTGGCTTCCTCGGGCTGCATCTCGAAGGCCCGCATCTGTCGCTGGCCCGCAAAGGCACTCATGACCCCGCGCTGATCCGGGTGATGCAGGATCAGGACCTCGGCATGATCCTCGCTGCCGCGGGCCGGCTGCGGCATCTGATCGTGACGCTGGCGCCGGAATCGGTCACGCCGGATCAGGTACGCGCGCTTGTCGCAGCCGGGGTAACGGTGAGCCTCGGCCACAGCGATTGTGATTATGACACCGCGCGCGACTATATCGCGGCGGGCGCCCGCATGGTCACCCATCTCTTCAACGCCATGAGCCAGCTCGGCCACCGCGCCCCTGGGCTGGTCGGCGCCGCGCTGACGGCGCCCGACCTTCATGCCGGGCTGATCGCAGACGGCTTTCATATCGCCGATGCCGCGATGCAGGTCGCGCTGCGGGCAAAGCCCGGGGAGGTGTTTCTCGTGTCAGACGCGATGTCGACCGTCGGGAGCGATCTGACCGGCTTCATGCTGAACGACCGTGAGATTTTCCGTGCCGGGGGAAGGCTGACCCTCGCAGACGGCACCCTGGCCGGTGCTGATATCGCGCTCGCAGATGCGGTGCGGTACTGCCATCTGCGGCTGGGCCTGGACATGGGCGCGGCACTGCGGCTGGGCGCAGCAGCACCAGCGGCGGCGCTTGGCCTGACGGATCGCGGGCATCTGCGACCCGGCGCATGGGCGGATCTGATCTGCCTGGACGATGCGCTGCAGGTCCTCGGCTGTTGGATTGCGGGCGTCCCCTCTGGCGGGATTGCCGCACAGGAGGCGCGGTCGTGATCCTGTGCTTTGACATCGGCGGCACCACGATAAAGATCGCCGAAGCCTTTGGCCCCGACGACATCAGGCCAACGATCCGCGTTCCGACACCGGCCCTGGATTTCACCGCCTTCACCACCGTTTTGCAGGCCGCCATCGACGCGGCACCCGAGCGGCCCGACTGTCTCGCCTTTTCCATCGCCGGGGTGATCGACCCGGAAACCGGCATCGCGACCGTGGCGAATATCCCCTGCCTGAGCGGACGGCGCCTGCGCTCTGACCTTGAGGCGGCGCTCGGCCTGCCGGTGGTTCTGGGCAATGATGCCGATTGCTTTGCGCTGGCCGAAGCCACCATCGGCGCCGGGCGCGGCCATGCGGTCGTGTTCGGCATCATCCTCGGCACCGGGGTCGGTGGCGGCATCGTGGTCCGGGGCCGGCTGATCAATGACAGTTCCGCATCGGGCGGCGGATCAGGCGGCGGCTTTACCGGCGAATGGGGCCATGGCCCTGTCGCCCAGAGCATTGTCGGCGATACCGTGCTTCCGGCCTTTCCCTGCGGCTGCGGCCAGACCGGCTGCCTTGACGCGATCTGTTCGGCGCGCGGGATGGAAAAGCTGCATCTTGCCCTTGGCGGCGCGGCACTTGCCGCAGAGGACATCATTGCCGCCTGGCAGGCCGAGGAGCCCGCAGCCTCGCGCACCATCGCGATCTGGCTCGACCTGCTCTCTGGCCCGCTCGCCATGGTGCAGAACATGCTCGGGGCCGGGGTGATCGCGGTGGGCGGGGGCCTGTCGAATGCGCATCCGCTGATCGACGCGCTGGATAAAGCGGTTCGGGGACGGATCCTGCAACGGCTTTCCCGCCCGCTGATCGTCCAGGCACAATGCCCGATCGAGCCCGGCCTTGTCGGCGCAGCAGTGCTTGGCCTGAACCGGAAGCGCGACGGCTGACCCACCCCATATTTGCCGCTTGCCCGGCGGAGTGATGTTCCGCCGGATTTGCGCGCATCGGTCAGCGCCATCGAAAAATCATTGGGGATCATCATGCGATCCCTCCAGGTTACTGACAGGTAATCCCCCCAGGGAGTGAATTATACGAGGTGCGATTATCGGCCCCGGCTTTTTGTCTCGGCTATCTTGCCCATGTATTCCGCGAAATGGACCCGGATTTCGAGATCCAGGGCCGGGGCGGCGACCCTGACCGGACATGGCATCCCCGCCGACATCTCGCATGAAAGCCCCGAAGCGCTGGTAAAGGCCGGCGGTTTCGATCTGCCGATGATCAGCTCGCCCGATCATTTCCACCTTGACCATATCCGGCTGGGGCTGGAAGCGGGGGCAGGTCTTCTCGGAAAAGCCCATCATCTCATCACCTGAGGACACTTATGCGCTGGCGCATCTGCTGGTGCGATACTGGCCTGAGAACCCCTCGGTCGCCCCCGTGTGCGCTACGCGCCGTCGCACCGCGACCTCTGGCGGCGCGTGACGCCGGCCCTCTGGGCGATATCGTCTCGGTCGAGGCGGCCGAACATATCTACCCCTGCTGCCACGGCGCGCTTTTCATGCGCGACTGGCGGCGCCAGGAGAAATGCTGCCATGATCTCGACCTTTACAACGGGCTGATCCGGGCGTGGCCCGAGCGGGTGGCGTCTTTCGGAGGCAGGAAGACCTTTATCCCGGAAAATGGCCCGCGCATTTATGGCGTCAACGATGTGGATATGTTCTATAAAAACCGTCGGGCTGGAACGGGTCGGAGAAAGCCTTCGTTTCCGATGGTGATATCTTCGACTACCAGGTCCGCCGTTGCGCAGCCTTTGGAACCAAAGGCGTGGCCCTGCCGGTCTCGCGCCTCGATACCCCTGAGGCAGGTGTGCTGGATTTGTCGATGGACAAGCAATTCACCTTCGCGCTGACCTTCAATTCCAGAACCGAATACATGCCTCTGCCGATTGGCCTTTATGCCTTTTTCGGCAAGCAGGATGTGCTCTGGAACGAGTTGATGGCCACCGCTTTCCTGGGCATCGCCCCAGCCATGATCATCATCTTCGTCCTGCAAAGATACCTTGTCGGCGGGCTGACCGCCGGGGCGGTAAAAAATACCCTTCACAACCGGGAGTATGTGACGTGTCCGACCTCTTTCGGAAAAGCGTGATCGGCGCAGTGCTGGCCTGCACCACCGCCCCGCCCGCCAGGACCTTTGACACTCCCGTCCACCAGGTCCTGCACTGAGCCTGTACCAATAACGACCAGATCATCGACGCCGATGGCAGCATCACCCTAGACAGTCCCGAAGTCCTCGCCGCGCTGACGGCCTATCAGGACATCACGCCTTATTCCGTCGAAGGCGCCGAAATCTTCCTCTTTGACGCGCCGCTCTCGAATTCTGATGCCGCCCTGCGCGCCGATATGCGGATTGAACTCACCCGGCTGCATAAACAGATTGGCGCCAAATCGCCCGGGCCGGTGCGCCGCAGGACCTGTATCACAAGCCGCAAAACACATTCGTCGGGGGGGGCATCGGCAATCTGCAGATGAATTTCCTGCCCGGCTATCAGGCGGTCACCATCGGGTTCAGTGCCGCCGAACGCAATCTGTTTGACGCGGCAGGCGAGGCGCTGGAACGCCGCCTCTCATCCGGAACGATCAAGGGCTGAGCCTCAGCTCTCCGCCGCATCCACCGCCTTGCGCATCGCGCCCACGGCAAGATGGATGTTCGGCGGATCGGCCAGCAGGCTGCCGCCCAGCAGATAGACGACATCCTGGCCATACATCCGCACCATGTCAGCGGCGCGTTCCACACTCATCCCGCCACCGGGGCTGGGCAGCATCGCCGTCCCAGGCCCGCCAGGCGCGCGGCAGGCCTTTGCGATTTGCAGACAATCCGCTGCCGAGAAGCCAAACCGCCCGCCGACATTCGGGAAAACCGAGATATCCGCCCCCGCAAGCCTTGGAAGCGTGCCGAAGACCACACCGTGATCCATGCCCGTATCGGGGTTCAGCACCCAGGGGCCCAAGAAAGACGGATGCGTCATCACCGGCAGGTCAAGGCCCGCGTCCTGCGCGATGCGATGCACCATGCCGAATCCCAGAAGCCCCGGCATCACAATGACACCGCCCGCTCCGGCATCCCGGGCAAAGCGCAGCCGGGCCTCGATCTGGTCCGCCGGGCCAGAGAGGTTCGGGATATAGATCGCATTGCGCCCATATTCGGCATTGGCCACGGCCACGGCCTTCGCAACGGCCTCGACGCGGGCCTCGAACGGCGCAGCATCCTGACCCGCAAGCCCGTGATCCTCCTTGATGATGTCAGCCCCACCGCGCACCGCGCCTGCAGCCAGCGCGGCAAAGGCCGCGGGTGGCTGGCCCATCGGCTTCAGCACCGGCGCAATCATTCCGCCTGTTGCGCGACCGCAGCGCGCCCGGATGCCTTTGATGCCGAAACGCGGGCCTGGAAAGCGCGCCAGCATCGTCTCACCCGGCTCAACTCCGGTCACCCGGATCCCCTGCTGGATCGAGGAATTGCCGAAAACCACATTCAGGAACTGGCTGAACTCCTCCCCGGCGCTGTCGGGCGAGTAAGAGATTTTCGCCTGAAAGACGCCGTCCGACAGCGTGCCGGTCTCTTCAACCCGGCCGAGGATCTCGTCTTCGATATAGCCCGGCGGCACCACCGCGCGCGGGATCTCGACCGTCTGTTCCAGCGCGATTGCATCCGCGCGGGCGCGGGCTTCGGCCAGATCACCGGCGCGGATGCGGTAGGTGACGGTGAAGCGCATCAAAGCGCCTCGGCCTTGACCACCGAATGCACCGCCTCGACCCGGACCGCACCAAGCGCATCTTCGTCAATGCCGGTCTGCTGCCCGGTCAGGCGTTCGACCGCGCGAACAAGGCTCAGCGCATCCATCCCGTAATAGCGCATGAGATAGGGGCGCGAGCCGCCATGGGCATAGGTGTCCTGCAGCCCCAGCCGGATCAGGCGGCGCGAAAGCCCGGCCTCTGCCAGCGCCTCGGCCACCATCGAGCCGATACCGCCGGTCACCAGATGGTTTTCCAGCGTGATGACACCATGTTTGACCTGTTCTGCATGGCCAATGATCGTCGCGGCATCAAAGGGTTTCAGGGTGTTCAGATGCAGGTGACGCACCGAAACCCCCGCCCGGTCCAGCGCGCCCCTTGCCCGGATCGCTTCTTCGGTAGTGATCCCTGTGGTAACGATCAGCACATCGGTGCCTTCCGCAAGAACGCGGATCTTGCCGATTTCCAACGGGGTATCAAAAAGCCGCGGCACCGCGCCGCGCAGGATGCGGCAATAGACCGGGCCATCGACACTGTCGGCGGCGGCGACGATGCTCTCGACCTCACTCGCGTCACCGGCCTCCAGCACGGTCATGTTCGGGATCGTGCGCATCACCGAAATGTCTTCGATTGCCTGATGCGTCATGCCGCCCGGAGTGGTGATGCCGGGCAGGAACCCCATCAGCCGCACCTGGCGGCGCGGATAGGCGATGGAGGCCATCAGCTGGTCATAGGGCCTGCGATACAGGAACACGCCGAAGGAATGCAGGAAAGGCCGGAAGCCCGCGAGGCCAAGCCCGCCGGCGAAAGACAGCATGTTCTGTTCTGCCATGCCAAGCGACAGGAACTGATTCGGGTGGCGATCACGAAAGCCGTCGATCTCGCAGCTTGAGGTCAGGTCGGCGGAAAGGCACAGCACCTCGGGGTGCTGCACGGCGTAATCTTCAAACGCCTTCGCATAGGGGCGGTTCACCATTTCCATCTTCAGTGCCCTCCCAGGTCGACAGGTGCAATGCCAAGCTCTGCGGCTATGGCGATGTTCATCTCGCGGCGTTCCTCGTCAGATTTGAACCGCACGTAATGCAGGCGCGGGAAGCGCTTCATCAGGAATTCCATGCCTTTTGTCGGGCTGGAATGGGCAAGGATGATCAGCGGCCGGCCTTCATGCGGCGTGGCTTTGGCCTGACGCAGTGCCGTCAGGTCATGGGCATCAACTTCGGCCACCACCGCGCCGAAATTGCGGAATTTGGTGGCGATATCGCCCACCGTCATCACCGAATCCATCGCGCCGTCGCATTGCTGGCGGTTCACGTCCATCAGCGCCCAGAGATTGTC
Organism: Pseudomonas sp. GX19020; assembly: GCF_023371075.1. Taxonomy (NCBI): domain Bacteria; kingdom Pseudomonadati; phylum Pseudomonadota; class Gammaproteobacteria; order Pseudomonadales; family Pseudomonadaceae; genus Pseudomonas; species Pseudomonas sp. GX19020. The sequence goes on from NZ_JAMCCR010000002.1 coordinate 219,633, forward strand.
GATGCCGTGATGGGAGGCTGCCTGCACCGCCTCCCAGGTCTGGCCCTCCTGAACCTCGCCATCCGACATATAGACACAGACCTCGCCGGTCTCGCCCCGCCGCTTGCGGCCCCAGGCAAGGCCCGCGCCGGTCGAAAGCCCGATGCCGAGAGTACCATTATGCACCTCCATCCCCGGGGAATGTTCGGCGCCGATCATCTCGACCGAGGATCCATCCTGGTTGAACATTTCTAGCCCTTCGGGGGTCATACGGCCGGTCTCGATCAGGCAGGCGTAAGCCACCAATGCGTAATGCGCGGGTGCGATGAACAGCCGGTCATGCACCGCGTCGAACGGGCCGTTATAGCCTGCGCCGGTGCGGTAATCATGGTTCGCGGCCGAGGGCACCCCGCCAAAGGGCGGCGGCACCATCGGCATGGTCGAGGGGCCGAGATTCAGCGCCTCATTATACAGAAACGCCAGTTGCTCGGCGGCGGAACAGGCCTGGCTCAGATAGCCGCCATTGTTGCGCATCGAATGTTCGAACACGCGGCAGCGGATGCCATGGGCCACCTCTTCGGTGGTACGGGAGTTTTGCATTTGTGGCCTCATCGCGGAAAATCGGGGCCGGACAGGCCGGCCCCGGTCAGATCAACGTGCGGGGAGCTTCATCCAGGGGCTCACCGACACTTCGGCATGGACGAAAGCCGGCATTTTCGCGCCCAGCTCTTCCATATTCGAGATGTCGAGCTCGTTCAGATCGGCCTGGGTGATCAGGGTCGGCGGCACGATGACCTGGGCCGCGACGGTCTCACCGGCAAGAAGCTGCGCGAGGGTACGCACCGAGACCTCGCCCACCACGGCGGGGTTGGTCGCGGCAGTCGCCTTCCAGCTCGACCCGTCTTCGCGCATCAGGGCAATATCTGCGGTCGAGACGTCAGCCGAATAGATCGCGACATCCTGGCCCATGCCGGCCTCGTCCACGGCGATTTTCACGCCCTTGGCGAACTCGTCATAGGGGGCGAAAACGACCTGGATATCCGGGTTCGCGGAAAGGACTGACCGCGCCTGGTTCGCGACCGAATTGGCAATCGGGTTGTCCATTGTGCCGAACATCGCTTTCTCGGTGATGCCCGGATATTTCGCCTTGAACTCTTTCCAGGTCTCATCACGGCGATCAAGCGGCGCGATGCCGGGGACATAGACGTAACCTGCGGTCCAGGTCTCGCCCTGATCCTTGATCGCCTGTTCCAGCGCCAGGCGGGCCAGGTCGCGGTCAGACTGTTCGACCTGCGGGATGGCGGCATTTTCGACATTCACGTCGAAAGCTACAACCTTGATGCCGGCATCGACGGCGCGTTGCGCGGCTTCCTTCATCGACTCGGTCAGACCGTGCTGGATGATGATGCCATCAACGCCCAGCGCGATGGCCTGATCGACCATATCGGCCTGCAAAGCCGCATCCTGGCGCGAGTCGAAGACCTGGAGGCTGACGCCGAGGGCCTCTGACTGCTTTTCCACGCCGGAAAGATAGGCCTGAAAGAAATCGCCGGTCGACAGATAGCGCACCAGCGCGATCTTTACATCGGCGGGCTTGTCGAATGGCGCCGGAGCATCCTGCGCGATAGCGAGGCCCGGGATCAGGGCAATACCGCCCATCAGGCCCACAAACACCCGTCTTGAGAACATGGTTTCCTCCCTCTTCTCTGTTATCCGTTTTGCTCAGCCGCGCGCCCGGCCTCCCCGACCGGAAAGCGCGAAAGTAAAGACGAGGGCGACAACGAGAACAGCGCCCTTGATGAAATCCTGCGTGTAATAAGGTGCGTTCAGCATGGTCAGCCCCTGCAACAGGATGCCGACAAACAGTGCGCCGATGGCTGTGCCAAAGGCATTGGGTTTCGCGGCGCCCAGCACGGCAAAGCCGATCAGCGCTGCGGCAACCGCATCGAGCAAGAGATTATTGCCCGAAGCGACATCACCCCGCCCCAGCCGCGCCGCCAGCAGGATGCCGCCAAAAGACGCCAGCGTGCCTGAGATCACATAGGCCAGAATGCGGTAGAAATTCACGTTGATGCCGGCAAGGCTCGCCGCTTTTGCGTTCGACCCGATCGCATACATGACGCGGCCATGGCGCGTGAGTTCGAGAAACCCCCAGACCAGAAACGCGATCACGATCAGGAACACCACAGAAAGCGGCACCAGATCCTCAAGGATGAAATCGAGCCGGTGCCGCCCCAGCATCAGAAAGCCGGGCGAGAATGTGCCGGTCGCGGTGCCGCCTCCGGGCAGCGACATGCCGGTCGAGATGGAATTTCCTTCCGTCGGGATACGCTGCAACCCCATCAGCAGGAACATCATCCCAAGCGTCGCCAGAAGATCCGGCACCCGCATTTTGACGATCAGCAATCCGTTGACCAGGCCCACGAAGGCCCCCATCGCCAGGCAGAACACCACCGCCTCGACCGCGCCGAGATCCCAGATCACCATCGTATAGGCCGATAGCATCAGCGACGAGGTCGCCACCGCCCCGATGGAAAGATCGAACCCCCCGACCACCAGCGTGGCGGTCACGCCAAGCGCCAGGATACCGGTGATCGCCACCGATTGCAGGATGAACACGCCGCTGCGTGCGGTCAGGAAGGCCGGTTGCGCGACGGAAAAGCCGATCACCAGCCCCGCCATCAGGATCAGGAACCCGTAGCGGATCGCGAAATCGGTCAGATTGAAGTCTTTTTTCATGCGACATGTCCTGCGGCGGATTCGGTGACCTGCGCCATCACCAGGCCGAGGTCGATATTCTGATTGCGGTGGGTGCCGATGATCGAATGCTCGCTCATGACAAGGATGCGGTCGGCCACTTCCAGCGCCTCGTCGATCTCGGCACACAGAACCAAAGTGGCGCGGCCAGAGGCGCTGGCACGGATATGGCGGCCGATGTCGCGGCGGGCCTGGATGTCGACGCCCTGGAAGGGCTCATCAAGGATCAGAAGGCGCGAGGCCTCGGCCAGCCAGCGCGCGACGACAACCTTTTGCTGATTGCCGCCCGACAGCGTGAGGATCCCGTCTTTCGGGCTCTGACACACGACGCCCATCTCGCCGATCATCCTGGTTGCGGTGGCGCGCTCGGACCCGGGGCGCAGCAGTGCCAGCAGCCCGGTATGACGCGACAGGAATGGCAGCACCATATTGCGGGTGATGTCGAATTCCGGGATCACCGCATTCAGCAGCCGGTCCTTCGCCGAAAGAAACACTCCCGCCTGCACCGCTGCGCCCGGATTTTTCGGCGTATACGGGGTGCCGTCCAGGCCGATCATGCCGCCCTCGGCGCGCGAGACGCCAAAAAGCACCTCGGCCAGCAGGGATTTCCCCGACCCGACAAGGCCGGTGATCGCCACGACCTCATTTTCATGCAGACTCAGATCGAACGGCACCGCATCAGGGCGCAGCCGCAGTGCACGCGCCTCAATCACCGCCCGGCCCTGAGGCGGAATGTCGATATCGACTTCGGTGATCTCATGACCCAGCATGGCGCGTACCGCACCGGCATAATCCAGGGTCTCGCCCTCGAACTGGCCGGAAATCTGCCCGTCCCGCATCGAGACAATCCGGTCGGCGAGGCGACGGATATCGGACATGCGATGCGAGATATAAAGGATTGCCACCCCCTCGGCCCTCAGTCGGTCGATCAAAATGAACAACCGTTCTGTTTCAGTTGCCGAAAGTGACGAAGTCGGCTCGTCCAGGATCAGAAGCCGGGGGCGATGTGACATGGCGCGCGCGATGGAAACCAGCTGCCGGTCTGCAAGGCTCAGCTCGCGCACCGGGCGTGTCACATCGACATCCAGCCCCACGGCGCCGGCAATCCGCCTTGCCTCCGCGCGCATCCGACGCCCGTTGAGGAAGAATGATGAACCCGCCGCCAGCTCGTCGAGCAGGAGGTTCGAGGCCACGTCGAGATCAGGTGCCACCCCGTCATTGATGTTCTGATGCACGGTCACCACCCCGGCGCGCAAAGCACTGGCCGGATCGGGCGGATCAAAGGGCTGGCCATCCAGCGTGATCTCGCCGGTATCGCGGCGCTGCACCCCGCAGAGGATCTTGACCAGAGTGGATTTCCCCGCCCCGTTCGCCCCCATCAACACTGTCACTTTGCCGGCCGGCAGGGTCAGATTGACCCCCCGGAGCACATGATTGCGCGCAAAAGAACGGGTCAGCCCCGTGATAACGATGGCGTCCTGCGGCACGATGGTCTCCTCTCCCGACCCGAGGCTAGCGTCTCGGTTATTCAAATGTCAATAACGTTTGACAAATGCCGCAAGAATGGAAATCCTTAGCCGGAACCCCGGGATGCGGGAGGAGGAATCCGCATTCCGGAGGGCAAGATTTGGTGGGCCGGGCCAGCTCTGGCATGTCACCTGCGGGAGGAGAAAGCCGTGATTCCGTCAGACACTGCGTCGCAATATGAGGCGCTGACCCCCAGCACATTGCCGTCCCGTCTGGGCGGACTGAGCCTTTTGACCAGCCGCGTCGGCCCTGCCGACAGCTGGCAGGTCGAAGAGGTCGGCGATGGCAACCTGAACCTCGTTTTCATCCTGCGCGGCGCGGCGGGTGCGGCGATTGTGAAACAGGCGCTGCCCTATGTGCGGCTGGTGGGCGAATCCTGGCCCCTGCCGCTGAAACGCAGCTTCTTTGAATATAACGCGCTGACCCGCCAGGAAGCGCGTGACCCGGGCGCAGTGCCGGAGGTCTGGCATTTCGACGAGGCGCAGGCCATTGTCGTGATGGAATTCCTGACGCCGCATATCATCCTGCGCCACGGGCTGATCGCAGGAAAACGCTATAACGGCCTTGGTGAAAGGCTGGGCGATTTCTGCGCGCGCACGCTGTTCCGGGGATCGGATCTGTCGATGACCCCGGCCGCGAAAAAGGCCGATATGGCGCTGTTCGCGGGCAATGTCGAACTTTGCGACATCACGGAAAACCTTGTCTTTTCCGACCCCTATTTCAACGCAAAGCTGAACCACCATACACCGGGGCTGGAAGGCGCCATTGCCCGCATCCAGGCCGATATGGTCCTGAAAGTCGCCGCGCAGCATCTGAAGATGGGCTTCACCTCGCAGGCCGAGACCATGCTGCACGGCGATCTCCATACCGGATCGATCATGGTGTCTGATGACGATATCCGTGTCATTGATCCGGAATTCGCCACTTATGGCCCGATTGGCTTTGATGTCGGCATGCTGATTTCCAACTTTCTGATGGCCTATATGTCGCAGCCCGGCCACGAGACCAGCGCGGGCGCGCGGGCCGGCTACCAGGACTGGCTGCTGTCGGTCACCGCCGCGGTCTGGACCTCGTTCGAAGCCGAATTCACCCGGCTCTGGCGCGAGGAACGCACCGGCATCCTTTATCAGGCAACGCTGTATGAGGATCAGGGCCACGGCCTCGCCGGCGAGATCGCGCGGGCGGAACGGCTTGGCATGATCTGGCGCGATGCACTTGGCTTCTGCGGGGTCGAGATGCATCGCCGCATCCTTGGTCTTGCCCATAACGCCGATTTCGAACGCATCAGCGATGCGCCCACCCGCGCCGGCTGCGAGGCCCGTGCCCTCGCGCTTGGAACCGCACTGATCCATGGCCGCAATGGCCTTACCGGAATTCCTGCCGTGCTTGACCTCGCGCGGCGCATCAGCCTGGAGAACCACCTGTGAAGATCAATGGCAAACCCTACCGCTCCATCTGGCGCGAGGCGTCAGGTCAGGTGATGATCATCGACCAGCGCTGGCTGCCGCATGAATTGCGCATCGTGCCGCTGACCACGCGCGACGAATATGCCGTCGCGATCCGCGATATGTGGGTACGTGGCGCCCCGCTGATCGGGGCCACGGCGGCTTACGGCGTGGCCGATCAGATGGCGCGCGACCCTTCGGATGCGTCGCTCACCGAGACCTGGGAAGTGCTGCATGAGACGCGGCCCACAGCGATCAACCTGCGTTGGGCGCTGGATGAGATGGACCGCGTGTTGCGCCCGCTGCCTGCCGGGGAACGCGCGGCGGCGGCGGCGAAACGCGCCGATGAGATCGCGGATGAAGATGTCGAAATCAACCGCCGCATCGGCGAGCACGGCCTCGCGCTGATCCGCGAGATCGCAGCCAGGAAACCTGGGCAGACCGTCAATATCCTGACCCATTGCAACGCGGGCTGGCCCGCAACGGTCGACTGGGGCACTGCAACCTCGCCGATCTATCACGCGGTCGAGGCCGGCATTCCGGTGCATGTTTTTGTCGATGAGACCCGCCCCCGCAACCAGGGCGCACAGCTGACCGCATGGGAGCTGAACTCGGCGGGCGTCAGCCATGATCTGATCGTCGACAATGCCGGTGGCCATCTGATGCAGCATGGCGAGGTCGATCTGGTGATCGTCGGCACCGACCGCACCACGGCCCAGGGCGATGTCTGCAACAAGATCGGCACCTACCTGAAAGCGCTGGCTGCAAAGGCCAATGGCGTGCCGTTTTATGTGGCCCTGCCTTCGCCGACCATCGACTGGACGGTTGTCGACGGCGTGAAAGAAATCCCGATTGAGGAGCGTTCCGATACCGAGGTCACCCATGTTCAGGGCAAGGACGCCTCGGGCAGGATCATCCAGGTGCAGATCAGCCCAGATGGCACCGGCGGCCGCAATCCGGCCTTTGACGTGACACCGGCAGCGCTGGTCACCGGGCTGATCACCGAGCGCGGCGTGGTCGCCGCCGATGCGGCCGCGATGGAGGCAATGTTCGGCGATCTGAAATCCGCCGCGCTGAAACGCTGAAAATGAGGCTGGCGCGGGGGTTACAGATCCTGCGCCAGCAAAGCCTCGGCCACGGTAAGGCCGGTGACGAGATGGGTGGCATAGCCGCCCCGGATCGCGGCCATCGTCGCCTCAACCTTGTCATGGCCCGGCGTCACCAGGATGCCCATCTCAAGCCCGGTCAGGCGTTCAAGCGGGATGCCGATCATGCGGTCTTCCATCGGGCCGGGGATCGCGCGGCCTGCCGCATCGACGAACCGACCGCAGATCACCCCCACCGCACCATTGCCGGTGTAATGCGCCAGGTCCTCCGTCGTGGCGAGGCCGCTCGACACGATATGGCTGTCCTCGCTCGCGGTGCCGACCGAGAACAGGAGCTTGTTCAGCTTTTCGATCTCATCGAGCTGTACCCGCAGGATCGGCTCGGCCCGGAGCGCGCGGGCGAGATCAGCGCTCGACAGGATCGCGGGGGCATGGAGGTTGAGGCAGCGCGCCCCCAGCCTTTGCGCCAGCCGTGTCGAGCAGGCCTCGGCGGTAAAGCCGTAAGGCGTGGCCATAGAACCGACCAGCTGCAAGACGGTCATGTCTTCAGTGCGGGTTATCTCCAGCGCCTCTGCAAGATCATAGACGGTGCGCCCCCAGGCCACGCCCAGATTGTCACCCGGCGCCAGCAGGTCCGGCAGCCAGAGCGCCGCGCCCTTCACCACCCGGCGAAAGGCGTCCTCGACGCTCGCGCCCTCATCGGGCACCACATAGGCCGCTTTCAGCCCGAAGCGGCGGCAGAGATCCGAAGCCAGCCGATGCGTGGTGAAAGCAGGCGCCGCCAGGGTGATGCGGATCAGTTCGCGCTCGCGCGCCTCCTGCAGGTAATTCACCACTGTCGCGCGCGAAATCCCCAGCGTTTCAGCAATGTCCTTCTGGTTCAGCCCCTCGTGATAATAGAGCCAGGCAACCTCGATCACGGCATTCTCGCCGCTGACCTGGCCGATTGTGCGCCGCCTGGCTGTGTTGTTCACCTCTGGCCTCATTCAACGTTTGACAGGTATATTTGACATTTGTAGACAATGCCGGATGATCGTGCAATTGCCTTTGGACAGGCTGCTTTTAGGGATCCACCGGGGAGGGTGCAAATGAGAACGAATCTCTGGAATGAGACCGAGGCGCGGGCATTGCAGGAGGCGGCGGGGTCTGACGCGGCGGCGCGGGAACTTGCGCTCAGGGTCTATTCCTCGCGCATCATCGGACGCGACCCGGATATGGTGATGCATGGCGGCGGCAATACTTCGATGAAGGCGCAGGCCGTCGATGTTTACGGCGACACGGTTGATGTGCTGCATGTGAAGGGCTCGGGCTGGGATCTGGAGACCATCCAGGCCGCAGGTCTGCCCGCTGTGCGCATGGCGCCCCTTGCACGGCTGCGCGGACTGGCTGCGCTGTCGGACGAAGCGATGGTCGATGTCCAGCGCGCCAATCTTCTGGACAGCACCGGCCCCAATCCGTCGGTCGAAACGCTGCTCCATGCCTGGATCCCGCATAAATATGTCGATCATACCCATGCAACCGCCTTCCTGACGCTGGCGAACCTGCCCGAGGTCGAAGCCGCCACGCGCGAGATCTTCGGCGACCGGCTGACACTTCTGCCCTATATCATGCCGGGCTTTGCGCTCGCGAAAGCAGCGGCAGATGCCTATGACCGCAATCCCGAGGCCGAAGGGCTTTTGCTGATCAATCACGGCCACTTCACTTGGGGCCCCGGGGCGAAAGCCTCTTACGACCGGCTGATCTCGCATACGAACGAGGTCGAGGCCTGGCTCGCGCAGCGCCGCCCCGGCCCGGTCTATCCGGGTGCCGCTTTGCCGCCGCCGCAACTGGCGCAGACGCTGGCATCGCTGCGCGGCGCGCTGGCCTCTTGCCTGCCCGAGGCGGCAGGCCTGCCGGTCCTTGATCTGCGCGCCGATGATGCGGCCCGCGCCTTTACTCTGCGCGACGACCTGGTGGCACTTGCGAAACGCGGTGTGGCGACCCCGGATCACGTGATCCGCACCAAGGGTCATCCGCTGGTGATCACCCGTGAGATCCTCGCAGGCGGGCCAGAGGCGCTGCGCCAGGCGGTGACCGATTTCGCTGCAGATTACGCGCGTTATTTCGACCGTCAGGCGCCGCTTGCCGCAACACCAAAGACCATGCTCTCGCCGATGCCCGGCCTTGCATGGATCGAAGGTGAAGGCGTCGTCGGTATCGGCGCCACTGCCGCAGCGGCGCGGATTGCCGGCGATATCGGCAGCCAGACCACCCGCGTGATGGCGGATGGCGAGCGGCATGGCGGGTTCTATCCGATCGGCGAACGTGACCTTTTCGAGATGGAATACTGGTCGCTGGAACAGGCCAAGCTCGGCAAGGGCAAGCCGCCGCGCTTTCAGGGCAAGGTGGTACTGGTCACCGGCGGCGCGGGGGCGATTGGCCTTGCCACCGCGCGGGCTTTCGCGGCGGAAGGCGCGGCGATCTTCCTTGTCGACCGCGACGAGGCGCTGCTTGACGCCGCCCTGAAGGCGCTTGGCCGCGATCATGGCGGCATCAGCGGTGACATCACCGCAAAAGGCGCGGCAGAGGTCGCGGTTGAGGCCTGTGTGGCACGCTTCGGCGGGCTCGATATCCTGGTGTCAAATGCAGGTGCCGCGATCACAGGTGAGACTGCGACCCTGCCCGACGACACGCTGCGTCAGAGTTTCGAGCTGAATTTCTTTGCGCATCAGGCCTTTGCCCAGGCCGCCGTCGCGGTGTTCCGCGCCCAGACCGCCGCGCGCGGCACACGCGGCGCGGGCGATGCCGGGCAGATCCTGATCAATGTCTCGAAACAGGCGGTGAACCCGGGCAGGAATTTCGGCGCTTATGGGTTGCCCAAGGCAACGACCTTCTTCCTTTTGCGCCAGCTCGCGCTGGAACTCGGGGCCGAGGGCATCCGCGTGAACGGGATCAATGCCGACCGCATCCGGTCGGGCCTTCTGACCGGCGAGATGATCGCGGCGCGCTCCGCCGCGCGTGGTCTTGATGAGGCGAGCTATATGGGCGGCAACCTGCTGGGCCGCGAGGTCGAGGCGGGCCATGTTGCGCAGGCCTTCACCGCGCTGGCGGCGTCGGCCCGCACCACTGCGCATGTGATGACGGTGGATGGCGGCAATATCGAAGCGGCTTTGCGCTGACGCGAAAGCGCGCGGCGGGGCCTAGCCCTCGCCGCGACGCGGACGCTGCGCGAAGACACTGGCCAGCGCCAGCAACCCCGATCCGACCATCAGAAACACCGAAACAGCATTCAGGACCGGCGTCGAGCCGACTTTGACCATGCGGTCATACATGGTGATCGTCAGCGGCGCGTCTGAGCCGACCAGCATCAGGGTGGTGTTGAAGTTCTCGAACGAGACCAGAAACGCCACCACAAAGCCGGAAAACAGCGCCGGGGTAAGGTATGGCAGCGTCACCGTCGCCAGCACCCTGATGCGCGAGGCGCCAAGGTTCAGCGCCGCCTCCTCCAGCGCGATGTCGAATTTGCGCAGCCGGGCCGAGATCACCAGCGTGGTGATCGTCACGAGGAAGGAAAGCTGCCCCAGAATCACCAGCAATACGCCCGGGCGCAGGAAATCCCATTCCCACCAGAAGGCATCGCTGACGCCATTCGCGATCATGCTGGAAAACACCAGGATCGAGATCCCGAGGATCACGCCCGGGATCACCAGCGGCACGATCATCAGCACGTAAAGCACGTTTTTGAAGGGGAAGCTCTTCCGCTCGAACAAAAACGCGTTGCAGGTGCCGATCACGACTGCCAGGCCCGAGACGATCAGCCCGATCCAGAGCGAATTGATCAGCCCAGCCATCAGACGGCGGTCATGGAACAGACCGATCACCGGCTCTTCGCTGCCGAAAAACCAATTGAGCGTAAAGCCCTTCCACGGCAAAGCCGGGAATTGCGAGTCGTTGAAGGCAAAGATCGCGGCAGCGACCAGCGGCGCGGCGAGGTAAAAGAAGAACGCCAGCATATAGCCGAGATAAAGGCCACGCATCAGACCGGAACGGGGGGCGGCGACGTTCATCCTCTCACTCCTTCGCCACGGTCGAGGCAAGGTTCTGCCCGGTCAGCCGCAGCCCGAGCCAGACCACGCCCGAGGTGAAGACCAGCAAAAGCACGCCGAATGTCGCCCCGGATTCCCAGTTATAGCGGGTGACGAATTGCTCGTAGATCTGCTCGGTGAACCACATGGAATTTTTGCCGCCCAGAAGGATCGGCGTCAGATAGCTGCCCGCCGCAAGCATGAAGGTGATGATGCAGCCCGCAACGATTCCCGGCATTGCATAGGGAATGACGATGCGGCGAAACACGGTGATCCGGCTGCCGCCGAGATTGTAACCGGCCTCAAGCAGCGCATTGTCCATCCCGTCCAGCGTCGAGACCAGCGGCACGATCATGAACAGGACCACCGTATAGACCATGCCGATCACGACGGTGACGTCGTTATACAAAAGCTCGACCGGGCCCGAGCTCAGCCCCGCCCATTGCAGCGCGCCCGAGATGATCCCGGTCTCGCGCAGCAACAGGATCCAGCCGAACGCGCGTACCAGATCCGACACCCAGAGCGGGATCAGGCACATCAGGAACAAGGCCGCGCGCGACCGCTGCCGCGCGATTTTCGCGATATACCAGGCGACCGGAAAGCCGATGAAAAGCGCAAGGATCGTGACCAGAACCGAGATCCAGGCGGTGCGCAACAGCGTGTTCCAGTAGATCGGCTCGCGGAAGAAATCGAAGTAATTGCCGAAACCGAACGCATATTCGCGCGGCCCCAGCTTTTCGCGCAAGGAGAGCCAGCCGACACCGATCTGCGGCAGGATGATCAGAAGGATGATCCACAGCGCAAAGGGCGCGAACAGCAGGATCAGCGTCAACCGGCTGGCGTCAGAGCTTTTCATCCCTCACCCCGCCTCTGGCGCCGGAAAGGCCAGCGCATGTGTAGAGCGGAAGAAGGCCGTCACGCTGTCACCGCGCGCAACCGGGGTGGTCGCATCCATCACGCTTTGTGCGATCTCGATCAGCCGGCCCGAGCTGCGCAACAGGATCCGCGAATTGGCGCCATTGAACAAAAGGCTGTCAATTTCACCCGCAAGCTGGTTGCCGCCTTCGACAGGTATGAGGGAAATCGTCTCGGGGCGGAAAAACACCTCGACGCGGCTGCCTGCGGCCAGGGTCGCGCCCTGGCGGGCGATGATCTCCGGCCCGCCGTCCAGCATGATCCGCGCCTCATCGCCGCTGAGCGCCGTCACCCGGCCCGCCCAGCGGTTGGTGTCGCCCACAAAGCCCGCGACAAAGCCCGATCCCGGCTGGTTATAAAGCTCTTTCGGAGTGCCGATCTGTTCGAACCGACCGGCATTCATCACCGCGACATTGTCAGACATCACCAGCGCTTCGGACTGATCATGGGTGATATAGAGGAAGGTCGTGTTGAACTGATGCTGCAAGAGCTTCAGCTCGATCTTCATCTGCTCGCGCAGTTTCAGATCCAGTGCGCCAAGCGGTTCATCGAGCAAAAGGACATCCGGCTCCAGCACCATGCAGCGTGCGATGGCGATGCGTTGTTTTTGCCCGCCCGAAAGCTGCGCGACCTGCTTCTCCTGCACCCCCGGCAGCCCGATCCGCGCCAGCACATCCGCGACCTTGCGCGCGATTTCCGAACGGCTCTCGCCCCGGCATTTCAGACCATAAGCGATATTCTCGCCGACATTCATCATCGGAAACAGCGCCAGATGCTGGAACACCATCTTGACCGAACGTCTGTTCGGCGGCACTTCCAGCACCGATTTGCCTTTGATGCGGATATCGCCGGAATCCGGCGTCTCGAACCCCGCGATCATCCGCATCAGTGTGGTCTTGCCACAGCCCGATGGCCCGAGGATCGAAAAGAAAGACCCGCGCGGCACGGTGAAAGAGACGTCATTCACGGCCCTGTGGCGACCAAAAACCCTGGTCAGGTTCACACATTCCAGATCATGCATAGGGGGCTCGTCAAAGGTAAGTAGCGGCGGGGACAGGCGGGGATACGCCTGTCCCGGTGTCATAAGGGGTCGCTCAGTTCCCCGAAGCGGCTTTGATACGCTCCAGCACCTTGCCTTCGATATCTTCCAGCCCCGGAGGGATATTGGCGAAGAATTTCATATTCGCGATGGCCGCATCGTCAAAGGCCAGCTTGACCGCAACCTTCTTCGCCTCGGGCAGAAGTTCGATCCCGCCCTCGACCGCAGCAATCGCGCCGGTCGAATCCGACATGATGGTCACGATTTCGGGGCGCATCACGAAATTGATCCACTTATAGGCGGCGTCATCGGCGCGACCCTTGGCGGGGATCACAAAGGTGTCGATCCAGGTCAGTGCGCCCGAAGCCGGCGGCACATAAACAAGGTTCTGGTTCTCGCCATAAAGCTTGAACGCGGTGGAATCCCAGGATTCAGACGCCACAACCTCGCCCGACAGCAGAAGCGTCGAGAGGTCGTCGCCACCATTCCAATAGGTCTTGATCACCGATTTACAGGCGATCATCTTATCAGCCACCTTGTCGAGCATCTCGCTATAGGCCGCCGTGTCAGAGTAAAGCGCGAAAGGGTCATAGCCGAGCGAGAAGCCCATCCCGAGAAGGATCGTCCGGCGCAGGCGCATCGAGGTCTTGCCCTTATATTCCTCTTTGCACAGATCGGACCAGTCCTTCACATCCGCCGCTTTGGTCACATCGACCACAAGGCCGGACGTACCCCATTGATGCGGCACGCCGTAGACCGCGCCATCGATGGTGGTATTGGCTTTGACGGCCTCCAGCAGGTTGGCCTGCATCTTGCCGGTCTCGATCTGCGACAGATCCAGCGGCTTGTAGATCTCGAACTCGCTTTGTGCCGCGAAGATGCGGTCATGGCTGGGCTGCGCAAGATCAAAGCCCGCACCGCCGGTGGCGCGCAGCTTGGCAACCATTTCCTCATTGTTGGAAAGGGTCACCTCGACCTTGATATCGGGATATTCCTTTTCAAAAAGCGCGATCACATTGTCAGGCGCATAGCCGCCCCAGGTCAGGAGACGCAGCGTCTCGGCCTGGGCTGCGCCAATGCAAAGGGCGGTGGCGCAGGCGGACGCGGCAAGCAGCCGTGCAAACAGGGTTGTCCTGGCAGTCATTGTTCACTCCCTATGTTGATCCGGCGGGGCATCAATGACCCCGCTCGTATTTTATAAGCTCTGACTATGTGGCCCGGCGTGACAGGGGCTAAGGTCCACTTTCGAAGAAACATGAGACCGCTTTTGCCAGCCCGCGGCGCAGGCTCAGAGATCCGATATGTCTGACATCTGCCAGGCCGATTTCGCCAGCCATTCCGGCGCGATCTCGACGCCCCAGCCCGGCCGGTCGCTGATGGTGACCTGGCCCGCATCGACCCGGTAGGGGTCTTCGGTGTAAAGCCCGTATTGCCAGGGGTAGTAATCCGGCCCCTCGATCGAGAATTCGAGATATTTGCCCGCCCCTTCGATGGCGCGCAGAAGATGCATGGTGAACAGCGTCACCAGCCCCTGATTGGCGGCATGGGGCGTGACCGGCAGGCCGGCCGCGCGGGCCATTTCGCAGACCCTGAGCGTGCGGCTGATGCCGCCCAGATAAAGAATATCGGGCTGCACGATATCGACCACGCGGTCGGTGATCATCTGCCGCCAGACCGGCATCTCGCAATCCTGCTCACCGCCGGTGACCGCGATGGGTTTCTCCGCCAGCGCACGGGTGACTTCGGCGGTCTGGTCCAGTTCCCAGTAAAGACAGGGTTCCTCGAAATGCTCGATCCCGTTGTCGAGAAGGATATCCGCAACCTGGATCGCGCGGCGCGGCGAAAAGCCGGAATTGGCATCGACCAGCAGCGCTGCATCCGGGCCGAGCGCCTTCCGGATCGTCGGGATGATTTCCTCGGTCCGGCCCGGCCATTCGTCGATGTCATGACCATATTCGGCCGCGATACGGAACTTGAAGGCATCAAAGCCGAACTCGCCCTGAAGGCGGCGGAAGCGCTCGGCCTCCTGCACAGGCGTGATATCGCGCTTCATCGATGAGGCGTAGCAGCGCAAGGGCCCCGGGCTGCCACCGATCAGCGAACAGACCGGCAGACCGGCCTCTTTGCCGCGCAGATCCCAGAGCGCGGTGTCAAACCCGCCAATGGCGCGCTTCAGATACGAGCCGGGGAATTTATGTTCGCGCTCGAACACTTTGTCGGTCAGCGCGTCGAGATCGTCAAACTCCACCCCCAGCACCCAGGGCGCGACCTGGCGGTGCAGCACCTGGGCGGTGATGTCGGAATTATAGGTCGAAACCTGGCCCCAGCCGGTCGCGCCGCTGGCATCCGTGATCCGGACAAAACCGATATAGCGCGACGAAAAGGTCTCGATACGGGTGATCTTCACGGGGTCGGTCCTCTCTTAAGGCTGGCCTCTTGCAGCGGGCCTCTTTGTGGCGACAAGATTGCCCCGGGCCAGGTGCGTCGGATAAGGTCCACTTTCGAAATTGTCGGAAGCCGGTTACAGCCGGGCGACCGGAGGAAGGGACAGGGATTTGGTCAAACGCTCATCTGGAGAGTTGCTCTTCGGTCTGCGCATCGACCGCAGCCTGCCGGCCTCGATCACCCTGCAGGTCTGTGCGGCTTTGCGCGGACTGATCCTTGCGGGCGATCTCGCGCCCGGGCGGCGCCTGCCGTCAAGCCGCAGCCTCGCCCGGGATCTCGATATTTCGCGCACGACGGCTGTGGCGGTCTATGACCGGCTTTTATCCGAAGGGCTGATCGAGGCGCGAACCGGGTCGGGATCCTACGTTTCGGCCCAGGCCGGGGCAAGGCTGCCGCAGGGGATCATCGGGGTCGAGCCGCCGCCGGAGGCCCGCACGGCCCGGCTCTCAACCGCCATCGACACTGCCTCGCAGCGCTTTCACCAGCGCCTGCCACATCCGCATCAGCCCCGCGCCTTTGTCACCGGCCTCCCCGATTTCGACAGTTTCCCGCTGGCGATCTGGGCGCGCCTGACCGCCAGCCACTGGAGATCGTCGCGCAACCGCATCCTTGGCTATGCCGAACCCGAGGGCGACCCCGATCTGCGCCGCGCCATTGCCGATCACCTGCGCGCCAATCGCGGCATCGCCTGCGAGGCGGAACAGATTTTCATCACGGCAGGCGCCCAGCAGGCCTTTGACGTGATCGGCCGCGTGCTGTTGAACCCCGGCGATCCGGTCTGGTTCGAGAACCCCGGCGCCATTGGTGCCCGCAACAGCCTGATTGCCTGCGGGGCTGACATGATTCCGGTTCCGGTCGATGACGAGGGGCTTGACGTGGCCGCCGGCCTTGCCCGCGCGCCTGCTTTCCGGCTGGCCTTTGTCACGCCCTCGCATCAGCATCCGACCGGGGCCGAGATGAGCCTTGCACGGCGCGCGGCACTGTTGCGCGCCGCCTATGACTGCGACGGCTGGATCATCGAAGATGATTACGACGGCGAGTTTCGCTATGACGGGCGACCGCTGCCGACGCTGAAAAGCGCCGACCGTGCGGATCGGGTGATCTATGTCGGCACCTTTTCCAAAAACCTGTTTCCCGCGCTGCGGCTGGGCTTTTACATCGCACCGCCGCCGCTGGTCGATGTCTTCTCGCATGTCTCGCGCGCCTTCCTGCAAGGCGTCTCGCCTGACAGCCAGGCGGTGCTGGCCCGTTTTATCGCCGAGGGCCATTTCGCCACCCATCTGCGCCGGATGCGCGAAATCTATGCCGCGCGCCACATGGCCTTTGCCGAGGCTGCGGCGACCCGGCTTAACGGGCTGATGGAACTGCGCGCCTCGCCCGCCGCAGGGTTTCACCGGATCGGCACGTTCCGGCATCCCGCTTTGTCCGAGCCCGCCGTGGTCAGCGCCTGCGAGACGGCGGGGCTTATCGTCTCGGGCCTTGACCGCTTTCGCTTTGGCCCTGACCCCTGCCCCGCCGGGCTGGTGCTGGGGGTGACGGCGGTGCCGCCCCGCACGATCCAGCGCGGGGTCGGGGTGCTCGCCTCGGTGCTTGAAGCGCAGATCTCCGCTGGGACCGGTTAACGGTCCCCAAGGATCATCGCTGCGGCGCGGTCGGCGAGCATGATCACCGGCGCGTTGATATTGCCGGAGGTGACATTCGGGAAGGCCGAGGCATCCACCACCCGCAGCCCTTCGATCCCGTAAAGCCGCAGCTTCGGGTCGACCGCATTGGTTCCGTCATCCGGCCCCATCCGGCAGGTCCCGCAGGCATGGAACACGCTGCCGGCGCGGGCGCGGATATCGGCGATCAGCGCCTCTTCATCCCTGATATCCGGGCCGGGCTGCATCTCGGCCTCGATATAGCGGGCGATCTCGGGGCGTTCCGCAATGCGCCGGATCAGCCGCACCCCGTCAAGCATCTGCTCCATATCGCCCGGCGCAGAGAGGTAATCCGGCTCGATCACAGGCGGCGCATTCGGGTCGGTTGATGCCAGACTGATCCGGCCACGGCTTTGCGGCCGGCAGGGCTGGATACCGATGAAAAACCCCGGAAACGGATCCGGCAGCGTCAGTCGACGCCTGCCCGGTGTCGGCTTTGAATAGCTGACCGGCGAGAAATAGAGCTGCTGATCCACCCGGTCGAGCCCGGGGCGCGAACGGACGAAGCCGCCCGCCTGGTTGACCGAAATCGCCAGTGGCCCATCGCGCAAGAGCAGGTATCGCAACCCCAGCATCGCCCGCCCGAGCCAGGGCCTGAGCTGCGTGTTCAGCGTCGGCACTTTCGAGCGGAAGAGATAGTCGATCCCCAGATGGTCCTGAAGATTGGCGCCAATGGCCGGCAGGTCGCGGATCACGCCCACATCCCGGCTTTGCAGCAGCGCCCCCGGTCCGAGGCCGGACCGTTGCAGGATCACCGGCGACAGCACTGCGCCCGCAGACAGGATCACCTCGGCCCGCGCCGTGGCGGTCATGACCTGGCCATCCCGCGCGTATTCAACACCCGTAACCCGCCCCTCCGAAATCGTCAGGCGGTTCACAAGCGCACCGGTCTCGACCCGCAGATTGGCGCGCCGCATCGCCGGATGCAGAAAGGCCGTGGCCGCAGAAGACCGCAGCCCCCTGGCCGCGCTGATCTGGTAGATCGAGACGCCTTCCTGCGTCGCGCCATTGTAATCCGGCGTCTCACTGAACCCCGCGCTTTTCGCCGCCGCCAGCCAGTCGTGGCTGAGCGGATGGACCGAAGCGCCCATTTCCCCGACCTTCACCCCGCCCGAACCACCGCGCCAGGCATCCTCGCCGCCCTCCCAGGTCTCGATCGCGCGAAAATGCGGCAGCACATCGTCCCAGCCCCAGCCGGGATTGCCATGCGCCTGCCAGTCGTCGAAATCGCTGTGCTGACCACGCACCCAGACCATCGCATTGATCGAGGAAGACCCGCCCAGCACCTTGCCGCGCGGCCAGTAAGATTGCCGCCCGGCCAGCGCCGCTTGCGGGCCGGTCCAGAAACACCAGTTCACCTTCGGATTGTAAAAGCTGTGGCCATAGCCGGCCGGCATCCGGATCATGAACCGCCGGTCACTGCCGCCGGCCTCCAGAACCAGGACAGAGAACCTGCCCGAGGCACTCAGCCGTTCCGCCAGAACCGAGCCGGCCGATCCAGCCCCGATGATGATATAGTCAAACGCAGCCATGGTCCCACCGCTCAGATCCCGGTCAGAGGCTTATCCCCTGCCGCGCGGTTCAGGAAAAGCCATTGCGGCGAAATGACCGGACCATTCCGGTTCCTGCGGCCCGGCCCCTTACGCCTCAGCCCGGAAGCGCGAAAGGGTTGAACCCGGTGCGGCCAAAGCCTTCAGACACCGCTGCATCATCCAGCACCAGGCTGGCCAGATCATCGGCCACGGTCTCGATATCCGGGTCACGCTCGGCGCTGATCACTTTGAGATAGCCGCCACAGTCATTGCAGGCCTCGGCCCGGATCGCCGCTTCGGGCGTGTCGAAACTGAGGTAATCCAGCTGCCCCGCTTCGCCGCAACAGGAACATTTCGCCCGCACCATATGCCATTCGCAATCGCAGAGCGCGCAATGCAGATAGCGCAGCCCCTGGCGTTCGCTGGTATGGATATGGCTTGCCACCGGGTGCGAGCCGCAGATCGGGCAATATGTCGTTTCCTCATCGCCCTTCGGCGGCAAGGGCGCGGCACGGGCGGCCTGGGCCACCTCAACCGACAGGGCAGCCCAGATAAACGGAGCCAGCGCCGGATCAACTGCGTCGAAACGGCTTTCGGTCAGGGCCACAGCGGCCGTGATCTTGTCGGCTTCGGGCAGCGCAGCAAGACGGTCGAGATGCGGATGGACCCCTTCGGGAACGCGCCCGCCAATCTGCGTGATCATCGTTTCAAGCCCCGGGAGCCAGCATCCCGATACCGCGATACGGGCGGCGTCAACCGGCTCTGTTCCCGCATAATCCGCCCTGATCGCAGCCTGCTGCGCGAATGTAATCTCAGCGGCAAGGCTCAGGAATGCCAAAAGCTCATGCCCCTCGGCCAGAGCCCGCAGCCGCGTCGCGCGGGCGGTATAAAGCGCGCCGAGATCCTCGCGCAGGATAGGGTCGAAATGGCGCGCCTCGGGGATGGGGTGGATGCTCAATGGTCGGCCTTCCCGGATTCAACTTCTTCGGCCCAGCGGTCATGGTGCTGCGCCGCCCAGCGTTTCGAGACATAGCCCGTCACCATGCCCGTGATCGAACCCCTGACCCAGATCGCAAGATAGATATGCCCGAGGATCAGGAGGATCAGCCCGATCCCCGCCACGGAATGCGCGAGGATGGCAAGGCGCAGCACCCAGATCGGGAAATATTCCGCGAAATAGGCGCGCCACATGATCAGGCCGGAAATCAGCAGCGCCACAATCGAGGCCATGATCAGCCAGAAGAGCACTTTCTGCCCGGCATTGTATTTGCCGATCCGCAGTTTGCGGGAGTGATCGCCCGCCAGCACCGGCACCACGTTCTTAAACCAGATCTTATCGGTCCGGGCCGGCAGATTGTGATGCATGAAACGTTTGAACATGTAGCAAAGCCCGAGGAACACCGCGATCCCGAAGAACGGGTGCAGCACCCGCGCCATCTGGGGCGAGCCGAGGAAACCGGACAGCCAGGAAAAGGTCGGGAAGAACCAGGAGATCCCCGAAGTTGCGGCGAAAAAGAAGCACAGAACGATGCTCCAGTGGCAAAGCCGCTCAAGGAATTTCGTGCGCAGGATCTGGTCTTTTTTGGGTTTTGCCATGGCGTGCCCCTCACTCTGCCGCGTGCTGCGGGAAAGGTGTGACATTGTCCGGCGGCGCTTCCGGCAGCATGCCATCCGAGCCTTCGGGGTGGTCATCATCATCGGTGGTATTGGGGCCAACCCCGATGAAATGCGCCGCCATCGCGCCAACCGCGACCGCACCGGCAACGGCAGCGGCGGGTTTCAGCAGATCCTTCCAGCCCTCAACGATGGGCGAGATTTTCGGATCTTTCGGCAGGCCGGCATACCGCTCGGGGTCGTCGGCGTGCTGGAGCACATACATCACATGGGTGCCACCAACGCCTGCGGGGTCGTAAAGACCGGCATTGTCATAGCCGCGCTCGTTCAGCTCGGCGACACGGGTCGCGGCGAGGTCTTTCATTTCCTCTTTCGAGCCGAAAGCAATCGCGCCGGTCGGGCAGGTTTTCGCACAGGCCGGGGCCTGGCCCACCGCCAGACGGTCAGAGCAAAGCGTGCATTTATAGGCCTTGTGATCGGTCTTCGAGATGCGCGGCACGTTGAAGGGGCAGCCCGCGACGCAATAGCCGCAGCCGACGCAGAGGTCGCTTTGGAAATCGACCACGCCATTCGCGTATTGCACAATCGCGCCGGGGATCGGGCAGGCTTTCAGACAGCCAGGATCCTCACAATGCATACAGCCATCCTTGCGGATCAGCCATTCGAACTTGTCGTTTTCATCGACATGTTCTGTAAAGCGCATCAGCGTCCAGGTCTCGGGATGCAGATCGGCGGGGTTGTCATAGACACCCACATTGTTTTCGACCGGGCCGCGCAGATCATTCCATTCATTGCACGCGACCTGACAGGCCTTGCAGCCGATACAGATCGAGACATCGATCAGTTTGGCGACCTCCATCTGGTGGTCCCGGATCTGGGGGGCCGGGGTCAGATCAGAGGTCGCCGAGCGGCGGACGATGTTTTGCGAGTTCATGCCAGTTCCCCCACCGCTTTTTCGACATTGACAAGGAAGGCTTTGAATTCAGGCGTTTGCGAGTTCGCGTCGCCGACGCCCGGCGCCAGCGTATTGGCGAGATAGCCCTTGCGGGTCGCGCCCTCGAACCCCCAGTGACAGGGGATTCCGATCTGCTCGACTTCCTGGCCCGCCACATTCAGCGTCCGCATCCGTTTGGTGACCACGGCTTTTGCAGTGATATAGCCACGTTTGGTCGTCACCTTGACGGTGTCGCCATGTTTGATACCCTTTTCCGCCGCCAGCTTTTCCCCGATTTCGATGAATTGCTCGGGCTGCAACATGGCGTTCAGATGGCTGTGTTTGGTCCAGTGGCGGAAGAGCTCCGTCACCGAATAGGTCGTCGCGACATAGGGGTAGTCATTGCGGTTGCCCATCCGCTCGCGGTCATTCTGGAAGATGCGCGCGGTCGGGTTATGGGTCACTGTCTCATGCAGCGGGTTTTTGGCAATCGGGCTTTCCACCGGCTCGTAATGTTCGGGGAAGGGCCCATCATTCATACCCTTCTCGGAAAACAGCCTGCCAACCCCTTCGGGAAGCATGATAAACGGCGCGGCATCGGCCCCCGGCGGAATGGTCGCCGGGAAGTCGGGCACGTCGGAGCCAACCCATTTCTCGCCATTCCAATGCAGGATCTGGCGGTCGGGATCCCAGGGATTGCCGTCTTTATCCATGCTCGCGCGGTTGTACAAAAGCCGCCGGTTCGCGGGCCAGGCCCAGGACCAGCCGGGGGTATTCCCCAGCCCGGTATCGGTATTGTCCCGATTGGCCATCTGGTTGCCCTTTTCGGTCCAGGACCCGGCAAAGACCCAGCAGAAGCTTTGCGTCGTGCCGTCATCGCGCAGCTGGCCAAAGTTATCCAGGAGCTGGCCTTTGCGCAGGATCTGGACGCCGTTCTCGTCGAAGACATCCTCCAGCGCATAGCCATTGGCCTCTTTCGCCATTTCTTCGGGATGCGGGAAATAGGGGTCGTGATAGGTCTCATGATCCCAGGTCATATGCAGAACCTGCTCCGGGCAGGCGCCGCCTTCGACCTCATAAAGCCGCCGCAGCTCCATCATGATGCCGCCCAGGATCGCCGGGTCGTGCCGCGCCTCGCCCGGCGGCTCCTGCCCGGCAAAGTGCCATTGCAGCCAGCGACCCGAGTTCACAATCGCCCCGTCTTCCTCGGCAAAACAATTCGAGGGCAGGCGGAAAACCTCGGTCATGATCTCCTCGGTCGGGACATCGTTGAACCGGCCTTCATTGCGCCAGAAATTAGAGGTCTCGGTTGCCAGCGGGTCGATGATCACCAGAAACTTGAGGTTCGCGAGCGCCTTAGAGGTCTTGTTCTTATCCGGCATCGCCGCCAGCGGGTTGAACCCTTGGGCGATATAGCCGTTGACCTGGCCATTATACATCATGTCGAAATAGGCCAGCATGTCATAGCTGCGATCCCATTTCGGCAGGAGATCAAAGGCGAAGTCATTCTCTTTGGTGGCGTGGGGGCCGTATTGGTTCTTCAGATAAGAGATGAAGAATTTCGGCGTGTGTTTCCAGTAATTGACCTGGCCCGGGGTAACATCCTTCGGCGTGGTTTCATCCAGATATTGCGCAAGGCTGGTCTGCTTGTCCGAAGGCAGGTTCATATAGCCCGGCACGCGCAAGGACAGCAGGCCAAGGTCGGTATAACCCTGGATATTCGAATGCCCGCGCAGCGCGTTCACGCCACCACCGGCCATGCCGATATTCCCGAGCAACAGCTGGATCATCGCCGCACCCCGGATGATCTGCGCGCCGCCGGTATGGTGGGTCCAGCCAAGCGCATAGAGCCAGGTCATGGTCTTGTTTTTGGCTGAACAGGATCCGATCACCTCGGCGATCTGGAGGAAATCGGCTTTTTTGACGCCGGTGATCTCCTCGACCATTTCAGGTGTATAACGGTCGACATGAGCCTTCAGCAATTGCAGGACCGACCGCGGATGCGTCATCGTCTCATCACGCAAAGCCAGCCCGTCTTCACCGCGCGCATAGGTCCAGGAGGTCTTGTCGTAGCTGTTGGTCTCGGCGTTGAAGCCCGAGAACACACCCTCATCAAAGGCGAAATCATCACGCACGATCAGCGCGGCATTGGTGTAGTCGCGCACATATTCATGCTGGATCTGACCCGTCTCAAGCAGATAGCGCACCATTCCCATCAGGAAAGCCGCATCAGAACCTGCCCGGATCGGCGAGAAGATATCGGCGACCGACGCCGTCCGGTTGAACCGCGGATCGACCACAATCACCTTGGCCTTGTTCTTGATCTTGGCCTCGATCACCCATTTGAACCCCACCGGATGCGCCTCGGCCGGGTTGCCGCCCATCACGATCACCACATTGGCGTTCTTGATATCGACCCAATGGTTGGTCATCGCGCCACGCCCAAACGACGGCGCCAGCGCCGATACCGTCGGCGCATGGCAAAGCCGCGCCTGGCAGTCGATCCCCAGCATCCCCAGAGCGCGGGAGAATTTGTAATCCAGCACGCCGGTCTCGTTCGAGGCCGCAGATGAGGCCAGCATCCCCGAGGAAAGCCAGCGGTTTACCAGCTGCCCCTGTTCGTTATGCGAGATGAAATTCGCGTCGCGATCATCCTTCAACAACCGCGCGATGCGTTTCGTCGCATCCTCCCAGCTGATCTTCACCCACTCGCTTGACCCGGGCGCGCGATATTCGGGATGCGTCAGCCGGCCTTTGGAATGGATCATATCCAGAAGGCCCGCCCCTTTCGGGCAAAGCGAGCCGCGCGAGACCGGGTGATCCGGGTCACCCTCGATATGGAAAATGCGCGGTTTGGCGTTTTTTGACCCGTCGCCAAGACTGTACATCAGAATGCCGCAACCGACCGAACAATAGGTGCAGTTGTTGCGGGTCTCTTTCGCGCGCAAAAGCTTGAACGGCCGCACCCCCGCCGAGACCTGTGCCTCGGCAGTTGAAAGCCCCATCGCCTGAGCCGAAAGTGCCGCTGCTCCGGCGCCGAGGATTTTCAGGAAACCGCGACGCCCGATCTTTGTACTGGCACCATACATGGCAACCGCTCCTGCCCTTGACTGAGTGGGATTGTGTGCGATGGCACACCGTTACCCTGTCGCAGTAGCTGCCGGCTCCGGCAGCGGGCAAGACAGAAGATGCACAATCCAGGGCAGGGCCGCGACATGGTGCAGCATCCGCAGGCAGAAAAAATTCCGAGGCAATTACATGGTCTTACCAAACCCCCGCCACGCAATGGATTTATTTTGTGATTTATAATGGTTATGATGCAGTAAGCATTGATAATCATGAAACTGTGATATGGTGATTTCACCCGCCGCAGGAGGCAGCCGGGCCGAATGACCCAGACAGACAAAGGCACGATGGTGTTTGATGTGCCGTTTTGGCTGTGATTCGTCAGTTTCGTTATGTATATGAAAACATATCGTTCCCGGGTATACCAGCCCTGCCACCCTCTGAGCTCTGCCAGCGACCCCGCATCTGAACCCCGGACATTGCCATGCTGATCCGCCATCTCGACTTCTTCGTGACCCTTGCCGAGGAAGAGCATTTCGGACGCGCGGCCGAACTCTGCGGTGTCAGCCAGCCTGCCTTGTCTCTGGCGATCCGCAAGCTCGAGGATGATCTGGGGATGCCCCTGATCCTGCGCGGCCAGCGCTTTCAGGGCCTGACCGCCGAAGGCGAGAAAGTGTTGATCTGGGGGCGTCAGATCCTCTCGGATTATGGCAATCTGCGCGCCGATCTGTCGGGACGCCGCAAAGGCGGGCTGACAGGGGTGCTGCGGTTGGGGGTTGCTGCCTCGGCCATGCCGATGATGGCGCAGTTCTGTGAGTTTTTCGAGGCCCGCAACCCGCTGGCACGCATTCAGATTTCGCTCGCGGATGGTGCGGGGATCGAGGCCGGCCTGACTGACTTTTCGCTGGATGGCGGCTTTGGCTGGCTGCCCGCACGCAGGGCAAAATCAGACCAGGCGCATCACCTGCCGCTTTGGCAGATGCGGCTGTATTTTGCCTGCCGCAAGGACCACCCCTTTGCCGCGGGCGGGCCGGTCAGCCTGGCCGATGTGGCGACGCAACCGCTTTGCCTGACCGCTGATCTGCCGCTCCTGCGCCCGGCGCTGAAACCTGCGATCCTCTGTTCCGGGCTGGATGGGGTTCTGGCGCATCTGCGTTCAGGCGCCTGGTGCAGCCTTGTGCCCGACAGCCTGACGGCGCTGCTGGCGGAGCAGGACGAGATCCGTCTCCTGCCGGTCAGCGACCAGGGCGAAAGCCATAGCCTTGGCGCGCTTTTGATCCGGCGCGAGCCGCAGGCCCCGATGGTGCGCGCCTTTGAAGAGGCGTTGAGCGGGTTTTCCGGCCAGATGGCGGCCTGACCCTTCGCAGCACCGTCCCTGATCCAAACCTTGTTCCGGCCCGGTCAAAATGCCAGACACGGGAAGAGCACGTCCCCGAGGAGACCGCCGCGTGACCCTTTCCGATCGCCCCCTGACACGCACCGCCAACCCGCCCGGCTTCGCGGCAAAGCTGGCGCGCGTTTCGGTGCTGGTGGTGGATGATGAGCCGGGGATGCGCAATTTCATGGCGCGGATCCTTGGCCCGCAATGCCGGCGGATCGAACTGGCGGCCTCGGTCCAGGAAGCGCAGGAATGGCTCGCGGTCGAGCCCTTCGATGTGATCGTGCTGGATAACATCCTCGGGAATGAGCGCGGCCTTGACTGGCTGGTGACACAGCGCGCGCGCGGTATCGTGCCGCCGGTGATCCTGATCTCGGCCTTTGCCGATCTGGAAATCGCCATCGAGGCGATGCAGGCCGGCGTGGTCGATCTGATCCTCAAACCCTTCCGGTCGAACCAGTTGCTGACAGCGGTGGCGCGCTCGGCCGAACAGGCGCGGCTGATGGGCGAGAATCAGGTCCTGAAACACGAGCTGCGGCGCGGCTCGGAAATGACGCCCGGCCCGGTCGCGCTGATCGGCACTTCGCCCGGGATCACCGCCATTCGCGAGACCATTGCACGGGTGGCGCCCTTGCCGTCTTCGGTCTTGCTGACCGGCCCTTCGGGCAGTGGCAAAGAGGTCGCGGCGCGGCTGATCCATGCGATGTCGGACCGCCGCGATGCGCCTTTCGTGCCCGTCAACAGCGCGACCCTGAATGAGGACCATGCCGAAGCCGATCTCTTCGGCGAGGTCGGCGGCGAGCGGCGCGGTTTCTTTCTCCATGCCCAGGGCGGAACATTGTTTCTGGATGAAATCTCAGAGCTGCCGCTGTCGATCCAGGCCCGGCTGCTGCGCGTTCTCGAAGACCGCCGCATCCGCCCGGTCGGCGCCGAACGCGAGCTGCCGGTCGATATCCGCCTGATTTCCGCGACCAATGCCGACCCGGCAATGCTGGTCGCAACCGGAAAGCTGCGCGAGGATCTCTGGCACCGCATAAATATCCTTCAGCTGCCGATGCCGCCGCTGGCCGCGCGCGGGCGCGATGTGATCGACCTTGCAGCGCATTTCATGGAGGCGCTGTCGGGCCGGCTCGGCATGCCCCCGGTCGCGATCACATCCGAGGTCGAAGCCGCCCTGATGGCGCGGCCCTGGCCCGGCAATGTGCGCGAACTGAGAAACCTGGTGGAGCGGGCGCTGATCCTCGGGGCCTTTCCGCCCGATCTGATGGGGCAGTGACATGGCGCGGCCCGGCGGCTGGCCTTCGGTACGCGGACGCCTGCTGATCATCGCGCTCTTGCCGATGCTGGTTCTGACCCCGATCCTGTTGGGGATCACCATGCAGCGCTGGCTGAACAGGACCGACCAGATCCTCGCCGCGCGGGTCACCAGTGACCTGACTGTCGGGCGGCAATATCTTGACCATCTCACCGCCAGTACCGCGCGCGACGTGGCGGCGATTGCCCGCTCGGCCGCGTATCGCGATGCGTCAGCAGCAGAGATGCCGGCCTTTCTGGAAGAAGCGCGGCGCCATGCCGGGCTGGATTTCCTGATGCTGACCAGCGCGCGCCTGCCCGGCGGGATCTTTGCCGTGCCAGAGGGCGGGCTGGCCGTTTTCACCCCTTCAGATCTGGAGCAGCTTTCCCCCGGACTTGCCGCCCGTGCCCCGGTACCGCTGATCACAACCGAAGGCAGCCGCCCCACCGATGCAACCAGCGAGGATCGCGGGCTTGTGGTTCTGGCCACCGATTGGGTGATCCTGCCCGAAGGCGTGAACGGACTGCTGGTCGGCGGCATTCTTTTGAACCGAAATGAAGATTTCATCGACCGCATCTCGGCGCTGGTCTATCCGGCAAGCGATCCGGCGCTGTCCGGTGAGATCGACGCAGAGCTTGATCGGGGCGTCATCACTCTGTTCCTCGGCGATACCCGCATCTCGACCACGCTGCGCCCCACCGGGTCCGAGCGCGCCATCGGCACCCGCGCCTCTGCGGCAGTCTCGGCCCAGGTGCTGGGCGTGGGCCGACCCTGGCATGACACCGCCTTCGTGGTGAATGGCTGGTATATCTCGGCCTATGAGGCATTGACGGATGTGTCGGGAAACCGGGTCGGGATGCTTTACGCCGGCATCCCGAAAGCACCCTATACCGCTGCCCGCCAGGTGACACTGTTGATGATCGGCGCGGCCTTCCTGCTGGTTGGCGGGCTTTTCGTGCCGCTCGCGCTCAACTGGGCGCGCGGCATTTTCCGCCCGCTTGCGGCGATGCGGGACACGATCGCGCTGGTCGAGGCCGGCGATATGGGGGCACGCACCGGCCCGGTTCCGGGCGCCGCCGAAATCGCCCTGGTTTCGACCCATCTGGATGCGCTGCTCGCCCTGCTGTCGTCTCGCGAGCAGGAGCTGCGCAATCTCAACGCCGATCTGAACGCCCGGGTCGAGGCGCGCACCCAGGACCTGACCCGCGCCAATCAGGCGCTTCAGATCACCAGCCGCCAGCTGATCCTTGCAGAAAAACTCGCCACCATCGGCGAGGTGACCGCCGGGGTCGCGCATGAGATCAACAACCCGCTGGCGGTGATTTCCGGCAATCTGGAAGTCATTCGCATGGTGCTGGCGGATCGCGACTCTGATATCGCGCCGGAATTGCGGCTGATCGACGAACAGATCCGCCGCATCAACGGGCTGGTGTCGCAGCTGTTGCAGTTCGCCCGGCCCGAGGAATTCACCGATGGCCCGCTCAGCACCGACCCCGCCGCCGCGATCCAGGGGCTGAAACCGCTGATCCGCCATTTGCTGGCGCGCTCCGGCGTGGTGCTGGTGGAAGAGATCCATCCGACGCGCCCGATCCGCATGAACCCGCATGAATTGCAGCAGGTGCTGATCAACCTTGTCTCGAATGCGGTCCAGGCGATGCCACAGGGCGGGCAGATCACATTGCGGCTGGAAGACGGGGCGGAAAGCGGGCGCGAGGGCGTGGTGATCACTCTGAGCGATGACGGGCCGGGCATGGATCCAGCCACCCTAGCGCGCGCCTTTGATCCCTTCTTCACCACGCGGGGGCGGGTGGGCGGTACCGGCCTCGGCCTGCCGATCTGCCTGAACCTCGTGACCCGTCAGGGCGGCAGCCTGACCGCAGACAGCCCTCAGAACGGGGGCACCAGTTTCCGCATCTTCCTGCCGATGGCGGATGACAGCCCGGATTGACCGCGGCAGGCGCGGCGCCGATCATGACTTCAGGCGGAGGGCGAATGATGCTGACACGGCGCGGGGTATTGGCGGGTATCGGTCTGACGGCCTTGCCGGGGCGGCTGCTGGCGCGCGGGCTGAAAGCTGATGAAACGGTGCTTTTCCTGCCCGGCTATGCGCGCGGGATTCTGCCGGGCCTCATCGAGGTCAATATCGAGGCCTGGGTGTTTGAATTCGAACGCCGCCCCGGTGCGCGGCTTGCATTCACCACCGCGCTCGGCATCGACATGGAGGCGGCGGGCCCTGAAGCAAATGCAATCTTCGCCGAACGCAGTCGCTGGTTTCTGACAGATTCCGAACGCGGCAAGGAATTGCTGATCCGTTTCGACGGTTTCGATGGCCCGGACGCGCCGGAAAGCCTCCTCCCCGCCACGGATCGCGGCGGCCGGGTCTCGGCGCGGCTCAGGATCCCTGCCCCGGGCGATGACCGCCTGATCCGCTTTCACACCAGCCGCGACGGCGCAGGGGAACGTTTCGAAGGTGTCGCCCATCTGGTGCCGGCCGAGGGGCTTTCGATCATCTCGGATATCGACGACACGGTCAAAATCAGCAATGTCGCCGATACGCGCGCGTTGTTGCGCGACAGTCTGATGGCGCCGTTCAAACCCGCCCCCGGCATGGCCGCCTTCTACCGCCACCTCGCGCAGAAGGCGGGCGCGTCTTTCCACTACCTGTCATCCAGCCCGATCCAGCTGGCCCCGGCGCTGAGCGGGTTTATCCGTGACGAGGCCTTCCCGCCGGGCAGCCTGCATCTGCGCGAAAGCACCGCCTGGAACCGGCTTTTGCCCGGCGCGGACAGTACGGTTCACCATAAAGGCGCAATATTGCGCCAGATTCTGGCCGATTTCCCCAACCGCCGCTTTCTGCTGATCGGCGACAGCGGCGAGCAGGATCCCGAAATTTACGCCGAAGCCGCCCGCAGCCATCCCGATCGCGACATCACCATTCTGATCCGCGAAGTGGCAGGCAGCGATCTCAGTCGCACGCGGCTTGATGCGGCCTTTGCCGGGACCACTGCACGCTGGCACCTGATCCCGGAAAGCGGGCCGGAGAAGGGCTGGTCGCCCCTTTAACCTCAGACCAGCGACCGCGGCGAGAGATATCTGAACGATTTGGCCGAGCGCTTCTCTGTGCAGGACGTCGTGATCGGCCGCCGGAACCCGACTGCGCTCAGCACGGCCCTTCAGAAGGAGGGTTTCACGGTGAACCAGTTCGGCCAGAGAATGGCCCCGATGGCTGCGCCGGTGAAGCAGCTGATGCGGGCGATCCTGCGGGACATTCCCGCTATGGCGACGGACCGCTTCTGCGCATGTGCTTCGAAAATGTGGCGGGCGAGAAGGTTGCCCACGAGAGTGAGAAGTTCACCAGGGTGAAGGCGCGGGGCAGCCTCGACGGTGCCATTGCGACCGCAATTGCGGTTGGCAGAATCATCGTCAATGAAGTGACGGTTCATCCTGCGAAGCGCGCGGTTTCGCCTTTCTCTGACCCGGCAGGCGCCCCGAAGGCTTCACATATTCGTGATCAGGCCCCGGTTGGCTTCGCTTCTGAACTGGTCCAGCCGTGGTTGCACGACTTTGCCAAAGCAAAAGGCCGCCCCGAAGGACGGCCATTTTGTGCTGGTATTCCAGTAAGTTACTGGTGCCGCTGAAGGGACTCGAACCCCCGACCCCATCATTACGAATGACGTGCTCTACCAGCTGAGCTACAGCGGCGTATTCCAGATACAGGCCCCAATTCTGTCCTGCTTGTCGTCGATGGCCTCAGAACTCTTTGGCTTTGCCTGTCACCCGGCATCGAAATCGCTGCCTGTGAAAGCTCTGCCGATCGCGTTACCGGAGCCATGCAGGCGCTCGTTTAAACGCGCGAGGCCTTCTTGTCCAGTGTCCGTTCACGGCAATTTCCCTTACCCGGCCCCCCGCATTGGAGAGGTCGGGACATAGGACTTCCGTGGTAGCGTAAGGGGCGCCCCCGGCAGGCCAGCGGCGCGTCCCGACAGCGCCCCTCAGGGCAAGCGACCCCAGACAGCTCGCCACCCTGTGCCGCAGGCCATCCTGAGGAGATTTCATGCAATATGACGTAAAGTTATTATTATCAATACGTTATTAGACACCCACAACCTCATCCCGGCCCCACGCGATACTTGGGCGGGCGCAGGACGATCTTTGACATGTCGGTCCGGATCAATGTGGAAGCAAGATGTCCAGGGCCCCTGAATGACAGCCCCTGTCAAATCGCCCCTGACTAGCGGGCCCTTCGCCTCCTTTTCTGAAAGGTCACGCGCCACACGCTGCGAGGCAAATGCCCCGGACCTGGCCAGTCCCGCCGATCATCCCGGCCCTATCCGGGCGCGGATGCCCCTTGCCGGGGTGGCGCAGTCGCTCAGGCCCAGACCTGATCCGGATCGGGCAAGGGGATCGCATCAAGGAGCTCCCTCGTATAGGCCGCGCGGGGCTGGTCGAACAGTGCTGCCGTATCAGAGGCTTCGACGATCTCGCCCTGGTAAAGCACCATGATCCGGGAACACAGCCTCCGGATAACGCTCAGGTCATGGCTGATAAAGGCCAGCGTCAGGCCAAGCTCTTTCACCAGCCGCTCCAGCAGGTTCAGCACCTGCGCCTGGCTCGATACATCGAGGCCCGAGACGATCTCATCTGCAAGGATGAAATCGGGGCGCAGGGCGATTGCGCGGGCGATCCCCACCCGCTGACGCTGACCGCCCGACATCTCATGCGGGTAGCGGCCGGCCATATCCTGCGGGAAGCCGACGAGATCCAGCGCCTCGGCCACACGGCCCCGCACATCCGCCACGCCATGCAGGCGCAAAGGCGCGGCGATCAGCTGGCCGACCCGGTGGCGCGGGTTCAGGGATGACATCGGGTCCTGAAAGATCATCTGGAACCTTCGCCGCAGCGGCCGCAGCGCCGCCTCATCCAGATGCGTGATGTCCTGCCCGTCAAACAGAACGCGCCCCGCCGTCGGCTCCAGGAGCCGCACGAGACAGCGCCCGAGGGTCGATTTCCCCGACCCCGAGCCACCGACAATCCCGATGATCTCACCCTTCGCGATGCTGAAATCGAGCCCCTTCAGGATCTCATTGCGGGGCGCCGGCCCCCAAAGCGGTTTGCGGTTCAGATCGGGAAGCGAGAGGCGCAGCCCCTCGACGCGGTAAAGCTCGTCAGACATGCGCCACCCCCCGGTCGTATGCGTCAATCTCCGCCCTCACCTCCGCGATCACCTGGTCAGGCACCGGGGTCAGGCTGGCACCCGGATCGGTATATTTCGGCGTCGCCGCCAGCAGTGCCCGCGAATAGGCATGGCGCGGGCCGGCAAAGAAGCCGGGCACGTCATTATCCTCGACCACCATGCCGCCATATAGCACCGAAAGCCGGTTGCAGACCTTGGACACCACGCCCAGATCATGGGTCACGAACAACAGCGCCGTGCCGTGCCTTGTCTGCATATCCCTGATCAGTTTCAGGATCTGCTTTTGAACCGTCACATCCAGCGCGGTTGTCGGCTCATCGGCGACGATCAGTTTCGGCTCGGCGGCAAAGGCCGAAGCGATCAGAATACGCTGCCGCATCCCCCCCGAAAGCTCATGCGGATAGGCCCGCATCACCCGCGCCGGGTCCTGCATCCTGACCTCATCCAGCAGCTCTTCGGCCCGTGCCACCGCCCGCGCCCGGTCCCAGCCCAGAATGTCCACCAGCCGGTCAGTAATCTGCGGCGCGATCCGGCGCGAGGGGTTCAGCGCCGTCAGCGGATCCTGTGGGATCAGGGCGCAGGTCTGGCCGATCCGGTGCCGCCGGTCCTTCTCTGACAATCTCTGCAGATCTTCACCGCCAAGGAGTATCTCGCCCCCGGTCAGCTCCACCGCTTTCGGCAGGATCCCCAGTACCGCTTTGCCGATCATCGACTTGCCGGCGCCGCTTTCCCCAACCAGCCCGCGCACCTCGCCCGGCGCAACCGCGAGCGAAACACTGCGCAAAAGCGGGTGGTTCTGCCGGGTGATCCGGGCCGACAGGCCTTTCAGTTCAAGATAATTCATCGCAGCACCGGATCGTAGCGGTTCTTCAGCCCTTCCCCCAGCTGGGAAAAGGCGAGAACGGTCAGGAAAAGCGTGATCAGCGGGAAGACCAGCACCCACCAGGCCTGGTTGATCGAGATCCGCCCCTCGGAAATCATCCCGCCCCAGGTCGGGTCATCGGTCGGGATCGAGAGGTTCACAAAGCTCAGGATCGCCTCAATGATCACCGCAATGCCCATCTCCAGCGTCAAAAGCACCACGATGGTCGGCAGGACATTGGGCAGGATCTCAGTCAGCATAGTGGAAATCCGGCCCCGCCCCACCACGCGCGCCGAGGCGACATAGTCCATCGCCCCCTGGCCCATCGCCTCGGCCCGGATCACCCGGGCAAAGCGCGTCCAGTCGATCACCACAATCGCCACGATGATCGAGGTGAGCCCCGGCCCCATCACGGCGATCAAA
Organism: Pseudomonas sp. GX19020; assembly: GCF_023371075.1. Classification (NCBI taxonomy): domain Bacteria; kingdom Pseudomonadati; phylum Pseudomonadota; class Gammaproteobacteria; order Pseudomonadales; family Pseudomonadaceae; genus Pseudomonas; species Pseudomonas sp. GX19020. The sequence continues at coordinate 252,907 of NZ_JAMCCR010000002.1, forward strand.
AGGATGGAAAACAGCACCGGCGGAAAGGCCATCCAGATGTCGATAAAGCGCGAAATCACGGTATCGACCCAGCCGCGCATATAGCCTGCCATCAGCCCGAGCCCAGCGCCAAGGATACAGGTCACCACTCCCGCCACCAGCGCGACCGACAGCGCCACCCGCGCGCCATAGATGATCCGGCTCAGCACATCACGGCCCAGACTGTCAGTCCCGAGCCAGTAGCCAGGTTCCGCCCCCGCCATCCAGAAGGGCGGCATCCGGCCCAGGAACAGATCCTGCGCCAGCGGATCCTGTGGCGCAACCAGCGGCGCAAAGATCGCCGCCAGCACCACAAGACCAATCCAGCCCGCCGAAAGCCAGAGCCGCGGCCCCGCCCGGCGTTTCACAAGCGATCGGGCATCAGCCATGACGCAGCCTCGGGTTCAGAACGGCATAAAGCAGATCAACCACCAGGTTCACCCCGGTGAAGATCAGCGCGAAGAGGATCACGATGCCCTGGATCAGCGGCAGATCGCGGTTGATCACCGCCTCAATGGCCATATTGCCAAGCCCTTCATAGGAAAACAGCCGCTCGATGATGACGGTGCCGCCGATCAGAAAGGTGAACTGCACGCCGACCAGCGTCAGCGTCGGCAACACCGCATTGCGCAGGGCCTCACGCAAAATGACCCGCGTCTCGCCATAGCCCCGCGTCCTTGCCAGGGTGACGTAATCCAGATGCATGGTCTCTTTCAGGCTCTGCTTCAAAAGCTGCCCGATGATCGCCGCCAGCGGGATCGCCAGCGCCAGCGCCGGCAGGAACATATGGCTGACAATATCGGCCCAAAGATCGAACCGCAGCCGGATCAGGCTCTCGAACAGGTAAAAATTCGTCACAAAGGGCAGATCCAGCGACGGCGTCACCCGCCCCGAGATGTGAAACACCGGCCAGAGCACGCCAAACCCCAGGATCAGCAAGAGCCCCCAAAGGAAATCCGGCACCGAAAGCGCCATCCCATTGGCAATATCAATCGCCGCCTCGGTGCTGGTCTCGCGCCGCCGCGTGCCCCAAAGCGCGAGGCCACCCCCGATGATGCTGGCCATGGCCAGCGCCATGACCGAGAGTTCCAGCGTCGCCGGAAGCCGCCCCAGAACCATCGCCGTCACCGGCTGGCGCGCGGTGATCGAGGTGCCGAAATCGCCCTGCACAACCCCGCCCAGCCAGATGAAAAACTGCTCCATAATCGAGCGGTCAAAGCCGTAAAGCGCGTTCAGCCGCGCAATATCGGCCTCGCTCGCCCCCGGCGGCAACATCATCGCAATCGGATTGCCCGGCACCACCCGGATGACGACAAAAACAATCACCGCCACGCCAAAAAGCGTGATCGATGTCGTCACCAGCCGCTCCATTACCGTTCTGAAAAATTGCATCGCCACATCCCGAAAGCGCCGCAGGCCCGGCCCTTTCATCTGTCCTTAAATATCCCGCGGGGGTCCGGGGGCGCGAAGCCCCCGGCGCCACCACACTCAGCCGCGCGTCATCAGATGCGGCAACAGCGCGCCCGAAGCATGCGGCGTGACCACCACACCCTTCGCCGAAAGGATGGGCTGCACATATTGCAACAGCGGGATCACCAGGGCCTCCTCCGCGATGAACCGGTCCACCGCCTTCCAACCCGCGATCCGCTTTGCCTCGTCCTTCTCACCCCAGAGCGGATCGATCATGTCGATCAGATCCTGCCCGTCCCAGACCGAATGCGGGCTCGGCCCGTACATCGCGAACCCGGTCCCCGTGGTCGGGTCGCCGACCGAGTTCCCCCAGTTGTAAAACGCCGCCGGTGCCAGCTGATCGGCCGCGCGCAGCTCGTAATGTTTGGCGATCTCATAGACCTCGATCTCGGCCTCGATCCCCACGCGCCGCCACAGACCCACAATCGCCTGGATCATCTCGTAATCCTTGGGCTTGAAGCCCCGCGTGGTCTGGATTTTGAACTTCACCGGATTGTCTGTCGAATAGCCCGAGGCCGCCAGCAGTTCGACCGCCTTGCCCGGGTCATATTCCACGGTGACCGACGGGTCATAGGCCTCATATTCCGGCGTCTCCAGCGTGTCGATCTTCACGCCGTAACCCGACAGCAGGCGGTCGATGATCGCCTGTTTGTCAATCGCATGGACCGCAGCCTTGCGGACATTCGGATCCAGCATCACCTCGATATCATTAAGGAAAATCATCCCGATATCCGAGATGGGCGTCGCCACGCCGTTCATAGAACCTTTAAGGCGGTCATATTCCTCATAGGGCATTTCCAGCGTGACATGGCTGTTGCCGGATTCGATTTCCGCCACCCGCGCCGCCGCATCGGTCACGAATTTGATCGTCACCGTTTTGAACTCGGGCGCGCCGCCCCAATAGGCCTCATTCGCCTTCAGCCGCACAAAGGCATTGCGCTCGAATTTCTCGACCATATAGGGGCCGGTGCCGATCGGTGCCGCCTCGAACCCTTCGGCGCCGACCTTTTCATAATAGGTCTTGGGGAGCACATAGCCGGTCAGGAAATACATCCATTTGAAGATCGTGGGATCGAATTGTTTCACATCGGCGATGACGCGATTGCCCTCGACACGGTGGTTTTCCAGCGTACCCCAGACGAACTGGATCGGGCTGCCCGTGGCCGGGTCCGCCACCCGCGCCAGGCTCCAGGCGACGTCCTCGGCGGTGAAGTCCGAGCCGTCATGCCATTTGACACCCTCGCGCACCACCATCCAGATCTGGCTGTAATCCTCGTTCCAGCCCCATTCGGTCAAAAGCCCCGGCGCCGGTTTCAGATCGGGCTGTTGCAGAATGAACTGGTCAAAGACCGACTGGTAAATGCCCTGGATCGTCGGGTTCACCGCGCTCGGGCCGGTGGTCGGGTCCCAGCTGGGCAGCGTGACGTTATAGGCGATCACCAGCTCGTCGATCTCAGCCAGCGCCGGCAGGCTGAAGGCACCGAGTGTGACACTGGCAGCAGAGAGCTGCAGCAAGGCTCTGCGGTTGAGTTTCATCATGTTTCCCTGTCGTTTTTATGTGGATGGGTCAGTGATCGCGCGCCGGTCTGATGCCGTTTTGTCGCGCGCGCAGTAATTTGCTTTACCGGGCCGCCCTCCCCGCCAGCTTTCGGGCCAGCAGATAGCCCGGCCCCGCGCCGGTGCCAGCGCCGGGCCAGACCGCCGCGCCGGTCAGATGCAGGTTTTTCAGCGCGGTCGAGCCATCGGAATGACCCCGCGCCGGGCGGAACATGAAATTCTGCGAAATATGGTGGCTGCCGCAAACCTGGTCGCCACCTACCAGATTGGGATTCTCCGCCTCCAGATCCAGGGGCGAGACCACACGTTTCCCAAGGATCTTCGCGCGCGTGCCCGGCGCGTAGCGCTCCAGAATATCCAGCGCACGCTCGGCCATCTGCGCGGTGGCCTCGTCCCAGTTGCGCGCGGTGATCTGGCCCGCCGCATCGCCTTTGATCTCGCCCGGCACCATCCGCACCTGCACCCAGAGGATATGCTTGCCCTCCGGCGCGCGCGACGGATCCTGGCCGGTCGGCTGGCCCACCACCAGGATCGGTTCATCAGGCAAAAGCCCGGCCTGGGCCTGCTGATAGACCCGCGCCTGCTGATCAAGGCTCGGCGCCAGGTGGATATAGGCGAAACGCTTCAGTTCCTCCCCCGCCGCCCAGTCGGGCAGGCTGTCCATCGCCAGATGGATCATCATCGTCCCCGGCGCATAGGCGTAATCGGTCATCGCCTTGTCGAAACGCGGCTCGGTCGCGCCGGTCAGCCGCAGCAAAGCCTGCGGCGCGACGCCGGCAATCACCGCTTTCTTCGCTGCAATGCGGCGCCCGTCGGCCAGTTCAATGCCGCTCGCCTTGCCATTCTCATGCAGGATGCGGCTGACGCTGGCGCCACATTCGACCCGCCCGCCGCGCGCCTCAATTGCCGCGACCATGGCGCGGATGATGGTGTCTGCACCGCCCTGACCCAGCATCATCCCGAAATTTTGTGCAACCATTCCCTCAAGATAGGGAAAAATACCGCCCCCCGCGACATCGGGCGCATAATCGAGATGCAGCCCCCAGGCCCCCAGAAGCGCCTGCATCTTTGGCGAACGGAAGGTCTTTGTCAGAAAGCGGCGCGGCGTCTGGGCCATGAACTGCGCGATATCCAGACTGCCGCCGATTTTGTTGCGACGCAGCATTTTAAACATGAAATATGCAATCGCATTGAATTTCATCGGCATTGAAAGGATGCCGCCAATCGCTTCGGCAGTTTGCGGAAAGCTTTCAATCAGCCCTGCCCAGGCCTCGGCATCTGCGGGATCCTCGGCTTTGATCCGCGCGAGGGTTTCGGCGCGATCCGTGGTCACGCCAAGCCAGGTTCCGTCCGGAAAAGCCGAGGCAAAGGGCTTTGACACCGGCAGGAACGTGCAGCCATGCCGCGCCAGCTCCTGCCCATAATCCTTATAAAACGCCGATCCAGCGAAGAGGTTCAGGTTCATTGCCGCCCAGTCGTGGCGAAAGCCCGGCAGGGTATATTCGCCGGTCTTCACCGCGCCACCCGGGGCAGAGGCCTGTTCGAAAAGCCCGACTTTCCAACCCTTTGCTGCAAGGTGCAATGCACAGGCAAGGGCGTTATGCCCCGCCCCGATCAGGATCGCATCATAGCTGTCGGACATTTTTCTGATCCCTGCTTTTTAAGATATATTTGCAAACGCATTTATTTCTGTCTAGCGTGATTCTCACAGGCGCTGAGAAAAGCGTTACGCCGCGCCGGAATGGTCCTGGAAAACAGGTGGCGCGCCGGACACCAATCAAAGACCGGATGGTCAGACAGGGAGAACGGATATGACCGCAACCAATGCGCTGATACAGCTTGCGGGTTTGCTGGCTTCGGGTGGGGTCAGGGTGGTTGACCTGACCGCGACGCTCGGGCCGGAAACGCCGCTTCTGAAACTTCCACCGGAATTCGCGAAAGACACGCCGCCGGTAAAGATCCACAAGATCAGCGAATATGACGAGAATGGCCCCTTCTGGGCCTGGAACTGGTTAGAGCTGGGCGAGCATTCCGGCACCCATTTCGACGTGCCACATCACTGGATCACCGGTCGCGAAAACCCCGAAGGCTATACCGACACAATAAACGTCCAGCGCCTGATCGCGCCGGTCAATGTGCTGGATTTCAGCGCGGAATGCGCGGCCGATCCGGACTTCCTGCTGACCATCGACCATGTGAAGGCCTGGGAGGCAAAGCATGGCGCAATCCGGGCCGGCGAATGGGTCGTTCTGCGCTCGGACTGGGATCGGTTCAACCATGACGAGGCACTTTTCCTGAACGCCAATGAGACCGGCCCCCATACTCCCGGCCCGACCGCCGAAGTGGTGCAATATCTGATCGACAAAGGCATTGTCGGCTGGGGCAGCCAGTGTATCGGCACCGATGCGGGCTGCGCCGGTGGCATGACGCCGCCCTATCCCGCGCATAATCTGCTCCATGCCAATAACCGCTTTGGCCTTGCCTCGCTGGTCAATCTCGACAAGTTGCCTGCGAAGGGCGCGATCCTGATTGCGGCCCCTCTGAAAATCAAACAGGGCACCGGCTCGCCGATCCGCGCGCTGGCGCTCGTTGCGGGAAGCTGAACCCTATGGCCGCTGTCGACCACATCATTATCGGATCCGGAATCAACGGGCTGGTTGCCGCCAGTCTGCTGGCACTGAAGGGCCGCAAGGTCCTGGTGCTGGAACGCGAGGAGGTTGCGGGTGGTTGCCTGCGCACGACCGAGCTGCATCCCGGTTTCCTGCATGATCCGATGGCGGCCACATTCGTTCTTTTCATGACCAGCCCGGCCGGGGCGGCGCTTGGGCCACATCTGGCGAAACACGGGTTTGACTATTGCCATACGCCGCATCCGACCGCAGTTTTGCGACCGGACGGGCGGGCGCTGGTGCTCTCGACCAATCGGGCAGAAAATATCGCAACGCTGAACGCGGCCGCGCCCGGTGACGGCGATGCCTTTGCCGCCGAGGTCGACCGGCTGGCGGCGGATGCGCCTTTCATGTTCGCGATCCTGGGTCAGCCACTCTGGTCCTGGGCCACGCTGAAAGTGCTGCTGAAAGAGACCCGCAAACGCGGGCTTCGGGGCCTCGCGGGCTGGATGGGCCAGCAGCTCGACCCGATGCGCGGCTGGCTTGAGACGACTTTCAGATCGGAAGACACCCGTGCGCTGTTTGCGCCCTGGGCGCTGCATTGCGGTCTGACGGTCGAGAATGCCTATTCCGGCGCCATGGGGCGCGTGATCGCCTTCGCGCTGGAGGCCGCTGGCGCGCCGATCTCGAAGGGCGGCGCAGGCCAGGCGGCGAAAGCTTTCGTCTCGTTGATCGAAGCCAATGGCGGCGAGGTGCGCTGCAATGCCGATGTTGATGAAATCACAGTGGAAAAGGGCCGGGTGACCGGCGTCCGGCTGAAGGATGGCGTCACGATCCGGGCGAAATCGGTACTGGCTTCGGTCGCGCCGGGGCAGCTTTACAACCGCTTGCTCAAAGACGTGAACCTGCCCGAAGAGAAGGTCGCGCTGAAACGCTTCCGCCATGGGCGCGGCGATTTCCAGCTGCATTTCGCGCTGGACGGAGTGCCGGAATGGAAGACGCCCGGCCTTGATCAGGTGGCGCTGATCCATCTGGCGGAAAGCGTCGATGCGGTGTCGAAATCGTCTAACGAGGCCGAACGTGGACTCTTTCCGGCCAGGCCGACGATCTGCGTCGGTCAGCCCTCGCGACTGGACCCCACGCGCTGCCCGGAAGGCAAGGCCGTGATCTGGATGCAGATTCCCGATGCACCGACCGAGATCAAAGGCGACGCCGCGGGCGAGATCCAGGCCCGCGACTGGGACGAGGCGCGCGAGGCTTTCGCCGACCGCCTTCAGGCCATTCTCGCCAGCCATATCAAAGATTTCGACAGGCTCGTTCTGGCACGCCGCGCCTATAGCCCGAAAGATCTGGAACGGATGAACGTCAACCTTGTCGGCGGCGACCCCTATGGCGGTTCCTGCGCGGTGGATCAGTTCTTCATCTGGCGGCCGTTTTACAATGCCACCAATGGCACTGGCCCGGTGCGCGGGCTGATCCATATCGGCGCCTCGACCCATCCGGGGCCGGGGCTGGGTGGCGGCTCGGGCTATAATGCAGCGAAGAGGCTCGGCGCATGAGCAGTGAACCCCCTGCCCCCGCGCAGCGCCTTGGTCAGATCGGGCTGTCTTCCTTCCCCCCCTATCTGATGAACCGGCTGATGGGCCAGTATAACGGCATTTTGCGCAGCGAGATGGCCGATATGGGCCTGACCACCGCCAAGATGCGGGCGCTTGGCGTGCTTTCCGTGATGGACGGCCCGCTGATCCGCGAGCTGGCGGAACTCGCCGTGACCGAGCAATCGACACTGTCACGCGCGCTCGACCAGCTTCAGGCCGAAGGGCTCGTGCGGCGTGAAGCCGACCCGAATGACAGCCGCGCCACGCGGATCTATTCGACCGATCTCGGCCGTGCCGCGTTTGAACGGATCTGGCCGCATATGGCCCTCGCGGCCGAGCGGATGTTTCGCGGGATCTCCGATGACGAGCGGCATGCTTTCGTCGGCACTTTGCAAAAAATGCTGGCCAATATCTGCAAGCAAGAGGTTTAAGCCATGGCAGAGCGCAGTTTCAAAGCCGAGGTCGAACACCTGCGCAAAGGCGCGGGCGAGACCTTTACGGGCGAAGGGATTCTGGCGCTCACCAAGGCGCTTTTGGAATCCGGCGTCGGCTATGTCGGCGGCTATCAGGGCGCGCCGATCTCTCACATGATGGATGTGCTTTCCGATGCCGAAGAGCTGATGGCCGAGCTGGGCGTCCGGTTCGAGGCCAATGCCAATGAGGCGGGCGCGGCGGCGATGCTGGCGGCCTCGGTGCATTATCCGATCCGCGGCGCGGTGACGTTCAAAGGGCCGGTCGGCGTCAATGTGGCGTCAGATGCGCTGGCGAACCTGACGGATTCCGGCGTGAATGGCGGCGCGCTGATCATCGTGGGCGAGGATTACGGCGAAGGGTCCTCGATCATGCAGGAACGCAGCCATGCTTTCGCGATGAAATCGCAGATGTGGCTCCTGGACCCGCGCCCGAACCTCCAGGCGATGGTGGATGCGGTGCATTACGGGTTCGACATGTCCGAGGCGACGAATACGCCCGTCATGATGATCGTCCGGATCCGGTCCTGCCATGTCACCGGCACGTTTGAATGCCGCGACAACAGGCGCCCTGCTTTGACGGTGAAAGACGCGCTGAAGAACCCGCAGACCGATTTCACCCGCGTCGTGCTGCCGCCCTTCACCTATCTGCACGAGCAGGACAAGATCAACAATCGCTGGCCCGCCGCCGAGAAATACATTGTCGACCACAAGCTGAACGAATTCTTCGGCCCCAAGGGGGGCAAGACCGGGCTGATCGTCCAGGGCGGCATGTATAATGGCGTGATCCGGGCCTTGCAGCGCATGGGCCTCGCCGATCTTTACGGCAATACCGAAGTGCCGATTTATTGCCTGAACGTGGCCTATCCGCTGGTTTCGTCGGAATTTCTGGGTTTCTGCGAAGGCAAAGAGAATGTGCTGGTCGTCGAAGAGGGCCATCCGGAATTCATCGAACAGCAGCTTTCGACCTATCTCTATCGCGCCGGGTCATCGGTCAAACTCCATGGTAAGGGCATCCTGCCGATGGGGGGCGAATATACCGGCCAGGTCATGCTCGACAGCCTGACGGCGTTCCTGAAAATCGCGGCGCCTGGAATGCTGCCGGCAACGGTGCGCGCGCCGAATGAAGACAAGCCGCAGCTGCCCGATCTGACCAAAGTCGTGCCGATGCGCCCGCCGGGATTCTGCACCGGCTGCCCAGAACGACCCATTTTTGCCGCGCTGAAAATGGTGCAGCAGGAACGCGGCAAACATCAGATCACCGCCGATATCGGCTGCCATCTCTTTGGTTCGATGCCGCCCTTTTACGTCGGCGGCGCCACGATGGGTTACGGGCTTGGCCCGGCGGCCAATGCGGCCTTTGACGGCGGCGGCGAGCGGCGGCCGATCTCGATCATCGGCGATGGCGGGTTCTGGCATAACGGGCTGAACAGCTCGATCGGCAATATGGTGTTCAACAAATCTGACGGCCTCGTTGTGGTGGTCGACAACTATTATTCGGCGGCGACCGGCGGCCAGGATGTGATGTCTTCGCGCGCGGCAAACGACACCAAGGCAACCAACAACCCGATCTCGCAGGCGGTGAAGGGGATCGGTGTGAAATGGGTGCGCCAGATCGATCACACCTATGATGTGCCAAAGCTGAAAGCGACCATCACCGAAGCCCTGACTACGCCGGAAAAGGGCCCCAAGGTCATCGTCGCTTCGTCAGAATGTATGCTGAACAAGCAGCGCCGCGAGCGCCCGCTGAAAGCCCGGGCGATCAAAGAGGGGCGCCGGGTCGAGGCGCCGCGCTTTGGCGTGGATGCAGCGGTCTGCACCGGTGATCACGCCTGTATGCGACTGTCGGGCTGCCCGTCTCTGGGGCTGAAACATACAAATGACCCGCTGCGCGACGATCCGGTGGCCTGGATCGACCAGACCTGCGTCGGCTGTGGCAATTGCGGCGAGGTGGCCGATGCGGCGGTGCTCTGCCCCAGTTTTTACCGCGCCGATGTGGTCCATAACCCGACCGGGTTCGAGAAATGGCGGGCCGGTCTCAGTGCCCGCCTGATCGGATGGCTTGCCCGTCGTCGCGCGGCCCGCAGGCTGGAGTTCCCGGCATGAGCCTGCACGAGGTCATCCCCCCACGCCAGCCCGATGAAAAGCTGACATCCATCATCAAGGTCGCGATCTATGCCGTCGGCGGCCAGGGCGGCGGCGTGCTCACCGGCTGGATCGAGGATGTCGCCCGCGCGCAGGGCTTTGCGGCCCAGGCGACCTCGGTCGCGGGCGTGTCGCAGCGCACCGGCGCCACGATCTACTATGTCGAAATGGCCCCGATGGAGGGCGGCCAGCCGGTTTTCTCGCTGATGCCGGCGGCGGGTGATGTCGATGTGATGATCGCCGCCGAATGGATGGAAGCCGGGCGCGCCATCATTCGCGGCTTTGTCACGCCGGACCGCACCACGCTGATCGCCTCGACCCATCGCAATCTGGCGGTGTCCGAAAAGATGGTGCCGGGCGACGGTGTCGCCGACCCCGAGGCCGTGCGCGAGGCCGCGATCCAGACCGCGAAACGCCTGCTCGCCGCCGATTATGAGGCGGTGGCGGTAAAAAACGGCTCGATCATTTCCTCGACGCTGTTCGGGGCACTGGCGGCCTCGGGCGCTCTCCCTTTCCCGCGCGAAGCTTTTGAAGAGGCGATCCGCCAGTCCGGCGGCAAGGGGATCGAGGCCAGTATTCGTGCCTTTGGCGCAGGTTATGACGCCGCGCTGCAGGGTGATATCGGCAAGAACGAACCCGCGCCCGTCAGCCCGGATACCCCCGTGCGCGGCCCGGCAAAGCTGATGGCGGCCTGGGAGAAACTGATGACCCGGGTCAGCGCAATGCCCGCCCCGGTCGCTGAAATGGCGGAACACGGGCTGCGCAAGGTGGTCGGGTTTCAGGACATAGCCTATGGCGCCGACTATCTCGACCGGCTGGCGACGGTGCTGGCGCGGGACCAGGCCCCCTGGGATCTATCGGTCCAGGCGGCGAAATATATCTCCAATGCAATGTGTTATGATGATGTGATCCGGGTCGCCGATCTGAAAACCCGCGGCAGCCGTTTTCAGCGGATCCGGGGCGAGATGGGCGCGAAAGATCAGCAATTGATGCAGCTGACCGAATTCATGCATCCCCGCGCCGAGGAAATCGCCGGCATGTTGCCCCGCAAATGGGGGGCGAAGGTCGAGGCCAATCCGAAATCCATGGCGCGGCTCAATCGCTGGTTTGGTCATGGGCGACGCATCCGCACCGACAGCTTTCGCGGCTATGCGATGCTTTATGTGCTGGGCGGGATGAAATTCTGGCGTCGCCGCACGCTCCGCCACGCACAGGAAGTGGCGCATCTCGAAGCCTGGCTGACCCGTGCGATGGCCGAGGTCGACCGCAACTATGCACTCGCGGTCGAGCTGATCCGCTGCCGCCGTCTGATCAAGGGCTATTCCGACACCCATGCGCGGGGCCTGTCGAAATTCGACCGCGTGATGGCGGCGATTGATCTGGTGGCGGATCGCGAGGATGCCGCCGACTGGGCGCGGCGTCTGCGTGAGGCCGCGCTGAAGGATGAAGAAGGCAAGGATCTCGACGGCGCGATCCAGACGATCGAGAGCTTTCTGTAACGCAAATGGCCGGGATGATCTCCCGGCCCTTTTGTTCGCATGTACCCCGACTTACAGACCCGGCGCAGGCAGATAGCGCCTTTTCAGCGCGGGCGGTGCAGCGTATTCCAGCCCGGCAAGCACCTCGCGAATGCGCGCCGGGCCCTGGGCCTCCAGCATCGCAAACGGGCCGCGCGGGAAATTCAGCCCAAGCTTCACCGCCGTATCAATGCCGTCCCGGGTCGTGCCACCTTCCGCGAGGAGCCAGGCGGCTTCATTCACCAGCGTGGCCTCGATCCTGAGCACGATCGCTGCCGCATCGGCAGGCGGCGTTTCGGGGCGGTCAGGGAAGAGAAAACCCTTGCCCGTCTTGCGCCCCAGATTGCCGCTTGAGACCTGGGCTTTCAGCGCGTCAAAGACGTGGTAGCGCGGATTGTTTGCCATCGCACGCGCCAGGCTTTCGGTCGCGGCAAGGTTGATATCGGCACCGACCAGATCGATCAGCCCGAACGGCCCCAGCCGGTAGCCCGCCGCCAGCATCGCGGCGTCGATCTCGCTTGCGCTGCGACCCTCTTCCAGCAGCGCCAGTGCCTCGCCATAGAAAGGCCGCGCGCAACGGTTGACGATGAAACCCGGGCGATCCGGGCACGCGATCACGGTCTTGCCCGCAGCCTCGGTCAGATTACGGGCACGGGCAAGCGCCTCTGGCGCAGATCCGTCATGCGCGACCAGCTCCACCAGCTTCATCACCGGCGCGGGGTTAAAAAAATGCAGGCCCAGAAGGCGCCCCGGGTTACGTAGCCCCTCGGCCATCGCAGCAACCGACAGCGAGGAGGTATTCGTCGCCAGCACTGCGTCCGGGGCCATAACCGCCTCAAGCGCGGTGAAGATCGCGGTCTTGACCTCAAGCCGTTCGACCACCGCCTCGATGGCGAGGTCTGCGGCCCCCATCGCCCCGGCATCCGGCACGACATGAAAGCGCGACAGCAGCGCATCGCGAGCCTCCGGCGTCAGCTTGCCAGCCTCGACCCGGGGCACGAGCGCGCCCGTCAGGCGTTCGACCGCATTGTCGCGGGCAAGCTCATGCGCATCGGTGGCGAGCACGTCAAACCCTGCCGCCGCATAGGTCTGCGCAATCCCCAGCCCCATCGTGCCAAGGCCAATCACCGCAACCGTTGCCATCTCAATTCCCCTGATAGACGGGTTTACGCTTTTCGCGGAAGGCGCGGATGCCCTCGGCCTTGTCCTGGCTGTCCAGAAGCGTCTCGAATGCGGCCCGCTCTGCGGTCAGAGCAAGCGGGGCCTCGGCGCCTTCGACCAAGGCGGCCTTTGCCGCCGCCAGTGCCAGCGGCGCGCGCAGCGCAAGACGCGCGGCCAGCGTGGCACCCTCGGCCAGGGCATCGCCCACGCGATGCGAGGACAGCCCCCAGGCGAAAGCCGTATCCGCATCGATAATTTCCCCGGTCAGCACCAGCCGCGCCGCCCGCGCCGGGCCGACCCGGGCAAGGAGACGCTGCCCGCCCCCTGCACCGGGAATGATGCCGAGATTGCTTTCCGGCAGGCCGAGCCGCGCGGTATCACCGACCAGCAAAAGATCTGCCATCAGCGCCAGTTCCAGCCCGCCGCCAAGCGCGAAACCCTCGACCGCCGCCACCAGCGGTTTGGGAAAGGCGCGGATCGCCGCCCAATGGGTCTTGCGCGGATCCAGCGCCGCCTCGGCGCTGGATTTCGTCTCTATCTCTGCAATATCTGCGCCTGCGGCAAAGTTTCCCTCGGCACCTTGCAGCAGCACCGCGCGGCAGCCGGGATCCCCTGCGAGCCGGTTCAGCACCGCCGCCAGATCCGCCAGAAGCCCCGTATTCAGCGCGTTTTTTGCCGCAGGCCGGTTCAGGATCAGCTTTGTCCAGCCGCCCTCATCACTCTCGATCAGATGTTCCATGATGGCAGAATGCCCTCTCACGATGAATATTCAAGTCGAAAAATTTTAAACTTGAAATTTATTCTGAAAGCCGCAAGGATCGGCGCAAATCAGGGAGTTCCGGCTATGAAGATCCTTTGCCTCGGGGCGGGTCCGGCGGGCCTTTATTTCGCCATTTCGATGAAGCTGCGCGACCCGTCCCATGACGTCACGGTGCTTGAACGCAACAAGGCCAATGACACATTCGGCTGGGGCGTGGTGCTCTCGGATGACGCGCTTGGCCGGATGCAGAAGAACGATCCGGTCTCGACCGAGGCGATCCGCGCCGATTTCGCCTATTGGGATGATATTGCGGTCGTGCATGACGGGGTCCGCACGGTTTCCGGCGGGCATGGTTTCGCCGGGATCGGGCGTAAGGCGATGCTGATCCTTCTGCAGAACCGTGCGCGTGAACTGGGCGTCAATCTGCAATTCGAGACCATCTTCAAATCTGCCGAAGAGTATCGCCGGGATTACGATCTTGTCGTCGGCTGCGATGGCATCAACAGCATCGTACGCACCGAATATAAAGACGTCTTCCAGCCCGATATCGACCTGCGCAAATGCAAGTTCATCTGGCTTGGCACCCATCAGAAATTCGACGACGCCTTTACCTTTATCTTCGAGAAAACAAAGCACGGCTGGGTCTGGGCGCATGTCTACCAGTTCGACAACAACACCGCGACTTTCATCGTCGAAACCCTCCCCGAGACATGGGAGAAATTCGGTTTCGCCACGATGTCGAAAGAAGAAATCGTCGAGACCTGCCGCCAGATTTTCGAGGCGCATCTCGGCGGGCATGAGCTGATCTCGAACGCGGCGCATCTGCGCGGCTCGGCGGTCTGGTCGCAATTCCCCCGCGTGATCTGCGACAAGTGGTATCATGAGAATGTCGTGCTGATGGGCGATGCGGCGGCAACCGGGCATTTCTCGATCGGCTCGGGCACGCGCCTGGCCTTTGATTCCGCGATTGCGCTGGCCGAATATCTGCATTCCGAGCCGGATATGCAGGCCGCGTTTGAACGCTATCAGGAAGAGCGCCGGGTCGAGGTGCTGCGCCTGCAATCGGCGGCGCGCAACAGCCTTGAATGGTTCGAACAGGTCGAGCGTTACCTCGATATGCCCTCGCCCCAGTTCGCCTATTCGCTGCTGACACGCAGCCAGCGGATCAGCCATGAAAACCTGCGGCTGCGCGACCCGGAATGGCTTGCCAGCGCGGAAGACTGGTTCCAGGCGCAGGCAGGTGGCCAGAAGGGCAGCCGCCCGATGTTCGCGCCCTATAAGCTGCGGGATATGCAGCTGAAGAACCGCATCGTGATGTCGCCGATGGCGCAATATAAGGCGGTTGATGGCTGCCCGACCGACTGGCACCTGATCCATTACGCGGAACGCGCCAAGGGCGGTGCCGCGCTGATCTATACCGAAATGGCCTGTGTCTCGGCCACTGGCCGCATCACGCCTGGCTGTCCCGGTCTTTACGCGCCGGAACATGAGGCAGCCTGGAAGCGGCTCGCGGATTTCATCCATGCCGAGACCACGGCGAAGCTCTGCATCCAGATCGGCCATGCCGGGCGCAAGGCCTCGACCTGTGTTCCCTGGGATGGTGGTATCGACGCGCCGCTCAAGACCGGCAACTGGCCGGTGATCTCGGCCTCGCCCATCGCTTACAAGCCCGACCTTGCGGTGCCGAAAGAGATGGACAAGGCCGATCTGGCGGCGGTGAAAGCCGAATTCGTCGCGGGCGCCGAAATGGCCCAGCGCGCCGGCGCCGATATGATCGAGATGCATGCGGCGCATGGCTATCTTCTGGCTTCCTTCATCAGCCCGGTCACCAACCGGCGGAGCGACGAATATGGCGGCAGCCTGGAAAACCGCCTGCGCTATCCTCTGGAAGTCTTCCGCGCCATGCGAGCGGTCTGGCCCGAGGAAAAGCCGATGTCGGTGCGGATCTCGGCGCATGACTGGATCGAAGGCGGCGTGACCCCGGAAGAGGCGGTGGAGATCGCGCGCCAGTTCAGCGCGGTGGGCGCCGATATCATCGACGTCTCATCCGGGCAGACCGACCCGGCCGAGCGCCCGATTTATGGCCGCATGTTCCAGACGCCGTTTTCCGACCGCATCCGCAACGAGGCGGGGCTTTCGACCATGGCGGTCGGCAATATCACCGACTGGGATCAGGCAAATGGCATCCTGATGGCAGGCCGCGCCGATCTGGTGATGATCGGACGGATGCATCTGGCCGATGCCAACTGGACGCTGCATGCCGCGATTGACCAGGGCGAGACCCATGCCGAATGGCCTGCCCCATACCGCCATGGCCAGGTGACCCTGACCCGGCTGCATCAGCGCCAGCAAGAGGCGATAAGGGCATGACGGAACTTGCAGGCAAGCGCGTACTGATCACCGGCGGAGGCACCGGCGTCGGGGCCGATCTCGCCCGGGGCTTTGCCGCCCGGGGCGCCGAAGTGGTGATCTGCGGGCGCCGTCTCGCGCCTTTGCAGGCGGTGGCCGGGCCGATTGGCGCGCAGGCCTTGCAGGCCGATGTGACGGATGAGGCGGAGGTGAAACGCCTGTTCACCGAGGCCGGGCGCTGCGACATTGTGATCGCCAATGCCGGGGCCGCAGCCTCGGCGCCTCTGGCGAAGACCTCGCTGGCAGACTGGAACGCGATGCTTGCGGTCAATCTCACCGGGGTTTTCCTGACCTTCCGCGAGGCGCTGTCGCAGTTCGACGGCTGGGGGCGGCTGATTGCGGTCGCCTCGACCGCCGGGCTGAAAGGCTATGCCTATGTCGCACCCTATGCGGCGGCGAAACATGGCGTGGTCGGCATGGTCAAAAGCCTGGCGCTGGAAGTCGCGAAGAAACCGGTCACGGTGAATGCGCTTTGCCCGGGCTTTCTTGATACCGAGATGACCGACCGTTCGGTCGCGAATATCGTCGAAAAGACCGGGATGAATGCGGATGATGCGCGCAGGACACTTGCTGCCACCAATCCGCAACTGCGCCTGATCCAGCCCGCCGAAGTGACCTCTGCCGCGCTGTGGTTGTGCGGTGTGGGCAGTGAGGGCATCAATGGTCAGGCATTGGCCATTGCAGGAGGCGAGGTGTGAGTGAGGGTTCCAAACGCAGGCTAAAACTCTGGATCCGGATGCTGGCGGTGACGCGCAGTTCTGAAGCCGGTCTGCGCGAATTCCTGCGGCTGACGCATGACACGACATTGCCGCGCTTTGACGTGCTGGCCGCGCTTTACCGGCGGCGCGAAGGCTGCACCATGAGCGAGCTGAGCCGGCTTTTGCTGGTCTCGAACGGCAATGCGACGACCGTGGTAGACCGGCTGGAGAAAGACGGGCTGGTCGCGCGCCGCCCGTCCGAGACCGACCGCCGCACGGTCTATGTCGGGTTGACGCCCGAAGGGCTGAGCCAGTTCGAAGCCCTCGCCTCGGGGCATGAGGCAGAGGTGGCGAAGATCTTTGCCGGGCTCGACGATGCGGATGTCGATGTTCTGACGGAAATTCTGAAGAAGGCGATGAAGAAATGAGCAATCTCACGAGGACCGAACTGGCCGGGCTGCAACCGGAACATTTCCTCTGGGAGGTGAAGGACCGGATCGCGACGCTGCGGCTGAACCGGCCGGACCGCAAGAACCCGCTGACCTTTGAGAGCTATGCTGAGCTGCGCGACACATTCCGGGCGCTGGTCTATGCGACAGATGTGGATGTGGTGGTCTTTGCCCCGAATGGCGGCAATTTCTGTTCGGGCGGC
This sequence comes from Pseudomonas sp. GX19020, assembly GCF_023371075.1. Lineage (NCBI taxonomy): Bacteria > Pseudomonadati > Pseudomonadota > Gammaproteobacteria > Pseudomonadales > Pseudomonadaceae > Pseudomonas > Pseudomonas sp. GX19020. The sequence continues at coordinate 269,971 of NZ_JAMCCR010000002.1, forward strand.
GATGTGCATGACATTATCGGCCCGCTGGTCGGCATGGATATGAAGGATCTTCTGGCCTTTACCCGCATGACCGGGGATCTGGTCAAGGCGATGATCGGCTGCGGCAAGCCGATCATTTCGGCGGTGGACGGGATCTGCGTCGGCGCCGGTGCGATCATCGCCATGGCCTCGGATCTGCGGCTGGCGACGCCCGAGGCGAAATGCGCGTTTCTGTTCACCCGGGTAGGCCTCGCGGGCTGCGATATGGGCGCCTGCGCCATGCTGCCCCGGATCATCGGTCAGGGCCGCGCGGCTGAGCTTTTATATACCGGACGGGTGATGTCGGCTGAGGAAGGTGCGGCCTGGGGGTTCTGGAACGGGGTCCATCCGGCAGAGGCGCTGGAGGCGGAGGCTCTGAAACTCGCCAAACGCATCGCATCAGGGCCGGTTTTTGCGCATGGCATCACCAAGACCCAGCTGAACCAGGAATGGAATATGGGGCTGGAACAGGCCATCGAGGCAGAGGCCCAGGCCCAGGCGATCTGCATGCAGACCCGGGACTTTGAACGCGCCTACCACGCCTTTGTCGCGAAAGAAAAACCCGTATTCCAGGGCGACTGAGCTTTGGGATCCTGGCCGATGACCGGGGGTTTTGCACCCCCGGACCCCCGCAGGATATTTTTGGACAGATGAAATGAACGACCGCAGTTTTCTGGATTGGCCCTTCTTTGAGACGCGTCACCGTGAGTTGTCAGCGGCGCTGGAGGAATGGGCCGCCGGGCATCTGCCGGTGGATCACAGTGATGTCGATGCCGCCTGCAAAGGCCTGGTGCGGGATCTGGGGGCGGCGGGTTTTCTGCGGCATTCAGGCGCCGATGCGGGCGAGACGCTTGATGTCAGGAGCCTGTGTCTGATCCGCGAGACGCTTTCGCGCCATGATGCGCTGGCGGATTTTGCCTTTGCCATGCAGGGACTTGGCATGGGAGCGGTCTCGCTGTTCGGCACGCCCGAGCAGCGGCTCTGGCTGAAAAAGACGCGGGAAGGTCGGGCGATTTCAGCCTTTGCGCTGACGGAACCGGGATCGGGGTCGGATGTGGCCAACAGCACCACCATGGCCGAAAAGGTCGGGGGCGGCTGGCGGCTTTCTGGTGAGAAGACCTATATCTCGAACGGGGGCATCGCGGATCTTTATGTGATCTTTGCCCGCAGCGGCGAGGCACCGGGGGCACGCGGGCTTTCAGCCTTTCTGATGCCGGCCGATGTGGCGGGGCTGGAAATCGCGGAACGGATCACGGTGATGGCGCCGCATCCTCTGGCGCGGCTGAAACTGGATCAGGTGTTCCTGCCCGATTCTGCGCTGATCGGCACGGCGGGGACCGGGTTCAAACTGGCCATGTCGGTGCTGGATGTGTTCCGTTCGACCGTGGGGGCGGCGGCTTTGGGCATGGCACGGCGCGCGCTGGATGAGGCGCTGAGCCGCACGCAGAGCCGCCGGATCCAGGGTGAACCGCTGTCTTCCCTGCAGTTGGTGCAGGGGCATCTGGCCGATATGGCGCTGAAGATCGATGCGGCGGCTTTGCTGGTCTACCGGGCCGCCTGGACCAAAGATCAGGGCGCCGCCCGGGTCAGCCGCGAGGCTGCGATGGCGAAACTTTACGCGACCGAGGCCGCCCAGGAGGTGATTGACGCGGCGCTGCAGCTGCATGGCGGTGACGGGGTACGCAGCGGCATGAAGGTCGAGGAGCTTTACCGCGATATCCGCGCGCTCCGGATCTATGAGGGCGCTTCGGATGTGCAGCGCGTGGTGATTGCGCGCAGCCTTCTGTGACAGGATTTCAGGACAACCATCAACAACAGGGAAATACGGCAATGACCAAAGCACTTGACGGCGGCATCACCCGGCTGGGTACGGGCATCGAAGGCGTGGAATGGAATATTCTGGGCCAGCGCTATTTCCCGAAAGCCGATTGCGGCAGCACTTTTTCCTTCGAGACCAATTCCGAACCGGGCCAGTTTGTGCCGGTGCATATCCACCCGACCCAGGATGAATTCATTCTGGTCCAGGAGGGCGAGCTGCATGTGAAACTCGATGGTGTCTGGTCGGTGGCGCGGCCCGGCGATCTGGTGAAGATGCCCAGAGGCGTGCCGCATGGCTATTTCAACAAGGGCGATGTGCCGTCGCGCGCTTTGTTCTGGGTCTCGCCTGCCGGAGATCTGCGCGCTTTGTTCGAGCAGTTGCACAACATGACCGATGTGGAAGAGGTCGTCCGTGTTTCGGCTGAACATGCGGTTGATTTCCTGCCGCCCGAAGCCAACGAATGAGGCCCGTGAAATGATCTGGCACCGCCCCATCCGGATAGAGTTCAACCATTGCGACCCGGCGGGGATCGTCTTCTATCCGCGCTATTTCGAGATGACGAATTCGGTTGCCGAGAACTTTTTCCGGGAGGTGGCGGGTCTGCCCTATGAGGTGATGATGGCCGGCGGCAATGGTGTGCCGCTGGCCCAGGTAACAGCAGAATTCCATGCGCCCTCGCGCCTCGGTGAGGTGCTGGACTGGCAGCTGACGGTCATACGGATCGGCCGCGCCTCGATCACCTGCCATATCGAGGCGCATCATTCCGATGAGAACGGCGCGGGCAGCCACCGTCTGACCGCTGGTCTGACGCTGGTCTATGTTGACGGATCGGGGCAATCCCATCCCTGGCCGGAGGATGTCCGGGCCCGGATCATAGCATTTCAGGAGAAACCATGAGCATTCAGACCCTGCATCCCGAAGGCTGGAAACCCGCAAAAGGCTATGCGAATGGCATGGCCGCCGAGGGCCGGATCGTCGTGACCGGCGGGCTGGTCGGCTGGAATGCGCAATGCGAATTCGAAAGCGATGATTTCGTCGATCAGACGGCGCAGACCCTGCGCAATATCGTCGCGGTGCTGGCCGAGGCCGGCGCCAGGCCCGAACATCTGGTGCGGCTGACCTGGTATATCACCACCAAAGACGAATATCTCGGCGGGCTTAAGCGTCTTGGCGCGCATTATAAAGATATCATCGGCCGCCACTACCCCGCCATGGCCGTGGTCCAGGTCATCGCCCTGATGGAAGACCGCGCCAAGGTCGAGATCGAGGCCACGGCCGTGATCCCGGCCTGACATAAGACAGAACATCCCCCGCAAGCTGCGACAAGACAGCGACCAGACATCGGCGGGGCCAACAGGGAGCTAACCTCATGATGGGACCAACGGGCCATCTGGACACTTTCACCCGCGACCGCCTGCCCGCCACAGAGACCTGGCCGGGGCTGGATCTGACGGGTTTTGACTATCCCGAATGGCTGAATGTGGGGGTCGAGCTGACCAGCCGCATGGTCGAAAAGGGCTTTGGTGACCATATTGCGCTGATCGGCAATGGCCGCAGCCGCACCTATAAGGAACTGACCGACTGGACCAACCGCATCGCCCATGCCCTGGTCGAGGATTATGGTCTGAAGCCCGGCAACCGGGTGCTGATCCGGTCTGCCAATAATCCGGCGATGGTGGCCTGCTGGCTTGCGGCAACCAAGGCGGGGGCGGTCGTGGTCAACACCATGCCGATGCTGCGCTCGGGCGAGCTGGCAAAGGTGATCGATAAGGCCGAGATCAGCCATGCGCTTTGCGATACGCGGCTGATGGAGGATCTGATCCATTGCAAGAATGGCAGTGCCTTTCTTACGACTGTGATCGGCTTTGACGGCACCGCCAATCATGATGCCGAACTTGACCGTATCGCCCTGAAAAAACCCGTCCGATTTGACGCGGTGCAGACCGGTCGCGATGATGTGGCGCTTTTGGGCTTTACCTCGGGGACCACCGGGGATGCGAAGGCGACGATGCATTTCCACCGCGATCTGCTGATCATCGCGGATGGCTATGCGAAGGAAATCCTCAACGTCACGCCCGATGATATCTTCATCGGCAGCCCGCCTCTGGCCTTTACCTTCGGGCTGGGGGGCCTCGCGGTCTTTCCGCTGCGCTTTGGAGCGACAGCGGCGCTTTTGGAACAGGCCAGCCCGCCCAATATGATCGGCATGATCGAAGAACACCGCGCCACCGTCTGCTTTACCGCGCCGACCGCCTATCGCGTGATGCTGACCGCGATGGATCAGGGGGCGGATCTTTCCTCGCTGCGCGCGGCGGTTTCGGCGGGCGAGACCCTGCCGGCGCCGGTCTATGAGGAATGGCAGGCTAAGACCGGCAAGCCGATGCTTGACGGCATTGGCGCGACCGAGATGCTGCATATCTTCATCACCAACCGCTTTGACGATCACCGCCCCGGCTGCACCGGCAAGCCCGTCACCGGCTATGAGGCGAAGATCGTCGACGAAGACATGAACGAGAAACCGCGCGGCCAGACCGGGCGCCTTGCGGTGCGCGGCCCGACAGGCTGCCGCTACATGGATGACCCGCGCCAGGAGGTCTATGTCCGGGATGGCTGGAACCTGACCGGCGACACGTTCTGGCAGGATGAAGAGGGCTATTTCCACTTTGCCGCCCGCACCGACGACATCATCCTCTCGGCCGGCTACAATATCGCCGGGCCCGAGGTCGAGGCGGCGCTGCTTTCGCATCCGGCGGTACAGGAATGCGCGGTGATCGGCGCACCTGACGCGGATCGTGGCCAGATTGTCGAGGCGCATGTGATCCTCGTTCCGGGGCATGAGGGTGATGCGCTGATGATCAGGGCGCTGCAGGACCATGTGAAAAAGGTCATCGCCCCCTATAAATACCCGCGCCGCGTGGTTTTTACCGGCGCATTGCCCAAGACCCAGACCGGCAAGATCCAGCGCTTCCAGCTGCGCCAGCCCGCGAAATCCTGAACGGCCACTTTTCTGTGAAACCGGAGCCTCCCGATGAATGACGTCTTTCTTTGCGCGATGCGCCGCACGCCGATCGGGCGCTATGGTGGCGCGCTGGCCCTGGTGCGGCCTGATGATATGGCGGCGCAGGTGATCGACGGTCTGCTGGCGCGGTATCCGGGCCTGACCCCGGATGAGGTGCTCTTTGGCTGCGCCAACCAGGCGGGCGAGGACAATCGCAATGTCGCGCGGATGGCGGTTCTGTTGTCAGGACTGGATGTTTCCGTTCCGGGGCTGACGGTGAACCGGCTTTGTGCCTCGGGGATGGATGCGGTGATTGCGGGGGCACGGGCGATCCGGGACGGGGCCGATGTGATCATCGCGGGCGGTGTGGAATCGATGAGCCGGGCGCCTTTCGTGATGCCCAAGGCGGATGCGGCCTTTGCCCGCCAGGCCGAGATCTATGACACGACCATCGGCTGGCGCTTCGTCAATAAGCGGATCGCAAAGGAGTTCGGGATCGAGTCGATGCCCGAGACCGCCGAGAATGTCGCGGAAGACTACGGCATCTCGCGCGAGGATCAGGACATTTACGCTTTGTCGTCGCAGACCCGCTATGATGCCGCCTGGCATGCGGCGGATATCCTTCCGGTGACGATCCGGGGCCGCAAAAGTGACACCGTGGTCAGTGCCGACGAACATCCCCGCGCGACCTCGATTGAAAAGCTCGCTGCCCTACCGGCACCGTTTCGCGACGGCGGCACGGTGACCGCAGGCAATGCGGCGGGGGTGAATGACGGCGCGGCGGCAGTGCTGCTGGCCTCGGCCAAAGGCGTCAGCGCGCTTGGCCTGACGCCTCTGGCGCGGATCGGGCGCGCCGCCTCGGCCGGGGTTGCGCCCCGGATCATGGGAATCGGCCCGATTGCGGCGACAGAGCGCCTGGTCGCACGGGGCGCAAAGCCGCCCGCCGATCAGGATGTGATCGAGCTGAACGAGGCCTTTGCCGCCCAGGTTCTGGCCTGTACCCGGGCCTGGGGGCTCAGCGATGCTGATCCGCGCGTCAACGCCAAAGGCGGCGGCATCAGCATGGGGCATCCGCTTGGCATGTCGGGCGCCCGCATCGTCGCAAACGCGGCAAGACGGCTTGCAGAAACGGGCGGTACCTCGGCGCTTGCCACGCTTTGCATCGGCGTCGGCCAGGGGGTCGCGGTCGAGCTGCTGGCCGTCTGAGGCGCCTAATCCCGGCTGGGCGGCACTTTCCAGTGTTTCGCATAGGCCCGTGAAAAGTAGTTCGGATCGCGAAAACCACAGCGCCAGGCAAGGTCGGCGATCCGCAGCTTTGCCTGGCCCGCGGCCTCGATCAGATCATGAGCGTGATGCAGGCGCCGCAGCAAAAGATGGGCGCGGAAGCTGGTTCCATGACTTTGCAAAAAGCGCTGGAGCTGGCGCGGGCTGAGCTCCATCGCCGCCGCCACCTCTTCCAGCGACAGATCCGCCCGGCCCAGATTGGCGCCGATCAGGAATTTGAACCGCTCGAACGGGGTTTCGGCGCTGCCATTGTTCTTGCCGCCCAGATCGCTGAGCACATGATCCAGCGCGCGAAACAGCATCTGTTTCAGCTCCTGGCTGCGGCCTTCCGGATGGGGGGCGCAGCGCAGAAGGTACCCCGCGACAAAGGCGAGATGATTGACCGAGGGCATGGTGCCCGCCAGCACCCGCACGCCCGGGCCAGGGGCCGCATCGCTTTCGATCAGCCCCAGATCACAGCGCCCGCCATCCGGCAGCCCGAGATCAAACGGGCCTGCGGGGGTCAGAAGCGCGATCTGTCCCGCCGGGAGCCAGACCCGTGGCCCGTCGCCTTCCTGCAGCCAGCCGCCCCGGATCAGGCGCAACAGCAGCAGCACCCGCCCGGCAGATCCCGGGGTCGGGGTGAAATGCCAGCTCTGCTCGCCGCCGCCCAGATCCAGCGTCGAAAGCAGCACGTCGCCGATCTCGATGGCCTGGAAATGCCCATCCTCCGTGGCTGCCTGACGCACCACCGCCCTGGCCTCGATCAGCCTGCCCCAGAGCCCGGCCGCCACCCGCAGCGCCGTCCGAAAGCGCGGCCGCGCGAAATGTCGTCGTGTCAGCCGGTCGGCTGCCCATAGCTGCCCCCCTGCCCCGGAAGCGTGCATGGCCCCGCCCGCCCCTGGTGAAGACCCGGGTGGCGCAGCACTCTGTCGTGAAAATCCAGATGGATGGAACATGGGTCCAGACAAATCCTGAGGCGGGACAAGCTAAACTTACTATTTTCGTCAGCAATGTCTAACCCTGATCGCATACCCCCGATCTTCCCCTGCCTCCTGAAGGGATTTGCCGCCATGCCGACCACATGTTCGCCCCGTGCCCTTGCCCGCTGTCGCCAGCGGACCGGCCTTGCCGGGCTTTTGCTGACCACCTGCCTGATCACGATTGCCCCGCCCGCCCGGGCGCAAACAGAGGAGCCGGTCTTTCTCGGCACCATCGTCGTCACCGCCAATCGCAGCGAACGCCCGGTTTCTGCGATCCCCGGAGCAGTGCAGGTGATCGGCGAAGACGAAATCACCACCCAGATCGAACAGGGCGGTGACGCAACCAGCCTGCTGGCGCGGCTGGTGCCGGGCTTCAGCTTTGGCAATCAGACGCTTTCGGGCGCGTCCGAGACCTTCCGGGGCCGCAGCCTTCTGGTGATGGTGGATGGCGTGCCACGCAACACGCCCTTGCGCGACAGCTCGCGGACGCTGTCGCTGATCGACCTCGCCTCGGTCGAACGGATCGAGGTGATCGGCGGCGCCTCCTCGCTTTACGGCGCCGGGGCCACCGGGGGCGTGGTCAATTTCATCACCCGGTCGGGCGCCAATGCCGATGGCACCGCGCGGGTGACGGTGGATCTGCGCGCCAAAGCCTTCACGACTGACATCGGTGCCTCAATCGCGCCCGAGCTTTCGGTTCAGGTCGACCAGAAGATCGGTGCCTTTGACTATGCCTTTACCCTCTCCGGCTGGCAAAGCCGCGAGACTTTTGACGGGGATGGCAATCTTCTGCCCTCGGATCCGATGCTGGGCCAGGGCGGCGGTGACCATACCAAAGCCGCCAATCTGGGTCTGCGCCTTGGCTATGATATCGACGATGCCAAACGGATCGAGCTGAGCTTTGAACAGGTCCGCCTCGACCAAAGGCCGGAATATTTCACCAGCTACACCGTTTCGCCGGTCGCGCCGGATCTGAGCCGCCCCTATTACGGCAAGCCGGTGACCGAGGATTCCAACTATCTGACGCTGCGCTACACCGATCAGGATTTCGCCCTCGGCAAGCTCGCGGTCACCTTTTCCCGCAATGACGTGATGAAGCGGTTTTCGTTCAACGTCTTTGATCCGGTGGTCAATACGCTGGTCTATTACAGCGGCAATCCGGCCGATCCGACCGCCGATTACAACCAGTCGGAACTGGAAAGCCTGCGCAACACGCTCACGGTGGCCATCGACAGCCCGCTGACCATTTTCGGGCGTGAGGCAGGGCTGAGCTGGGGCTTTGAGGCCGGAACGGACGAGACAAGGCAGAATGCAATCAACGGCCAGGCGATTTCGACGCCGCTCGACAGCGACAGCCGGGCGCTCTTTGCGCAGCTGACCCTGCCGGTGAATGACGCGCTGACGCTTTCGGGCGGCATCCGGTACGACCATTACGATCTGACGGTCGGCAATTTCTCGCGCCCGCGCGCCTATTACTACTTTCCGGCCTACCGGGTCGGGCTGGATCTGGCCCCGGTCAGCGTGACCGGCGGCGAATTCACCTTCGAAGAATTCACCGGAAATCTGGGCTTCACCTGGAAACTCAGCGAGGCAACGCAGCTGTTCGGCGGCTGGTCCCAGGGCTATTCGCTGACCGATATCGGCAGCTTTACCCGCCGCGCCGGGATGAATTCGGTGGCCGAGATCTGCACCGCTTACGGCAATGACAACCCGCTGATCGCCGGCGCCTATGGCTGCAGCACCCCCGGAACCTATGCGCTCTCCTATGCCGATATCGGGCCGAAGCCGCAGGTGGTGGACACCTGGGAGATCGGGCTGCGTCACGAGGAAGAGACCTGGAACGGCCAGATCTCGGCCTGGTATTCGACATCGGATGAGGGGGTGAATTTCAACCCGGTCACCAATCAGGTCAGCCAGCAGCGCGAAGAGATCTGGGGCATCGAGGCCCAGGGCATGTATGCCCTTTCCGACGCGACGGTGCTCGATGGCATGATCGCCTATCGCGAGGGCCGCGTTGACAAAAACGGCGACGGGAATGTCGACGCCTGGATCGGCAATAACCGGATCGGCTCGCCGTTGCGGGCGCGGCTCGGGGTGACGCAGGAGTTCGGGAATGGCTGGCGGGCCCGGGTCGAGGCGCTGCATCTGGCGGGCCGTGACCGCGCGCCGGGCGAGATCGATCTGCAAAGCGTCAACCTGGTCAATGCGAGCGTGTCGAAACAGATCGGGCCCGGGCTGTTCTCGGTCGCGGTCGAAAACCTCTTCGACAAGGGTTACGCCAACCCCACCGCCACCGCCACGCGCAATGTCGACAGCATGGGCCTCGGCCGCACAGTGACCGTCGGATACCGGGTTTCGTTCTGATATGATCCATTTCGGCCGCCATGCGGCGCGGGATTTGGCTTCGGCATTGTCCCTGCGCTTCCAGCCACCTCAGGATATCACCGACAGCGCCGGCTACCTGGCGCTGTTCGACCGGCTCGCCCGCCATGACTGCCCCTTCGTGCTCTATTCCGATCTGAGGGGCTTCCGTCTTGATCATGACGGCGAGGTGGCGCAGAACCAGCTGGCCAAAGCCAGCCGTGCGGCCACCGCCGAGCGGATCCGGGGGCTGGTGCTCGTCACCGATACCCCGACCGAGCGCAAGCGGGCCGCCTTCTCGCAATTCTGGTCTATCCCCGTCGAGGTTTATGATGACCAAAGCATCGCCGAGGCCGCTTTCCTCGCCCTCCATGACCGGCTTTTCGCAGACAGGTAAGACCCTGCCCGGCCCGATGCGCCGCTATGCGGTTCTGGCCGCGCTGTATATCGCGCAGGGGGTGCCGTCCTATGTTGTCGCTGCCGCCGTGCCGCCGATCCTGCGCGAAAACGGGGTGTCGAAAGAAGCGATCGGGATGCTGGCGCTGATCATGCTGCCTTTGGCGCTGAAATTCCTCTGGGCGCCCTGGATCGAACGCTTCAATCCGCTGCGCGCCCTTGGGCCAAGGCGGGGCTGGATCGTGCCGATGCAGCTTGCCACCGCCTTGTGCATCTTCGCCCTCGCGCTGATCACGCCGACCAATATCCCGGCGCTGTTTGTCATCGGCCTCACGCTGGCGCTGACGACATCGACCCAGGACATCGCCACCGATGGCTATGCGGTGCTGACCCTGGCACCACAGGAACGCGCCACCGGCAATGCGATCCAGGGCGGCGCGGTTGCCGCATCGGTTCTGATCGGCGGCACGGCCAGCCTGTTGATCTACCAGCATTTCGGCTGGCAGGTGACCATGATCATCATGGGCTTTGTCACGCTTCTGCCGCTGATCATCCTGCCATGGATGTATGAGGATCAGGTCCGCCCGGCCCCACGCCACCGGCCCTCGATCCGGGCCTTCCTCGCCCGCCCCGAAGCGCTCAGCGTCCTCGGCCTTGCGCTCTTCTACCGCGCCTCGGAAGGGCTCGTGAAAGCGATGGAAGGTGCCTATCTCGTCGATGCCGGAATGCCGCTTGACTGGATCGGCTATCTCTCGGGCGCGGCCGCGGCGAGTGTGGGTCTGGGTGGCGCGGCCCTTGCGGCGATCCTGGTAAAGGGCCGCGGCGCACATCAGACGCTGGTGCTTTTGGGCAGCCTGCGCAGCCTCTGTTTTGCGATTTTCACGCTGCATGCCTTCGGCATTCTCGGGGGGCTCTACCCGGTTGGAGCAGCGGCAGTGTTCCAGACCCTGATCCGCTATATGGAAATCGTTGCGCTTTATTCGCTGTTCATGCAGGTCTGTTCTTCGGACCAGCCCGGAACCGATTTCACCCTGCTCGCCTGTGCGCAGATGATCGTCTATCAGTTTGGCGGCGTTGCCTCGGGCTTTATCGCTGCAAAGCTCGGCTATGGTGGCCTTTTCCTGATCGCCACGCTGATCTCGATGGCCGCAACCGCCGGAACCCGCTGGCATGGGGCCAGAAGCGCCCATGTAAGCGTCAGGACGTGAAACCAACCTCGCATGATGTTCAACGCTTTGATAAATAACTATTTTTTTCAAAGCCAACACAGGACAAGCCGCTTCTCACGATCCCCACGCGCGGCCATGACCACCTGTTCAAAAGGGCCGAATCCTAAGGCTCCGCGAAACATGCAGGCGGACCGGGTTACGACAGGCTCATCCTGCGGCAAGACGATGGCGCGAACACTCAACCGAACCTGACCGACACCGCCCTCGCGCCTGCCAGATGCGACAAGAATGCCGGCAGCGTCATGGCAAGGTTACAGGCATCAACATCCAGGGCTTCGACGCCGCCCGGACCGGGGATGCCGGCATGGTCCCAGAGCACATCAATCCCGCCCGGCAACGCCGCGCCCTCATTGATCAACGAGCGCATTTCTTCGGGTTTCGACAGATCGGCGCGGATCGTATGCAGCCCGCCGCCAGCGCGGGACCGAGCTTCCAGGACGCCGCCACCGCGCGGTCGACATCGCCGCGCCCGGCCCGGGCAACCAAAGCCCGGACCGAACCGGTCGAGGGGGCGATGCTTTCAATCAGGCCGCCCTCTTCCGGCAGCACCCATTCGCCACCAATATAAAGCCTGTCGAACCGCAATACTTCGCTGTTTGCCGCTGTTACAGGCATCGGGGTCTCTCGTTCTGCTCAAGTAAAAGGGCTCGGCCCGCCAGAGATCCCCGGCGGGCCCAGGTCAGACGCGTTACGGCGCGATCAGCGGGCAGGCCCCATCTTCGGGCGAGCCGACCACGGTGACCGCCTCAGGATAGGCGAGCGTCGCCGAATAGGCGCCAGCCTGGTTCATCGTCGGCTTGCGCCCGTTGTTCAGTTCGGCAAAGCGCTCGCCAAAGGCGCGGGTCTTGTCATTGCGGTCCCAGTAGAAGCGGCGGTCAGCAAAAGGCCCTGTGCGGTTTCTAGGCCGGTCGAATGGATGCCCGAAAGGAACATCGGCACCGCTGCTTTGTGCCTGCAACAGGTAGGATGAGAGATCCGCCGCATTGGCCGGATGCCGTACCTTGAATCTGATCGGGACTCTGCCGGAAAAAGGCTATCTCTCTGAACCCGCCGCGCGTGGAGGCTATTATCCCGGCCATCACTGGTGGTGGCCGGGCCACGTTCGCGCTGTCCTGAACGGCGTGCCGAGATTGCGGAGATCATCCGCGCCGTCCTGCAACATCACGAGATGCAGCGGGCGGTTCAGAGATCATCGAGGCCCGGCCAGAACGGCCCGGCCTCTTTCGGGCGCGGGCCAAAGATCGCCTGACCAACCCGAACCACATCGGCCCCCTCTTCTATTGCGATTTCGAAATCGCTGGTCATCCCCATGGAAAGGCGCGAAATCTCCGGATGCAGGGCCTGGGCCTCATCGCGCAACCGGCGCAAAAGCGCAAAGCAGTGCCTGACGCGCACCGGATCGGGGCTGAGAATGGCCAGTGTCATCAGCCCCTGTGGCTTCAGGCGCGTAAAACCACCCAGCTGGCCGAGAAATTCGTGGAGCCCGTCGGGGCTGAGGCCGTATTTGCTCTCCTCGCCCGAGGTATTGACCTGGATAAAGACGTCCAGATCGCGGCCCTCGGCCTCCAGCCGCCGGTTCAGCTCTGCCGCCAGACGCAAGCTGTCCAAAGCATGAAATTCGGAGGCAAATCTTACGAGATACTTCACCTTATTGGTCTGAAGATGGCCGATAATGCTCCAGCGGATCGCCAGATCCGACAACGCCGCCTGCTTCTCGCGCGCCTCCTGCAGCTTGTTCTCACCGAAATCGCGGATCCCGGCGGCATGGGCGAGGCGCAGAATATGCGCGGGCAGGGTCTTGGTGACCGGCAAAAGCCGCACTTCGCGCCTGTCACGCCCGGAACGCAGGCAGGCGGCCGCGATCCGGGCCTCTGTATCCGCAAGACCCTGCGCGAATCTCTGCCGCGGATCGGGGCCAAAACGGGCGATATCAGCCGCGCTCAGGTCAGCGCCAGGCTGGGGTGACGGGGCAATGGTCGTCGGCATGGGCATATCTCGCAGACTGGGGGCCGCCCATTCTGGCCCGGAACCGGTGGTGCCGACCCCACCAATTCCGGACAGGTCAGCCGACCAATTCAGGCGCCGTCACGGTCACGCAGCAGGCCATTCAGAATGGCGGCCAGCCTGCGCACACCGCTTTCCAGTTCCGTGGGGGTAAAGGCGGCAAACCCAAGCAGGAATCCCGGCCTCGGCCGTGCGGTCGCATGCAATCCGGTCAGGCCTGTGAGGCCAAGCCCGGCCTTTGCGGCTGCGTCAATCACCTGGGCCTCTGACAGCGCACAGGTCAGGAGACAGGGCATCTGCAACCCGCCCGCCGGCATCCGCGCCTCGACGAGGCCCGCAAGATGCGTCTCGACCAGCCGCGCCAGAATCCGCAGCCTTTCCGCATAGATCGCACGCATCAGCCGGATATGCGCGCCGAAATGTCCGCCCTGCATGAACCGCGCCAGCACAAGCTGCGGGATCGAGGCGGGGTGACCATCCTGCTGCGTCCGCGCAAGCGTGAAGGGCTGCACAAGATCGGGCGGCAGGATCAGATAGCCAAGCCGCAGCCCGGGAAACAGCGATTTGGTGAAAGTGCCGATATAGATCGTGCGCCCATGCGGATCGAGCCCCTGAACGCAGGCGGTCGGCCGGCCTGTATAATGGAATTCGCTGTCATAATCATCCTCGATGATCCATCCGCGATGCTCGGCAGCCCAGCCGATCAGGGCAAGGCGGCGCTCCAGCGACAGGGTCGCACCGGTCGGAAACTGGTGCGAAGGGGTCAATGACACCGCCCGCGCCCGGTCCGGCGCCTCGAGCATGCGGTCGACCAGGATGCCCTGGTCATCAAGCGGCACCGGCACAGGCACCGCCCCCGCCGCCGCAAAAGCCTGCCGCGCGCCGTGATAACCCGGGTCTTCGACGAAAATCCTGTCGCCCGGATCAAGCAGCAGATTGGCTGTCAGCGCCATCGCCTGTTGCGAGCTGGTAAGGATCAGCACCCGATCCGCGGTCGCGCGCGCCCCGCGTTCCAGATTGACATGGTCGGCAATCGCCTGACGCAGCGGCTCTGCCCCCTGTGGGTCGGTCATGATCAGGGCGCTGGTGCCATGATCGCGCAGCACCTGGCGCTCCAGCCGTTCCCAGATCCGGATCGGGAAATTGCGCGTCTCGGGCAGGCCCTGCTGAAAAATCCGCCCCGGCGGGCCGGTATGGGTGCCGCCATTGGCCACAATCGCGGCGCCCCGCGCGCTGAGCCCGCCCGGCGCAGTGACCTCACCCGGAGCCTGCGCCCCCGGGCCTGAGGCGCGGCGCGAGACCGGGCGCAGATCGCGGATCGCCGCCACGAAGCTGCCGCTGCCGACGCGGCGGCGGATGAAACCTTCGGCATGGAGCTGGTTGTAAGCGGCCTCGACCGTATCGCGGGACACCCCGAGCGACGCCGCCAGCCCCCGCGTCGCCGGCAGCGGTTTGTCAGCCGCCAGCGCGCCGTCAAGGATCAGCTGACGGATCGCCCGCTGGATGCGGCCATGCAAAGGCAGGCCGGCCTGATCAGGATGGAGGAGCCAGGCCTTGACGGTTTCAAGCTGGGAACGGCGGAACAATTGGTCTGCTCCTCTGGCGCATTTCGGAACCCGTATCCTGCCAGCAATGCCACCTGAAGGCGAGGCCGGGATGCCGGGATGCCGGGATGGCCCATCCCCGACCAGATTGGCCGGTATCAATTGCAATAATTGGCCGGATCGTTCCGGCCATCTTCGGGCTACTCCCTGAGGCCACTGATCGCAATCCGGAATCCCCCATGTCTGCGCCCGTCTCTGCCCCCACCGCCAAAATCGGCGCCCGGGATCTTCTGCATCCGGTCACCGCCGGGCTGATCTCGGTCATCGTCAATTACGGCGGCACATTTATCCTGGTGTTCCAGGCGGCGCGCATGGCCGGGCTCGACCTCGCACAGACCGCCTCCTGGGTCTGGTCGGTTTCTGTGGGGGTTGGCCTGACCGGCCTGTTCCTCAGCTGGCGCTGCCGCGCGCCCATCATAACCGCCTGGTCAACGCCCGGAGCCGCCTTCCTCGTCACAGCACTGGCGAGTGTCAGCTATCCCGAGGCCATCGGCGCCTATATGCTCTCGGCCCTGGGCTTTGTTATTCTGGGCGTCTCGGGTTGTTTCGACCGCCTGATCCGCCTGATCCCCCCTGCCATCGCCGCCGCCCTTCTGGCCGGGATCCTGCTGCAATTCGGGATCGATGCTTTCGGAGGCGCCAGCGTCGACCCGGCCCTGGTTGGCGTGCTGGTCGGCAGCTATCTGATCCTCAGACGCTTTACCGCGCGCTATGCGATTGTGGGGATCCTCGCCATCGGCCTCGCCTGGCTGTTGCTGCGCGGCGAGGTCGGGTTCTCCGGCCTGCAATTCGAACCGGCCATGCCGCTTTTCACCGCGCCCGTCTTCACCCTGAACGCAGCGCTCAGTGTCGCATTGCCTTTGTTCCTGATCACGCTGACCGGGCAATATATGCCGGGGATGCTTGTGCTCAGAAATGATGGCTATACGACAAGTGCCAACCCGATTGTGACGGTTACCGGCCTTGGCTCGCTGGTGATGGCGCCCTTCGGCTCGCATGCCTTCAATGTCGCGGCGATCACGGCGGCCATCGTGACCGGACCGGAAGCGCATGAAGACCCGTCAAAGCGCTGGATCGGCGGCATCGCGGCGGGGCTGTTCTACACGCTGACAGGCGTTTTCGGCCTGGCGCTGGTGGGGGTGTTCATGGCCCTTCCGGCCGGTTTCATCAGCACACTCGCGGGGCTCGCCCTCCTGGGCACCATCGGCAGCAGTCTTGCCACCGCGATGGCAGAGCCGAGGCTCCGCGAGGCGGCGCTGATCACCTTTCTCGCCTCGGCCGCAAATATCCGGATGCTGGGGATTGGCGGCTCGTTCTGGGGCCTGGTGATCGGGCTGATCGCCTGGGCGGTGCTGACGAGGCGGGACCGAAAGCCCGGCTGATCTGACGACCCGCCTTCCGGGTCGCAACCGCCCCTCAGGTCACCCGGCGCAGGATTTCATCCGGCGTGATCGCCTGATCCGGGACCTCTTCGGCCTTGTCAGGCACGACAGGCGCGCTGGTCTCGATCACCTCGGCCTCTTCGGGGTCCGGCAGACTGACCAATTCCGGCACCGGCGTCGGACGTGTCGCCGCGAATAAGAGCGGCGCGAGACCGGCACTGGTCGCCGGGCGGCTGCCCTGGATACCATCGGGTTCGCGCCAAGAAAGGGTGTCGAAACCGCTGCACGACGCACAGATCGGCACCCATTGCGCATGAACCGTGCCGCATTTGTCGCAAACCCATTCCGGCCCGCGCGACGCAGCAAGGGCGCGGGCAAGCACCCCGCGCACCTCTTCATCCGGGGCCCCCATGCCGCGTTCTGCCGCCGCCAGGATCGCAAGCGAGCGCTGCGTCGGGTGATCCGTCGGGATGGTCGCAAGTGCCGCTTTCGCGCCGCGGAAATCCTCGGCCCCGAGCAGAAGTTCGGCCTCGGTCAGCCGGCTTTCCTCGTGATCAGGGCGCGATGCCAGCAATGCACGGAAGCGCTTCAGACGCTGTTCCGCCGTCTCGGACGGTTCAATCGCCGCGAAAGCCGCCGCCAGATCGGGATGCGGCTGCGCCTCCCAGGCCTTTTTCAGAACCCGGGTCGCGCTTTTGGTATCGCCCTTCGCCACCAGCGCCCGCGCCGCGATCACCGCCGCCGGGATCAGGTCGGGCGAGAGCTTGTTGGCCTCGATCGCCGCCTCGCGCGCTTCGATCGTCGAGCCCTCATCCAGCACCGTTTTCGCCTCTTGCAGCGCCAGCAGCGCGTCCCGGCGCCGATAGACCGAGCGCGGCAATTCCCCCGAACGCAGCTTTTGCGACAGCGTGCCGCGCGCGCCGGCCCAGTCGCCCCCTTCGGCCTGAAGTTTCAGCAAAACGTCCTGGGTCTCGGAATGTTTCGGCTTCAGGGCCAGCGCCTGTTCCGCAAGTTTCAGCGCGGTCGCGGTATCGCCTGATGCCAGCTTCTGCCGCATCAGCCCGCGCACCGCGACAAAGCGCGTCTGTTCATCCGCCAGAAGCGCCTTCCAGGCCTCGGTCGCGGCGCGGCCATCCCCGGCGGCCTCGGCAGCCTGCGCGGTCAGAAGCCGCGTGAGTTCCGGCTTTTGCAGCAGACGCTCGGCAGTACGTGCACGGGCCAGTGCGGTATTCGGCTCGCCCGAGGCCAGCGCAATCAGCCCGTCCGAAAGCGCGGCATAACCACGGCGCTCGCGGTTGCGGTCGAAATAGCGGCTGATCGCGGTCTCGTCGCCGTTGAGAAACCGCAGCACAGCGAACAAAAGCCCGACCAGTTTCAGCCCGAGCCAGACCAGCACCACCGCCAGCAAGAGCACAACCAGCGCCGCAAGCGGGTTCAGCGTGAACTCCTGGTCAAAAGCCCAGAGCCGCACCGTCCCGCCTTGTTCGGACATGCCACCGGCGATCACCGCCAGCAGGGTTACCAGACCAAGGAACACCGCAATTTTGACCAGCGACCAGAGCATGATGCCCTCCTTACGGCTTCAGCGCGGCAAGCGCCGCTTCGGCATCAATGCGCGCCTGGGCCTGCAAAATCCAGGGCTCCATCGCGGCCTGCCCCTCGGGGGGAAGGCCCTTCAATTCGGTCAGCGCGGCAGGCAGATCCCCGGCGACAACCGCCGCCTCGGCGCGCGACAGCACCGCATCGGGATCGGTTCCCGCCTGCGGCGTCAGCGAACGCTGGCCGGTGGTGACGCGCAGCAATGAAAGCGCACGGTCGCCAAAACCGCCCGCCTCATCGGAACGCAGCGAAATATCCAGCGCTTCGCGCGCCGCATCGGGGAAGCTCGCGGCAAGCTGTTGCACCCCCGGCAGACCCTCCGCCGCATGGGCGCCAAGCGCCTCGGGCACCGCTGTCACGCCAAGCGCGGTCAGCGCGTCGGCATAGGGCTGGCCGTTTTTGACCGCCTCATTCAGCGTGATCCAGGCCGCATCCCGCAGCGCCGCCTGGCGCGTGGCCTCTGCCGCGCGCTCGGCCTCGGCCGCGACCTCGCCGGCGCGGGCATCCAGTTCGGCGGTGATCTGCTGACGCAGGGCATCGGCATCCATCTGACCACCGGGTTGACTGGCAGGCGCATTTTTCAGCGCGTCAACCTCGGCTTTCAGCGCCGCAAAGGCTGCGGGCGGGATGGTCCCGTCCGGCAGAGCTTCGGCCTGAGCCCGCACCTGCGCGTCAAGCCCGTCGATCCGCCCGGCCAGCGCGGAAACCTGTTCACCAACCGCCCGGGCCGCGCTGTCGGCTGCCGCCGCCGCATCGCTTGCCCCCTTGCTCGCGCCCGCAGCGGTCTGCCCCTCTTCGGTCAGCCGCGCCCCGAGCTGCGCAATCTCGGCCCTGATCCCTTCGGCATCGAGATCGGCCCTCAGGCCAAATACGTTGAAATGCGACAGGCCAAACCCCAGGGCCGCAGCGACAACGCCACCCAGAAAAGGCGCAACAAAACCGCCCCTGCGTGGCGGCGGCGCGCGATGAATGTCCGTAGTCGCATCATCAACGGGCGCAGATTCCGCGACGGGTTCAACGGCAGCCACAGCTTCCGCCGGTGCCGCCTCCTTCGCATCTGGCGAAATGGCTGCGGTGGCTTCGCCCGTCACCCGAGCCGGATCTTCTTCCACTGCCATTCAGGGTCACTCCGTCAGACGCATTCCGATATGCCTGCAAGGTAAGCCCCAGGGCCCCCTCTGTTCAACCCGCCGTCAGCCTGCAAGCGGCGGAAAGCAGCGGGCAATCGCCGCAAGCATCGACGGCCCGTCCGGCCGCGCCGCGACCAGCGCCAGATCGGCCAGCGCCTCTGGCAGAATCAGCCGCGCATTCTCGCTGATGACCACCGGCTGCAGATGCGACAAAGGCAGACCTTCAGCCGCCTCAAGAAAAAGCCGCGCCGAACGCGGCGAAAACAGCGGCAGGATCAGAGGCTCGCCCGACGCAATTGCGGTCCGCGCGCGGGCGGTCAGAGGACAGGCGCGCTGACGGTAGACCACCAGTGATGTGACCTTGCGGCCGAAAGGCACAAGGGCCGCCCCAAGATCTGCCGCCCGGTCCTCGCCATGCAGGTATAACAGCCGGTCCTCCTGCCGCGAGATGATCAGCCGGACAAGATCTCCGGCATCTCCACTCGCCGAAACAGTCTCTAAGCATGCGTTTTTTGCCACTTCCGCCGTGCGATCCCCGACGCAGATGGCACAGGGCGGCAAATGCGCACCCTCTGCCTGCAAACGTATAGCGGCAAGCGCGCCCGCCTCTGATGTCAGGACCAGCGCCTGGAAATCCCCGTCCGGAAAGACCGGCGCAAGAAACTCCGGCAGCATCAGAGGCGAGGCCACCACCAGCGCCCGATCCCCGAAGCTTGCCACAAGTTCGGCGGTGAAGCGGCTGGCCTGAGGCTCCGGTCGGGTGTTGAGGATGATCTGGGACGGCATGCGCCGGGGCCTCTCCGCGCTGGCTGGATTGTCTTCCGGCATTGTCTGATGCCGGGGCGGATGCTACCTGCAGGAAGGGTCGCGCCACAAGCCGCGCCGCCCGGGAATGCCAGGCGCCATGACGGAAACGACGATCTTTCTCGGGATTGAATCAAGCTGCGATGATACGGCGGTCGCGGTCGTGCGTCGCCATGCCACAGGCGAGGCCGAAATCCTGTCCTCCGTAGTCGAGGGTCAGGCGACATTGCATGCGCCCTTTGGCGGCGTGGTGCCTGAAATCGCCGCCCGTGCCCATGCTGAACGGCTGGACTATGCGGTCGAGGCCGCCTTGCGCGAGGCGGGCCTCGGGTTGCGTGACCTTGATGGAATCGCGGTCACGGCGGGCCCGGGCCTGATCGGCGGGCTTTTGTCCGGGCTGATGCTGGCAAAAGGTCTCGCTGCGGCAACCGGCATGCCTCTGGTCGCGGTGAACCACCTCGCCGGCCATGCGCTGACACCGCGCCTGACCGATGGCATCGCTTATCCCTATCTCATGCTGCTCGTCTCGGGCGGACATTGCCAGTTTCTTGCTGTCGAAGGGCCGCAGAACTTCCGCCGCCTCGGGTCGACCATCGATGATGCGCCAGGCGAAGCTTTTGACAAGATCGCGAAACTCCTTGGCCTGCCACAGCCTGGCGGGCCGCATGTTGAACGCGAGGCCGCCCTGGGCGACGCGAAACGGTTCCGCTTTCCGCGCCCGCTGCTGGATCGGCCGGGCTGCGATCTGTCGTTCTCGGGCCTGAAAACCGCCGTGCTGCGGGCGCGCGATGCGATCATCGCAGAGAAAGGCGGGCTGATGCTGCAAGACCGCCGAGATCTTTGCGCCGGGTTTCAGGAGGCTGTGGCCTCGGTTCTGGCCGAAAAAACCCGCCGTGCGCTGGAGCTTTTTCCCGCGCCCGTGCTGGCAGTGGCGGGCGGCGTCGCAGCAAATCAGGCCATTCGGGCAAGGTTAGAGACTGTTTGTGACGCCGCAGGCGCAGGTTTCCTGGCCCCCCCCTTGCGGCTTTGTACCGATAATGGCGCGATGATCGCCTGGGCCGGGATCGAGCGTTTTCTTTCTGATGCGCAAGACAGCTCGGCCCTCATCGCCCGCTCGCGCTGGCCGCTGGATGAAAGCGCCGCGCCGATGCTGGGGTCAGGGAAACGGGGGGCGAAGGCATGATCGGGATCGCAGGCGCCGGGGCCTTCGGAGCGGCCCTTGCGGTCACACTGGCCAAAGACGGGCGCGAAGTGCGGCTCTGGGCCCGCGATACCGCGGCGCGCGACCGGATGCGCAGCCAGCGCGAGGCGGATAAACTGCCGGGCATCACGCTGCCGGAACGGATCTCGATCCGTGACACGCTGGCGGATCTGGCAGAATGCGAGGCGGTTCTTCTGGCCATGCCGATGCAGGCGATGCGCGGTTTCCTTGCCGAGGCGCCGGAACTTCTGAACACCGACCTCGTCGCCTGTTCCAAGGGGATTGACCTGACCACACTGCAAGGCCCTGCCGAAGTGATGGCGGCAGCGGGGGCGAGCGGGGCGAAAGCCGTGCTGACCGGCCCGAGCTTTGCCGCCGACATCGCGCGGGGCCTGCCAACGGCGCTGACGCTCGCCTGTGATTGCCCCCGCGCCGAGGCTTTGCAACATCTGCTGTCGACCCAGACGCTGCGGCTTTATCGCAGCGATGATGTGACCGGCGCACAACTGGGCGGCGCGCTGAAAAACGTAATCGCGATTGCCGCCGGCGTTGTGATCGGCGCGGGTTTTGGCGATTCCGCCCGTGCCGCGCTGATCACCCGGGGCTATGCCGAGATGAGCCGGCTCGCGGTCGCTCTTGGCGCGCGCGCCGAAACTCTGGCAGGCCTCTCGGGTCTGGGCGATCTGATCCTGACCTGCACCTCGGAACAGTCGCGGAATTTCTCGCATGGGCTGGCACTTGGACAGGGCCGCGACGCGGTAAAGGCCACGGTCGAGGGGGTCGCGACCGCCCAGGCGGCAACGCGGCTCGCAGGTGAAAAGAAGATCGACATGCCGGTGACCGCCATGGTCGCGCGGCTGGTCGCAGGCGAAATCAATCTGGGAGAAGCGGTCAGGGACCTGATGTCGCGCCCGCTGAAACAGGAGTGAGACATGCGCGCAGCCCTCATCTGCATCGATAAGCCGGGCCATCTCGAGACCCGCAAGGCCAATCGTGATGCCCATCTGGCCTATATTGCCGGGACCGGGATCGTCGAGATGGCCGGCCCGTTTCTGGACAGCGATGGCGCGATGATCGGAAGCCTGGTGATCCTGACCGTTGACAGCCTTGACCAGGCCCGCGCCTGGGCAGCAGCAGACCCTTACGCGCAGGCCGGATTGTTCCAGGATGTCACCATCCGCGAATGGAAAAAGGTGATCGGATGAATTACTGGCTTTTCAAATCCGAACCCGACACCTGGTCCTGGGATGCCCAGGTTGCCAAAGGTGACGTGGGCGAGGAATGGAACGGCGTGCGGAACTACCAGGCGCGCAACAATATGCGGGCGATGAAGATCGGCGATCGCGGCTTTTTCTACCATTCGAATATCGGCAAGGAAGTGGTCGGCATTGTCGAGGTCTGCCGCGAAAGCGCCCCCGACAGCACCACCGAGGATCCCCGCTGGGACTGCGTCTGGATCAGGGCAATCAAGCCGCTGATGCGGCATATCACGCTGGATGAGGCCAAGGTGACCCCGGGTCTGGAACAGATGGTTCTGGTGAACAATACGCGGCTTTCAGTTCAGCCGGTCAGCCCCCAGGAATGGGAAATCATCTGCCTTATGGGTGGGGTCGAGCCGTAAGAAATCCGGAGGGCCCCGCCCCCCTGCAGGACCCTCCTTCCACCCCACATGCACCCCGCACGTGTTGAGATAAAGGTCCCGGGCTTCTGCCGCCGACAGGGTTACAGTGACAGAAAAGGGCGCTTCGGACAAATCCGAAGCGCCCTTCATTTATCGCAAATCCAACGGGTTCAGTGTGTAACGCGCGGATTGGGCAGGAAGATCGCGACAACGCCGATCAAAGGCAGGAAGGCGCAGATCTTGTAGACGGTGATGATGCCATATTCATCCGCCAGCACGCCAAGCGCCGCCGCCCCGATGGCCGCGATGCCAAAGGCCAGGCCGAACAGAAGACCAGCGACCATGCCGGTATTTTGCGGCATCAGATCCTGGGCATAGACCACCATTGCCGGGAAGGCCGAGGCCAGCATCAGCCCCGCCACCGAGGCCACGATCACATTCGGGATCAGCGGCAGCCAGGGCAATACGATGGTCAGCGGCAGAATGCCGAAGATCGACCAGAGAATCACCTTCCGCCGTCCGATCTTATCGCCGATCGGACCACCGATGATCGTCCCTGCCGCCACAGCAGAGAGGAAGATGAAGAGGCAGACCTGCGCCTGTTCGGCCGGAATGGCAAACTGCTTCATCAGGTAGAAGGTGTAGTAGCTGGAGAAACTGACCGAATAGATGAATTTCGACATCATCAGCAGGATCAGCAGGAACATGCCCCGACGCACGACCTCGGGCGGCAGCGGCACCACGGTCTTCAGCCGCGTCTTGCGCGCAACCAGCCGGCCGGCGCCCACCTGGGTATACCAGCGCCCGACCGCCGCCAGCAGCAGCATCCCCGCGAGCGCGACCCCGGCGAAAAGCTGGATCGAAAGCTGACCCTGGGCCATGACGACAAAGGCCGCTGCCAGCGGGCCAAGCGCGGTGCCGGCATTGCCGCCGACCTGGAACAGGCTTTGCGCAAAGCCCGGCCGCATCCCTGCCGCCAGCCGCGCGATGCGCGAACTCTCGGGATGGAAGATCGCCGAGCCCAGCCCGACCAGCGCGACCGACCAGAGGATCATCGCGAAACTTGTGGCATGGGCCAGCGCGATCAGCCCGACCCCGGTCGACAGCATCCCGAGCGACAGCGCATAGGGCATCGGACGCCGGTCCGTGTAATAACCGACCAGCGGTTGCAAGATCGAACCAATCCCCTGAAAAACAAGGGTAATCAGCCCAATCTGGGTAAAGCTCAGCGAGAATTTCTCCTCGAATAACGGGAAGGAAGCCGGGATAAGGCTTTGCATCAGGTCATTGAGAAGATGACCCATAGAGACGGCGAGCACGATCGGAACCACCGTGGTTTCCACGGTTGTGCTGCTTTGGACATTGGTGGACATGACGACCTGCGCGAAAACAGAAAGCCGCGTCACCATGACGCGGCTTTAAGAGAATGACAATCTGTCGGATTGATCCGGTTACAATCCGGAACGGATCCGGACCGGCGTGATCAGGCGTAAGCGCCGTCTTTTCCGAAATGTTTAACAAGCAGATAATAGAACACGGCGCGGTATTTGTTGCGCTCGGATTTACCATAGGTCTCAATCGCAGCATTGATGCCTTCATCCAGCGCCGCGCTGTCGGCAAGGCCCAGCTTCTTGATCAGGAAGCTGGCTTTCACCCGGGCCAGCTCTTCCGGATCCGAGGCCGCGACGGTCGAGGAATCCGCGTTATAGATCGTCGGACCACAGCCGATGGTGACCTTGGTAAGAAGGTCCAGATCCGGCGTCACGCCGCATTTGTTCTTCAGATCGTCGGCATATTTGGCGATCAGTTCGTCCCGCTTGCCCATAGCTGTCCTCGCTATTTTCCCAGAAACCCCCCCACAATACGGGGTCGCGGCAGAGTTTATGCGGTCAGCCTCAAACGGCAATGGGAAAAAATGGCGCCCCGCCTCAGAAGAGACGGGGCGCGCGCATATGCCGAAAGGCGTGAGCGATCAGTAGCGGTAGTGTTCGGCCTTGTAGGGCCCGTCGACATTCACGCCGATATAGGCGGCCTGATCGGCTTTCAGCTCGGTCAGTTTAACGCCGATTTTCTTGAGATGCAGACGGGCCACTTTCTCATCCAGCGCTTTCGGCAGGATATAGACGCCGGGCTGATACTCTTCGCCCTTGGTCCACAGCTCGATCTGAGCCAGCGTCTGGTTGGTGAAGGAAGCCGACATCACGAAGGACGGGTGACCGGTCGCATTGCCGAGGTTCAGCAGACGGCCTTCCGACAGGAGGATGATCCGGGCGCCCGAGGGCATTTCGATCATGTCCACCTGGTCCTTGATATTGGTCCATTTGTGGTTTTTCAGGTTCGCGACCTGAATTTCATTGTCGAAATGGCCGATATTGCCGACGATGGCCATGTCCTTCATCGCATGCATATGCTCGATGCGGATCACGTCCTTATTGCCGGTGGTGGTGATGAAGACATCGGCGGTGGCGACGGCGTCTTCCAGCGTGCAGACCTCGAACCCGTCCATAGCCGCTTGCAGCGCGCAGATCGGGTCGACCTCGGTGACCTTCACGCGGGCACCAGCGCCAAGCAGCGAAGCCGCCGAGCCTTTGCCCACATCGCCGTAACCGCAGACGACCGCGACTTTGCCGGCCAGCATGGTGTCGGTGGCGCGGCGGATACCGTCAACCAGCGATTCCTTGCAGCCGTATTTATTGTCGAATTTCGACTTGGTAACCGAGTCATTGACGTTGATCGCCGGGAAGGGCAGCTGGCCCTTTTTGTGCAGCTCGTACAGACGATGCACGCCGGTGGTGGTCTCTTCCGACACGCCCTTGATCTCGGCGCGCTGTTTGGTGAACCAACCGGGTGTCGCAGCAAGGCGCTTTTTGATCTGGTTGAAGAGGCAGATTTCCTCTTCCGAGCCGGGATTCTCGATCAGATCCGTCTCACCAGCCTCAACGCGGGCGCCGATCAGGATATAGAGCGTGGCGTCACCGCCATCGTCGAGGATCATGTTGCAGGTGCCGCCCTCGCCACCGAACTGGAAGATCTTGTCGGTATATTCCCAGTATTCTTCAAGGTTTTCGCCCTTGATCGCGAAGACCGGGGTGCCCGAGGCGGCAATCGCGGCAGCCGCATGATCCTGGGTCGAGAAGATATTGCAAGACGCCCAGCGGACATCGGCACCGAGCACTTTCAGCGTCTCAATCAGCACGCCGGTCTGGATCGTCATATGGAGAGAGCCTGCGATCCGTGCGCCTTTCAGCGGCTGCGACGGGCCGAATTCCTCACGGCAGGACATCAGGCCCGGCATTTCTGTCTCTGCGATAACCAGTTCCTTGCGGCCGAAATCCGCGAGGCCGATATCCTTGACGATATAATCCGTTGCCATACTTCTCTCCTGAACCTGACCGCTGAACCTTCTCGGCGCCCCCTTACCATCGGCAATGGAAACGGGCAATAAGATGGTTCCGGCACGGCCCGGGAACAGCCGGAATGCCCGATCCAGGGACCGTTTCCGGATCGGTTTCCGCTGTGCCCCGACAGAACTCCGGGCAGGACCCGGGCGGGAGGCCGTGAATGGCAGCGAAACAGGCGCGTGCCTGGCAAAGAATGCTCTCGGGGCGCCGGCTGGACCTGCTGGACCCGACACCGATGGATATCGAGATTGCCGATATCGCCCATGGCCTTGCCTTTGTGGCGCGCTGGAACGGGCAGACGCGTGGCGACTGGCCCTATTCGGTCGCCGAACATTCGCTGCTGGTCGAGGCGATCTTTTCGCGCGCCAATCCCGGCATCGCGCCGCGCTGGCAGCTGGCAGCGCTGCTGCATGACGCGCCCGAATATGTGATCGGTGACATGATCAGCCCGGTGAAGGCCGCCGTCGGGCCAGGTTATGGCGAGCTCGACACAAGGCTGACAGCGGCGGTCCATCTGAAATTCGGCCTGCCTTCAATGCTGCCGGCGGCGATCAAGAAACAGATCAAGCTGGCCGATAATGTCTCGGCCTGGCTGGAGGCGGTGCAGATCGCGGGCTTTTCCGAGGCTGAGGCCAACCGGTTCTTCGGCCGCCCCGATCCGGCGCTGGCGCGTGGCCTTGAAATCGTCCTGCGCCCGCCCGCCGAAGTTCGGCGTGATTTCGTCAGCCGCCATGAAGCGCTTATGACCCTGACAGGCCAGTGAGATCAGGCCCGCTGGCACCCTCGGACCTGCCGGATTTCAGGGTCACGAGGATGAAAGAGACCGTCAGATCAGAAACTCGGCCAGTGCCTCATCATCGGTGATATCGCGATAGGCAAAGCCGGCCGCATCCATACGGGCCGTGAACGCATCGAAGTCGCCATGCACTTTGGTTTCTATCCCGATCAGGATCGAACCGAAGTTCCGCGCCGATTTCTTCATATATTCAAACCGGGTCACGTCATCGTCAGGGCCCAGCATCGACAGAAACTCGCGCAGGGCACCGGGGCGCTGCGGCATTCTCAGGATGAAATACTTCTTCAGCCCGGCATAGCGCTGCGCGCGTTCCTTGACCTCCGGCAGCCGTTCGAAATCGAAATTGCTGCCCGAAGTGACACAGACCACCGTCTTGCCACGGATCTGACCGGCAAGTTCCGGCAGCACATCGATCGACAGCGCGCCGGCGGGTTCCAGAACAATCCCCTCGACATTGAGCATCTCGAGCATGGTGATGCAGACCCGGTCTTCGGGCGCCAGCAGAACCTGATCGGGCCTGACATGTTTCAGCCGGTCCCAGGTCATCTGCCCCAATCTCGCCACCGCCGCCCCGTCGACAAAACTGTTCACCTTTGCCAGCTTTTGCGGCCCGCCAAGGCGCACCGCCTCGGCCAGGCAGGCGCCGCCCATGGGCTCGACATAGCGGAAATCGGTCTGCGGCGAGACGGCATGCAGATAGGTCGTCACCCCTGCGGCCAGCCCGCCGCCACCAACCGGCACAACCACAAGGTCCGGCATCCGGCCCAGCTGTTCCAGCATCTCGACACCGACACTGGCCTGGCCCTCGATCACATCCGGATCGTCGAAAGGCGCGAGGAAATGCGCGCCGCGTTCAAGGCAAAAGGCCTGCGCCGCCGCGAGCGTCTGATCGAAATAGTCACCGGTCAGCACGATCTCGACATTCGGCCCGCCAAAGATCCGGGTCTTGTCGATCTTTTGTTGCGGCGTCGTCACCGGCATGAAGATGATACCATTCACCCCGAAATGCCGGCAGGCAAAGGCCATGCCCTGGGCATGATTGCCCGCGCTGGCACAGACGAAATTCATCTGATCCGGCGCCGCCACCCGCATCTTGCGCATCGCATTGAAGGCGCCCCGCAGCTTATAGCTGCGCACCGGCGTCAGATCTTCGCGTTTCAGCCAGATATCGGCCTCATAACGCGACGAGAGATGCTCGTTGCGCTGAAGTGGCGTTTCGGGGAACAGCTGGCGCAACTCACGCGTGGCGGCTCTTGCGGCTTGGGCAAAATCGGTCATGGCAGAGCCATGCCTCAAGGCGCGATGTTGCGCAAGATCCGTCCGGCGCCGAAAAGCCGTGTCACAATGGCCAGGCGGCACCCGGATGGCGCGGCCTCGCTTGCCCTTCCTGTGGTTTCCCGCTAATCGCGGGCGAAACCGGCAATGGAGCACTTCCCGTGAAAAAGCCCAGCAAAGTCGTGCTTGCCTATTCGGGCGGCCTCGACACTTCGATCATCCTCAAATGGCTGCAAACCGAATATGGCTGCGAGGTGGTGACCTTTACCGCCGATCTCGGCCAGGGCGAAGAGCTGGAACCGGCGCGCCAGAAAGCGCTGCTGCTGGGGATCAAAGAGGAAAACATCCACATCCTCGATCTGCGCGAGGAATTCGTGCGCGATTTCGTCTTCCCGATGTTCCGCGCCAATGCGGTCTATGAGGGGCTCTATCTGCTTGGCACCTCGATCGCCCGCCCGCTGATCGCGAAACACCTCGTCGAGATCGCTCAGGCCACCGGCGCAGATGCCGTGGCACATGGCGCGACCGGCAAAGGCAATGACCAGGTCCGGTTCGAACTCGGCGTGGCCGCGCTGGATCCGTCGATCCAGGTGATTGCGCCCTGGCGGGAATGGGATCTTTCGTCCCGCACCAAACTTCTGGAATTCGCCGAGGCGAACCAGATCCCGGTTGCGAAAAACAAGCGCGGCGAGGCGCCCTTCTCGGTTGACGCCAACCTGCTGCACACCTCGTCCGAGGGCACCGTGCTGGAAGACCCGGCAGTTGAAGCACCCGACTATGTCGCCTCGCGCATCGTCGCCGTGGAGGATGCGCCGAATACGCCCGAATTCATCGAGATCACCTTTGAAAAGGGCGATCCGGTTGCGCTGAATGGTGAAGCGCTGTCGCCCGCGACCATGTTGACCCGTCTGAACGAACTGGGCGGCAAACATGGCATCGGGTTGCTCGATTTCGTCGAGAACCGTTTCGTCGGCATGAAGTCGCGCGGTGTTTACGAGACCCCCGGCGGCACCATCATGCTGGAAGCCCATCGCGGCATCGAGCAGATCACGCTCGACAGCGGCGCGGGTCACCTCAAGGACTCGATCATGCCGCGCTATGCCGAGCTGATCTACAATGGCTTCTGGTTCTCGCCGGAACGCGAGGCGCTGCAGGCCCTGATCGACAAGACCCAGGAATATGTCTCGGGCACCGTGAAGCTGAAACTTTACAAAGGCGTCGCGCGCACCGTCGCCCGCTGGTCAGACCATTCGCTTTACAGCGAAAAGCATGTCACCTTTGAAGAAGATGCCGGTGCCTATGATCAGAAAGATGCGGCAGGCTTTATCCGCCTGAACGCATTGCGGCTGCGGCTGATCGCCACCCGCAACGCCCGCGTGGCGAATAAGGGCTGACAGACCCCTTGCAGGGCGGGACCGGAAAGGCCCCGCTCTGCCTTCAGCGCCTCGGTCGCGAAATGCAGCACAAGGCCGATCTCAGCGCTTGTCCGACGCAGATCCCGCATGATCTGCTGCCGCCCGGCGAATACCCCTCTGCCTCTGAACATATTGCGCCTGTAGCTGAGTATGGCTTTCGCGCAATGTCATGCCGCCGGTGCTGATCCCCTGGCCGGTGCCCTGCCCCTTCGCCACCTGAAACTTGTCAGCACCCAGATCAGCATCAGGCCGCCCGCCGCAAGGCCGGCGATCCAGACCCAGATCTTGCGCTGAAGGCGCCGCAATTCCGGCAGCGCCTCAGCAAGATCGGGACCGGATATCAGCCGACCTTGCAGGCCGCCATGACCGCCATATTCAGGATGTCATTGACGGTGGCCGAGGTCGAACAGATCTGGATCGGCTTGTTGACGCCAGAGAGGATCGGCCCGATCACCGTCGCCCCCGCCATTTCCTGCATCAGCTTGACCGAGATCGAGGCCGAATGCCGCGCCGGTACCACAAGGATATTGGCGGGCCCGGTCAGGCGACAGAAGGGATAGGCCGCCATCTGATCCTTGTTCAGCGCCACATCGACGGTCATCTCGCCATCATATTCGAAATCGACGCCGCGCCGGTCCAGCACATCGACAGCCCGGTGCATCTTGGTTGCGCGTTCCGACACCGGATAGCCGAAGGTCGAGAAGCTGACGAAAGCCACACGCGGATCGACCCCCATTGAGCGCGCCACGCCGGCGGCCCGGGTCGCGATGGTCGCCAGATCCTCTTCATCGGGCCATTCATGCACCAGGGTATCGGTGATGAAGACGATCCGCCCCTTATGCAGCAAAGCGGTCACCCCCACCGCGCCATCCACCGCTTTGGCGTCAAAGACGGTATTGATCAGGGAAAGGACATGCGCCGATTTGCGGGTCGCGCCGGTCACCAGGCCGTCGCCATGGCCATGCGCGAGCATCAGCGATGCAAACACATGCCGGTCGCGTGCGGCAATGCGGTGAATGTCCTGGCGATCATGACCCTGACGTTGCAGGCGTTTGTAGAGAAAGTCTTTATACTGATCGAGATGGCGGGAATTGGCGGCGTTCACCACTTCAAGCTCGCGCACCGCGTCGCCAAGGCCCGCCGCATCCAGCTTTTCGCGCACATCGGCCTCACGCCCGACAACCAGAGATTTCCCCAGACCAGACCGCTGCCAGGCCACCGCTGCACGCAGGACACGCGGATCATCGCCTTCGGCAAAGATCATCCGCGCCTGGGCCTGGCGGGCCCTCGCATGCAAGCCCTGCAGAATGGTCGCTGTCGGGTCCATCCGCGCCTTCAGGCTTGCCTCATAGGATTTCATATCGATGATCGGGCGGCGCGCCACGCCGGTATCCATTCCGGCCTTCGCCACGGCGGGCGGCACGACATAGATCAGACGCGGGTCAAACGGCGTCGGAATGATGTAATCGCGGCCAAAGGACAGCTTGCGTCCATAGGCCATCGCAACCTCGTCAGGCACATCTTCGCGGGCGAGCCTGGCCAGCGCCTGGGCACAGGCGATCTTCATCTCGTCATTGATCGCGCGGGCATGGATGTCGAGCGCGCCCCGGAACAGATAAGGGAAGCCCAGCACATTATTGACCTGGTTCGGATAATCCGAACGCCCGGTCGCCACGATTGCATCAGCGCGAACCGCATGGGCCTCTTCCGGCGTGATTTCAGGATCGGGGTTCGCCATGGCGAAGATTACCGGATTCTCGGCCATCGAAGCCACCATCCCGGGCGTCACAGCCCCTTTGGCTGAAACGCCCAGGAACACATCCGCCCCGGCCATCGCCTCTTCAAGGCTGCGCGCATCGGTCTTTACCGCATGGGCCGATTTCCATTGGTTCATACCCTCGGTACGGCCCTGGTAAATCACACCCTTGGTGTCGCACATGATGCAATTCTCATGCCGCGCGCCCATGGATTTCAACAGTTCCAGACAGGCGATCCCCGCGGCCCCTGCCCCGTTCAGCACGATCTTCACGTCCTGGATCTTCTTGCCCGAGATCTCCAGCGCGTTGATCAGCCCCGCCGCACAGATCACCGCCGTGCCATGCTGGTCGTCATGGAAGACAGGGATATCGCAGATCTCTTTCAGCCGCTGCTCGATGATAAAGCATTCAGGTGCCTTGATGTCTTCGAGATTGATGCCGCCAAAGGTCGGCGACATCAGCTTTACCGCCCTGATGATGTCATCCGCATCTTCGGTATCAAGCTCGATATCGATCGCATTCACATCGGCAAAGCGCTTGAAAAGAACCGCCTTCCCCTCCATCACCGGCTTCGAGGCCAGCGCGCCAAGGTTCCCCATCCCCAGAATCGCCGTTCCGTTCGAGATGACAGCGACCATATTGCCTTTGACCGTGTAGTCATAAGCCGTCTCGGGCCGGTCGGCGATCGCCTGGACAGGTACCGCAACCCCGGGCGAATAGGCCAGCGACAGATCGCGCTGCGTCGCCATTGGCTTCGACGCAGTGATCTCGTATTTCCCCGGACGCGGCTCGAAATGATAAGCGAGGGCTTCTTCGGGCGTGGTTCTGGAACGGGTCATTTTTGGGCCATGGTGCGAATTAAAGTTACTTTGCACATGCCTTGTCACGCATGAAATGAAAAGCCCGGATGACGGCCTTTTCGTCACGCCTTCGTTTTTGTAGGGTCGGCGCCGAAGCCCGGGGGAACCATGTCAGACGAAACCGTCACGCCAATGATGGCGCAATATCTCGACATCAAAGCGCAGAATCCTGGGGCTTTGTTGTTCTACCGGATGGGCGACTTCTACGAGATGTTCTTTGACGACGCGCTCGCGGCGTCCGAGGCGCTGGATATCGCGTTGACCAAACGCGGCTTCCACAAGGGCGAGCCAATTGCCATGTGCGGCGTGCCCTATCACGCCGCCGAAGGCTATCTTCTGACACTGATCCGAAAGGGATTCCGCGTCGCCATCGCCGAACAGCTGGAAGACCCGGCCGAAGCGAAGAAGCGTGGCTCGAAATCGGTGGTGAAACGCGATGTGGTGAGGCTGGTAACGCCCGGCACCCTGACCGAGGATTCCCTGCTCGAAGCGCGGCGCCACAATTACCTCGCAGCCTATACCGCACTGCGCCATGAGGGCGCGCTGGCCTGGTGCGATATCTCGACCGGCGAGTTCCGGGTCATGCCCTGCGCCCTCTCGCGCCTCGGGCCCGAGTTGGCCCGGCTTGCGCCGCGCGAATTGCTGGTTCCGGATGAAGAATCGACCGAAATCGCAAGCCTGGTGACTGATTCCGGCGCCGCGATGACGCCGCTGGCCCGTGCGAGTTTCGATTCCACCGGTGCCGAAAAGCGGCTTTGTGCGCTGTGGCAGGTCAGCTCTCTTGAAGGGTTTGGATCGTTCACCCGCGCCGAAATCGCGGCAATGGGCGGGCTGGTCGACTATCTCGACCTGACGCAGCGCGGTCGCCTGCCGCTTTTGCGCCCGCCGATCAAAGAACTGCCCGGCGGCACCATGCAGATCGATGCCTCGACCCGACGCAATCTCGAAATCACCCAGGCGCTTTCGGGCGGGCGCGAGGGCTCGCTGCTGGCCGCCATCGACCGCACCGTGACCGCCCCCGGAGCGCGCCTGCTGGAGCGCCGTCTCTCCTCGCCCTCACGCGATCTGACCACGATCCGCAGCCGCCATGACGCTTTGCGCGCGCTCCTGGATAAAAGCCGGCTGCGCGAGGATCTGCGCAACGACCTGCGCCGCGTGCCCGATATGGATCGCGCGCTCTCGCGCCTCGCACTGGATCGCGGTGGCCCGCGGGATCTGACCGCGATCCGCGCCGGCCTGGCCCAGGCCCTGAGCCTGACCGGCAAACTGAACGACCTGCCCGATCTGCTGAGCGAAGCCTCGCGGGCCCTCACCGGCCATGAAACCCTTGTTGATCTGCTGGACCGGGCGCTGGTCGCCGAGCCACCGCTGCTTGCGCGCGATGGCGGCTTTATCGCCACCGCTTTCGACAATGAACTGGATGAGACCCGCCAGCTGCGCGACGAAGGCAGAGGCGTGATCGCTGGCATGCAGGCGCAATATGCGGAACATGCTGGTGTTTCGGCGCTGAAGATCAAGCATAACAACGTGCTGGGCTATTTCATCGAGGTCACCACGACGCACGAGGAAAAACTCCGCGCCCATCCCGACCTTTTCATCCACCGCCAGACCACGGCGGGTCAGGTGCGGTTCACCACGGTTGCGCTGTCAGATCTGGAAACCCGGATCCTGAATTCATCCAACCGGGCGCTTGAGCTGGAAAAACGTCACTATGAAGGCCTGAAACGTGCGATTCTCGACCAGGCGGGCCCAATTGGCGCCACAGCCCGTGCCCTCGCCGAAATCGACCTCTGCGCCGGCTTTGCCGATCTCGCCGCCGAGGGCGACTGGACAGAGCCAAAGGTCGATGACAGCCGCGCTTTCCTGATCGAGGGCGGACGCCATCCGGTGGTAGAACGTGCCCTCAGACGCCAGGGCGGACAGAGCTTTGTCGCAAATGACTGCGACCTGACCACCGGCAATTCCCCCGCGATCTGGCTTCTGACCGGCCCGAATATGGCGGGTAAATCGACCTTCCTGCGCCAGAATGCACTAATTGCGCTGATGGCCCAGGCCGGCAGCTTCGTTCCGGCCCGCGCGGCCCATATCGGCCTTGTCAGCCAGCTTTTCAGCCGCGTCGGCGCATCAGACGACCTCGCGCGCGGCCGCTCGACCTTTATGGTCGAAATGGTGGAAACCGCCGCCATCCTGAACCAGGCCGATGACCGTGCCCTCGTCATCCTGGATGAGATCGGCCGTGGCACCGCCACCTGGGATGGCCTCTCCATCGCCTGGGCCACGCTGGAACATCTGCACGAAATCAACCGCTGCCGCGCGCTTTTCGCCACCCATTACCACGAAATGACCCAGCTTTCCGCGAAACTCGATGGCGTCGAGAACGCCACCGTCTCGGTGCGTGAATGGGAAGGCGAAGTGATCTTCCTGCATGAGGTCAAACGCGGCGCCGCCGACCGCAGCTACGGCGTCCAGGTCGCCCGCCTCGCCGGCCTGCCGCCTTCGGTCATCGAACGCGCAAAAACGGTTCTCGAAGCACTTGAACAGGGCGACCGCCAGGGCACGAAACAAGCCGCCCTGATCGACGACCTGCCGCTGTTCCGCGCCGCCCCGCCGCCTTCTGCCGTGAAACCCGCGCAGGAAAGCAGGATCGAGGCCCGGCTGAAAGAAACGAGCCCCGACCAGCTTACGCCGATCGGGGCCCTTAATCTTATCTACGAGCTCAAGGCCCTGCTGAGCTGATCAGCCCGGGGTCGAGGACACACCCACCTGCGCCGGACGCAGCAGCCGGTCATGCAGCATAAAGCCCTCGGTCATTACCTGAATGATCTGCCCGGCTTTGGTCCCCGGCACCGGCGCCTCAAACATCGCCTCATGCATCTGCGGATCGAACTGGTCACCGACCGCCGGCGACACTGCCTTTACCCCGTGCTTGTCCATCACCTTGGACAGTTCGCGCAGCGTCAGCTCGACGCCTTCGATCAGCGCACTCGACGCCGCGCGGCTTTCTTCCGGAATGGCCGCAAGCGCGCGGTTCAGGTTGTCATAGACCGGCAAAAGATCCCGTGCCAGCCGCGTGCCGCCATATTGCTCGGCCTCACGGCGATCCCGGTCAGCCCGTTTACGCGAATTCTCGGCATCGGCCAGCGCCCGCATGAACTTGTCGCGGAACTCGTCACGTTCCAGACGGAGCGTCTCCAGCTCGTCAACCGACATCTCTTCAAATTCCGGCAGATCGCCTGCCTGGCCGTTTTCCTGGGCGGCGTTGTCTTCCTGCGCCATGACCACTCCTCAAGTCTTTCGGGCCTAAGGCCCCTTTTCACTTCAACCGCGTCCGCGATCGGAAACCATCCGACCGACGAGCTGCGCCGTATAATCGACAATCGGCACAACCCGCCCATAGTTCAGCCGGGTCGGTCCGATCACGCCGACGGCACCGATAATCTTTCGCTCGGCGTTCATATAGGGGGAAACGACCAGACTTGAACCCGAAAGTGAAAAGAGTTTGTTTTCCGAGCCGATGAAGATGCGCACCCCGTCGCCTTCATCCGCAAGTTCCAGAAATTCTGCGATATCGCGCTTGCGTTCGAGATCGTCGAAAAGGCTGCGGATCCGGTCGACATCCTCGGATCCGGCGCTCTCCAGCAGATTGGCGCGCCCGCGCACAATCAGCCGCTCTGACGACAGGCCTGCATTCTCCCAGACCGCCAGCCCGCTTTCGACCAGCTCGCGGGCCAGAACATCAACTTCCTGGCGACGGGCGGCAACCTCGGCGCGGATATGTTGGCGCAGATCAGAAAGCGTCCGCCCGCCCGCCATGGCATTGAGAAAATTCGCGGCCTCGCGCATTGAAGACGGTGTTTGCCCGGGCGGCGGCTGGAACAGGCGGTTCTCAACCTGGCCATCGGCAAAGACCAGTACCACCAGCGCCCGATCTGCCGAAAGCGAAACAAATTCAATATGCCGGATCGGCGCGGATTCATGCTTTGGCGTCATCACGATACTGGCGCCCCCGGTCAGGAAGGAAAGCGCCGCCGAAACATGATCCAGCGCCATGCCGACATCATGATCCTCACCGCTGAGCGTCGCATCGATCCGCGCACGGTCGGCCTGATCAACCGTTCCGACCTCGAGAAAGCCGTCGACAAACAGCCGCAGCCCCTGCTGCGTCGGAATCCGCCCCGCCGAGATATGCGGGCTGTCCAGCAGACCGAGGAATTCCAGATCCTGCATGACATTGCGGATGGTCGCGGCCGAGATCTGTTCACTCAGGCTGCGGGTAAGCGTGCGCGATCCGACCGGCTCACCGGTTTCAAGATAGCCTTCGACGACGCGCCGGAAAACTTCGCGCGATCTGTCACTCATTTGCTGCAGCAGCTCTTTTCTGTCCGCCATTACATCCCGGCCCGCCTTTCATTTGACTTAAGAACCAATACCATCCGCCGTCAATGCGCCAACCCCCTGTTACGCCTGGTGATCAGGGTTGCATCCGGCGCCTGCCCGCGCATATCTGACCGCAAATCTTTGAAAGGATCAGTTATGCGCCCGTCTGGAAGAGAACTCGACCAACTTCGCACGGTTTCCATTGAAACCGGGGTTTCCCTTCACGCCGAAGGCTCCTGCCTGATCCGGATGGGAAACACCCATGTGCTCTGCACCGCCTCGATTGAAGACAAGCCGCCGCCCTTCCTGCGCAATACCGGTATGGGCTGGGTGACGGCGGAATATGGCATGTTGCCGCGCTCAACCCATACCAGGTCGCGTCGCGAGGCCGCGGCAGGCAAGCAATCCGGCAGAACGCAAGAGATTCAACGGCTTATCGGACGCAGCCTGCGCGCCGTTGTTGACAGGCAAGCGCTTGGCGAACGTCAGATCACCGTGGATTGCGATGTGATCCAGGCCGATGGCGGCACCCGCTGCGCAGCCATCACCGGCGGCTGGGTCGCTTTGCGTCTGGCGATGAACAAGCTGATGCAAAAGGGCATCGTCACCGGTGATCCGCTGCTGGATCACGTCGCAGCTGTCTCCTGCGGTATCTATGCCGGCCAGAATGTGCTGGACCTGGACTATGATGAAGACTCGGCTGCCGGCACCGATGGCAATTTCGTGATCACCGGCAAGGGCAAGCTGGTTGAGGTTCAGGCCTCGGCAGAAGGCGCACCTTTCGCTGTCGAAAATCTCACCGTATTGCTTAACCTTGGCCTGAAAGGCACTGCGGCCCTGGTTGAAGCCCAGAAAAAGGCCATTGGCGCATGACCCGCAAATTCACCGGCGACCAGCTTGTGATCGCGAGCCATAACAAAGGCAAGCTTGAGGAATTCGCGACATTGCTGGCGCCGCTTGGCATCCGTTGCGTTTCGGCCGGTGAGTTTGGTCTTGATGAGCCGGAAGAGACCGAAAGCACATTTGTCGGCAATGGCCGGATCAAAGCGCATTACGCGGCAAAGGCCACCGGCCTTCCCGCGCTGGCTGATGATTCCGGCCTGACGATTGATGCGCTGGACGGCGCTCCGGGTGTCTACACCGCCGACTGGGCAGAAACGCCGAATGGCCGAGATTTCGGCATGGCTATGGAGAAAACCTGGGCGCTTCTTGAAGAGCGCGGTGCGCCAGCCCCGCGCCTTGGGCAGTTTCGGTGTACTCTGGTTCTTGCCTGGCCCGACGGTCATGACGAAACCGTCGAAGGCAGCTGCGCCGGAGAATTGATCTGGCCGCGCCGGGGTCTTGAAGGCCATGGCTACGACCCCATGTTCCAGCCTGACGGATACGCGCAGACTTTTGCCGAGATGTCAGCCCATCAGAAGAACGCGATCAGCCACCGGGCGCGGGCCGTCGCCGCAATCATGGAAAAGTGTTTCACGTGAAACAGGAACATGCAGAAGACTGGCAAGAGGGGGGCTTCTCCCTCTACCTTCATTGGCCCTTCTGCAAGGCAAAATGCCCCTATTGCGATTTCAACAGCCATGTTCGCGCGAGAATTGATCAGGCCGAATGGAAAGAGGCCTATCTGAAAGAGCTGGATCGCGCCGCCACCGAAACCGGAGGCCGCATTCTGCACTCGGTTTTTTTCGGCGGCGGCACCCCCTCCCTGATGGATCCCGATACGGTTGGTGCGATACTGGATCGGGTATCGCGTCACTGGCGCATGACCAATGACTTCGAGGTCACCCTTGAGGCGAATCCAACCTCTGTAGAGGCGTCCCGTTTTGCGGCCTATCGTCTGGCGGGCGTGAACCGCGTATCTCTTGGCCTTCAGGCGCTGAATGATCAGGATCTGCGGCGCCTAGGGCGCCAGCACAGCGCCGCCGAAGGACTGGCCGCACTGGATCTTGCCCGCAGCCTTTTTGACCGAACTTCTTGTGATCTGATCTATGCCCGCCAGGATCAGGACCTCGCCTCATGGGGCGATGAATTGCGCCACGTCCTGGCAAGAGGCCCCGACCACATCTCGCTCTACCAGTTGACGGTCGAAGAGGGCACGGTCTTTGCCAGGCTTTATGACGCGGGAAAGCTTCGCGGTCTTCCCGATGAAGATCTCGCAGCCGATATGTACGATCTGACCACCGAGATCTGCGGCGAGGCCGGTCTGTCGGGATATGAAGTGTCGAACTATGCCCGGCCAGGCAGCGAATCCCGCCATAATCTGACCTATTGGCGCATGGGCGACTATCTCGGCATCGGCCCAGGGGCGCATGGCCGCCTCACCCTGAACGGCCAGCGCATGGCAACGCTCGCGCATAAATCACCCGAGCTCTGGCTGGAATCCCTGAGAAAGACAGGTAAAGGCGAGGTTCCACGTGAAACGATCAGCACTCAGGATCGGGCATTGGAATATCTGATGATGTCGTTGCGGCTGAGCGAGGGCATGTCATTTCCGCGCTATATCAGGATGCTGGGGCGCCAGCCGCGGACGGAAGTTCTGGAAACCCTGCAGCAGGATGGCTTTATCACCCTGCAGGATGATCGCCTGACAGCCACCGCGACCGGCCGGTTGTTGCTCAACCGGCTGATCCTGGAGCTGTCAGAAGCCTGATCAGTCGCGGGCCAGACCCGAGGGGCCGGAAGACAGCAGCTGGCAAAGAAGATCCAGTTCTTCCAGATCGCGATAGGAAATCACCAGATTGCCGCCCTGCCCTTTGTGATCGATCCGTACGGTCATCCCAAGCTGAGCCGACAGATCCCCTTCAAGCGCCCGCGTATCGGCATCTTTGGTGCTCTCACGCGCGCTAACCTGCTCCGATGGGGTTGATTTCTTCGGTTCCAGCGCCTCACGGGCGAGTTTCTCGGTCTCTCGCACGGAAAGTCCGCGCGCAATCACGGTCTGAGCAAGTCGCAACGGGTCCGGCGCGGTGATCAGTGCCCGCGCATGACCGGCCGACAATGCACCCTCGCGCACCATCTTTTGTACATCTCCGGGCAGGTTCAGCAACCGAAGCAGATTGGTCACATGGCTGCGGCTTTTAGACAGCGCTTCGGCAACCTTTTCCTGGGTATGGCCAAAACGATCGATCAGCTGGCGCAGACCCAGAGCCTCTTCAATCGCATTGAGATCCTCGCGCTGGATATTCTCGATAATCGCGATTTCCAGCACTTCGGTATCGTCAAGCTCGCGAATGACGACCGGAACCTCGTGCAGCTGCGCGATCTGCGCCGCGCGCCAGCGCCGCTCGCCGGCAACGATCTCGTAATGATCGCCTTTGGTCCGCACGACCAGAGGCTGGATAACCCCCTTCTGCCGCAGCGAATCTGCCAGAGCCTCCAGTGCTGCCTGGTCGAAATCCTTGCGCGGCTGTTCCGGGTTCGGTTGCAGCTTTTCGACCGGCAGCCTGGTGTCCGCCCGCCGCGGCCCCTCACTCTCGGGGCGTAAATTTACATCCGACATCAATGCCGAAAGACCACGACCAAGCCCTTTGCGTTCCATGCTCTGCCTCTTCTTCTTGTTGTCAGGACCGCAGTTTAGCGGCAATTTCCCCGGCCAGAGACCGATAGGCCTCGGCGCCGCGCGAGGTCGGATCATATTCCGTCACGGGCTTGGCGTAAGAGGGCGCTTCGGAAAGCCGCACATTGCGTGGGATGATGGTGCGAAACACCATATCGCCAAGGTTCTCGCGCGCATCCGTCTCGACCTGCTGCGCCAGATTGTTACGCCCATCATACATCGTCAGAACAACACCCTCAATCCGCAGATCCGGATTCGCCGAGCGCCGCACATCCCGCACCGTCAAAAGCAGCTGCGAGAGCCCTTCCAGCGCGAAAAACTCGGCCTGAAGCGGAACAAGCACCGAATTTGCCGCCACAAGAGCGTTAACCGTCAGCAAAGACAGCGACGGTGGGCAGTCAATCAGCACGACATCGAAGCCCATCGCCTCAATATCCGGATGGCGCAAAGCGTCATGCAGCAGAAAGCTGCGCTTTTCATTGGCGACAAGATCGATATCCGCCGAAGCCAGGTCGGAATTCGCCGGGCTGATCCACAGATTATTAACCGAAGTGCGCTGAATGATTGCGTTCGGTGCCCCGTCCGACAAAATCAGGTCATAAGTGGTGAGTTTACGATCATTCGTCGCAACCCCAAGGCCCGTCGAGGCATTGCCCTGGGGGTCAAGATCGACCAGCAGGATCCGCAGACCCCGCTCGGCCAAAGCTGCGGACAGATTTATCGCGGTCGTGGTCTTCCCAACACCGCCTTTCTGGTTGGCAACGGCGATGACATGCGCCGGAAAGGGCATGGCGTCAGTCTTGGGAATCGCGGCTGGCACGGCGCACTGTCCTTAATC
Source organism: Pseudomonas sp. GX19020 (assembly GCF_023371075.1). NCBI lineage: Bacteria > Pseudomonadati > Pseudomonadota > Gammaproteobacteria > Pseudomonadales > Pseudomonadaceae > Pseudomonas > Pseudomonas sp. GX19020. Next base: position 310,658 of record NZ_JAMCCR010000002.1, read on the forward strand.
TCAGGGTGGCTGATCCTTTATGCCCCGGATCGTCCGCCGCCTCCAGATCGAAGCGCCAGTTTTTCTGCGCAGCCGCAACCTCATCCGCCCAGCTCTCGCCTTTGGGAAAAAGACAGGTCATATCGGGCGAGCCGTGCCGCTCTGCAATGGCGCAAAGCATATCCAGGGGTGCAAGCGCCCGTGCAGACACAACATCTGCCCCTACTGGCGCAATCGCTTCGGCCCGCTCGGCCCGCACATCGACCGGGATACCCATCTGCCGCGCCGCCTCACGCAGGAAAGTGGCCTTGCGCTGGTCCGATTCAACAAGCACGACCCTGGTTGCAAGACCGCGATCCTGAAGCAAAGCAGCCACAACGATCCCAGGAAATCCGCCGCCCGACCCGAAATCCGCCCATAGTCGCGGCTGCTCCGGCGCAAGCAGAAAAATCCGCGCCGAATCCTCGATATGCCGCGACCAGATCTCTCCCACGGTGGAGCGGGAGATCAGATTGATCTTCTGGGTCCATTTAGCCGTCAGGGCCTCATAGAGTCGCAGCTTTTCAAGACCTTCCGGGCTGATGCCCAGCTCATTCCAAAGAGTTTTATCCAAGGGTCACCCGGCCAGCCTGGTCGCTGCGATCTTGCGCAGCGATGCGATCAGCAGCATCACTGCAGCCGGAGTCATCCCCTCGATCTGACGCGCCTGATGGATGGTTTCCGGCAGTTTACGCAGCAATTTTCCCGTAAGCTCTGCCGAAAGACCGGAAAGAGCGGTATAATCGAAATCCGCCGGAATTCTCATCGCCTCGTGACGGCGCAGCTCTTCGGCCGCGGCGGCCTGACGATCCGTATATTGCGAATAAAGCGATTCAATTTCCGCCTGCCCCCTTGCCGCAGCCGGATGATCTGCAAGCGCCGGCACCAGCCCGTCCAGAACCGTCGGATCATAATCCGGCATGGCCATCAGATCCCATGCACTGCGCCGGGCTCCGTCCTTGCTGACGGTGATTCCAACCTCGGCCAGCTCTTTTGGTGTGAATTTTGCCGCTGTCAGGACCTGTGTGACAGCCGCGAGTGCCTCCATCTTCGCCCCAAACGCACGTTCACGCGCCTCCCGGACGCAACCGATCTCCTGGCCCTTCGGTGTCAGGCGTTGATCTGCGTTATCCGCGCGCAGGCTGAGCCGGTATTCTGCGCGCGAGGTGAACATGCGATAGGGTTCGGTGACGCCACGGGTGACCAGATCGTCAATCATGACCCCGATATAGCTGTCACTGCGCGAAAAACTCACCGGCTCCTGTGCCCTTGTGGCACGCGCGGCGTTCAGCCCGGCAACCATGCCCTGCGCTGCTGCTTCTTCATATCCTGTGGTTCCATTGATCTGCCCCGCAAGATATAGGCCTGCAAGAGCTTTAACCTCCAGCGAGGATTTTAGCCCGCGTGGGTCGAGATAGTCATATTCGATGGCGTAGCCTGGTTGCAGAATGGTCGCATTCTCAAGGCCGGCCATAGTACGGACGTAGGCCTCCTGCACCTCTGCGGGCAAGGAGGTCGATATTCCGTTCGGATAGACTGTGTCGTCGTCAAGGCCTTCAGGTTCCAGAAAAACCTGATGGCTGTCCTTGTCGGCAAAGCGCACGACCTTATCTTCGATCGAGGGGCAATAACGCGGCCCGACCCCGTCAATATGGCCACCATACATTGCGGAACGACCAAGATTATCACGGATAATCTGATGCGTAGCCGCAGATGTATGCGTAATACCGCAGGAAATCTGCCTTGCGACCGCACGCTTGTTCATAAAGGACAGAAGCACAGGGTCTTCATCGGCGGGCTGCATTTCCAGCCGCGCCCAGTCAATCGACTTGCCATCCAGTCGCGGCGGGGTCCCGGTTTTAAGGCGGCCTGTTTCCAGTCCAAGCTCCCGGATTTGCTGCGCAAGGCTGACAGATGCTTTATCACCCACACGGCCGCCAGGACGGCTTTGATCACCAACATGGATCAGTCCGTTCAGGAATGTGCCGGTTGTAAGCACAATCGCCGCTGCAAAAATCTCTGACCCGTCAGCCAGTCGCAGGCCGGTAACGCGACCGGTCTGAGTGATCAGTTCGGCCGCCTCTCCCTCGATGACTGAGAGGAGTGTTTCCTTGGCCAGGAGGCCCTGCACCGCTTGACGATAAAGTTTACGATCCGCCTGGGTCCTTGGCCCCTGCACTGCCGGGCCCTTTCTGCGATTCAAAAGCCGGTACTGGATACCCGCCATATCCCCCGCACGGCCCATAATGCCGTCCATCGCATCGATTTCCCGAACGAGATGGCCTTTTCCAAGACCGCCAATCGCCGGGTTGCAGGACATCACGCCAATGGTTTCCGCGCGCATTGTTACCAATGCCGTTCGCACACCCATTCGTGCCGCGGCTGCGGCAGCTTCGGCCCCGGCGTGGCCGCCGCCGACCACCAGAACATCAAAATGTTTCACGTGAAACACCCTCACTTTCCGATACAGAAGCTGGCGAAAATCTCGCCCAGCAATTCTTCGACATCAACGCGCCCGACCAGAATATCCAACGACCGCAGCACCTGACGCAACTCTTCCGCCACGATCTCGGATTGAACACCGTGATCCATCATCTGCAACACAGCCCTGATCGCAGTGATTCCCTGCTCAAGCGCCTGGCGATGCCGTTCGCGAACCATTATACCAGCACCAGCGACTTTTTCCGAGAGCTGCGCTGTAACTTGCTGCAGCAGTGCATCAATTCCTTCGCCAGTGAGTCCCGAGACCGCGAGGCCAGGACCAGGACCACCGAGGTCGGCCTTCCCGCTCAGCTGGATGTCACCTTCCCGAAGCGCAATCCCAAGATCACCCTGGCCGAGGAACAGCCGTAAATCGGCGGCTTCTGCGCGCTGGATGGCACGTCTGATGCCTTCGCGCTCCACCAGGTCGTCACTTTCCCTGAGCCCTGCGGTATCCAACAAGGTAACCGCAAGGCCGGAAAGATCCATCCTGACCTCAATCACATCCCGTGTCGTGCCGGCAATTTCCGAAGTAATCGCCGCTTCCCGACCCGCCAGACGATTGAGAAGTGTGGATTTCCCGGCATTCGGCGGGCCGATAATCGCCACCTCGAAACCTTCGCGGATCCGTTCTGCGGCTGAAACGGCCGCCGCTTCGCGTGCGATCTCATCCGACAGCGCGGTCAGAATCTCGCGCACTTCCGGGGTGACATCGACCGGAACATCTTCGTCAGCAAAATCAATTGTTGCCTCGATCAGAGCCGCAGCCCGGATCAGACGGCTCCGCCAGTGATCAACCGTTTTTCCGATACTGCCAGACAATACCCGCAGCGCCTGTTTGCGTTGCGCTTCGGTTTCAGCATCAATCAGATCGGCGAGGCCCTCAACCTGTGTCAGGTCGAGCATGCCATTGTCGAGCGCCCGCCGGGTAAATTCGCCCGCCTCTGCCATACGCGCGAGGCCTGTTTCGCCAATCGCACGCAGCACAGCATTGACCACCGCCAGTCCGCCATGGATTTGCAGCTCGACCACCTCTTCGCCGGTAAAGCTGGCATTTTCCGCAAAGCCCAACACCAGAGCCTGGTCGAGATGCTCACCCTGCCACGAGATATTGCGTAAACTGGCAAGGCGCGGCTTTGGAGCCGCGCCTGTCAGTGCCTTGCACATGGCGAAGGAATTCGGGCCAGAGACCCTGATTACCGCGACGCCCGCCCGCCCACGAGCTGTCGCGCTGGCATAGATCGTATCAGCCATCGCAACCCCGCTGGCCTCCGGATCAGGTATTCATCGAGTCGAAGAACTCGGAATTCGACTTGGTCTGTTTCAGCTTGCCGATCAGGAATTCGATGGCATCGGTGGTGCCCATCGGGTTCAGGATGCGGCGCAGCACATAGGTCTTCTGCAGATCGGATTTGTCGACCAGAAGATCCTCTTTCCTTGTGCCGGATTTGAGGATGTCCATCGCCGGGAAGACGCGCTTATCGGCCACTTTCCGATCCAGCACGATCTCAGAGTTACCGGTGCCTTTGAATTCTTCGAAGATCACCTCATCCATCCGCGAGCCGGTATCGATCAGTGCGGTTGCGATGATGGTGAGCGAACCGCCCTCTTCGATATTCCGTGCAGCACCGAAGAAACGCTTCGGGCGTTGCAGTGCGTTGGCGTCGACACCACCGGTCAGCACCTTACCCGAGCTCGGCACGACAGTGTTAAAGGCGCGACCAAGTCTTGTAATCGAATCAAGAAGGATCACAACATCTCGTTTATGTTCGACCAGGCGTTTGGCCTTTTCGATCACCATCTCGGCCACAGCCACGTGGCGCGTCGCCGGCTCGTCGAAGGTCGAGGACACAACCTCACCCTTCACCGAACGCTGCATATCGGTAACTTCCTCGGGCCGCTCGTCGATCAGCAGAACGATCAGATAGCATTCCGGATGGTTCGCGGCGACCGAGCGCGCGATATTTTGCAGAAGAACCGTCTTACCCGTGCGCGGCGGCGCCACGATCAGCGCCCGCTGGCCCTTACCAATCGGCGCCACCAGATCAATGATCCTGGCCGAGCGGTCCTTGATCGTCGGATCCTCGATTTCCATCTTCAGCCGCTCTTCCGGGTAAAGCGGTGTCAGGTTGTCGAAATGGACCTTGTGTTTCGCGCGTTCGGGATCGTCAAAATTGATCAGCGTCGCCTTTACCAGGCTGAAATAGCGCTCATTCTCGGACGGCGCCTTGATCACGCCTTCGATGGAATCACCGGTGCGCAGCGAAAACTGACGGATCATCTCGGGTCCGACATAGATGTCATCGGGGCCGGGCAGGTAGTTCGCCGAAGGGCTGCGCAGAAAGCCGAAACCGTCCTGAAGCACCTCGAGCACGCCATCGCCGCCGATTTCCCAGCCTTCCTCGGCATGTTCCTTGAGGATCTGGAACATCATCTCGCCCTTGCGCATCGAGGGCGCATTCTCGATCTCCCACTCCTCCGCCATAGCGAGAAGATCGGCCGGGGTCTTGGCCTTGAGATCGGAGAGGTTGAGGCGTTCTGTCATCGCAATACCATTATGCCAGACGCGCATGTGGCGCGGTGCTGGATCAGAGGCTGAAATAGGGAAGCGTCAGGACCGGACGGCCCCGCATTGCCTGCAGATAGGGGGGCTGGCGCTGTAAGTCAATCATTCTGAGCAAAACTGGCGTTCATAAGTCGAAAGACCTTCCGCGAGGCCGAAACTGTGCAGAGTTCATAATATATTTAAGAAAAAGATATGAAGGATGTTGTTGTTGTAGGGCCTGAGGATAACAGGATAGCGGCAGTTCCGGGGCATTTTCCCTTGAGTTTTCCACCTGTGGACAGAAGTGGGAAAGATTGGGAAAAAATCCATGGAATTTTGATTTATCTATTTATATCATGTTCTTAGAAAATGGTTTTCAGCTATCTGCCTGTGGAGGAGAAATGTCACAGCCCGGGCAAAGCCTTTGCCCTGGCCGATGGTGGAAAACAGCATACGCAGTGGGATAACCGGGGGTCGCGGGCCGGCGCTTTGTCAGGATATCCTGGCCCTGGCCTTCCGGCATGGGATAACCGCCCGAGTCGTCCCGCGAACAAAACAGGATTATCCACAAGTGCTCTCAGATGTTCCCGAAGATGTAGCAGGCAAGAAAATGCCGCCTTTGGTGCTGGCCTCAGCCTCGGAGACGAGAATCGCCCTGTTGCGGGCGGCAGGGCTGGAGTTTGAGAGCCTTGCCGCGCGGGTGGATGAAGACAGCATTCGCCGCGCTCTGGAGGCCGAAAGCGCAAAGCCGCGCGACATCGCCGATACGCTGGCAGAAACCAAGGCGCTGAAAATCTCGGGCAAGCGGCCAGAGGCGCTGGTGATCGGCTCGGATCAGTTGCTGGAGATGAACGGCCGGATCTTTGCCAAACCCGAAAGCGCTGAGGAAGCGCGCTGCCAGCTGACGGATCTGCGGGGCAAAACCCACCGCCTGATCTCGGCGGTGGTGGTTTGTCAGGGAGGACAGCCGCTCTGGCGTCATATCGGCGAGGCCCGGCTTACGATGCGGGATTTCGGTGATCTGTGGCTTGACGGCTATATCTTGCGCAACTGGGAGAAAATCCGTCATTCCGTCGGTGGATACCGGCTTGAAGAGGAAGGCGTTCGGTTGTTCTCCTCGATCCAAGGGGATCATTTCACGATTCTGGGGCTGCCCTTGCTTCCCCTTCTGAACTGGCTTTCGCTGAGAGGGGACATTCCCGCATGACTGACCATCCGCGTATTCCGCTGGCCGGTGTGATCGGCCATCCGATCGCGCATAGCCGCAGCCCGGCGCTGCATGGCTATTGGCTGAAACGCTATGGTCTGGCGGGGCATTATATCCCGATGGATGTGGCGCCGCAGGATCTGGCACATGTCCTGCGCACCCTGCCACAGATGGGCTTTGTGGGGGCCAATGTCACCATCCCGCATAAAGAGGCGATCCTGAAGATCGCCGATATCATCACCGATCGCGCGGCGCTGATCGGGGCTGCTAACACATTGATTTTCCGTAAAGATGGTAAGATCCATGCGGATAATACCGACGGGTCAGGCTTTATTTCCAATCTGCGGCAGAATGCGCCTTTCTGGGATCCTGCCGCCGGTCCGGCTGCGGTGCTGGGCGCCGGTGGCGCGGCCCGTGCCGTTGTCGCGGCGCTGATCGAGGTCGGCGCGCCCGAGATCCGCATCGTCAACCGTACCCGCCCCAGGGCCGAGGCCATGCGTTCGGATTTCGGGGCGAAAGTGGTGGTCTGGGACTGGACCCATGTCGGCGCGATGATCGAAGGTTGTGCCACATTGGTGAATACGACCTCGCTCGGGATGACCGGCAAGCCGGACCTTGTCATTGATCTCGACCGGATCAGCCAGCGCTGCCTTGTAACCGACATTGTCTACGCGCCGTTGAAAACCGGCCTGCTGGTCGAGGCTGAGGCGCGCGGCTGCACTGTCGTCGACGGGCTTGGAATGTTGCTCCACCAGGCCGTGCCAGGGTTCGAGCGCTGGTTCGGCAAACGTCCCGTGGTGGATGATGAGACCCGGCTCGCGGTCTTAAACGCATGAAAACGTTTCGCCTTGGCCTGACCGGCTCCATCGGGATGGGGAAATCTACCACGGCCGCAATGTTCTCGGATGCGGGTATCCCGGTCTGGGATGCGGATGCGGCGGTGCACCGGCTTTATGCCCCCGGGGCAAAGGGCGCCACAGCTCTGGCCGGAACTTTTCCTGAAGCGGTTTCCGACCAGGGTGTTTCACGGGAAACATTAAAGGTGCTTCTGGCGGCTGAACCGTCGCGCCTGAAAGAGCTGGAACAGCTGATCCATCCGCTTGTTGCGGAAGATCGCGCCGGGTTTCTGGCCCATACCGGCTGTGATATCCTGCTTCTCGATGTGCCGCTTTTGTTTGAGAAAGACATCGACCGGGAATGTGACGCGACGCTGCTGGTCACCGCACCCCCCGCTTTGCAACGCGCCCGCGTCCTTGCACGGCCCGGTATGACGGCGGCACAGCTTGACCTGATCCTCTCGCGCCAGATGCCCGACCAGGACAAGCGCTCCCGCGCCACCCATATTGTCGAAACCCTGTCAATCGACAGCACCCGGGCGTATGTACAGGCGCTGATCGCGCATCTGCGCGCAGGAATGGCGGGCCAGAATGCGTGAAATCGTCCTTGATACCGAGACCACCGGCTTTGACCCGGAACAGGGCGACCGCATCGTCGAGATCGGCGCGGTGGAACTGTTCAACCACCTGCCCACCGGCAAGGTTTATCATCAATATATCAACCCAGAACGCGACATGCCGCAGGGCGCCTTCGAGGTGCACGGGCTCAGCAGCGAGTTTCTCAGCGACAAGCCGGTTTTCGCGAAAATCGGCCAGGCATTTATGGATTTCGTCGGTGATGCGAAACTGGTGATCCATAACGCAGCCTTTGATATGAAGTTTCTGAATTTCGAACTGAAGCGTATGGGGCTGGGCGACATCCCCTGGGCGCGCGCCATCGACACGCTGGCCATCGCGCGGCAACGTTTTCCCGGCTCGCCAGCCTCTCTGGACGCGCTTTGCCGGCGTTTTGGGGTCGACAATTCCCGGCGTGAAAAACATGGCGCGCTGCTCGACAGCGAAATTCTGGCCGAGGTTTACCTTGAGCTGGTCGGCGGTCGTCAGCCCGACCTCGTGCTGGCGCCGGTGCAAAACAACAGCCCCGCAAGCGGCGCGCAGACGGACGGAGACTGGCGTCCCCGTCCCCGCCCGACCGCACTGCCCGCTCGGATCACCGCTGCGGAAACCGCCGCACATGAGGCTTTTGTTGCGAAACTGGGCGATGCCGCCATCTGGCTGAAGCGGAACTGAGCCGCCGCAGATCCGGGCATTTTCTGGACTATTCCCTAAAAATCAGAACTTTAAGGCGTTCTTCACTCTGATCTGTGATCCTGTCCTAGGGTGAGTGAAAAGGGTGACGGGAATGGCCGGGCAAAGCAATGCGCCGCCAGTCATCATCAAACGGAAGAAAGTGGTTTCGGGCGGCGGCCATCATGGTGGCGCCTGGAAAGTGGCCTATGCGGATTTCGTGACCGCAATGATGGCCTTCTTCCTGCTGATGTGGCTGCTGAATGCGACGACAGAAAAACAACGTAAGGGCCTGTCGGATTACTTCAATCCGTCTATCCCGCTCAGCAAGGTTTCAGGGGGCGGCGACGGCACGCTGGGCGGGGAGTCGATTTTTTCCGAAGAGGATCGGACGGCGATGGGCCGCGGTGGTCTCGCCAGCCAGACAGGGGCCGGCGAGGCCGAGGAAAAAGCCCAGGCCGAGATGGTGAAAACCGTCAAAGACGCCCTGTTCGACCGTGGCGGTGAAAGCCGTACCATGGAACAACTGATGCGCCATGTTGTCACCCGGGTCACCGATGAGGGCCTTGTGATCGAACTGTTCGATCTTGATGAGGCCAGCCTGTTCAAAGGCCATACCGCCGAGCCGCAGGAGGTTACCGTTCAACTGGCGCGGATGCTGGCCGAGGTGCTCAATCTGACCGTGAATGGCCTTGCGGTGAATGCCTATGTGCAAAGCTATCCGGTGCCGCTGGTTGAAAATCCGGGCTGGGAACTGACGGCCGACCGTGCCCGTGCCATGCGCAGCCTGCTCCAGGGGGCCGGCATTCAGGCGACCCGGTTCAGCCGCATCGGGGGCTTTGCCGACCGTAAGCCCGCCGTGGCCGATCCGGCCTCCCGCCGCAACAACCGGATCGAGATCGTGCTGCTGCGGCGTGACCGGTAATCCCGATAATTTTATCTGTTAGCGGAAAATTCAGTCCTGCGGGCCAAACCTGTCGCAAGCTCATTCAGGATAAAGGTGCGACTGATGACGATTTCCTCCGCGCTCAATGCCGGCGTAGCCGGGCTCAGCGCCAACGCGACGCGGCTCGCGACGATCTCAGACAATATCGCGAATTCGGGCACTTTCGGCTATAAACGCGCCCATGCTGAATTCTCCAGCATGGTGATCACGAACAATCGCGGCTCTGGCACCTATTCGGCAGGCGGCGTTCGCGCCTCGACAATGCGTCTGATCGAAGAGCGCGGCGGCCTCGTGGGCACCTCGCATCCGCTGGATATCGCGGTTTCGGGGCGCGGCATGCTGCCGGTGATCACCGAAGTTTCGTTGGGCACCAATTCAGTGGACCGCGCGCTTTTGATGACGACGACCGGCTCTTTCCGCACCGATGCGAATGGCGTGCTGAAAACCCAGTCCGGTCTGGTGCTGATGGGCTGGCCTGCCACTTCGGATGGCACCATTCCGGTCTTCCCGCGGGATACGATCACTGGCCTCGTACCTGTTGTGATCAATGCGAACCAGACCGCCGGCGATCCGACCACCCAGATCACGGCGGGGGTCAACCTTCCCGCTACCGCTACCGAAGCCGGCGCCACCGGCGATCCGCTGCCCTTCGCGATCGAATATTTCGGTAATCTCGGCACGTCGGAATCGCTGGATTTCAACTTTACACCGACCGTTCCGGCGGCAGGCAGCCCGCCATCGAACACCTGGACCATGGTGATCCGCGATTCAGCCAGCAATAATGCGATCATCGGGGAATATGTTCTGACCTTCGACGATTCCCGCGCGGCCGGCGGCACGCTCGCGACAGTTGTTGCGGTTCCGGCGGTACCGGCCTGGCCGGCTTATGACGGTGCCACCGGAACCCTGCCGCTGACCGTGGCAGGCGGCCCGATGAGCGTGGCTATCGGCCGCGTCGGTGATCCGAATGGTCTGACCCAGCTTTCCGATGACTTTGCGCCGGTGCAGATCACCAAGGACGGGTCCCCGGTCGGCAATCTCACCACGGTCGAGATCAATCCGAACGGTTATATCATCGCAACCTATGATACCGGGTTCAACCGCGTGCTTTACCAGATCCCGCTGGTCGATGTGCCGAACCCCAATGGCCTGATCTCGCTGCATAACCAGACCTATCAGGTCTCGCCGCAATCGGGCTCCTTCTTCCTCTGGGATGCCGGTGACGGCCCGACCGGCTCGATCGAAGGCTATGCCCGTGAGGGGTCGACAACCGATGTCGCGGCAGAACTGACCTCGCTGATTCAGACCCAGCGGGCCTATTCGTCCGACGCCAAGGTCATCCAGACCGTCGACGAAATGTTGCAGGAAACCACCAATATCAAACGGTAGCGCAAAATGAGCATCACCTCGGCCCTCAATTCCGCGCTGACCGGACTGACCGCCACCTCGCGGCAGGCCGAGGCGGTGTCCAACAATGTCGCCAATGCAACGACCTCGGGCTATGCGCGCCGTTCCGTCTCGCTTTCGGCTCTTAACCTCGGAGGATCGGGTCAGGGCGTGCGCGTGGTCGGCATTACCAGACATGCAGATCTCTATCTGATCAATGACCGCAGGGGCGCTCAGGCCGCTGCGGGTGAAAGCGCGACAAAGGCGGGATTTCTCAACCGGCTTGAGACCATTCTGGGCACAACCGAATCTCCGGGCTCTCTCGTTTCCCGCGTCAGCACGCTGGACACCACCTTGATTGAAGCCGCGAGCCATCCCGAATCCGAGGCAAGGCTTTCTGCTGCGGTTTCGGCAGCAAGATCCCTTGCCACGGGATTGAATCAGGCGAGTGAAGCCATCCAAGCTGAACGCCTCAAGGCAGAGAAGGGCATCGCTTCGGCTGTGGAAAGTCTTAACAGCAGCCTGCGCCAGGTTCAGGAGCTGAACCGGATGATCGCCTCTCACAGCGGCTCCGGTAGGGATGTCTCGGCGTTGATGGATCAGCGCCAGCAGGTGATCGACAGCATCGCCAGCATCATTCCGCTGAAGGAAATGCCACGAGACGGCAATCAGGTTGCGCTGATCTCTGCCGGGGGCGCCGTCCTGCTGGACGGTAACCCCGTGACTTTCGGCTTCACCGAAGTCCATACAATCGTGCCTGAAATGACCCAGGCCAGTGGTGGCCTCTACGGGCTGACCATCAATGGCAAACCGATGGCAACCACCGGCAGCAGCAGCATGATCCTCGGTGGAGAGCTCGGGGCGCTCTTCGCGGTTCGCGACGAACTGGCTGTTGAAGGCCAGTCTCTGCTCGACGCAATGGCGCGTGACATGATTGAAAGGTTCAGCGCAGCGGGTCTCGATCCCACTTTTCCTGCTGGCGCCCCCGGATTGTTCACCGATGGCGGTCTGGCCTTTGATCCCGCTGATGAGGTGGGTCTCGCGTCACGTATCGCATTGAATTTCGCCGCAGATCCTCTGAAAGGCGGCGAGGTCACGCGGCTGCGCGACGGGCTCGGCGCGCCCATGCCGGGCGCTGTTGGAAACTCCACGCTTCTCAATTCACTCTCCACTGCGCTGAACACCAACCGAACCATCGCATCACTGATCCCCGGCGGCAGCAGAAGCCTTGCAGGCCTCGCCGCAGCCATTTTGTCCCGAACCTCCTCCCAGCGTGTCACGCAAGAGACCGAACAAAGCTATACCGCCGCGAGATACACGGCATTGTCCGATATTGAGGCGGCATCGGGCGTGAACACCGATGAGGAACTGCAGTCGCTGCTGGTGATCGAGAAAAACTACGCGGCCAATGCGCGGGTCATTCAGGTCGTGGACGAAATGATCAGAACACTGTTGGGGCTTTGACGATGGAACGCATAAGCTCAAACCCGTTTCTGACCCCGGCACTTCTCCGACAGTCGTCTGAACTTCGTGCGGGCCTGCAAAAGGCCACGCAAGAGATGACGACCGGTAAATTCCTTGATCAGGGTAAAGCCTTGCGTGGCGACTTCTCAGCTCTGGCCGCCACAGATCATGCTCTTGCCCGGCTTGTCGGGTTTGCCGCTGCCACCACCGAACTTACCCTGATGGGCGAGACGATGCAGCGCGCGTTATCTGTCATCTCTGAAGCGACCACAGAGCTTGCGGCCAACCTGCTTCGAACAACCAGTGGCGCGTCTGACACCCTGCTTTCTTCGATCCTGCCCACCGGCATGCGTGATTTCAACACTGCCATTTCAGCACTAAACACCCGCCTTGCCGACAAATCGGTTTTTGGCGGCGACGCTTCAGACCGACTGGCTTTGCCCGGTTCCGAGACGATACTCACGGCACTCGAGAGCGCGATCGCCGGCCTGACGGATGTCGACGACATTTCCAATGCAATAGATGACTGGTTCAACGGGACCGCCGGATATGAGGCATTATACACCGGAGGCCAGGGTCGGGCTGGCCTCAATGTGGCACCTGGCGAGACGGCGTCGCTTCCCTTCACTGCCCTTGACCCTGCAATCCGCGCGACACTGGCGGGCCTCTCTAAGGTGGCTTTGCTTGACCGGGGTCTCTTTACAGGAGATCACGCCTCGCGGTCTGTGCTTGCGCTCAGGGCGGGTGAGAATCTTTTCAACTCTTCCGAAGCGAGGACTGTCCTTGCCGGCAGGATCGGCACGGTTGAGCAACAACTGTCTCAGGCACAAAGCCGGAATTCCGCAGAGAAATCGGCACTTGCTCTGACGCGCAACGGCCTGACCGAAGCAGATCCCTATGAGGCTACGGTGCGCCTTAAGGATCTCGAAAGCAGACTGGACGCATTCTACACCATCACAGCGCGACTGTCACAACTCAGCCTGACGGGATATCTCCGGTGAAACCGAATATCTTCGCCTACGCCCTACAAGGTCTGATCCTGCTGCTTGTCTCAAGCCTCGCTTTGTCGATCCCGGTCCTCGCGCAGCCGGTTCGTATCAAAGATCTGGTCGAAATCGACGGGGTCAGAGGCAACGATCTCGTGGGATATGGTCTTGTCGTAGGGTTGAACGGAACCGGTGACGGCATCCGGAACTCACCGTTCACAGAAGAGATTATGGCAAATCTTCTGGAGAGGCTTGGTGTCAACGTCGTCGGTGAAGCCTCGCGTCCCAAAAATGTCGCGGCCGTTTTCGTCACCGCAACCCTGCCGCCATTTTCCCGGGCCGGGGCGCGGATTGACATAACGGTTTCGGCCATTGGCGATGCGAAAAGCCTGCTTGGTGGAACGCTTGTGATGACGCCGCTGAATGGTGCGGATGGCCAGATCTATGCGGTGGCGCAGGGGACCATCATTGCAGGCGGGATCTCTGCCGAAGGCGATGCAGCTCGGGTTGTCCAGGGCGTGCCAACGGCAGGGACGATCCCCTCCGGCGCACGGGTAGAGCGTGAGGTTCCGTTTGATTTCAATCAGGTTTCAGTTTTGCGGCTTGCGCTGAAATCGGCAGATTTTACGACAGCCGCCAGAATTGAACGGGCCATCAATCAGGAATTTGGCTCACGTTCGGCGACGATGCTGGACGGGGGCACGGTTGCGCTCGACCTTGGCCGTATTGGCGGTGGTTCTCCGGCACATGCCATAGCCAGGATTGAAAGCCTGCGGATCGACCCCGCGACCAGGGCCAGGGTGGTGGTCGATCAGCGATCCGGTACAATCGTGATTGGTGCTGATGTTCGGATCAGCCGTGTTGCGGTGGCACAGGGAAATCTTACCCTGCGTGTAGAAGAGTACCCTATCGCAATCCAGCCCAACCCTTTTGCAGAAGGTGAAACCGTTGTGGTGCCCAGAAGCAATGCTGAAATCACCACGGAAGGCGGTGGCCTGGCAGAAGTTGCCGGTGGTACCAGCCTGTCCGAAGTGGTTTCCGGCCTGAACGCATTGGGTGTTCAGCCGCATGACATGATCGATATTCTCAAAAGCATCCATGCGGCTGGCGCGTTACACGCAGAATTTGTTATCCAGTAGGATAATATTCGAAATATCTCATAATATTCCCCAGTATTATGAATTTCACAACAGGCATCTGGTCTCATATGGTCCGCGCGAACCAGGAACGCCGGATACATGCAGAACTTCATTCTCCCCCCCACTCCGGCTCTCGCCGCCCTGGAAGCCGCTGCACGGCAGCGGATTCTCATTCTCGATGGGGCGATGGGAACCCAGATCCAGGGCCTCGGGCTGACAGAAGAGGATTATTCCGGCCATGGTTCCGGTTGTGCCTGCCGGCATCACTCCGAACACCCGCAAAAGGGCAATAACGATCTTCTGATCCTGACCCAGCCAGAGGCCATCGAGGAAATTCATTTCAATTATGCCATGGCTGGTGCCGATATCGTTGAGACAAACACCTTCTCGGCGACGACCATCGCGCAGGCCGATTATGCGCTGGAAGCAGCGGTAGACGATCTGAACGTCCAGGGGGCCCGCATCGTTCGCCGCGCGCTGGACCGGGCCACAGCCATTGACGGCAAGCCGCGCTTTGTGGCCGGAGCCGTTGGCCCGACCAACCGGACAGCGTCGATCAGCCCTGACGTCAACAATCCGGGTTATCGCGCGGTGACTTTCGATGATCTCCACAAAGCCTATGCCCAACAGATCCGGGGCCTGATCCGGGGCGGCGCCGATATCATCCTGATCGAAACGATTTTCGACACTTTGAACGCCAAAGCCGCCATTTTCGCTTGCCTCAGTGCCTTTGCAGAACATGGAAGCCGGCTGCCCGTGATGATTTCGGGCACCATTACCGATGCATCGGGCCGCACACTTTCGGGGCAGACCCCGACGGCGTTCTGGCATTCGGTGCGACACGCAAAACCCTTCACCATCGGGCTGAACTGTGCGCTCGGGGCCAGCGCGATGCGCCCGCATCTTGTGGAACTTTCCACGGTGGCTGAAACCTTCACCTGCGCCTATCCGAATGCCGGCTTGCCCAATGCGTTTGGTCAATATGACGAGGGACCCGAAGACACCGCCGCCCAGGTTGAGACTTTTGCCCGCGACGGGCTGGTGAATGTGGTTGGCGGGTGCTGCGGCACCACGCCCGGCCATATCCAGGCCATTGCAGACGCCGTCCGCCCCCATAAACCGCGCGAGATCCAAAAATGAGCCGCTATCTTCGTCTCTCGGGGCTGGAACCCTTCATCCTCACGCCCGACATCCCGTTTGTGAATGTCGGCGAGCGTACCAACGTCACCGGCTCGGCCAAATTCCGCAAACTGATCACCAATCGCGACTATGCCGCTGCGCTGGACGTGGCGCGTGATCAGGTGGAAAACGGTGCCCAGATCATCGACATCAACATGGATGAAGGGCTGATCGACAGTAAGGCCGCGATGGTCGAATTCCTCAACCTTGTCGCCTCCGAACCTGATATCGCCCGCGTGCCGGTGATGATCGACAGCTCGA
Source organism: Pseudomonas sp. GX19020 (assembly GCF_023371075.1). Classification (NCBI taxonomy): domain Bacteria; kingdom Pseudomonadati; phylum Pseudomonadota; class Gammaproteobacteria; order Pseudomonadales; family Pseudomonadaceae; genus Pseudomonas; species Pseudomonas sp. GX19020. The sequence goes on from NZ_JAMCCR010000002.1 coordinate 326,393, forward strand.
AATGGGAGGTGATCGAGGCCGGGCTGAAATGCGTTCAGGGTAAACCGATCGTCAATTCGATCAGCCTGAAAGAGGGGGAGGATCAGTTCCGCCACCATGCCGGTCTGTGCCTGGCCTACGGTGCGGCTGTGGTGGTCATGGCCTTTGACGAGACGGGCCAGGCCGACACATTCCAGCGCAAGACCGAGATCTGCGCCCGGGCCTACCGCATCCTGACCGAGGAAATCGGCTTCCCGCCGGAAGATATCATCTTTGACCCGAACGTTTTCGCGGTCGCGACCGGTATCGAGGAACACAATAATTACGGCGTCGATTTCATCGAGGCGACGCGCTGGATCCGCCAGAACCTGCCGCATTGTCACATCTCGGGCGGAGTTTCGAACCTTTCATTCAGCTTCCGCGGCAATGAACCTGTGCGCGAGGCGATGCATTGCGTCTTTCTCTACCATGCCATTCAGGCCGGTATGGATATGGGCATCGTCAATGCGGGCCAGCTCGCCGTTTATGACCAGATCGAGCACGAGCTGCGCGAGGCCTGCGAGGATGTCGTCCTCAACCGTCGTGATGACGCGACCGAACGCATGCTGGAAATCGCGGAAAAATTCCGCGGTGGCGCGCGCGAGGAAAAGGTGCGCGATCTGCAATGGCGCGACTGGCCTGTGGAAAAACGTCTCGAACATGCGCTTGTGAATGGCATCACCGAGTTCATCGAAGAGGATACCGAGGTTGCACGCCAGCAGGCCGCCCGCCCGCTGCATGTGATCGAGGGCCCGCTGATGGCGGGGATGAATGTCGTCGGTGACCTGTTCGGCGCCGGCAAGATGTTCCTGCCCCAGGTGGTGAAATCGGCACGGGTGATGAAACAGGCTGTCGCCGTGCTCCTGCCCTATATGGAAGAGGAAAAGGCGGCTCAGGGTGGCGAGATGCGCCGTTCCGCTGGCCGGGTGCTGATGGCGACGGTGAAAGGCGATGTGCATGACATCGGCAAGAACATCGTCGGTGTCGTGCTGGCCTGCAATAATTACGAGATCATCGACCTTGGCGTGATGGTGCCGCCGCAGAAGATCCTTGAGATCGCGCGCGAACAACAGGTTGATGTGATTGGGCTTTCCGGCCTGATCACCCCCAGCCTTGATGAAATGGTGCATCTGGCCTCGGAGATGGAGCGTGAAGGTTTCAGCATTCCGCTGCTGATCGGCGGCGCGACGACGTCGAAGGTGCATACGGCGGTGAAAATCGCGCCGCGCTACCATAAAGGCCAGGCGATCTATGTGCTGGATGCCAGCCGTGCGGTCGGCGTGGTCAGCCAGCTGCTCAGTGAAACGCAGAAAGAGCCCTATATCGCGTCGATCCAGGCCGAATATGTCGAGGTGGCAGAGCGTCACGAACGCGCCGAACTGGCAAAGAAACGCCTGCCACTGGAAGCCGCCCGCGCCAATGCGTTCAAAATCGACTGGACGGGCTATGCCCCCCCTGCCCCGCAATTCACCGGTGCCCGGGTGATCGAAGACTGGGATCTTGCGGATATCGCGCGCTATATCGACTGGACCCCCTTCTTCCAGACCTGGGAGCTGAAAGGCGTTTACCCCCGTATTCTCGAGGATGAAAAGCAGGGCGAGGCTGCGCGCCAGCTGTTCGAAGACGCCCAGGACATGCTGCAGCGCATCATCACCGAGCAATGGTTCCGCCCGCGCGCCGTGATCGGCTTCTGGCCCGCCAATGCGACCGGCGACGATATTCGTCTCTATACAGGCGAAAACCGTGCCGAAACCCTGGCTATGCTGCACACCCTGCGTCAGCAGACGACCAAGCGGGACGGGCGTCCGAATGTGGCGCTTTCGGATTTCGTCGGCCCGGAGGGCACGCCGGATTATGTCGGCGGGTTCGTGGTGACGGCCGGCCCGGAAGAGGCCGAGATCGCCGCGCGCTATGAGCGGGCGAATGATGATTACGGCTCGATCATGGTCAAGGCGCTGGCTGACCGCTATGCCGAAGCCATGGCCGAGATGCTGCATGAACGGGTGCGCAAGGAATATTGGGGATACGGCGCGGCAGAGACCTTCCAGCCGCATGAGCTGATCGGCGAGCCCTATGCCGGCATCCGCCCTGCCCCGGGCTATCCGGCGCAGCCCGATCATACCGAGAAACTCACCCTCTTCCGCCTGCTGGATGCCGAAAAAAATACGGGCGTCACGCTGACCGAAAGTATGGCGATGTGGCCAGGCTCATCGGTGTCCGGCTTCTATATCGGCCATCCCGCCAGCTATTATTTCGGCGTGGCCAGGGTCGAGCGGGATCAGGTGCTGGATTACGCTTCCCGCAAGGGCATGGATCTTGCCGAGGCCGAACGCTGGCTGGCGCCGATCCTGAATTACACCCCTGATAATGGCGTAAAACTGGCGGCGGAATAGGCCCGACCTTGACCAGGGGTCAGGCATCGGCTAGCCCGCTGCCGACCCCATTCAAACGGAGCGCCCCGATGGCCAACCCCTCCCTCCTGATCCTTGCCGGTGACGGCATCGGCCCCGAAGTCATGGATGAGGTGAAAAAAGTCATCTCCTGGATGGGCACCGCCCGCGGCATCCATTTCGATGTCTCCGAGGATCTGGTGGGCGGCTGCGCTTATGACGCGCATGGCACGCCGCTGACCGACGCGACCATGGCAAAGGCGCAGGAGGTTGACGCGGTTCTGCTCGGCGCGGTGGGCGGTCCGAAATATGACAAGCTCGATTTCAGCGTAAAGCCCGAGCGTGGCCTGCTGCGGCTGCGCAAGGAAATGGACCTGTTTTCCAACCTGCGCCCGGCGCAGTGCTTTGACGCACTGGCCGATTTCTCGTCGCTGAAGCGCGATGTGGTTGCCGGTCTCGACATCATGATCGTGCGCGAGCTGACCTCGGGCGTCTATTTCGGCGAGCCGCGCGGGATCTTCAAAGAGGGCAATGAGCGCGTCGGCATCAACACGCAGCGCTATACCGAGAGCGAAATCGCCCGGGTCGCGAAATCGGCTTTTGAACTCGCGCGGCGCCGGGGCAACAAGGTCTGCTCGATGGAGAAGGCCAATGTGATGGAATCGGGCATTCTTTGGCGCGACGTTGTCACCGAGGTGCATCAGCGCGATTACCAGGATGTCGAACTCAGCCATATGTATGCCGATGCCGGCGCGATGCAGCTGACCCGCTGGCCGAAACAGTTCGACGTCATCGTGACCGACAACCTGTTCGGCGATCTTCTGTCGGATCTGGCCGCGATGCTGACTGGTTCGCTCGGCATGCTGCCCTCGGCCAGCCTTGGCGCGCCGATGGCCAATGGCCGCCCGAAAGCGATGTATGAGCCGGTGCATGGCTCGGCCCCCGATATTGCTGGCCAGGGCAAGGCGAACCCCATCGCCTGTATCCTCAGCTTCGCCATGGCGCTGCGCTACAGCTTTGATCTTGGCGACGAGGCCACCCGCGTCGAGAAAGCCGTTGAAAAGGTACTCGCCGACGGGCTGCGCACCGCAGACCTTCTTGGCCCGGAGGGCGGCTCGCCCATCGGCACCGCCGCTATGGGTGACGCGATCATCGCGGCGCTTGCTGCCTCGGTCTGACCTGCTTTGTCCCCGGAGCCATTGGCTCCGGGGACAATTGCTTCGGGCCTTTAGTCCCAGCCCATCTGCTTCAGATAGCCCTCGATCAGCGGCACGTCAGAAGGGTTGTTCAGCTCCCAGAATTTCGCACCGGGGGCCGAGACCTCGACCACATCGACCGGATGGCCGTTCTCCAGAAAACGAAGCTGCTCCAGCCCTTCCAGCGTCTCGAGCGGGCCTGGCTCCCATTGACCATAGGCGGCCAGCGCGGCGGGGCGATAGGCGTAAAGCCCGACATGGTGGAAGACCGGCACCTGGCCGTCGACCACGCCTTTGCCATTGGTGAACGGGATCACCTCTTTCGAAAAATAAAGCGCCTGACCCAGCCGGTTCGCGACCACGGTCGTGGCGCCCACGCGCCCGGCCGCGCGGTCGGCGATGAAGTTTCGCACGGCGTCTTCGTCACAGCGCAGGATCGGTGTGGCGATGCCGGTGGCAGGGTTATCGCGCATATGCCGGATCAGCGCGGTGACGAAAGACGGCGGCGTCAGTGGCGCATCGCCTTGTAAATTCACCACAATCTGCGGTGAGAGCCCGGCGTTCTTTACCGCTTCTGCCACACGCTCGGTGCCGTTGCGCGCGGTTTCCGAGGTCATGATCACCTCGGCCCCGATCCGCCGCGCCTCGTCGGCGATGCGGCTGTCATCGGTTGCGACATAAAGCCCGATGCCGCCGCCGGCCTCTTCGACGGCGCGGCGCCCGGCTATGACGGAGCGTTCCAGCAGGCTGCGCCCTGCCCCGCTCGCGCCTTTCAGCATGGCCAGCGGCTTGGCCGGATAGCGGGTCGAAGCGTAGCGGGCCGGGATGATGATGACCGTATCCATCGCGGTTTACCTCACAGGCCCTTGGCCAATGCGTCAAAGCAGCGCAAGGTACCGATCAGGTCTTTCAGCTGATCGACCGGCACCATATTCGGCCCGTCCGAGGGCGCATTGTCGGGGTCCTGATGGGTCTCGATAAAGAGGCCCGAGACGCCGACCGCACAGGCCGCCCGCGCCAGAACCGGCACATATTCGCGCTGCCCGCCCGAGGAATTCCCCTGCCCGCCCGGCTGCTGCACCGAATGGGTGGCGTCGAAAATCACCGGCCAGCCGGTTTCGGCCATACGCGGCAGGCCCCGGAAATCGGTGACCAGCGTATTATAGCCAAAGGACGTCCCGCGCTCGCAGAGCATGATATTGCGGTTGCCGGTCGAGGCGACCTTGGCCGCGACATTGTCCATATCCCAGGGCGCAAGGAACTGGCCCTTTTTGATATTCACAGCTTTGCCCGTCGCGCCCGCCGCCAGCAAAAGATCGGTCTGACGACTGAGAAAAGCCGGGATCTGCAGCACATCGCAAACCTCTGCCGCAGGCGCGCAATGGCCCGGCTCATGCACATCGGTCAGCACCGGGACGCGGAATTCGTCGCGGATCAGGCCGAGGATCTCGAGCCCCTTCTCCATCCCGAGGCCGCGCTTGCCGCCCAGCGAAGACCGGTTCGCCTTGTCATAGCTGGCCTTGAAGATGAATTTCGTGCCGGTGGGCGCGCAGGCCTCAAGGATCCTTTCGGCCATCATCCGCGCATGGTCATGGCTTTCCAGCTGGCAGGGGCCGCAGATCAGCGCGATCGGGTTCTTTCCGCCGAAGGCAATATCGCCGATGGTGACAATGTTCTGGCTCATCTGTGTTTCTCCGGCGCTGCGATATGGCATGGTTATGGCATGAAATCGGGTCTCTCTGCCAGACAGTCCGGGCCAGACAGACCGAGGCCGCGCAGGTACAGAGCGGGCCGCCGCTTGTTGCGTGACAAATACACATTACCTCATTATACCAGTTCTGTCGCAGGAGGACCCCGGCATGACTCAGACCCTGAAGATTGCGCTGATCGGCGCCGGTTTCTTTGCCCGGAACCAGTTGTTTGCCTGGGCGGGGATCGAAGGGGCAGAGGTCGTCGCGATCTGTGACCGCGACCCGGCGCGGCTCGCGGCTGCGGGCGACGAATTCGGGATCGCGCGCCGTTACAGGGACGCGGCAGAGCTGTTTGCCGATGGCGGTTTCGATGTGGCCGATATCGCGACGACGGTGGGCTCACATCGGGCACTGGTTGAAATGGCTGCGACTGCCGGTGTGCATGTGATCTGCCAGAAGCCGTTTGCGCCCACCCTGGAGGATGCGAAAGCCATGGTTGCCGCCGTGGTAGAAACCGGCAAGACCCTGATGATACACGAGAATTTCCGCTGGCAATCCGCCGTGCGTCAGGTGATCGACGCGCTGCGCGCGGGTGAGATCGGCGAGCCGTTCTTTGGCCGCGTATCCTTCCGCTCGGGTTATGATGTGTTCTCAGGCCAGCCTTACCTGGCCGAGGGCGAACGCTTCATCATCGAGGATCTCGGGATCCATATCCTCGACATCGCGCGGGCTTTGTTCGGCGATGTGGCGCGGATCGCGGCGACCACGCGGCGGGTCAATCCGAAGATCAAAGGCGAGGACGTCGCCACGATGCAGCTTTTGCACAAATCGGGCGTGACCTCGGTGGTGGATTGTTCCTACGCGACCAAACGCCTCCCCGAGACCTTCCCCGAAAGCCTGATCGAGATTGACGGGACCGAAGGCAGCCTGCGTCTTGATGCCGGATACAAGCTGGTAATCCAGCGTGATGGCGGATCGCAGACCCGGGATGTCAGCCCGCCGCTTCTGCCCTGGGCGGAACGTCCCTGGCACAATATCCAGGAAAGTGTTCAGATCATCCAACAGCATTTCGTGGATTGCCTGCGGGAGGGACGCCAGCCGGAAACCTCGGGCACTGACAATCTTGAAACCTTTGCCCTGGTCGAGGCCGCTTACCTTTCCGCCGCTGAAGGCCGCTCGGTCGATCCGGGGGCGCTCTGATGGGCGCAGTTGAGCTTTATGGCACGGCCGAACCGGTGGCCGAGGCGGAAATCATCCGCCATGGTGATGTCAGCCTCGGGTTTCAGGATGGCGCCCTTCGCCATATCTGCGTGGGTGGTATCGAGATTATCCGTCAGATCGCCTTTCTGGTGCGCGACCGCGACTGGGGCACCGTGCGCCCGGAAATCGGCGCGGTCGGGCGTACGACCAGGGGGGACGACCTGCTGCTCCGCTTCCCGATGGTCTTCCGGTCGAACGGCGCGGAACAGCATGTGAGCCTTTTGCTGACCATTGGCACGACCAGCCTCACCTTTGCCGCTGAATCGCGAATTTCAGGCATATTCGAGACGAATCGAACCGGTTTTACCTTGCTGCATCCGATCACCGGGGTTGCCGGAGCGCCGGCCCGCGTGACCCATAGCGACGGGTCGGTGGACCGCAGCCGCTTCCCTGATCTGATCGAGCCATGGCAGCCCTTTAAGGATATCGTCCATCTGGAACATGAAGCGCATGGGCTGACGATCAGCTGCGCGTTTGAGGGCGATACGTTCGAGATGGAGGATCAGCGCCAATGGGGCGATGCCTCTTACAAGACCTATAACCGCCCGCTGACCCTGCCCTGGCCCTATCAGTTGACCGGCGCCGATACGCTGCGCCAGTCGGTCACGCTTAGTTGGAGCGGTGCGGGCATTGCCGCCAAAGCAGCACCGGTCGCGATCCCGGCGGGCACCGTCTTCCCCGATCTTGCACTGGTCGTGACCCCGGACGAGGCGCGTAACCCGGAGGCCGCTCAGATGCTGGCACTGGTTGCGCCGCAGCGCATACTTGCCCATGTCGATGCGACGCTCACCGAGCCGGTCTCAAGTCAGCTCGCCGCTTTTGCCGCTTTGCAGGTTGCTTACCCCGCGGCGATCTATGATCTGGAACTGATCTGCCGTTTCCGGGGCGATCCCGTGCCGGAACTCACCGCGCATGCCAGGGATCTTGGTGCATCGGGCCTGGCTGTGGCCTCGGTGTTCGTCTGCCCTTCGGTTGACCGGCAATCGACGCCGCCGGGTTCTGCCTGGCCCGATTGCCCGCCACTGGACCAGATCCATGCCGCGGCCGCACGCGCCTTCCCTGGCATCAAACGCGGCGGTGGCATGGCGAGCTTCTTCCCCGAACTGAACCGCAAACGCCCGCCTGCCGGGCTCGATTTTGTCAGCCACGGCTTTTGCCCGATCATTCACGCCTCCGACGATCTCGCGGTGATGGAGACGCTGGAAGCGGTGCCGCATATCGCGCGCTCGGCCCGTGCGATCATCGGGGTGGCGGAATACCGGATCGGCCCGTCGACCATCGCGATGCGGCAGAACCCTTACGGTTCGCGGACCATCCCGAACCCAAAGGGCGGCCGCGTGGCGATGACCGATGACGACCCCCGCCACCGCGCGGCCTTTGGCGCTGCCTGGACGCTGGGTATGGCGACGGCTCTGGCGCCTTTCGCGCCTGCTGTCTGGACGCCTGCTGCGCTGTTCGGCCCGCGTGGCCTGGGCGATGGGGCCTGGCCGGTTGCGGCATTGCTGCGTGAACTGGCGGCCAGCGCCGGGCAGCAGGTCATGGCGGCGCAGATCCAGGATGGAGAAGCGAGGCTCCGGCTTGGTGACCGGCTTTTCCGCGCCAACCTGACCGCTGTTCAGACCGGTGATCTGCCGCCCTTTGGCTGGGTGGTGACGCCGTCATAAGCCGCACCATGGACGCGCGCGCCGTCTCTGCCTAAGAAGGGTCATGCGCCCAATGGACGGTCCCCCGATGAAGCCAGAGAAAGCACGCAGTCTGCATGAGACGCTGCTGACGAAATTTCATGGCTTCATCGTCAGCCAGGAATGGCCACCGGGTTTTCAACTGCCCTTCGAAACCGATCTGGCCGAGGCGCATGGCGTGTCGCGGATGACGATGAACAAGGTGCTGACGCAGCTGACCCGCGAGGGCTATCTGGTGCGGCGGCGCAAGCTGGGCACCTTTGTTGCACAGCCACGCGCGCAATCGGCGGTGATGGAGATCACCGATATCGAGGCCGAAGTAAGGGCGCTTGGCCTGGCCTGGCGGTTCCAGCTGATGTCACGGGCGCTGCGCCCGGCGGTGGAAGGCGAGATGCGTGAAGCGCGGATCTCTGACGCTGCGGCGCCGGTTCTGGCGTTGCGCGGGCTGCATTTCGCGGGCGATCTGCCCTTTTGTCTGGAAGAACGGATCATCAACCCCGCAGCCGCCCCGGCTGCACTGGACCAGGATTTCAGCCATGAGGCGCCGGGGCACTGGCTGCGGCTGGAAATTCCCTGGACTTCGGCGGAGAACCGGATCCGGGCGGTCAATGCGTCCGAAGCGCTGGCGCGCGATCTGCGCCTGCCTGCTGGCGAGGCCTGTCTGGAACTGACGCGGCGGACGGAGCTTTCCGGCCAATGGGTGACGCTGGTGCGGCAAAGCTATCCGGGAGAACGCCACCAGCTGATGGCTCAGTTCGAACCGCGCGCTGACGATTCCCGCCCGGGCTGAGTAAAGCGGACCGCTATGGCCAGGGTTCCGGCCAGCGTGCTGATCAGATCTGGCCGCTGCGTGAAATCCACAAGGTCCAGCCGCTGCAACCCGCCCGCCGGCGCGAGCAACAGCGCAAGGTCGAAGTCATGGTCCACCGGCAGCGCGCCCTTGCTGACCTCAGCCTGCAAGGGGCGACGGCACATGACGTTGAAATCCAGCAGCGCCGGCCCGATCAGCCGCGCCGAGACCGGGGTCTCGCCTGAAAACGCAAAGGGCGGGCTGGTCTCGTCAAGCCGGTGGTCGCCTTGCGGGCTGGACAGCACCATTGGCCCGCCCTCGATCACCGTGAGCACGCGGTCAATGCCGGGAAACTCGGAAAACGGCCCGTCAGACGCCACCCAGGCGGTAGAGACCCGCCAGATAAACGTCTCTGACCCGGCAGAAAGGGGCGAAATGGCGATCTCTGCCGTTTGCCCGCCGCCATTCTTCCAGGGCCGGAAGCTTCGGCCTTCGGCCGGGTAGATGCCCCTCACTTCAATATGCCCGGCAGGCGCAGACCATGCAGGCGGGCGCAGTCTTTCGCCAGCTCATACCCCGCATCGGCATGGCGCATCACGCCTGAGGCCGGGTCATTCCACAACACGCGCTCCAGCCGTTTCGCGGCCTCGGGCGTGCCATCTGCGACGATAACCACGCCCGCATGCTGGCTGAACCCCATTCCCACGCCACCGCCGTGATGGATCGACACCCAGGTTGCGCCCGAAGCGGTATTGGTCAGCGCGTTCAGCAGCGGCCAGTCCGAGACGGCGTCCGACCCGTCGATCATGCCCTCTGTCTCGCGGTTCGGGCTGGCGACCGAGCCGCTGTCCAGATGATCGCGCCCGATCACAATGGGCGCCTTCAGCTCTCCGCCAGCCACCATTTCGTTGAACATCAGCCCGGCGCGATGCCGGTCGCCAAGGCCAATCCAGCAGATCCGGGCGGGAAGGCCCTGAAACGCGATCCGCTCGGATGCCATATCCAGCCAGCGATGCAGGTGTCGGTTATCCGGGAAGAGCCGCTTCATCGCCGCATCGGTTTTGGCGATATCCTCAGGGTCGCCCGAAAGCGCCGCCCAGCGGAAGGGGCCGATGCCTTCGCAGAACAAAGGCCGGATACAGGCGGGCACGAAACCGGGAAAGGCGAAGGCGCGCCCGAACCCTTCTTCTTTGGCCATCTGTCTGATATTATTGCCGTAATCGACCGTGGGCACACCGGCATCATGGAAACCGGTCATCGCCTCGACATGCGCCCGCATCGAGGCCCGCGCGGCGCGCTCGACGCCAGCCGGATCGCTTTCCTGCCGCGCGCGCCATTCGCCAACGCTCCAGCCGGCGGGGCAATAGCCATGCACGGGATCATGGGCCGAAGTCTGGTCGGTCACGATATCGGGGCCGCCATTCGGCAGCGCCTCACCGGCCAGCTGGCGGCGCAGCAGTTCGGGGAAGATCTCGGCGGCATTGCCCAGAAGGCCCACCGATTTCGCCTCGCCCTTTGCGGTCCAATCCGCGATCAGGGCCAGCGCCTCATCCAGCGTGCGCGCTTTCGCATCGACATATTTCGTGCGGATGCGGAAATCGATCCGCGTCTCATCGACCTCGACCGCAAGGCACGACGCGCCTGCGAAAACCGCCGCCAGCGGCTGTGCGCCGCCCATACCGCCAAGCCCGCCGGTCAGCACCCATTTGCCAGTCAGATCGCCGTTGTAATGCTGACGCCCCATTTCGGCGAAGGTCTCGTAGGTGCCCTGAACGATGCCCTGCGCGCCGATATAGATCCAGGATCCGGCCGTCATCTGGCCATACATCATCAGGCCCTTGCGATCGAGCTCGTTGAAATGTTCCCAGGTGGCCCAGCGGGGGACGAGGTTGGAATTCGCGATCAGCACGCGCGGCGCGTCCGTATGGGTGTGGACGATGGAAACCGGCTTGCCCGACTGCACCAGCAGAGTCTCATCCGCTTCCAGATCGCGCAGCGCCTCGACGATCAGGTCGAAATCCTCCCAGCTGCGGGCGGCCCGACCGATGCCGCCATAAACCACCAGCTCATGCGGGTTCTCGGCCACATCCGGATGCAGGTTATTCATCAGCATTCTGAGCGCGGCTTCGGCGCCCCAGGTCTTGCAGCTGATCTCCGGCCCGGTCGGCGGGTAGATGTCGCGGGTGTTATGGCGGGTCATGGTCATGGCGGGAACCTCTCAGCGATTGGCCAAAGCGGGCGCGAGTTCGGCAAGTTTTTTGAGTATTTGTGCCAGGGTGAGACGCAAATGGGCGGCTTTCTGTGGATCCGTTGCGAAGGGGGGCGTTTCGGTCGCGAGATAGCTGCTTTGCGCCAGTTCCATCTGGATCGCGTGAACACCTGACGCGGGCTCGCCATAATGGCGCGTGGTCCAGCCGCCGCGAAAGCGCCCGTTCAGCACCCAGGAATGGCCCGAGGCCCGGGCGATATCGACCACCGCCGCCTCGAGTTCCGGCGCACAGGTCACGCCGCCATCTGTTCCGATATTCAGATCAGGCAGAACGCCGTCGAAAAGCCAGGGGATTTGCGAGCGGATCGAGTGGCAGTCATAGACGATCGCCACGCCATGCAGCGCCTTCACCCGATCGATTTCAGCCTGAAGTGCTGCGTGATAGGGGCGATGCACGGTTTCCAGCCAATGGCCGGTGTCGGTGGCGGTCGGACCGGCCCCTTCGCGCCAGATCGGGGTGTTGTCAAAGGTGGTCTCGGGGATAAGCCCGGTTGTGGTCTGGCCGGGATAGAGGCTGTTGCCATGCGGATCACGGTTCAGATCGATCACATAGCGCGAATGATTGCCGGTGATCGTGGTCAGGCCCGGGATCAGATCAGAATAGAGATGCTGAATATGCCAGTCGGTATCGCGGCTGAGCCGACCCTCGTCATTCAGGCGCTGACCAACCTCATGCGGGCAGGAAAACCCGGCATGGGGAAAGCCAAGAATGATCGGACTGTTGCCCTTTCGGAGGGTGAACGGGTCCATCAGCCCACCTCCGGCAAGAGGCCGGCCCCGGCGAGGTCGAGCGCGCCGCTGGCGATCAGCTCGCCCGCCGCCTCCATATCGGTTCCCATGAAACGGTCGGTTTCAAGCACCGGAATGCGCGCCCGGATGGCTTCGATTGCGGCTTCAAGCCGGGGCGAGGATTTCAGCGGCCCGCGCAGATGCACGCCCTGGGCTGCGATCATCGCTTCGGTGCCGATGATCCAGAACAGGTTCTGCGTCATGGCGAGCAACCTGCGCGCGCCGTGGCAGGCCATCGAGACGTGATCCTCCTGATTGGCGGAGGTCGGTGTGGAATCGACGCTTGCCGGATGTGCCATCTGTTTGTTTTCGCTCATCAAAGCGGCGGTTGTGACTTCGGCGATCATCATGCCGGAATTCAGTCCCGGCTTCGGTGTCAGAAAGCCAGGCAGCCCGTATGACAGCGCTGGATCGACCAGCAGCGCAACGCGGCGCTGCGCGATTGCACCGATCTCGGCCACAGTCAGCGCGATCATATCGGCGGCAAAGGCCACCGGTTCGGCATGGAAATTGCCGCCTGAGACCACCTGGCCATCCGAGAGGATCAGCGGGTTGTCGGTGGCGGCATTGGCCTCGATCTCAAGCGTCCGCGCCGCCTGGCGCAGTACGTCAAGTGCGGCACCCGCGACCTGGGGGTGACAGCGGATGCAATAGGGGTCCTGGACCCGTTCATCCCCCTCGACATGGCTGTTGCGGATCTGACTGCCCTCAAGCAATTCGCGCAGCGCGCGGGCGACATCGATCTGGCCCTGATGGCCGCGCAGGGTGTGGATTTCTGCGGCAAATGGCGCGGTCGATCCCATTGCTGCATCGGTCGACAGGGCGCCGGTGATGATCGCGGCCCGCAGCGCGCGCTCGGCCCGGAAGAGCCCCGCCAGCGCGAGCGCGGTCGACACCTGCGTGCCGTTGATCAGTGCGAGCCCCTCTTTCGCGGCAAGCGTGACCGGTTTCAGCCCGGCACGTGCGAGGGCCTCGGTGCCCGAAAGGCGCTCACCCCGGTAAAATGCTTCACCCTCGCCGATCATAACCGCAGCCATATGCGCCAGCGGCGCCAGATCGCCCGAGGCCCCGACCGAACCCTTTTCTGGGATCACCGGGATTACGTTTTCAGCCAGCATAGCGCCCAAAAGCGCCACGACCTCGGGGCGCGTACCCGACGCGCCGCGCCCAAGTGACATCAGTTTCAGCGTCATGATCAGCCGCACCACGGGCTCGGTCAGAGGCGCGCCCACCCCACAGCAATGCGACAGGATCAGGTTTCTTTGCAGGGTGGCGACATCGCGCGCCTCGATGCGGATCGAGGCCAGTTTGCCAAAGCCGGTATTGACGCCATAGACCGCCTCATTGCCGGCAGCGACTTCGGCGATCCGCGCCGCCGCGCGTCTGATGCCGGCATCTGCGACCGGATCGAGGCGGGGGGTGATCCCCTCCCACCAGATCCGCCGCAGGAGGGAGAGCGGCACCTCGCCCGGAATCAGGCTTTGGGGGATGAGGGTCTCGGTCATTGCAGGTCTCCCTGGAAGATGCGGGCGTGAAGCGGATTGAAGCCGATCCGCGCCACCAGCTGCGCGGGGCGCGTGACATCCCAAAGCGCCAGATCGGCAGAAAGCCCGGGTCTGAGGCGTCCGGTCTCGGCGCTCAGACCAAGCGCGCTTGCGGCATTGGCGGTCACCGCCATCAGGCATTCGGCGACGGTGAGGCGAAACAGCGTCGCGCCCATATTCATCACCATCAGGATCGAGGTCAGCGGCGAAGTGCCCGGATTGCAATCGGTCGAAAGCGCCATCGGCACGCCATGATCGCGAAAGGCCCGGACCGGCGGCATCACCGTTTCGCGCAACATGTAATAGGCACCCGGCAGCAAGGTGGCCACCATGCCCGAAGCCGCCATAAGGCGCGCATCTTCCGCTGTCGCATGTTCCAGATGGTCGGCGGAAAGGGCATTGTAGCGCGCGGCAAAGGCGGTGCCGCCCTGATGGCTCAGCTGTTCCGAATGTATCTTAACCGGCAGGCCGAGGGCGCGGGCCGCATCAAAAAGCGGCTCTAACTCGGCCTGACTGAAGGCAATCCCCTCGCAAAAGGCGTCAAGGGCATCGACCAGGCCCTCCGCCCGGGCGGCCTTAAGCCCGGCAATCGCGACCTCATCGATATAGGCATCGGCGCGACCGGCATATTCCGGCGGAAGGGCATGTGCGGCGAGCCAGGTCGTTCTGATCCGCACCGGCCGGATCTGCGCCAGCCGCCGCGCGGCACGCAGCATGTTCAGCTCTGCCTCGACCGACAGGCCATAGCCGGATTTGATCTCGACTGTTGAGACCCCCTCGGCCAGCAGATGATCTAGGCGCGGCAGGCTTGCCGTGATCAGCGCATTGACGGACATGGCGCGGGTGGCCGCCATCGAGGCTTTGATCCCGCCGCCCTGACGCGCGATCTCCTCATAAGGAACCCCGTCGAGCCGCATCTCGAATTCATTGGCGCGGTCGCCGCCGAAGACCAGATGCGTGTGGCAGTCAATCGGTGCCGGCGTCATCAGCCGCCCGCCACAATCGATGATCCGCCGCCCGTCACGCGACAGCGCCCGGCCAAGCGCGGTGATGCGGGTGCCGGTCACTTCCAGCTCAAGCGCGCCGGGTTCAGGGTCGCGCGCAACCTCGCCGTCGCAGGTGACGATCCGCGCATTGGTGTAGAGCGTGGCGTCCATCTGTGTCTCCCTGTGCAAAGGAAGGGGCCGCTATGGGCTTTTCTCTTCCCCTGGATCTCTTTCAGGTATATACATAATAAGATGAAAAGGGAAGCGGTTTCTCGGACCGGGCAGGAGGGGTGAATGGCGATCCATGCAAAACAGGCTTTGCTGCCGGGCGGCTGGGCCGAGAATGTCCGGCTGACGACGGCGGCGGGGCGGATCGCATCGGTTGAAAGTCAGGTGGCGGCGCAGCCAGGCGATCACTGTGCCAGGATTCTGGTGCCCGGCATGCCCAACCTCCACAGCCATGCGTTTCAGCGCGGGTTTTCGGGGTTAACGGAACGTCGTGGCGCCGGTCCGGACAGTTTCTGGACCTGGCGCGAGATGATGTACCGTTTCGCCCTCAGCCTGACCCCGGATCAGATGCAGGCCATCGCGGCCATGGCCTTTGTCGAGATGCTCGAGGCGGGCTACACCCGGCTGGGAGAGTTCCATTACCTGCATCATGCGCCGGACGGCCGCCCCTATTCCGACCCTGCCGAGATGTCGGGCCGGATCTTCGCGGCAGTACGGGATACCGGCATCGCGCTGACCCATCTGCCGGTCTTCTACGCGCATGGTGGCTTTGGCCCGACTCCGGCGGGCGAGGGGCAAAGGCGCTTTCTGCACAGCTATGACGCTTTCGCGCGGCTGGTTGAACAATGTGAGACTCTGAGACGGGAACAGGATCGGGTGGGCATCGCGCCGCATAGCCTGCGCGCGGCGAGCATGGCTGAAATCCGGCAGCTGGCGGCAGATTTCCCGGATCGCCCCTTCCATATCCATATCGCCGAACAGGTGAAGGAAGTTGAGGATTGCCTTGGCTTTTGCGGCGCGCGCCCGGTGGAATATCTGCTGGATCAGGCGCCGGTTGATCCCTCCTGGTGTCTTATTCATGCGACACATCTGACCAGCGCCGAGACCAGGGCGATCGCGGCTTCGGGTGCGGTTGTTGGCCTTTGCCCGCTGACCGAGGCCAATCTGGGCGATGGGATCTTTCCGGGATCGGACTATCTGACTTCGGGGGGCGCCTGGGGGATCGGCACTGACAGCAATGTCGAGATCACCGTCGCGGGGGAACTGAAACAGCTGGAATACTCGCAAAGACTGGCCTCGCGGGCACGCAATGTTATGACCGCTGGCGGCTCAGTTGGCGCTGCCCTTTTTGCAGCGGCAGTAAAGGGAGGGGCGCAGGCGCTGTCGGCTGCGGAGCCGCAGATCGCGCCGGGCGCAGATGCGGATCTTGTGGCCCTGACCGATCCGCTGGGGCCGGGTTTTGCCACCGAGCAGATCATGGATCGCTGGATCTTTGGTCGAGACCTGAGGGTCGCTGATGTCTGGGCGTTTGGTGTTCATGTTGTGCAGGGCGGGGAACATATTTTGCGCGGCCCCGTTGCAGCGGCATATGCATCAGCGCTGCGCGCGGTCCTGGCCTGACCTTGGCACAGGCTGCTGTGAAGCGGGTCACGGGATGAACAGCGACTGCCGGCTGATCGTTCCGATGCTCAGCCCCAATGTCCGGCCAACGGATTGCACGAAACTGCCCGCGAAATCATAGCTGGCTGCGATGACAATAATCCTGTCCGGACCCTGAGGCGGGCTGCACGAGATAAGCGTGAAATTCTCGGGATGCAGAAGCAGGCTGGCATTGACGAGAATTGGGACGGCGTCGCGTTCAAGGGTCGCGCAGAGCTGGTTCGCTTCGGGCCGGCCCGCATAGCGGTAGGAATAGCGGGCAAGTTCGTGCACGACCTGCTGCAGATCGCTGGCTGCAGAAATATACATGCTGATAAAGACGATAAGGAAAATCAGCGCCAGCACGAGCGGGAAGATGATCACGAATTCCGTCGTCACCGCAGCGTCTGAGCAGAGGAAAAATCTCTGCAACGGGCGACCGGTCATAGCAGGTCCCCAGAAATTGCAATATCGATCAATGTCTTATGCGGTCCATAACCGAATTGGCTGCGCCTGGTTGGACATATTGTATCCTCGGGCCCTGCAGCCCTTCGGGCGAAGCTCAGGGCATTTGCACGGCCCGTCTCCGTCGCGCGGGCCCTGCAGGTGGATGCTGTTCTGAGCACCCGGATGACCGCGATGATGCCCTGATCCGAAATTGCCCCTGCGCCCGGCAAACCCATTTCAACGAATATGCTCAGGCGCGCGGGAGCGGACGCGGGCAGAGCCCGCATTTCTTGCCGGTGTCCCGCGGTTGCAGTTCCGCGGGCGGTTGGCATCTCGACAACATGTATGTCCTCACGGCGCAACCCGGGAGTGGCAGGGAAATAGCGGAGCCTGCTGCGATTGGCGTCTTCGATTAGGTGGCTGCCCCGTGCGACGTGGCAGGAAAGCATTGCTCCGGCGGCCCTGCCCTCCCGGCGATCCGATATGTGCGCAAGTGGTGTCTTGGCATATGCGGCCAGCATTGCATCGGCGAGCCCCAGCGGTTTGCGCATGACCCACCCCACCTTACTGCAGAATGATGCCGCCGCAGCGGCTGTGTAAGCTGCTCTTTTCACCGGGCGTGATTGTACGGAGCAGCCTGCAGGCCACCGCCTGTTCTAACCCGCTGCCCCTATGCGTCTCGCCCCGCGCCAACCGTGATGAGAGGAACCGGGCCCCGATCACGGAAAGCGCTTTCAGCCGGGGAAAGCTCCGGATCGATTGACGCGTGTCGCTGCTGTTGGCGCTCAGGCTGTTGCCGCGATCCTCGCTGTTGTTGCGAGTAACCTCTTCGATCCGGGTCTGAAGGTTGAGCTGAGCACCGGTCATGGCTTCGCGCAGGTTCACGATGGTGGAATTATCGCCAGACAGAATTACGACAACGCCCCCCGCGCCATCAGATGTGGAAGCGGATCCGACTTTGCACCCGGCTATATAAAGACAGCGCATTTCCTGCAGGTCGGGTACGGCAATCAAAGGGTCTGACAGGAAAACCGCCGATCCGGGTTTCTCAGGCTTTATGAGTTTTGCGACCGAAACATTGGGGCTCAGCCTGTCGGATTCGACCTCATGAGAACTCGCGACAAAGGCGGCCGGCACCATCAGGCGATCGACCGGCAGATTTCCTGAAAAGAAAGGCAGCATCGGAATCGCTTTCATGCACCTCGGGCAGCCCCATTCTGCGCGGCACAGCTTTACAGAATGTCAACGTCGCCAGGGGTATTGGCGGTCCGGTCCGGCAAGAAACGCGTCAACTTTTGTGAAAGATGTTTGGCTTAAGGTCTCTTCAGCCGGCTGTGCCTCGCCGGAAAAGGACGAAGCGCGCTACTTCGAGCGCGCGGCAGAAGGGAAGCCTGCTTTGATCAACACTTTGTTAAGCCTAGAAAATCCTATGATGATCCGGGTAAGTTGGGATACCAGGATAAGGCCGGCCTAAGCCACGCCGCCCTGAAGACGCAGCGCGGCTGTCTCATCTATCAGCAGGTGGCCGTACCCGGGCGGAGGCTGTCAGGCGAGAAGCGCGCCAAGTGCCGCCAGCACCTGGTCTCCGTCTTCCGCCGTCCCGGTCGAAACCCGAAGCCAGTGCTCATAACCCTTCTGTTTCCAGGGTTTCACGATGATGCCGCGATCAAGCAGCCTCTCAGCAACCAGACTGGCAGGCCGCCCGCAATCGACAAAGAGAAAATTGCCGCGCGAGGCCAGGACCCGCAGCCCCAGTGACCGGAGCGCCTTTGCCATACGATCACGTTCCAGCACAGCGAGGCTGACGGCCTGGTGCATCGCGTCGGGATGATCCAGCGCGGACCGCGCCGCGATCTGCGCCAGGAGATTCGTATTGAATGGCGTGCGGGCAAGATCAAAGCCGCGCTTCAGTTCGGCGGTGTTGGTCATGGCATAGCCGATCCGCAAACCCGCAAGCCCCCAGGCCTTGGAGAAGGTCCGCAGGATCACCAGTGCGCCGGGATGGGTGGCAAGCCAGGGCGCGCCGCTGGCATAATCCGGCCCGTCACCGGGGGACGAGGCATATTCGTGATAGGCCTCATCCAGACATGTAATCGCATCGGGATGGACAGCCGCAAGTACCGAACGCAGCCCGACAGCGTCAAGCCAGAGGCCGGCCGGGTTCATCGGATTGGCGAAAAGCACAAGGCGCACCGGCCGTGACACGGCCGCAAGCAGGGCCGGCAGGTCGATCTCTCCCGCTGCGGTCAGCCCGATTCGCGTGACTGTCGCGCCCATGGCCAGCGCATAATCCTCATGCAGCGGGAAGGAGGGAAACAGCGTCACCACCTCGTCCCCGGGCCGCAGAACCGCGCGGGCCAGCACCGCCAGCAGATCCTCAGAGCCGTTTCCAAGGGTAAAATACTCTGGATCGAACCCGTGAAACGCTGCCAGCGCGGCGATCAGATCGCGCCCCTCCGGATCGGGATAGGCCCCGATGCGGGCCGCCGCTTCACGAACAGCCGTGATCACCTCGGGTGCCGGGCCGGCGGGATTTTCATTCGAACCCAGCTTTGCCACCCGGGTCACACCGGGGCGCGACGCGACTGCGGCCGGGGTCAGCCCGGCATTATAGGGGCTGAGCGCAGCCAGCTCGGGGCGCAGAAGGGGCGCAGATCCGGTCATGGAGCCTCAGGGGAAAGCGGAGGGCGAGGGCGGTTGACAGCCAGGCCGAAGCTATGTCTCTTGTATATACATGTAAAGAGTGCCGTCTGCTGTTCTCTCTTCCGGCCAGGATCGTTAATCTTGCCGGTAATGAAAGGAAGCCCGCCATGCATACCGCGTCCAGTGTCAACGCGCTCTTCTCTCTTGCCGGCCGCCGTGCCCTTGTGACTGGCGCCAGCCGGGGACTTGGCCAGGCCATGGCATTGGGTCTGGCGAAAGCGGGGGCGGATCTGGTGATTTCCGCCCGCAGCGTCAATGCGCTTGAGGAGACCGTCGGGCTGATCCGTGACGCCGGCGGCACGGTCACCGCGCTTGCTTTGGATCAGCGTGAGGTTCGTGGCATCGCACCCGCGCTTGCAGGCCAGGGGGATATCGACATCCTGGTGAACAATGCCGGGGTCGAGGAAATCCGTCCCTCGACCGAAGTCACCGAAGCGCTTTGGGACAAGATCGTTGATACCAATCTCAAAGGCGCATTTTTCACCACCCAGGCGGTGGCGAAGGGCATGCTGGAGCGCGGGCGCGGTGCGGTCATTAACCTTTGTTCGCTGACCTCTTATGTGGGCGTGCCGACCGCCACGCCTTACGGATCGTCGAAATCGGGGCTTTTGGGCATGACGCGGGCACTGTCATCCGAATGGGCGGCGCGCGGCGTAAGGGTCAATGCCATCGCGCCGGGCTATTTCCGCACCGAGATGACGGAAGTGTTCTACCAGAACGAGGCCTGGGCGGGGGCGATGCTCGACAAGATCCCGCAGCGCCGCTTTGGCGAAGGCGCCGATCTGATCGGCGCGGTGATTTTCCTCGCCTCGGACGCTTCGGCCTATATCACCGGGCAATGTATCGGTATTGACGGCGGGTATCTGGCCTCGATCTGAGCCATCTGCCTGAAATACAGGCGTGATGCTGTAAAATCCGGGCCGAAACCCTTGTCAGGTATATACCTTATGCCGGTCAAGGGAAAGAAAGACAGCGGAAGGCGCGATGCGATGGGTGAGGACCTACGGAAATGTCAGGCAGGAGCAACGCAGAAATGAGCGCTACGGGCTCGTCTGACGCCGTGGTGGCGCGGAATGTGGATATGGATTTCGGCACCGGCGCATTGGCGGTGAAACAGGCCGGGTTCAGCCTTGCGCGCGGGCGGTTCCTGACCATTCTCGGCCCGTCGGGATCGGGGAAGACCACACTCTTGCGGATGATTGCGGGCTTTCAGACGCCGACGCGTGGCGAGATCCTGATCGGCGGCAAGCCGGCGGATGCGGTCGCGCCGCATCGTCGCTCGGTCGGTATGGTGTTTCAGAAACTGGCGCTTTTCCCGCATATGAGTGTCGAGGAAAACGTGGCCTTCCCGCTGAAGATGCGGCGCTTTAACCCGCGTGAGATCCCGGGAAGGGTGGCGCAATATCTGGATCTGGTGCGGCTGGGTGGCTTTGCAAAACGGCGGATCAATGAGCTTTCGGGCGGCCAGCAGCAGCGGGTTGCCATTGCGCGGGCCCTGGTATTCGAGCCGGAGCTTTTGTTGCTGGACGAGCCGCTGGCAGCGCTGGACCGTAAGCTGCGCGAAGAGATGCAGCTGGAATTTCGCCGTATTCAGAAAGAGTTGGGCGTCACCACCATCAATGTGACCCATGATCAGCGCGAGGCGCTGGTGGTCTCGGATGAGATCATCGTGATGGACCAGGGCGAGATCCAGCAACATGCCGCGCCGGTCGAGATGTATCGACACCCCGCGAACCCGTTCGTGGCGCATTTCATCGGCGTGTCGAGTTTTCTGACCGGGCGGCGGACAGAAACGGGTCTGACCGTGAATGGAACCGATTGCGCAGGCCAGGCTGTGGCCGATATCGCGCCGGGCGCCGAGGCGCGGGGCGCGATCCGGGCCGAACAGGTGCGGATCGCGGCACCTGGCGACGCGCTTTCCGGTTGCGATACCGTGCTGGAAGGCCAGGTCAGCGATACGATTTTCGAAGGCGAGCGGCTTTTATACTTTGTCACCCTGCCGGCGCTTGCGACCACGATACAGGTTTTTCACCACGATCCGGCAGAACATGCGCCCTATGCGCGGGGTGCGACAGTTTCGGTCGGCTGGACTGCAAGAGACCTGCTGATCTTTCCCGCAAAAGACCGCTAAACAGGCGGCAAGCCATATCAACAAGGAGACCTGAGACATGTCGAACCCTGTTTATCGCCCCAATCGCCGCGCGATTTTGCGCGGAACGGCTGCTGCAGGGGCAGCGGCGCTGATCGGATCGCTGCCGGCGCGGCGGCTGATGGCGCAGGATGCACCGGCAAAACCCGCCGAGATCATCGTGCGGGCCTGGGGTGGGTCCTGGGTAGAGGCGCTGAAGAAAGGCGTCTCTGACCCGTTCACCGCTGCGACCGGCATCCAGGTGCGTCATGATCTGACCGAGGATAACGAGATCCAGCCGAAGGTCTGGGCAGCTGTCGCACAGGGCCGGGTGCCGCCGATCCATATCAACTGGGACACCACCACCAATGCGACGAAATCGGCGCTGCGCGGTGTGACCGAGGATCTGTCAGACCTGGCGAACCTTGCGAATACGACTGACCTGGCAAAGCCGGTGGGCCTCGACGGATATCCGATCGTGAACACCTATGGCTATGTCTATGTGCTGGCCTACCGGCCCGGGGCGTTCCCGGATGGCGCGCCGACCTCGTGGAAGGCGCTGCTGGATCCGAAATTCAAGGGGCGGATCGCGCTTTACAATGACGGGATCGGCTTCCATTTCCCGGCCCAGGTGGCGGGCGGCGGCAAGCTCGAGGATATTCCCGGCAATATGCAGGCGGCCTGGGATTTCATCGCCCAGGTGAAACAGCAGCAGCCGCTTCTGGGCGAAGACCCCGACTTCACCGCCTGGTTCCAGAATGGCGAGATCGACATCGCCTGCACCATTTCGACCAATGCGCGCGAAGCGAAGAAGAATGGCGTCGATCTGGCCTGGACCGTGCCGGAAGAGGGCGCGAAGTTCGACACGGACGGGCTGTGGATTCCGAAAGGCCTGCCGGAGAACGAGCTCTACTGGGCGAAGGAATATATCAATTTTGCCATCTCGAAGGATGCGCAACAGGTCTGGTGTGACGGGCTGGGGCTGCCGGGCGTTGTGCCGGGGCTGACGCCGCCGGAGGATCTGCTGGACGATCCGTCTTACCCGGATACGCCGGAAGAGATGTCGCATCTGATCCGCATCTCGACAAAGGTGCAGGTCGAGAATGAGAGCGAATGGTTCTCGAAGTTCAAAGAGATCATGCAGGGATAACGAGGGGGGCTGACGGCTCTCCCCGGGCCTGAAGGCCAGGGGGCACCGTCAGTGCAGGCCGGGGGGCAAGCCCCCCGGACCCCCCATCCCGCGCCTGCCCGCCGGCGGTTCACCCGGCGGGTGGGGTGACCCTTCCGGATAGAGCCGATGCCGAACCCCTCTCCCGAGTTTCGCTACCCGCTGCACTGGCGCCTGATGGATGCGGTGGAGCGGATTGCCGATCTGGTCTGGCCGCGCCGCCTGTCGCGCCATACCGGCTGGCTGTTCATCGCGCCCGCGCTTTTGCTGGTCGGGCTTTTGGTGCTGGGGCTGATCCAGATCGCCGACGCCTCGCTCAGGACGCTGGACACGTCGACCTTTCTGATGTCGGAGGACTGGTCGACTGAGAATTACCGCAAGGCGCTGGCCTCATCGACCTATCTCACGGTGGCCTGGCGATCGCTGTCGGCCGCTCTGCTGACCACGGTTCTGACGCTGATCCTGGCGTTTCCCTATGCTTATGCGCTGGTCCGGGTGAAAAAGTCTTGGATCCGCAAGGCGCTGCTGATCACGCTGTTTTTGCCGTTTTTCATCGGCCAGGTGGTGCGGGCCTATGGCTGGCTGATCATCCTCGGGAATTCCGGCATGGTGAATGAGGCAATGTCGCTGGTCGGCGTGGCCCCGATGCGGCTTTTGTTCAATTACGGTGCGGTGGTCTTTGGCCTGGTGCAATATATGCTGCCCTTCGCCGTGCTTCTGCTGGTTCCGGCGCTGACCGCGATCCCGGAAGAGACCGAGACCGCCGCCGGGTCACTGGGCGCGAGCTGGCCGCGGATCCTGTGGCATGTGCTGCTGCCCATGGCGAAGCCGGGGCTGATCGGGGCGGGGCTGGTGGTGTTTACCCTGACGCTTACCGATTTCGCGGTGCCGGCGATGCTGGGCGGCGGAGGCCAGGATTTCATCGCCAATGCGATCTATGATCAGTTTTTCCGCACCGCCGATCAGGGGCTTGGTTCGGCGCTGGCTTTGATGCTGGTGGCGGCGGGGTCGGTGCTTGTGGGGCTCGTGTTCATGATCTTCGGGGCCGGAACCCTCGCGATGGGAGGCCGCAAATGATGTCCTTCAGCCAGAAAATCACCGTCTGGAGCCTGGTCTGGTTTTCCATCATCACTCTGTCGCTGCCGACGCTGGTGGTGCTGGGGGCGAGCCTGACCGCCGGCAATATGGTAGCTTTCCCACCGCAGGGGCTGTCGCTGCAATGGTATGAGAAGATCGCGCTGGCCCGCGACCTGCAGCAGGCCTTTCTGCGGTCGCTGATCGTCGCGGGGATCTGCACCCTGGTCGCGGTGCCGGTCGGGACGCTGGCGGGCCTGGCGCTGTCGCGGTTCCGGCTGCGCTTTACCACGGCGATCCAGGTCTATCTGTTGCTGCCCTTCACCGTGCCGCTGATCGGATCGGGGATCGGGCTGATGCTGGTCTTTGGCGAATGGCATGTGCTGGGCAGCCTCTGGCCGGTGGGCGTGGCCTGTGCGGTCATCAACCTTCCCTTCATCATCTGGTCGGTCTCGTCTTCGGCGGTGCTGCTGGACCCGGATCTTGAGCTTGCGGCGCAGAATTGCGGGGCAGGGCGGGTGCAGACCTTCCTTCATGTCACGCTGCCTTCGGTGATGCCGGGCGTGATCACCGGGGGGCTTCTGATGTTCATCCTCGCGATGAACGAATTCCTCGTGAGCCTACTTCTCACTGATGCCCGCATCGTCACCCTGCCGGTGCTGATCTACAACTCCATCCGCTCGATCATCACGCCTGATCTGGCCGCCGTCTCGGTGGTGTTCATCGCGATTGCGCTGGCGGCGATCTGGCTGCTCGACAAGCTCGTCGGGCTGGAAATCTTTCTTAAATCCAAATGACTATGCGAGAGGGCCTGTCCATGGCTGAGGTCAATTTCAAAATCCTGGCCGATCTGACTTCGGCCGAACGTGAGGCGCTCTTCGCGCGATCCGAGACCGATCTGTCGGGTTTCCTCGACAAGGTTCCCGCGATCATCGAGGCGGTGAAATCGCGCGGCGATGCGGCGCTGGTCGAATTTGGCGTGAGTTTCGACAAGGCCGAAGGGCTGACGGCGGACAAGCTGAAAGTCACCGAGGCCGAGTTTGACGAGGCCTTCACCCTGGTCGAACCCGAGGTGATCCGCGCGATTGAGCTGGGGATTTCGAACATCCGGTCGTTCCATGAGGAACAGCTGCCCGAGCCGATGACGCTGAAGGAAATCCGTCCGGGCGCCTTTGCCGGGGATCGGTTCATCCCCATCGATTCGGTCGCGCTTTATGTGCCCCGTGGCAAGGGTTCCTTCCCGTCCGTGACCATGATGACCGGCGTTCCGGCGGTGGTGGCGGGGGTGCCGAATATCGCGATTTTCACGCCACCGATCCCGGGCGGCAAGGTCGATGCAGCGACCCTTGTGGCGGCACGGCTCGCGGGGGTTAAGACCGTCTATAAGGCCGGCGGTGCTCAGGCGGTTGCTGCGGCGGCTTATGGGACCGAAACCGTGCGGCCCTGCCATAAGATCGTTGGTCCGGGCAGCCCCTGGGTGGTGGCGGCAAAGCGCCTCTTGTCGGGCGTGATCGACCCCGGCCTGCCCGCCGGCCCGTCGGAATCGATCATCTTCGCCGATGAAACCGTGCATGGCGGCCTCGCCGCGCTGGATCTGCTGATCGAGGCGGAACATGGGCCCGACAGTTCCGCCTGGCTCGTGACCAATTCCCGCCGCGTCGCCGATGAGGCGCTGGCCGCGCTGCCGGAACACTGGTCGCGGATGAGCGAGCAGCGGGTTGCCTTCTCGAAAGCGGTGCTGTGCGGCACCCATGGCGGCATCCTCGTGACCGGGACCCTGGCCGAGGCCTATGCCTTTATCAATGATTACGCGCCCGAACATCTCCAGCTCCTTTCGGAAAAACCCTTCGAGCATCTGGGCGAGATCACCGCTGCCGCCGAGATCCTGATGGGGCCGCATACGCCGGTCTCGATCGGCAATTTCTGCCTCGGGCCGAATGCGGTGCTGCCGACCTCCCGGGGGGCGCGCACTTATGGGCCGCTTTCCGTGACCGATTTCATCCGCCGGTCCTCGGTCGGCTATGTCACGGCAAAGGGATTTCCGGAACTGGCCGAGGCTGCCGGAACGCTGGCGCGCTATGAGGGGTTCGACAATCACGCCAATGCAGTTTCCGACATCCGCAAGCAATATCTGAAAGGCTGAGATATGCGCGCCGTTCGGCTTTATGGCGTAAAGGATCTGCGGGTCGAAGACATCGCTCTGCCGGAGCCTCCCGGCCCGGCAGAGGTGACGCTCAGGGTAACAGCAGCGGGCATCTGCGGATCAGACCTGCATAATTTCGCGACCGGGGCCTGGATCTGGCGCAGCCCTTCGGTTGTGGGGCATGAATTTGCCGGCATGGTTACGGCGGTCGGGGCAGGGGTGCATCATGTTGCCCGGGGCGACACCGTCGCGGTGGACAGCCGCGTGAGCTGCGGCAGCTGTGGCAACTGCCTGGAAGGCCTCAGCCAGATCTGCGAAGACCTTGGATTTCTGGGCGAGGTGATCGATGGCGGCTTCGCGCAATACGTCACTATTCCGGCCAAAAACGTGGTTAAAGCGCCCTCCGGGATACCGCCGCGCCTGCTTGCGATGGCCGAGCCTCTGGCCGTGGCGCTCCATGCTGCGCATCTTCTGAACGCACCGGCCGGCGCGCCGGTTCTGGTCACGGGCGCCGGTGCCATCGGTGCGCTTTCGGCGCTTGTCCTGGCGCATAAAGGCCACCCGGTCAGCATCGTTGATCGCAACCAGATCCGCGCCACCCGTGCAGCGGCGGCTTTCGGCGGCGAGGTCGTGCAGCTTGACGACCTCGGCCCGACTCCCCCTCGCTATGCGATTGACGCGACCGGCAGCCCTGAGGTGATCGATCATCTGATCCGCTCCCTGCGCGGCGGCGGGGCGATTGCGCTGGTGGGGATCGGCGCGCGCCCGCTCAGCCTGAACCCGACGCTGCTGGTGGAACGCGAGATCCGGCTGTCCGGCTGTCATGCTTTCGGGGATGAATTGCCCGAGGCCGTGGCGCTGATCGACCTTATCGGCCCGCAGCTGGAACAGCTGATCGATGCCGAGATCCCGCTCGACGCGGTTCCCGATGCCTATGCACGCCATCTTGCGGGTGAAGTGATGGGCGCCAAGACGATTATTCTGCCGGAGATGCAGCCATGACGCTGTCGCGCACCGCCGAAATCCGCGCCACTGCCGCCACCGATCCTGGCCGTGCCGAAGCGATGCTCGCGGCGTTTCTGGATGAGACTTTTGCGATCACGGCCAGCGATGTCCGGATCAATCACGACCAGTATTCGCTGAATTCGCTGAACGGGTTCTTCACCTGCGAAAGGGGCGAATGTTTCTTTAAGTTCCATCAGGAAGAGGGGGAGGAGGATATGCGCGGCGAATATTACCGCGCCGATATTCTCGCCCGCGCCGGTCTGCCGGTGGACCAGCCGATCCTGTCTTCGACCCTGCCGGGCGAGCAGATTCTCGTCTATCGGCGCCGCAGTGACCCGCGTTTTTCAGATGTGCTGCGCGCGCTGGACCTTGCGCCCGATGCGGCTGCGATGGCCCGTGCGCTTGCGGCAGAACGCGCGCTGAATGACCATCTGCTCGCGGTGGCAAAGGCCAGCCTGCATGAGATCACGCCGGATCAATCCGCCGCCGAACCGATCCACCGTCTGTTTTCCGAGCGCCTGATCGACCCTGCGACCGGCCAATACCCCGGCGGGCGGCTGGCCTCTTTCTATATCGGCCAGGTCTTTGATCTTGCCGGCCAGAATGCCTCCTGGGATGAGATCGCGCTGGCCCGTCCGGTGATCAATGGGGTTGAATATGACCGCCCCCTTGCCGGGCTGTTCGACGCGGCGCTTGTCCGGCTTGCGCCCGCGCGGCTGGCGGATGCGGGCGGAATCGTGGCGCATGGTGACGCCCATAACGCCAATGTCTGGTATGAGCGCGGCGAGACCGCCGATCATCTGGCATTTTTCGACCCGGCTTTCGCCGGGGAACATGTGCCCGCGCTGCTGGCCGAGGTGAAATCGACCTTCCACAATATCCTCGCCCATCCGCTCTGGCTTTATGACAGCGATATGGTTCCGGGGCGCTGGCAGGTTACGGCGCGGCTGGCGGATGGCTGCCTTTATATCGACAGCGACTGGGCGCCGGGCGTTTTGCGCGACGCGTTGCTGGCGGCAAAGGCCGAAAGCTTCTGGAAGCCCTGGCTCGCGCATCTGGCAGAGCAAGACATGCTGCCCGCGGATTGGGAGGAGGTCTTGCGGCTCGCGCTGTTTCTGTGCCCGACTTTGGTGATGAACCTGCGCGCCGGTGCCGGGCGGCACAACCCGCGAAGCTCGGCCATCGGGCTGTCTCAGGCGATTCTTTGCGGCGCGAGGCCCCTTGCGGGCGAGGACCGGATGGTGCGGTTCTTCGATTCCATCCGTCCGGAGCCGTAACATGTCGCGCGACCGCCGCTACCAGAATGTCGATGATTTCCGTCGCGCCGCCTGCCGCCGCCTGCCGAAGATCTTTGCCGATTATATCGAGGGCGGTGCCTTTTCGGAGACCACGCTGGCCCGCAACCGGATGGGCTTTGACCGCTATGCCCTGTCGCAGCGGGTGCTGCAGGATCTCGCGCCGCAGCCGGATCTGAGCACGACCTATCTCGGCCGGCGCTGGTCCTTGCCATTCTTTCCGGGGCCGGTCGGTTTTCTTGGGCTTTATTGCCGCGACGGAGATCTGCTTGTCGGGCTCGCGGCAAAAGCGGCGGGGGTGCCGTTCGGGCTTTCGACCTTTTCGATCAAAGGGATCGCCAGCCTTGCGCCTAAGCTGGGCGATAACCTGGCGTTTCAGCTTTATCTCGACCGCGATCCGGCGGTGAATGAAAGCTATCTGGCCGCCTGCCATACGGCGGGGGTGGAGACGATCTTCCTGACCGTCGACACCGCCATCACCTCGGTGCGCGAGCGCGATAATCGCAATGGCTTTCGCGCGGTGAAACACATCACGCCGGGTCTGGCCTGGCAATTCGCGAAACGCCCGCGCTGGTCGCTGGACCTGTTGCGCAACGGTTTTCCGGGGGTGGAACTGGTCGAGGGGCGGCCCGAATTCGGGCGCGGCGCGCTGGCCCAGGCCTCGGCCCTGTCATCACGGCTCGATAAGCACCTGACCTGGGACAAGGTGAAAGCCCTGCGAGATCTCTGGCCGGGCCGGCTGGTGATCAAGGGGGTTTCTGATCCGCGCGATGGCGAGATCGCGCGGCAAAGCGGGGTCGATGGTGTGGTTCTGTCGAACCATGGCGGACGACAGCTGGATCACGGCCATGCGACGATTTCCCAGGTCGCCGCGATGCGTGCCGCGCTTGGCCCGGGATGCGAGCTTCTGGTGGACAGCGGCTTCCGGCGCGGCAGCGATGTGGTGAAGGCGCTGGCTCTGGGTGCCGATGCGGTGATGATGGGGCGGCCCTTTGCCTGGGCGGTCGCGGCCGAGGGCGCCTGGGGCACCGGGCGCCTGTTTTCGCTGCTGGCCGCAGAAATCGGCATCACGCTGCAATTGATGGGGCTGAATTCCGTCGATCAGCTGAAGGCGGCGCCAGCGGGCGATTATATTACCGGCGGCTAAATCAGCAAAACCTGATCAGCCCGTGCCGCGCCGCGCCTCTTCGCGGCCGATGTCGACTGCCTTTTGCTGCAACCAGGCATTCGCTGCGGCTTCACCATCTTTCGAGCGCCGTGTCCAGAATTCCGGCTCCAGCTCTTTCAGGCGTGCGGCAACCCGGGCCTGACCGGCCGCATCCAGCGGGCGCGCGGCAGGCGCGGCAGGTGCCGCCGCAGCGACTGCCGGAGGGGCGGCGGGCTTTGTGGCCTGGTTTTCCACGCAACCGGCGGCGCCGATGGCACTGGCGCCAAGCAGGCTGACAATTGCGGTTCTGGTTGGGATCAGGGTCATTGAACCACCTCGCTTCACACTACATTCAACCGGTCGGGCCAGAGCGCGGCCTTCTGGCATTTGCCCGAAAGGCCACCATGAAAGCGGCACCGAATGTGGCGCAACCTGTCATCAGACTGTCATGGCGCGGCCTGTCCCGCAATGCGGGGACGCCGCATCGGCCTCACAGTGCCGTCAACAGATTTCTGAGCTGGCAAAGATATTCTCACCCTCCGTGCCGGGGTCTTTGAGATTGTGGCCTGAATGGGGCGTGAATGAGGCAGCGGGTAACAGCGGCTGGTAGCCCGGGCGACCAGGAACACAACAGTTGGCGCGCGAAGGCATATTTCGCGTTCTTCCAGGGGTTGAAAGGCCGGATCTGAGGGTTGCCGAAAAGACCCACTTTGGGGCGAAAGTTGGGAAAAATTGCGGCCAGGCATGTGAAGGACGCCTGATACCTACTGGAAATGAAAGTGAAACCCGGGTATTGAGATCGGCAATAGACGCCGGAAGTGCGTCAATAAAACACGTACAGGCCAAAGAGCCTGGCGGTATGAGGCGGAGTATTAAAATGGTTAAGGCGATTCAATTCGTCGTCCGCGATTCTGCGGGCGGCACCTCTCGCGGTGCGATTGCGGGTGATGCAGGAAACAATTTCATCCAGATGGGTTCGGGCGACGCGGTTTCGCTGAATCTTTCCCGGCAGAGCGTCGCCGGTTATGCGCGCCAGGGCGATAATCTTGTTCTGACGCTGATCGATGGCCGCACGGTTGTGCTTGACGGGTATTTCACCGCAGGCACCGCCAACCAGCTGTATCTCTCGCAAAATGGCGAGGTGATCGCGGTTCAGCTTTCGAATGCCGCTGATGGCGGGCTTTACGCCAGCTACGGTCCGGTCGAGGGCTGGGACAAATACTCCAATCTCGATGCGCTGCGTTTCTCGGAGGGCGATGATGTCGCTCTTGCCGGCGGTGCGGTGGATGAGCCGGCTGGCATGGCCATGTTTGCGCCGGGCCTCGTGGGTCTGGGTGGGCTTGGTGCCGGGGCTGCGGGCCTCGGTCTCGCCGGCCTGGCCGTAGCAGGTGGCGGTGGTGGCACTGCAGGCCCGACCGGCCCCGTTGATCCGACTGGCCCCACTGGCCCTGTTGATCCGACCGGCCCCACCGGCCCTGTCGATCCGACCGGCCCCACCGGCCCCGTTGATCCGACTGGCCCCACTGGCCCCGTTGATCCGACCGGCCCCACTGGCCCTGTCGATCCGACCGGCCCCACTGGCCCTGTTGATCCGACCGGCCCCACTGGCCCGGTTGATCCGACCGGCCCCACTGGCCCCGTTGATCCGACCGGCCCAACTGGCCCTGTCGATCCGACTGGCCCCACCGGCCCGGTTGACCCCGAGCGCCGCCCGCCGACCGTCGATCCGAAAGACTCCACCACGGTCATCATCGATACGCCCGACAAGGAGCTCGACGTCTCCGGTACGGGTGAGCCGGGCGATACTGTGACCGTCACCATCGGCACTGTCACCGAAACGACCGTGATCGGGCCAGACGGCACCTGGCATGTCACTTTTCCGGAAACCAACCTGCCGGCCGATGGCAATTATGAGGCTGTGGTCGTCTTCGATCAGACCGATGGCGTGACCACCACGCTGCCGGGCCCGGATTTCATCCTCGATCTGACTCCGCCGGATGTGGACATCACGCAAGGATCGGAATCGGTCGGCCATGTTGAAAACGCAGCCGATTATACCGACGGCGTGCGCATCGGCGGCACGGGTGAGCCCGGCGCCTCGGTGACGGTTGTGATCGAAGGCCACAGCCATTCCACCGTGATTGCGGATGACGGAACCTGGTCGGTGGTGTTCACCACCACCGAGATCCGTACCGGCGAATATACCACCGACATCACCGTGACCGCCCGCGATCCGCTGGGCAATACCACGGTGATCACCGACCGGCTCGTGGTGGATACGGTGCCGAACCCGATCGATTTCGACGCTGTGACCCGCGACAATGTGGTCAATAGTGGCGAAAACACCCTCGGCTTCGCTGTGACCGGGACTTCGGTTGCCGGCGCTGTGCTGGTGGTGACGGTTCAGGCCGGCGCGACCAGCTATACCCAGACCGTGACCACCCAGGCGGATGGCACCTGGACGCTGAATATTCCCGCCGGCACCCTGCCGGGCGGCGAGTATAACGCGACCGTCACCGCGACCTCGACCGATGCCGCCGGCAATGGCAGCAGCGAGACCCATACCTTCCGCGTCGACACCCAGGCTTCGGTTGCCTTCACCGGCACCGTGGCGGGCGACAATATCGTCAACGCCTCGGAATCGCGCAATGTGGTGCTGACCGGCACCGCAGAGCCCGGCTCGGTGGTCTCGGTCTCGTGGCAGGGCTCGACCCTTCCGGCGACGGTCGCCGCGAATGGCACCTGGTCGGTGATCTTCCCGGCGGTCTCGGGCAGCGCTGTGCTGACCGCCACGACTGCAACTGTCACCGCGACCGATGTTTACGGCAATACCGCGACCGACAGCCGCGTGATCTCGATCGACCTTGGCACTTCGGTGGCATTTGATGCGATCCAGGCCGGCGATAACGTGGTTTCGGCGGCCGAGCGTGGCGCCGGCGTCAGCCTTACGGGCACCGCCGAAGCAGGCGCGACCGTGGTGGTTCAGTTCGGTTCGGGTACCCGCACCGTGACGGTCGGCGCGTCGGGCACCTGGTCGGCGACCTTTACCGCTGCCGAGATCCCGACCGGAAACGGCCTGGCGCAAACCGCAACCGTCACTTCGACTGATGTGGCCGGCAATGTGGCAACCGCGAGCCATCTGGTGACCATCGATACCCTGGTCAATCCTTTCGCCATCACCGGCAACTCGACCGGGACCGACAATGTGCTCAACAATGCCGAGGCGGCCTCTGGCCTGACCATCACCGGCAGCGTCGAGGCGGGGTCGCAGGTTCAGGTCAGCTTTGGCGCAAACGGCCCCTATGCCGCAACCGTCACCGGCAGCACCTGGACCGTGAGCATCCCGCCCGGCGTGATCCCGCCCGGCGAGACCACTGTCAATGTCGTCGCAGTTGCGGTTGACCGCTATGGAAATACGGCGACCCTGCCGACCGAGACCATCGTGATCGACCGCGTCGTGACCAATTTCGGGGCGGATACCCTGATCAGCGGCGACGGTTACATCAACGCCCATGAACGCCTGAACGGCGTGCCCTTCGGCGGCACGGCAGAGGCTTTCTCGCAGATCGAGATTGTTCTCTCGAACGGCCAGGTCCTGCGCACCGCGTCAGATGCCAGCGGCAACTGGTCTGTCACGATCCCGGCAAGCTATCTGCCGGTTGGTGACGGGGTGTCGATGACTGCGACCGTCACCGCGACCGACCGCGCCGGCAATACCGCCGACCTGGTCCGCAACGTGATCGTGGACACCGAGGCACCGGAAGCCCTTGGCGTGCTGGCCTTCGGCAAGGCGGTCAATACCAATGTGATGACCGAGCTTTACACCACCACCGATGGCGAACATGTCTCGATCTTCCGGGTCGACAGCACCGGTGGGGCAAACGCGCTGACCTTTGAGCTGAACGAAAACGTTCGGCTCAATGTCGGTGGCAGCCGGGTGACCGCTGATCATTACAGCCTTGATCAGGGTGTCAGCGATGGCAGCTACCTGGTGCTGCAAAACACTGATGCGGCCGGCAATGAAAGCTCGACTCTCTTCATCGTCGACAACCGCGGCAGTGTGAATGTGGATCTCAGCCGGATCGGGCTTGCCGGCTTCGATTTCTCGACCATCGACCTCAATGTGGCACCGCAGGCCCGCCTGACGCTGACCAATTCCGATCTGCACGCGCTGACCGGAGGCGACAACGAGCTGGTGATCCGCGGCGACAGCCTGGATCAGGTCAGGCTGCAGCTGACCAACACCACCCCGGTGGACGTCCGCGAGATCGATGGCCAGCACTACAACGTCTATGCGATGGATGGTGGGACCGTCCTGGTGGATCAGGATATCAACACCACCTTCTTCTGATCCGACATCCCGGAAACCACCCGGAGAACCGGAAATGGAAGCCCGCACCAGCAAGGCAGGCCAGGCAGAGCGATTTCGCTCTGCCGCTGCCCCCCTCATATCCGGCGCTCTGATCCTGGCGCTTGCGGGCTGCTTTGGCGGCCCCCAGGCAACCAGGTCCTCTGCATCGCCGGGCGATCCGGCAGCCGCCGGAGAAACCGCTGCCCATCTCGACAGCAAGGGCGAGGTTGTGTCGGAAAAGATCGACCAGCTGAAGCTCAGACAGTCGATCCTGCCCGCCAATAGCAGCTTTGGCCGGGTCGGGGCTGCGGTCCTGAAAAGCAGTCAGGCTTCGGCTGAATCCCAGCTGCGCGTCAAACGCCTGACCGCGCGGGCAAGATCGAAGAACTGGTTGCCGAAACTGGGGCCGGATGTCAGCCTCAGCTCGCTGTCGTCGATTGCGGCCAGCCTTGTTCTGGATACCGCGATCTTTGACCGCGGCCGACGCCAGGCCGAACGGGATTTCGCAGCGGCCGATGTCGAGATGGCAGCGATTGGCCTTGTCCAGGACCTGAACAAAAAGGTCTATGACGGGCTGAAACTGTATATCGAGGCACAGCGCGCCGCCGATCTTGCGCAGATCACTGATGGCGCCCTGACGCAGATGACGGAGTTCGAACGCATCACGAAGATCCGCGTCAGCGGCGGGCTGTCGGACGGGTCGGAATACCGGCTTGTCAGCCAGCGCCGCGCCGAGATCGAGGCGACGCTGATGTCTTACCGGCAGGGCGAGAAAAGCGCCTGGGCCGAGCTTGCGGTCATTGCCGGTCAATCGATGGAGGCCGAGCGGGGGCTGACCTCGCTGCCGCCGGACAATGGCACGCCTGAACCTTTGACTGTGGTCTATGCCAAAGGCGAAGCCGCGCGCACCCTGGCCGAGGTCGCCGTTGCGAAATCCGGGCTGCTCGCGGGGATCGGGGCAGGGGCTTCGGTCGGTAAGGATGGCGGCATTGACGGCGGGTTGTCGTTGAGCGGTGACATTCTCGGCTTTGGTCGTGCCGACAATCTGGCCTCGCTGGACGAAGCGGTCGAAGTGACGCGGCGCAAGGTTGACGAGGCCGACCGCGAGGCAAATCGCAAGATCGTCTCGCTGACCCAGGAGATCAACATGCTGGCGCTGCGCGAGCAGGCCGATGGTCAGGTGATCGCCCAGATGGAGGGCAATATGGGTCTTTATACCGAACAGTATAAAGCCGGTCGTCGCAGCCTGATCGAGCTGACCGGCCAGTTCGAGACCCTGACCTCAATGAAGCGGGACCACGCTTCGCTGAAATACCAGATCGCGCTCGCGCGGCTGGATATCGCGCTGATGCGCGGAGTTCTGGTGGATGGAGGCGCAATGTGACCGATAATCGGGTGATCGCTTTCGAAATGAATGCGGGTCAGGTGGCAGCGGGCGCCCGCCCGGTCATCGCCGCCAGACCGGCAAGCCAGCGCTTTACCAACCGGGCAAAGAACCGCGCCACGCTGGCCTCGGTCTATGCCGGGCTGATCGGGTCCGAACTTTCGGTGCCCGATCTGCTGGAGCGGATCCAGAGCGCCGCCGATGCCTCGGGCGCGGCGCCGGGGCTGGATGAGATGGCGCAGGCCCTGACGCAGGGCGGTCTTTCGACCCGCATCCTGCGCTCGGTCCAGCTGCCGCCCGATGGCTATCCTGCGTTGGCCGAGACCACCAATGGTCAGGTCGTGCTGGTGCTGGGGGTCGATGGCGAAGGCGCCACGATCTATGACAAGACCGCGCATGACAACCGCGCCGAACTGCTTCTTTCCGACCTGAACAGTCTCTATGCAGGCCGAATCCTGCAGGCGCGCGCACCGCTGAGCGAGCTGGAAGCCCGCCATATCGAGGTCAAGGCCAGGCCGCATTGGTTCTGGGGCGAGTTCCGCCATTTCCGCCGCCCCTTTGGCGAAGTTTCGGCCGCCTCGCTGGTGGCCAATATCCTCGCCGTCGCGATCTCGCTGTTCTCGATGCAGATCTATGACCGCGTCATCCCCTATCAGTCGCAGCCGACACTCTGGGTGCTGGGGATCGGTGTATTGCTGGCGGTCTGCCTTGAGGCGACGCTGAAAATCGCCCGGGCGCTTTTGATGGACAATACCGGCCGCAAGGTCGAAATCGCCGTGCAAAAGCGGCTGATGAAAAAGCTCCTGGGCATGAAAATGGGCCCCGGAGAGCGTAAACCGTCGGAAGTCTTTGCCGCGATGCGGGAATTCGGTTCGGTGCGCGAGTTCTTCACCTCGGCCACGGTCGGCACGATGGCCGATCTCCCCTTCCTGCTGCTTTTCCTCGCGCTGATTGCGACCATTGCCGGCAACCTGGTCTGGCTGGTGGTCATCGGGGGCATCATTATGGTGCTGCCTGGTTTCCTGATGCGCAAAAAGATGGTGCGGCTGGCCGGCGAGACCCAGGGCGCATCGATCAAGCAGGCGAAACTGCTTTACGAGGCGGTGTTCGAGCATGAAACTCTGACCACGCAGCGCGGAGAAGACCGGGTCAACCGGATCTGGTCAGAGCTGGTGGCCGTCAACGCGGTGCAAAGCGCCGAACAGCGCAAGCTGACGACCTTTCTGTCCACCTGGTCGCAGGCGGTGCAGCAGATCACCTATGTCGCGACCGTGATCGCCGGCACCTACCTGGTCTTTTCCGGCCAGTTCACCGTCGGCACCATCATCGCGACCGGTATCCTGACCGGCCGCACCCTTGGCCCGCTGTCGCAGATCTCGACCATGATGGCGCGCTGGAGCCAGGTGAAAATCTCGCTGAAAGCGCTGGAACAGGTCGCAGAATCGCGTCAGGCCGAAGAAGAGGGCCGCCGCTATCTCCGCCGCGACCGTATGGCCGGCAGTTTTGAACTCAGAAACCTAGAATTCCGCTATGACGAGCAAAGCGCGCCGGTGGTGGAAATCAACGGTGTTGCCATCCCACAGGGGCAGCATGTCGCGGTTCTGGGCTCGAACGGCTCGGGAAAATCGACGCTATTGCGGCTTTTGGCCGGGCTTTATGAACCGGGCAAGGGGCGGGTGCTGGTGGATGGGATCGACCTGAACCAGATCCATCCGCGCGACCTGCGCCGCGGCATCGGCTATCTGGGCCAGGAGGTGCGGCTGATCCAGGGCACCATCCGCGACAATCTCAACATGAACCAGCTGGAACGCGATGACGACCGGCTGCTGCAGGCGCTGGATTTCGCAGGTCTCGGGCCGTTTGTCCGGAACCATCCGCGCGGCCTGGATCTTGAGGTCCGCGAGCTGGGCGAGGGGCTTTCGGTGGGGCAACGCCAGTCGATCGGCTGGGCGCGGCTCTGGCTCCAGGATCCGCAGATCGTGCTGCTGGACGAGCCGACCGCCGCGCTGGATCAGACACTGGAAACCACGCTGGTCAGCCGGCTGGGCGGCTGGCTCAAGGGCCGCACGGCGGTGGTCGCAACCCACCGTGTACCGATCCTGCAACTGACCGAACGCACGCTGATCCTGCAAAACGGCAAGCTGGCGGTGGACGGGCCGAAAGAAGCGGTGCTGGCGCATCTGGCGAAAGCCCAGGGCGTGAAACTGGCAGGAGCGGGCGCATGACGGCGGTTTGGTCTGACGAATTCGAGAGCCGTTCGAAAAGCCCGTCAATGGTGATCTGGGCCATCGGGGCGGTGATCGCGGTCTTTGTCATCTGGTCGGCCTTTGCCTGGCTGGATGAAATTGTCAGCGCCGAGGGGACGGTCGTGTCTTCGTCGCGGCCGCAGATCATCCAGAACCTCGAAGGCGGCATTCTGGCCGAGCTGAACGTTGCCGAAGGCGATGTGGTCGAACCGGGCGACGTGCTTGGCCGGTTGCAATCGACGCAATATCACGCGGCGGTGGATGATTACACCGATCAGCTGGCGGGTCTGTCGATCCGCCGCGCCCGGATCGAGGCCGAGATGCGCGGTGAAATCACCTTTACCGTGCCCGAAGGCCTCGCGGCGCGGGTGCCCGATATTCTGGCCTCGGAAACCTCGCTGCTGAAGGCGCGGATCGATGATTTCACCGCCCGCAAGGAAGGTGCCGAGGCGATCCTTGAACAGGCGAAACGCGAACTGGATATCATGGAACGGATGCTGGCCCAGGAGGTCGCGCCCGCCATCGAGGTGACGCGGGCCAAGAAGGCGCATCGCGATGCCGAGAACCAGCTGTCTGACACCGTGACCAAGACGGAACTGGAACGCGCCCGGGAATATGCCGATACCCTGGCCGAAGTGGCGACGCTGGAGCAGAAGCTGAAAGTGGCGCAGGATCAGCTGGGTCGCACCACTCTGGTTTCGCCCATGCGAGGTGTTGTGAACAAAATCGGTATCACCACTATTGGTGGTGTTGTGCGCCCGGGTGAAGAGATCCTGCAGATCATCCCGCTGGATGAAGAACTGTATATCGATGCAAAGGTAAAACCGCGCGACATCGCCTCGGTGCGCGAGGGGCAGACGGCGGTGATCAAGCTCTCGGCCTATGATTACACGATCTATGGCTCGCTGAAGGGCGAGGTCACCTTTGTCTCGGCCGACACTTTCATCGACGAACGGTCACGATCGGCAGATGGTGACCCGCATTACATCGTGACGCTGAAAGTCGATATGGCGCAGCTGACCGAGCGGCAGAAAGATCTCGAGATCCGCCCCGGGATGCAGGCCAGTGTCGAGCTGGAAACCGGAGCGAAGACGGTGATGACCTATCTGCTGAAGCCGCTTTACAAATCCAACGAGGCCCTGCGCGAGCGCTGAGGCCCCGGCAATGTGACTGGCCCGCGCCCTGATATCCGGCGCGGGCTTTTTCGTCTCTAACGCAGCGCTTTTGGCGGGTTTTGCGGCACGCCGGGCAGCACGCAGAGCATCTCGTAAAGCAGGTTCGCCCCGATCAGCGCGGTATTGCCGGAGGGGTCATAGGGCGGCGAGACCTCGACCAGATCACCGCCGACGAGGTTCAGCCCGGCGCAGCCGCGCACGATCTCCAGCCCCTGCCAGATCGTGAGCCCGCCCGGCTCTACCGTGCCGGTGCCTGGCGCGAAAGCGGGGTCGAGGCTGTCGATGTCGTAAGACAGGTAAACCGGCGTATCGCCGATCTGCGCCCGGATCTCTGCCATCAGCGGTTTCAGCGATTTGTGCCAGCATTCCTCGGCCTGGATCACCGTCCAGCCATTCTTGCGGCCCCAGTCGAAATCGTCGGGACTATAGCCGGTGCCGCGCAGCCCAATCTGGAAGACCTTGTCATTTTTCAGACAGCCATCCTCAAACGCGCGGCGGAACGGGCAGCCATGTGCGACCTTTTCGCCGAACATCGTGTCGTTGATATCGGCATGGGCATCGACATGGATCAGCGCCACCGCCCCGTGTTTCTTGCGGATCGCGCGCAGGATCGGCCAGGTCAGCGTGTGATCGCCCCCCATCGTCAGCGGCAGCGCACCGGCGGCGAGGATCTGATCGTAATGCGCCTCGATAATGCCGACGGATTTCTTCAGATCAAAGGTGTTGATCGGCACATCCCCGATATCGGCGCATTGCAGATGGTCAAAGGGTGCGGCGCCGGTTGCCATGTTAAAGGGCCTGAGCATCCGGCTTTCATCGCGGATCTGCCGTGGCCCCAGCCTTGTGCCGGGCCGGTTCGATGTGCCGATATCCATCGGAATGCCGCAAAATGCGACATCCAGCCCCTCGGCGGATGGCGCTGCGGGCAAGCGCATGAAGGTGACGGGCCCGCCGAAGCGCGGCATTTCATTGCCGCCGAGCGGTTGGTTGAACGTCATCTCTGACCTCCTTGTTTTCCGGGAAGAGGCCACAGCTGCGCCGGCCAGGCAAGGGCTGCTTTCATTATGTGTAACTTCGGACAAGGGCGGCGGCGAGCAGGCTCCAGCCATCCGCCACCACGAAGAAGGCCAGTTTGAAGGGCAGTGAGACCACGGCCGGGGGCACCATCATCATCCCCATCGACATCAGGATCGCCGCTACCACGAGATCGATGATCAGGAAGGGCAGGAAGATCAGGAAGCCGATCTCAAAAGCGCGCTGGATTTCCGACAGCAGGAACGAGGGAACCAGGACCGAAAGCGGCGCCTCGGTGATCGCGGTAGGCGCGCGCGGGCGCAATGCGTCGAGGCGGGCGAATGTCTCGGGGTCCATCCGCGCCGCCATGAAGTGACGGAAGGGGGCCGATGCCCCGGCAAAGGCGGTGGGAAGGTCGATTTCATTGCGCGTGAAGGGGCCGATGCCGCGCGCCCAGGCCTCGGTAAAGACCGGATCCATCACGAACCAGGTCAGGAACATTGCAAGCGTGATGATCAGCATATTGGGCGGGGCCTGTTGAAGCCCGAGGCCCTGGCGCAGGATCGACAGCACCGTCACGATGAAGGGAAAGCAGGTCACCATGATTGCCAGGCCCGGCAGGACCGACAACACGGTGATCATCAGCAAAAGCTGCACCGAACGCGAGGCCAGAGTTTCTTCGCCGCCCAGATCCAGGGTGATCGCCTGCGCCAGCACCGGCGGGGCCGAGAGCAGGCAAACCACCAGCACGGCAGTGATCAGGGTCACACATTTCCAGGCAGGGACTGGGAAAAATGCGCTCACAATCCGCTCTTGAGATTGGCGACCTCTGTCAGGCGGACGGCAAGCTGCCCGGCCTTGTCGCCTTCCAGCTCGGTCAGCTCGCCCCGTGCGATCAGCCGGTCACCGACATAAAGCTCGACCGGATCATCCACGCGGCGATCCAGTGGCAGGACGGTATCCTTGCCCAGGCGCAGCAGCTCCTGCACCCTAGGGCGGGCGCGGCCCACCGAAATGGTGATCTCGATCGGGACCTGGGCAAAGGGGCTGGAACTTGCGGGTTCATCCATCGGGGGTCTCCTGCGACAGGGTGAAAAAGTCCTGAACGGATCTGATAATGCTCTCGGTGACACGGTTCAGATTGATGCTGACTTCCCTCGCTCCGAGGCGAAGGAATACCTGGGTCTCGCCGAGGCCCGGATCTTCGGAAATCTCGAAAAGCAGGCCCGGCCTGCGCGAAAGAAGCGCCTCAACCTGAGCGCGGGCGGCCGGGTGAAGGATCAGATTTGCCGGTTGTCCGGCAGTTTCGGCCAGCATCGGCATCAGGTGTCCGACGAGGATCGGGCCGAGCGTCTCGCGTGCCAGATCCGGCAGCAGCCGGTTGACGATCTCTTGCAGCAGGGGCTCCATCGCGCCGAGGATATGTGCCCGTGCCTCTTGCCAGGTGAAGGCAAGTGTCATGAGGTTGCGCTCCAGCTCGGCCCTGACCCGGTCACCATTCTGCAAATGGGCGGCCTCTGAATCGTCCCAGCCGGCGCGGTACCCCTGCTCCCAGGCTGCGGCACGGTTTTCTTCGACCGAAGCGGTGTCGGTGACGACCACGTCCCGCCCCGGACTGCGCCCGGCCCCGAAGACCTCAAGCTGCGGCAGGGGCATCAGGTTCGCTCCTCATCCGGACCAAGCCAGCCACGCAGGATCTCGATCGATTCCGCCTGACGTTCGCGGATCAGCCGCTGCAGCCGCTCCACCGGGTCTTCCTGCAAGACGTCAGAGCCGCTGAAATCCACCATCGGAAGGTCTGGCAGGCTGAATCCATTGTCTATTTCCCCGTTCAGTGGTGCGTCAGCGGCGCCGGCCAGATCCATCCCGGGCAATTGCAGCGGCAAAGGCGGGGACGGCAACGCCGCTGCGCGGCCGGAGGCGAGGATCGGACGCAGCACGAAAAGCATGAGGATCAGGGCGACGATGGTAAGCGCGGCAACCTGGATCAGGAACATCGTATCCAGCGGGCCAAAACGCGCGAGGAAACCAGAGGAAGCCTCGGTGCCCTCGGTCACAAGAGGCTGAAATTCAAGAGATTTGAGCGTAAGGCTGTCGCCGCGCGCC
Organism: Pseudomonas sp. GX19020; assembly: GCF_023371075.1. NCBI lineage: Bacteria > Pseudomonadati > Pseudomonadota > Gammaproteobacteria > Pseudomonadales > Pseudomonadaceae > Pseudomonas > Pseudomonas sp. GX19020. The sequence goes on from NZ_JAMCCR010000002.1 coordinate 368,041, forward strand.
GTGTCGATTCCCGCAGCCGCAGTCACCAGATCATGGAGCGCAGAGAGTTCGCTTTCACTGCGGGGGACCCAGCTTTGGGTCCCGTCGGCTGCGGTCACGATCTGGCCATCAATCAGCACAGCCACGGTCATCCGGCGAATGCCACCCGGCCCACGCAACACTTCGCGCTGCGTCTCGGAGATCTCGTAATTCACCCTTTCACGGGTCTCATTCGTCTGTGACTGGCCAGCGGCGCCAGCGCCCGTATCCCCTTCGGGCAGGTTGGACGCGACGGTGACATCTCCGCCAGGTTCGCTGTTCTGACTGCTTTTTTCTTCGGTATCGGTTGAAATGGCGACCCGACCCTCCGGATCGAACCGCCTTTCCGTGATCTGTTCACGCTCCGTCTGCAGGTCCAGCGAGACCTCGACGACGGCTTTCCCGGGGCCGACCCGGGCGGCAAGCAGCCTCTCGACGCTTTGGCGGATCTCATTCGCGCGATCACTGGCGGAACCGCTGATCCCGTCTTCGGCGGGCGACACCAGCCCGCCAGTGGTGTCGATCACCTGGACATCAGCCGGCGTCATCCCGCTGACCGCCGAAGCGACCAGATGTTTCAGGGACCGCGCCTGATCATCCGATATGCGCCCCGAGGCGGTTGTCACCGTGACGCTTGCCGTTGGCGTTGCCGCGCGCCGGAATGGGTCTGACGGACCCTGAGATATATGGACCCGCGCTGCCCGCACATCCGGAACCGCCAGGATTGTTCGGGCGAGTTCGCCTTCTTTTGCCCGCCAATAGGCGGCATCGAACATCTGCGCGGTGGTGCCGAAGCCCGAAAGCGTATCCAGCAATTCATATCCGGCGCCGCCGGCCGTGGGCAGTCCCTCACCGGCCAGCGACATCCGCAGCGAGTCGCGACTGGCGGAATCGACCCAGATCGAATCGCCCCGCACTTCGTAAGGGACGCCGCGCTGGTCCAGCGCTGTGACCACTTCGCCCGCCGCCCGCCCATCCAGCCCGGCGTAAAGCAGAACCGATGGCCCGCCGCCCGAGAGGCGTGAAAGGGCCAGAACCGCAAGAAATACTGCGATTGTCGCGCCCGCAAGGATGAGCTTGCGCCGCAATTCCAGCGCGTTCCAGATCGAGATCACGTTCTGCACTTTTCTCTCCGCCGGAATTCTTTCCTGACGGGACCAGAAATGAAGGGTCTGGATTAACAATCGGTTAGTGCCCTTCGATCTATCTTCGTTCTCAAGACGAAACGGAGGCGCGCGTGTCGGATACTGCAATTCCTGAAGAGGCTGCCGCGGAGGGGGCCGGAAAAAAGCGCGCGAAGCTGCCGCTGCTGATTGGCCTTTTATTGGCGGCCGGCGCGGGTGGCGCGGGGTTCTATGTCATGAAATCGGGCCTTTTGCTGGGCGCGGGGCACGATGCTCTGGCCGGGTCGCAGGTGCAGGGGCTCTCGGATATCGCCTATGTTCCGGTGGATCAGATCCTGATTTCGCTGCCCCCCGGGGCGCCCGGGCGGCATTTGCGATTCGCGGCCCAGATCGAGGTGGCAAAGCCCCATGCGGCCGAGGTCACATTGCTGATGCCGCGCGTGCTTGATGTCCTGAACAGCTATCTGCGCGCCGTCGATCCTGCTGGTTTTGATGATCCTGGCGCGATGACGCGGCTTCGGGCGCAAATGCTGCGCCGTATCCAGATTGTCACCGGCGAAGGCAGGGTGCGCGATCTTCTGATCACCGAATTTGTCATGAACTGAGGGGCTTAAATGACCTTGATCGCCGATATTCTGCTGCTGGCCGCGACCCTGGGCGCAGCAGTCTACTGCTATGTTCTGGCGGGCCGCCTGCGGCGCTTTACTGCGCTGGAAACCGGGATGGGGGGGGCGATTGCCGTGCTCTCGGGCCAGGTTGATGAAATGACGCGCGCGCTGGAAAAGGCGCAGCAGGTGGCTGGTCAGTCCGGCCAGCGTCTTGCGGCCCTGACCAGCCGCGCGGAGGATCTCTCGACCAGGCTCGAGCTTATGGTGGCCGCGATGCATGATATCCCGGCAGCTTCGCCTGGCGGCCTTGCGTTGCAGCCATATGCCATGGCCAGGACACCAGAGGATAGCGAGGATCTGCGTCGCGTGCGGCTGGTGCGTCGACGCGGCAGCGTGATGGAAGCCGCCGAATGAACCGTCGCACCGGGCGCGGTACGTTGGTTCTGATCGCCTTTCTGTTCGCGGCATCCGGGGCGGTGAGGTTTGGCGATGGCCTTGGATCTTCGCTTGCCTGGGCGGCGGGCGCCGATCCGGTGCCGGAAACCGTGGTTGCCGAAGACTGCGGTCCGCTGCCGCAGGAGCTTGCCGCCGCCCTCTCGGCGCGGGAGGCCAGGGTGACCGCTCAGGAAGCTGCGCTGGCGGATCGCGCAGCGGCTCTGGATCTCGCGAGTGAGGTCCTCGACGGCAGAATGGAAGCTCTTCGCCAGACGGAGACGGAACTGCGTGCGACCCTCGCACTCGCGGATGGTGCGGCAGAGGCGGATCTTGCGCGGCTGACCACCGTCTACGAATCGATGAAGCCAAAAGATGCAGCCCTTCTTTTCACGGCGATGGAGTCGCAATTTGCCGCCGGGTTTCTGGGGCGGATGCGCCCCGATGCCGCAGCCGCGATCCTGACCGGCATGGCACCGGACAAAGCCTATGCGGTCAGTGCCATTCTCGCGGGCAGGAATGCGGCTGCGCCGCGCGAATAGCTGCGGATCGTCTGGCTGACGGGCGGCAAGCCTGGCGTTTTTTTAACGCCTTCCCTCCAGGCTGGCGTGAACCAAGGCAGGAATATTTCCCATGATCGGTCTGATCGGCATTGCAGTGATCTTTATCATGGTCTTCGGCGGCTATGCTGCGGCTGGCGGTAAACTCGGGATCATTCTGAAAGCCCTGCCGTTCGAGCTGGCCATGATTGGTGGTGCGGCCGTCGGGGCCTTCCTGATATCGAATGGAATGTCCGGTGTGAAACAGGCCATGCGGGATATTGGCAAGGTCTTCAAAGGCCCCAGGTGGAAGCCGGAAGATTACCGCGATCTGCTCTGCCTGTTGTTCGAGCTGGTGCGGCTGGCCAGGGCGAACCCTGTCGCCCTGGAGGAACATGTAGAGAATCCCGGTGCTTCGACCATCTTTGGCAAATATCCCCGCATTCAGGCGGATCATGACGCCGTTGATCTGATCTGTGACACGTTGCGTGCGGCCTCGATGAACTACGATGACCCCCATCAGGTGGAGGAAGTTCTCGACAAACGCATGGACGTGCAGATGACCCATGCACTGCATTCCAGTCATGCGATGCAGAACATGGCTGATGGCTTGCCTGCGCTCGGGATTGTCGCGGCGGTTCTTGGGGTAATCAAGACAATGTCCTCAATTGATCAGCCGCCCGAAATACTTGGCAAAATGATCGGTGGCGCATTGGTGGGCACCTTTCTCGGCGTGTTCCTTGCCTATGGGCTCATGGGGCCCTTCGCCGCGCGTGTCCGGTCGGTGATCGAGGAAGATGGCCACTTCTACAATCTGATACGTGAGGTTCTGATCGCGAACCTGCATCGCCATCCGGCGAATATCTGTATCGAGGTCGGACGCCAGAACACGCCGCATCACATGCGTCCGGAATTTGGCGATCTTGAAGAAGCGCTGCGTGCTCTTAAGCAAGAGGCAGCATGATGCACGCGTTCCGGAGTGCGGCTGTGGTCCTCGCTATCCTGCTGCCATCTGCTTCTCAGGCCGAAATTGCCCGGATTCGTGGTGGTGAACATGAAGAATTTACGCGGATTGTGATCGAAACCTCGTCGCTCGGCCATTGGAAACTTGGCAAGGAGGAGGGGGGCTATGCCTTCAGGGCTGAAGATCAGCCTGACGGTTATGATCTGAGCAAAGCCTTCGACAAAATCCCGAAATCCCGCATCCGGTCTCTTTCGCAGGACAAGGGCTCCGGGGCGCTTCGGATCGATATCGGCTGCACCTGCCACGCAATCGCTTTCGAGGTCAGGCCGGGCATCATTGCGATAGATGTCAGAAACGGACCCGCGCCCCCCGGATCTGAATTCGAGCGCCCCTTTGAGGCAGGTGACCCCGCCGGAGGAAACCAGCCGTCGCAAGACCCGGCAGCCCCGATTAATGCCGCGCCGATTATCAAACCGCCGAAAGCGTCTTTGGCGTCAGGCGTGGAGCAGAAACCCACCTACAACTGGCTTGAAATAGCAGGTTTCGGTCTGCCATCCGAGCCTTCAGTCAGCGATGAAGAAGCCAGCGATGACATGCGTTTTCTGCTGGCTCCATTGCGCGATGCGCTCTTGCGGCAGATCAGTCTTGGCATTGTCGAAGGGGTAGTCGTGCCCGGTGCTCTCACGGAATTGCCGGCACCGGCGAAATCCCCCCTGGCCGAAACACCCGGCGTGCGGATTGCGAATGGCGAGATGCCGGGAATTCGCGCCGGAACCGACAGGTCCCCGGGGCCAAATCTGACGGCTGACGGCAAACCCTGTCTTCCCGATCGCATGACAGATATTGGGGCATGGCTACCGGACCAGGCGCCGCTTGCCGCGTTGAGCAATCTGCGGACGAACCTCCTGACAGAGTTCGACCAGCCAGTGGTCGAAAATGTGCTCGAGGCGGCCCGGGTTAATATTGCCCTCGGCTTCGGTGCGGAGGCGAGGCAAATTCTCACACTGCTGCCAGTAGAAGAGGCGGCTCAACAGGCCGCACTTTACGATCTCAGCTACCTCGTGGATCTGGAACCCGGGCATCGCGGGGCCTTTTCGGGAATGGAAAGCTGCGATTCCTATGCTGCCCTGTGGGCAATTCTTGCGCTTGCGACGGAAGGATCTGAGCGAAGTGCAACTGCGCCGAATACGGCCGCAGTTACCCGCAGTTTCTCGGCACTTTCTCAGGATCTGCGCCGCCACTTCGCTCCTGCTCTGGTCAGCTATTTCATGGCGGGAGGCGACGAAACCACGGCACGCCGATTGCGGGATGCTGTTCTGCGCATGCCCGGGCCGACTGGTCAGCAGGTCCGGTTAATGGATGCCGGAATCGAACTCGCAACCGGCAATGCCGACGCGGCCGCGGATATTGCGGAAGAAGTGCTCTCCGATCCGGGAGTTTCGGCTGCGGAGGCGGCAATTTTGCGTGCGGAATCCGCTTTCCGGGGGGATCGCCTGCTTCCGCCGGATCTGGCGGCGCAGCTCGCTGCATTGACAGCAGAGCTGCGAGGGACAGACAGTTATTCACGCATCCGGCGGGCCGAAGTTCTTACTCTTGCCATGACAGGCAATTTTCGGGCTGCGTTCGATCTCCTGCCGGAAGCCCCCGATACCGACGGAGACCTGTGGGACCTCGCCTCGGTCGCGGCGCCGGATGAGATATTGTTGACAGAGGCGCTGAAGGTTTCTGTTCCTCCTCGCGGAAAAAGAGAAGTTAACAGACAGGTTGCGCAACGGTTGCTGCGTTTCGGCTTCGCTCAGGAAGCGCTGCATTGGCTTGGGCCTGCCGGCAGCCTGGAGGCGGAGGCCGACCGGGTGCTGGCTGCTGAGGCCGCACTTGCGATTCGCGATGCCCGGCTTACGGTTCGGATCCTTGCAGGCCTCGGCGGTGCCGAAGCGGATGCTCTGCGGGCGCGGGCCGCGATACAACTGGGAAACGCAAATGCTGCCGCTGCTATCTTTCTGGCAAGCGGCGACAAGCGCAGAGCCCTGCGGGCGGAGTTCTGGGCCGGCGACTGGAGCTACATTGCCGATCAGGATGCGGCGGGCCTCAGCCCGGCGGCGGCCATATTGCTCTCATCTCCGGCAGACGGAGCCTCCGAGGGGATTCTCGCGCGCGGCACAAGACTGGCAGGCGAAAGCGAGACTGCGCGCAAAGCCATAATCGACCTGATGCAGGCTGTTCCGGCGCAGTTTCCGTAACCCTTTGGCAACCACCAATGCGCAATAGTCGAATTGCACACTTCATCCGGAAATGATCCGGCTCCTGTGGATCAGACAGAATGTCACGATACAGCTTTTTGACTGGCCTTCCCCTGTTCATACTATGCGCATCTGGCATTCCGGCAACTGGTCAGAATGCTGACCAGGCCCGGCAATGTCTGGACGCGATTAACCGTGCGTCTCAGGTCTCCGGTGTTCCGCGTGACATATTGCTGGCAGTCGCAATGACCGAAACCGGCCGTCAGGGCGTGAACGGCGCGGAGCCCTGGCCCTGGGCGCTGAACCAGGCGGGCGACAGTAAATGGTTCGACACCCGGGTGCAGGCGCTGCAATGGCTCAACACTGTCATCGCCCGGGGCGTGACCAATATAGATATTGGCTGTTTTCAGTTAAACTGGCGCTGGCATGGTAAAGCCTTTGCATCAACTGATGCGATGATAGACCCGCAAAATAATGCCGATTACGCGGCCGGATTTCTGTCTGACCTGATGCACCAGACCGGCAGCTGGGAAAAAGCAGTTGCGGGCTTTCACTCTTTTACACCAGAACTTGCAGAGCGCTATATGATGCGCTTCAGGCCGATCCATGCATCCGTGCAGGGCCAGTCTTTAGACAGTGCTCTGATGGCCGCCGATACACCGCGCGAGAACAATTATCCCTTGTTGCAAATGGGAAATGTTCTGAGCCTGGGCTCACTCGTGACGGTTTCGGGCTCTGCGCGCCCGCTCTTTGGGTCACCGTGAGGCGGCCGAAATGGAGACTCTGAGAGCGCGCAACCTGTTCCATCCGACCGTCCTGATGGCCGTTGCCCTGATGTCTGTCATCGGCATGATGATCCTGCCGATACCTTCCGCATTGCTGGATATCGGCCTGGCCTTGTCCTTCTCTCTGGCGATCCTGATGCTGACCGTCACGCTGTTTGTCGAACGGCCGCTGGACTTTTCGTCTTTCCCAACGATCCTTCTTGCATCTCTCCTGCTGCGGCTTGCGCTCAATGTCTCTTCGACCCGGCTGATCATCGGCCAGGGGCATACTGGCACGGCTGCCGCCGGCCATGTGATCGAGGGCTTCGCGAGCTTTATCATGGGCGGCAATATCGTGCTCGGCCTGGTGGTGTTCACCGTCATCATGATCGTGAATTTTATCGTCATTACAAAAGGCGCGGGGCGAATGGCAGAGGTCGGCGCGCGGTTCGCGCTCGACGGGATGCCGGGGCGCCAGCTGGCGATTGATGCGGATATGTCCGCCGGCGCGATCACGCATGACGAGGCGCGCCAGAGACGTGAAACCGAACTTGCCGAAACCACATTCTTCGGCTCTCTGGACGGTGCTTCGAAATTTGTGAAAGGCGATGCGATCGCCGGACTGCTGATTACCGCGCTGAATTTTGTGGTGGGCCTGGGCGTTGGTATCGGGATGCACGATATGGATGCCGCCCGCGCTTTCTCGACCTACGCGATTCTTACGGTTGGGGATGGTCTGGTGGGTCAGATCCCTGCGGTAATCATCTCGGTTGCAGCAGCGCTCCTTCTTTCGCGCGGCGGCACCAAAGGCGCCGTCAATATCAGCCTGGTGGAGCAGCTTGGGAAATATCCCGCGGCCCTTGCAACCGTTGCCGGGTTAATGGCGGTTCTCGCGGTTTTGCCGGGCATGCCCTTCCTTCCGTTCGTCTGCACGGCGGCCGGGCTTGCAGGGCTTGCGCGCCTTGTCCGGAGAAAGCCTGTAGAAAAGGCCGAACCAGTGCTCAGCAACACCCAGACCACTGCAAAACACCATATCGGAGATGTGCTTGATTTTGACGAAATTCATATCGAATTCTCGCCAGATCTCGTGGATATGGCGCTGGATCCTGCGACCGGCCTCGATGGGCGGATTGCCAGTATGCGCAATCATATCGCCGCGACCTATGGGCTTATTCTCCCCGAAATTCGTCTCACGGATGAGGCCATGCTGCCGGTGGGACATTACCGGATCCGCATTCAGGGCGTCGCAAAAGTAACTGACCGGCTGGTTCCGGATAGCGTGCTGGTGCTGATGTCTGATGGCGCCAGCGCACCCGAGGGCGAGGATGTTAAAGAGCCTGTCTACGGCGCGCCTGCCCGCTGGATCCGGCCGGACTATCAGGAGGATGCGGTACTCTCCGGCCTGACGGTCGTGTCGCCGGCCGAAGTCCTGGCCACCCATTTGCTTGAAGTTCTGAAATCCAGCCTTTCGCGACTTCTGTCGCTGCGTGGTCTGCGCCGCCTGCTCGACGAATTCACCGATCTCTCGGATCGGGGCAGGGCAGAGGCGAACCGTCGGCTGCTCGACGATATGATCCCGGAGAAAGTGCCGATGGATCTGCTTCATGCGGTCATGCGCCTGCTGCTCGAGGAGCGGGTCTCTGTCAGAAACCTGCCGCTGATCCTGGAAGCGGTCGCCGAGGCGCGCAGTTTCGGCTCCCCCGAGGCGGTCTGCGAACATGTCCGTCAGCGCCTCGGCTTCCAGATCGTTGCCGAATTCCGCCGCGAAGACGGAACCGTGCCGCTGATCCAGCTTGCCCCCGAATGGGAGCGGACCTTCCAGGCCCATCAAACCGACGGGGATCGCGGATTGCGCGATGTCGCCCTGCCGCCGGATGTTTTTGCAAAGCTTGCCAATGGGATAGCTGAGCGGGTCGGGCAAGCCGGCGAGAACGGCGCCTCGCCTGCCATCGTCACCTCGGCGGCAAGACGACGGTTCCTGCGCACTGTCATTCAGGCGCGGGGGCTCAGAGTTCCTGTCCTCTCCTATGAGGAAATCGGCGCGGACAGTCGCCCTGCGCTATTCGGTCAGGTCGCGGCATGACCGGCCTGATCGCGCAACTCAGCGGCGTTTTCAGTATCGCAGAGGGGATGATCTGGCAGGCGGCGCTGGTTTTTCTGCGCGTCGGCGCGGCGGTCGCATTGCTCCCCGGTTTGGGCGAAAGCTTCCTGCCACAAAAGGTTAAGATCACCGCCGTAATGGTCATAACGGCGATTGTGTTTCCCGCCGTTCTTGAGGCGCCGGCTGGCTTGCCTGGCGCAGACCCGCAAAGCGCCGTCTTTACCCCCCTCAACATTGCGGCAGAGCTTGTCGCGGGCCTGCTCCTTGGTTTCACGCTGCGCCTGATGATCCTTTGCCTGCAAACCGCAGGAACGATGATCGGTCAGTCGATTTCACTGGCTCAGATGTTCAACGGAACCGGGCCCGAGCCCCAGCCCATCGTGTCTAATCTGCTGACACTTGGCGGGCTTGTTCTGTTTTGCTCTATGGGCGGGCTGGCAAGATCTGTTGAACTGCTGGTCTATTCCTATGAAATTCTGCCCCCCGGTCAGCTGCCGGATCCGGGCGAGATCTCGCGCTGGGCGCTGGGGCTGACCGCGCGGGCCTTCTCCCTCGCGTTCACGCTTTCTGCACCGTTCATCCTCGCGGCATTGCTCTATAATCTTGCGCTTGGGGCCATCAACCGCGCCATGCCCTCTCTGATGGTGACCTTTATCGGAGCGCCGGCCCTGACCCTTGGCGGCCTGATCCTGCTTGCCCTGGCCAGTCCTTTCCTGCTGCAAAGCTGGCACGATGCCCTGGGCGTCCGCCTGCTTGATCCGTTCGGACCCTGATGATGTCAGGCTCCGACAGTGATCAGGATGAAAAGCAGTTCGACCCGACTCCCCGCCGGCTGGAAAGGGCACGGGAAGAGGGCGATGCGATCAGATCCGAAGATATCCACGCCGCGCTTGCAGGTGCGGGCATTCTGCTGGCCGCCGCCATTTTTGGCAAAGCTGCCATCACCCGGGCCGGAGAGATGGCGGCGACCTTTTTCGATCAGGCCGACCGCCTGCCGTGGCCCGGCGATCAGGGGGCGGCCGCCGTGATCGGTAGGGCTGCTCTGTCGATGGCCGGGCCGGTCATCGCGCTCCTGCTGGTGCCGGCGGCATTGATCCTGATCTGGCTGATTGCGTCAAAAGGATTCGTTTTTGCACCGCCAAAGCTGACTATGAAAATGTCCCGGATCTCGATTATCAGCAATTTCGGACAGAAGTTCGGGCGCGGCGGCCTCGTCGATTTCCTGAAGAAATCAGTGAAAATGGTGCTGATTTCGCTGGCCCTGGCCCTGTTTCTGACCAGCAGCGCCGATCAGATCATTGGCAGTACCCGGCTCGGGGCCGGGCAGGTGGCACTTTTGCTGGTCAGTCTGCTTGCCGGTTTCCTTGCCCTGGTGATTGCGCTCAACGCTGTTATAGGCGCGGTGGATTACCTCTGGCAACGCGCCGAATTCATGCGGCGCAACCGGATGACACGGAAAGACCTGACCGATGAGATGAAAGACAGCGAGGGCGATCCGCATATGAAGGCCGATCGCCGGCGCCGGGCGCAGTTAATCGCGACGCGGCAGATGCTTGCCGATGTGCCGGGCGCGGATGTGGTGATCGTCAACCCGACCCATTACGCCGTTGCGCTGAAATGGGACCGGATCAGGGGTGGGGCGCCGGTTTGTGTTGCCAAAGGCATTGATGAAATCGCGGCGCGGATAAGGGAACGCGCGCAGGAGGCCGGGGTGCCGATCCGGCGCGATCCTGCCACCGCGCGGGCAATTTACGGGATCACCGAGATCGGCCAGGAGATCCGGCGCGAACATTATGCCGCCGTGGCGGCGGCGATCCGGTTCGCCGCCATGATGAGGGAAAAAGCCAGAAAACGGAGATGAGCGATGAATCGGGCCGAAAAACTGCATCGGCTGCGCAGGATGGCCGGCATGGTGCTTGAACTTCGGGCGGCCAGCCTCGCCAAAGCTGCGGCAGAGCGGGAGGCAGTCAGGGAAAGGCTGGCGGCGCTGAACCGGGTTCCAGATGAGGCGGCGATGGCGGATATGACCGAGGCACAGAGATTTCTGGTCTATGAAGCATGGGCGGCCGGGCGCAGGACAAAACTGAACCAGCAACTGGCGCGGCAAGAGGTGATTTGGCGCACAGAGCTTGCAGCGGCGCGACAGGCTTTTGGAAGAGATCAGGTTCTCGTCCGGCTGCAGGAGGGCAGGAAAAGGCGCTAAACCCGCTGACCCAGGGAAGCGAGGCGCGCAATGTAACGCTCCGAGGCGGACTGGTGCTGCCGGGCGAAAGCAATGGCCTGTCCTGGCGTAACCGGCACGAAGGCGATCCTCTGGCCCGGTGTCACCTGCGCGAAGGCGTCAAGGTCGCAATCCAGCACAGTCGCGATCCGGGGATAGCCGCCCGTTGTCTGATGATCGGCGGTGAGGATCGTCGCGACCCCGTCCCCCGCCACCTGGATCGAGCCGCGTGTGAGCGGTTCTGATGCCATATCAAGCGGCGCACGCGGTGCAATTGCTGGGCCGTTGAGGCGGGTTCCCATCCGATCGGCTGCGATGGTCACATTCCAGGGGCCGGCATAGAGCGCCTCGACGGAGCTTTCGGGAAAATAACGCTCCTGCGGGCCGGGCGTGACACGCAATATATGGCGGGGGCGCGCCAGGATCGGGCAGGGGATATGCGGCGACAAAGGCAGGCGCGGTCCGACAGGGGTAAAATGCAGCTTTGAACCCGTCGCAAGCTTGCCACCTCCGAAGCCGGAAGCCCCATGGGTGGCGGCGCTCTCCAGCCAGGTCGGTATCAGGCTTTGCCCGGCAAAGGCCAGATAACACCAATTGCCCCAGATGCCGGGCCTGATCACCAGGGTTTCCCCGACCCGAAGCAGCCCGCGTGACCAGGATCCCAGGCGCTGGCCGGCATGTTCCAGGATGAAACCACCGCCGGTGAGGGCAAAGGCGATCTCTCCCGCCTCGCAGCCGATCTGAACGCCACCGCGCGAAATCTCGATTACCGGCGTGCCGGGGGCATTCCCGATGGCCGCATTCGCCGCCCGCATGGCGAGCCGGTCCATCGCGCCCGATTGCGGCACACCAAAACGCGCCCAACCTGGCCTGCCCTCGTCCTGGATCGAGACATGCGGACCGGCAAAGCGCAGGCAGAGTTCGACCTCAGACATCGGTCATTTCCGGGGCCATTTCCGGATCGTCCTGGCGAATACGGCGAAACCGCACCCGGTCGCCGGGATCGAAGAGAAAGGGGCGGGCCGCGTCAGCCGTCAGGATCCTTGTGGCCGAACGGCCAATGATCCACCATCCGGTCGGCATTTTCAGTGTCGAAACAATGCATTGCGAACCCGCGATCAAAACGGACCCCGCCGGGATGTCGCGGATGGCAGCGGATTTGCGAGGCAGGCGGATCGAATCCGGCACGCCGGTCAGATAGGCATAGCCCGGCGCAAAGCCGTAAAGGCTGACCTGATACGCGCCGCCGAGATGGGCGGCGATCACTGCTTCCGGGCTCTGCCCCGTCATCGCTGCAACCGAAGCGAGATCCGGAGAAAAGGGCGCGTCATAGCACACTGTAACGTCATGCAGCCGGCCCTCCGGCACCTGGGGCCGCCCGGTGCCGAGCCGCTGACGGATGGCTGCCTCCACGCTGCCATGATCTGTCGCCAGACAATCGAAACGCACCAGCAGACAGGCATTCCCGGGCACGGTTTCGATCATCGCCGGCAGCGGCGCGGCGTTCAGCACGGCATCCAGCGCCATCACGCGGTCATGCAGCGCCGTATCCACGCCCTCGCCGAATTCCACCAGCAGGCCATGTTCGGCGACGGGACGAAAGCGCGGTGCGTCGGTCATCATTGTTCAGCCGGCCAGGAAGGGACGGATCGCCACGCCCGCCGCGCTCAGCCGCTGGCGCAGATCGGTGGCAAGATCGACGGCGCCCGGCGTATCACCATGGATACAGACCGACTGCGCATCAAGCGCGATGGGCGCCGCGCCCGCAACCGGCATCATACCGCTGTCGAGGAACCGGATCAGGCGTTCGGCAATCTCATCAGCGTCATGCAGCACGGCGCCGGCCTGGCTGCGCGGCATCAGCTGACCATTGGGCAGATAGGCGCGATCCGCGAAAATCTCGGAAAAGACGGTAAGGCCGCGCGCGCGCGCGGTGCTTTCCAGCGCCGTCCCCGAGATCGCCAGCAATGCAAGGCGGCCCGGCAGCGCGGCAATCGCATCGGCAATGGCGCCGGCAATCACCGGATCCGCCGCGGCCAGGCCAGACAGGGCACCATGGGGTTTGAGATAGCGGATCTCGGCCCCGGCCAGCGCGGCCAGACCCTGCAAAGCGGCGGTCTGGGCCACCACCATCCGGGTGATTTCGGCCGGCTGCATCGGTATCACCCGCCGGCCAAACCCCTCGCGGTCGGCATAGCCGGGATGGGCGCCGATCACGACATTCCGGGAAGCTGCCAGCGACAGCGCGGTGAACATGGTTTCGGGATCACCGGCATGGCCACCACAGGCCAGATTTGCCGAAGTCACAAGCTCAAGCATCCGGGCATCCTCGCCCATCGTCCAGGGCCCATAGCCTTCGCCGAGATCGGAATTGAGGTCGATCTGCCCCATGCTCAGCCCTTTGCGAGGAAATGTTGCGCCATCGAAATCAGCTCTGCCACCGAGCGGATTTGCAGCTTCTCAAGGATCCGCGCCCGGTGGTGATCGACCGTGCGCGGGCTGATCCCCAGCCGCGCGCCGACCTCTTTGCTGGAGGTCTCGGAAGGATTGGACACCATATGGCTGACGATTTCCATCTCGCGGCTGGTAAGCCGGTCGAATTTCGCCCTGAGCCGCTCGGTCCCGGCGCGGGCGGCGTGATGTTCGGCAACCATCGCGAAAGCGGTCTCGATCCGTTCGATCAGTACCGACTGCCGGAAGGGTTTCTCAAGGAAATCCAGCGCGCCCGCCTTGATCGCCTGCACCGATTCCGGCACGCCGCCATGGCCGGTGATGAAGATGATCGGCAGGTCATGGCCGGCCCTGGCCAGCCAGGCCTGCAATTCCAGCCCGTTCATCCCTGGCATCCCGTAATCAAGGATCAGGCAGCCGGGTGCCTCGCCATCATAGCGGAGCAGGAAATCCGCCACCGAGGCAAATGTCTCGACCCGGTAATCGCGCTTTTGCAGTGCACGGGCGAGCGAATTGCGGATCGCCTCGTCATCATCGACCAGAAAGACCGTGAGCCCGGTCACGGGGTCCTGCTGTCCAATCGACTGCTCTTTCATACCGCCTCCGCAGCTGTGTTCAGCGTGAAACAGAATCTTGCGCCGCGCGTCCCCGGCTTTTCATGCCAGAGCGTGCCACCATTCGCCTCGATGATCGACCGGCAGATCGAGAGACCAAGGCCCATCCCTTCGGGTTTCGATGTGTCGAACTGGGTGAAAAGCGTGATGGAGTCACTGACGCCTGGCCCGGTATCCTCGACCGTCACGACCAGCATGTCGCGGCTGTCCTGCAGCAAAGGCCGCACGGTCACGGTCACCTGGCGCGTGTTTTCGCTGTCAGAGGCAATGGCTTCGATGGCATTGCGCAAAAGATTGACCAGCACCTGCGCCACCTGGATCCGGTTGCCCAGAACCGGTGGCAGCACAGCGAGATCCTCGACGATCCGCACGCCGGAATCGCGGGCTTCGGCCTGGACGAGGCGCAGCGTCTGGCCCAGAAGTTCAGCGAAATCAAAGGGCGCAAGCGCGCCTTCGTCCTTGCGGATAAAGCCCCGCAGGGCGCGGATGATATCTCCGGCGCGCAGGGACTGGCTTTCGATTTCGGTCAGAAGCTCGCGCAGCTCGGTGTCGGTCCATTTGCCCAGTTGCAGCGCCAGCAAGGCGGTATCGGCATTTTGCGAGATCGCGGTCAGCGGCTGGTTCAGCTCATGCGCAAGCCCGGCCGCCATCTGCCCCATCGTATTGCCGCGCGCCATATGAGAGAGGTCGCGGTTCAGTTGCTCGATCCTGCCGGCGCTGGCCTTTTCCTCGGTGATGTCATCGACGGTCAGCACGCCATGCAGGGGCTTGCCCGCCTCATCGCGAATGATGATCGAATTCAGCTTGACCCAGATCACCGCGCCATCGCGCCGGAACCAGCGCATTTCCTGGCTGGCCTCGGCTCCGCCGGTCTCATTCACCTGCGATCCATCGGCGCAGGCATAGGCCGCAAGATCGTCAGGATGCGCGACATCCGTCACTTTGCGCCCGATCACCGCCCCGGTCGAGGGGGCGCCGACCAGTTCGGCGAATTTCGCATTGGCGCGGATGATCGACCCATCCACCGGCGAGATCTGCGCCATCGCACGGGTCGAAAGCTCGAAAGTCTGGCCATATTCGCGTTCTGCCTCGCGGCGGGCCACGATTTGCTGCATCAGGGTGGAATTGGCCTTTTCCAGCTCTTTATAGGTGCGCGGCGGCGGTTTTGAGGTGTCGACTTCACCCTGAGAAATCAAGGCATTGCGAACTGCAAAGGCGCGGACGGGGCGGTAGATGTAATCGGCCAGCAAGAGCCCGACAATGCCGGTGGTCGCGGCAACCAGCACAGCGATCCAGATATTCTGGGTCCGGTTGTCCTTGATCGAGGCGGTAAAGTCGCTCTCGGGTGCATAGACGCCGATGGTCCAGGGCAATTTGCCACTGATCGTCGGCATCACGGTCGAGACATAGGATTCACCTTTATAGGTGAATTGTGAGGGGGTGAGCTGGGCGATTTTCAACTCGCCGCTGCTTGCCAGCGGTGCAAAGGCGGCGCGCGCAATGGGGTCTTCAATCTCGCCGATACTGGCGAAGCGCAACGAGCCGTCGTCGGCAGTGATCCGCAACAGGTCCATGTCCGGATGCGCGATAACATCACCGTTCTTGTGTATAATCAGCGCCTTACCTGAGGTGCCGATCTGAAGCCGCGACAGGAATTCCGAGATGCGGCTGATCTCGATATCGACACCGACCACGCCCCAGATCGACCTGCGCGCGCCGCTGGCCCCACGTTTGCCTTTTACCGGACGCAGCACCGGCGCCGCCAGGGTGATCCCCGGCTGTTGCGACGAGAAGAAGATATAGGGGTCGGTCCAGACGGTGCCGAGACTGTTCTTTGCCAGGATGAACCAGGAGCGCGTGCGCGGGTCATAGGGATCGTCCGGGGTCAGCCGTCGCGCCATGACCGAGAAATCATCGCGGCGCCAGATCAGTTCGATCCGACGGACGCCGTTTTCAATCGTGATCAGCTTGGTGCGGAACGGCCCTGCCTGATCGGGCGTGCGTGAGACCATGACGAAATGGCCATCCTCGCCGCCGAAATAGAGGCCGGCAAATTGCGGCGAGATCTGCAATTGCTGGAACAGGAGCTGTTCAAGCCGCGCCTGGTCATCGCTGGCAACCACCTGGTTCTGCGCCAGCCGCGCCGCGAGTTCGGCGGCACCCTGGGCGGGGTTCAGGAAGCCCTTGGAATGTTCGATCGCATTGGTGCCGACATCGCGCAACAGGTGGCGCGCATGGGCGATCAGCGCCTTTTCCGAGGTGAAATATGACGAGAACACCACTGCAAGAACAGCGATCAGCTGCAGGCCGGCCAGGCAGAGCGCCAGAAGGATCCGCAGCGAATAGCGCATCACCGGCCTCCGCAGTCCAGGCGCGCGTTGACGCCACGGAAGGCGGACTCGGCGGGGCCGGGGCAGCACTGTGGTGACGCAAGTCTCGGGCCTGATTGCAAAATTTCTGCCTGTTATTGCAAGCTTCCGGGGCTGGGCCGGATCCGGGGCAGGTTAGAGGCTACGGTCGGCGAATGCCAGTGGCCCTGTAAGGCGAATGCCCGTTACCCTGTAAAAGGAAGTAGGCAGTTCTGCCTAGGCAACCACGCGAATTTAACTTTTACCGGGCCCATGGAATAAGTCTGTATGCCGGATCCGTAGAGTTCCAGTTTCAGACCGCCGGCGGTCTGGGCCTTGGGCGGTCGTTGTGCACGAACGTTGCCAATGCGCTTAACGAGTTGACGTGTCAGTGAGTAACCTGTCAGGCCGCCGGTTGGTGGTTGCTGGTTCCCGGCAACCCACCGGCGGACCAGTTATCGGTGATCTCACCCCCGGAGTCCCCCTCGGCCTCGGGGGTGCTTTTGTTTTCGGGCCTTTTGTGACAGTTTGGCCGCACGCTTTGTTTTTATCAGCGATTTTATATAGATAGGGTCAGGCGCATCCCCCGATGGACCTGAACCCTCAGACCCTGCTCGCCGCCGCCGAGGAGGCCGGCGCGCTCCTGAGGGCGCCTGAAAACCGGCACCGGCTTCTGATCCTCTACCACCTGATCGAGGGCGAGAAATCGGTAGGCCAGCTGGGAGGGTATCTTGGGTTCTGCGAGTTGACTGTCTCGCAGCATCTGGCGCTTTTGCGGCGCGACAGGATCATTTTCGGCCGCCGCGATAGCCAGACGATCTGCTACAGGATCGCAAGCGCGCCCGGATTGCGGACGCGCGCGGGCCATGGCGGATCAATCGCGCAGCAGATAGCCGAAATCGCGCAGGCAGGCCGAGGAAAACAGCCGGTCGCGCTGCCCGAAAACGCGGGCCGCAGTGCCGCAGTCACGCGGAAGCTTTTCGCGCAGCCCCTGATTTCGCAGGCAATTCTCGGAATAGCCGCTGTAGCCGCGGCGTCCGTCGATCTGCAGCGCACAGACCCCGGGCAGACGTGCGCGATGCGGTTTTTCCCAGCCGGGGCGCGTCCCGCGTTTGCTGTCCACGTTCAGCACCTCGGGCAGAATGCCCGGACGGACCGGCTCGCTCAGCTGATCGGGATAGCGCTGCCAGGCGGCTTCCGCCTTTGCGCCGACCGGCATGAACATTGATACGGCAAAAGCAAAGGCAATCAGACCGGCGGTGAGGCCGGGGCGTGCTGTTTTCCGTGGCTTGCCCGTCGCGCGGGCCTGGCCGAAATCGAAATCATCGGGATGCGACTGGTTGCTCTGCCGGGCCGAAGCCGCTGCTGTCCTGTAATGCTGCACGAATGCCTCCTTGGGTCTTGTTGCGCCGCTGTCAGTCGCTGTCCTCATCCCTGACCCCGGTCTGGATTCGGGAGGGCCGACAGCGTCCTGCAGCGGATGACCCGACCTGGCCCGCAGCGCCAAGGTCGCGCAATATCGGCGCATGGCCAGGCCATAACAGCCGCACCCGACGCGCGTGATATGGGATATCACCGCCGTCAGGCCGTGCTCGTTATTGAATATCCAGGCGGATTTCCGCAGATTGAGCAGAGAAATATAACGCCCCGTTAAGGGACGGGCAGTAATCCGACGATGGAGCCGGAGATGATCAGAACCATGCTTGCCGCCCTGTTGGCGCTTGCCCTTGCCGGGCCTGCGGCGGCTGATTGCTACGCAGATTACAAAGCCAAGAAAGACGACCCGTTGCAACTCCACTATGGGGTGGCACAGGTTTCCGATGGCAACTGCTCTCCGGGCAAGGCCGGAGCCGAGCTGAAACCCCGTCTTGCCGCCGGCGGCTGGACTTTGCTCAATGTCCTGTCCACTTTCGGGCCGGAGGGGCTGGATGAGAGGAAAGCGAATGCCGGGGCCTGGTTCCTTCGTTACTGACAGCCTGAAACAGGGCAACCGGGTCGTGACCTTCGGCATCGCCGGGATCGTGCTGATTCTGTTCGCGGCCGCCTTGCTTCTGTTCCTGAACCTGCCCGACGCCAATGCATTCAATGCAAGGGTTGAGCGGATCTTTATCGAGAATGACGACCTGCGCAGCGGGGCCGAGATCCGGCTTCTTGAGATTCTGGCGGGGTCCGGAACCACTTTTTCCGAGGTACTGACCAGCTATCGGATGGTGATTTTCGTGCTGCTGGTCTTTTCGTCTGCACTTCTGGTTGCGGCCCTGGTTTTCCTTGTGATGATCATCGTGCTGAACAAGAAGATCGGCGCGATCCAGCGGTCAGGCATCCAGGTCTCCTCGCTGATGATCTCGCGCGAGGCGCGGGCGGTTTATATCAACGACCTGGAATTCACCCTGACCGAGGCCGCGCTGGAGACGCTCTCTGTGCTGGCAGAGGCGCGGATGGATGACGAAGTGCTGACCGGGGTGCAGATCGAAGCGGTAATCTCGGGCCGGTCCGAGGCGGATTGCGAAGAGGCAGCAGGGGCCACGCGGGTCAAACGCCTGCGCGACGCACTTGGCAATCAACTGGTGAGCGAGCTTCTGGTGAAGACCATTGCCCGGCGCGGATATGTTTTGGCCGTTGGAAAGGAAACGATCCGCATGATCTGACCCGGGATTGTTGCTGTTTCCCGAAAGTTGGACCCAACAAATCACCATGACGCCTTCTGGTTGTCTCAATCGGGCAGCAATCAGGAGGCGAACCCTGTCCAAGATACTGAAAATTGCCCGGAATGAAACGCTACCTGAACACGCTCCTCTCTTTCGTTTTTTTCACGCTTTTGGGCGGTGCGTTTCTGCTCGCCGCGCCGCGCTTCATCCCGGACTGGCAGCCAGCCACGGGACTGTCCCCGGTTCCTGCCCCCTCGGGCGGGGCGGATTTCACCGAAACTGTTAACGCGACGCTTGCCGCGCCACGCCAGAGCGCGGCACCGGCCATCCCCGCCCCGGGCGTCAGCGAGCATATCCTCGAGGTGAATGGCGTAAGCCGGATATGGTACGGCTATGACGGGGCGAAATCCGGCCAGACCGCGCCTGTCGTGATCCTGTTCCACGGCTCGGGGCGCAACGGGCGCGATATGCTGGCGCCCTGGCAGGAAATTGCAAAGCGCGAAGGCCTGATGCTGATTGCACCGGATGCTGCTGACAGCCAGGCTTGGTCGGGCAGCCGCGATGGTGTCGAATTTCTCGAGGCGGTTCTGGCCGATGCCGCCGATCTCTATGCAATAGATCGCAGCCGGATTTACCTTTTCGGACATTCGGCGGGTGCGAATATGGCGCTCTCGCTTTCCGCCCGGCCGCCTGCGGGCGTGCGGGCGATCGTGGCTCATGCCGGGGCGCTCTTTGCGACCGGTCAGCCGGAAAACCCGGTGCCGGTCCGGATCTATGTCGGCGACCAGGATCGCCTGTTTCCGCTTGTCCAGGTGCGGCAGTCGGCACAGGTTCTGGCCTCTGCCGGGCATTCGACGGACCTGGTGGTGATCCCTGGCCACGACCACTGGTTCTACGACGCGGCGCCCGCCATTGCCGCCGATGCCTGGGCCTGGTTTGCAGCAAAGTGACAGCTTTCTGTCATCCCGCCGTCACAGACGGCGGGCTAAGCAACACCGATGATGCTTGCATCAGGGGGCCTGCGGCCCTACATGGCCGTTCTGGCCGTGTGGCCGTTGGTTCTCTGCTGCAACCCGGGGGGATTCGATGATCCAGACGCCCTATTACCTGATCGATCGCACCGCACTGGCGCGGAATATGGCGATCATGGATGAGCTTCGCAGCCTGTCGGGCGCGAAATGCCTGTTGGCGCTGAAGTGTTTCGCAACCTGGCCGGTATTTGACCAGATGGTGCTGCACATGGATGGCACGACCTCCTCCTCGCTTTACGAGCTGCGCCTGGGGCGCGAGAAGTTCGGCAAAGAAACCCACGCCTATTCCGTGGGTTGGGCGGATCACGAGATCGAAGAAGCGGTTGGCTATGCCGATAAGATCATCTTCAACTCGATCAGCCAGATGGAGCGGTTCGACAATCAGTCGGCACAGATCCAGCGTGGGCTGCGGCTGAACCCGCGGTTTTCGACCAGCGGCTTCGACCTCGCTGACCCGGCGCGACCGTTTTCGCGCCTCGGTGAATGGGATCAGGCAAAGATCGAGCGGGTGATGGACCGGATTTCCGGCTTCATGATCCATTACAATTGCGAGAATCGCGATTTCGCGCTGTTTGACAGCCAGCTCTCGCGGATCGAAGAAGAATTCGGCCCGCTTTTGCGCCGTCTGAACTGGGTCAGCCTTGGTGGTGGCATTCATTTTACCGGCGAAGGTTACCCGCTGAAAGCCCTGGCCGAGCGGCTTCGGGTCTTCCAGGACCGGTTCGGCGTCCAGGTGTTCCTTGAGCCTGGCGAAGCCTCGATCACCAACACGACCACGCTGGAAGTGACGGTGCTCGACGTGCTGAACAATGGCAAAGACCTTGCCATCGTGGATTCCTCGGTCGAAGCGCATATGCTTGACCTCTTGATCTACCGCGAAAGCGCCCGGATGGACGATACCGGGCCGCATCGCTTTATGGTTTGCGGCAAGAGCTGTCTCGCCGGCGATATTTATGGCGAGTATGGGTTCAAAGCGCCTTTGCAGATCGGCGACCGGATCTCGATCCCGGATGCGGCCGGCTATACAATGGTCAAGAAGAACTGGTTCAATGGCGTGAAAATGCCGTCCATCGTGGTGAGAGAGCTGGATGGCTCGCTCACTGTCGCACGCGAATTCGGCTATGCCGATTACCGGGACAGTCTCGGCTGAGGCCCAGGCAGTCCCCCCTTCCCCAGCACTCAAGAGGAGGCGGTTTCCCCATGAAACGCAACGTGTTGATCATTGGCGCCGGTGGCGTCGCTCAGGTGGTGGCGCATAAGGCGGCGCAGCTGAATGACCGCCTTGGGGAGCTGCATATCGCCAGCCGCACGAAGCCCAAGGCCGAGGCGATCATTGCCTCAGTCCATGAGAAAAACGCGATGAAAGTCGCAGGTCGCTTTGAAGCCCATTCGGTCGACGCGATGGACAGCAAGGCGGTGGCGGCGCTGATCCGGGAAACCGGGGCTCAGATCGTCATCAATGTGGGCTCTCCTTTCGTGAATATGACGGTGCTGGACGCCTGTATCGAAACCGGTGTCGCTTATATTGATACCGCAATTCATGAAGATCCGACTAAGATCTGCGAGACGCCGCCCTGGTATGGCAATTATGAATGGAAAAAGCGCGACGCCTGCAAAGCGGCGGGCGTGACGGCCGTTCTGGGCATCGGTTTCGACCCGGGCGTGGTTAACGTCTGGGCCCGTGCTGCGGCCGATATGATGGATAAGGTTAACGAGATCGACATCGTCGACATCAATGCCGGTTCTCATGGCAAGTATTTCGCGACCAATTTCGACCCTGAGATCAACTTCCGCGAGTTCACCGGCACGGTCTATTCCTGGCAGGGCGGTGTCTGGCAGGAAAACCGGATGTTCGAGATCGGCAAGACCTGGGATCTGCCGGTTGTCGGCCCGCAAAAGGCCTATATGTCAGGTCATGACGAGGTCCACAGCCTTGCCGCAAACTATCCCCAGGCCGATGTGCGGTTCTGGATGGGCTTTGGCGACCATTACATCAACGTCTTTTCCGTTTTGAAAAACCTCGGGCTTTTGTCTGAACAACCGGTGAAGACCGCCGAAGGGCAGGAAGTCATCCCGCTGAAGGTGGTCAAGGCCGTGCTGCCCGATCCGGCAACCCTGGCGCCGGGCTATACCGGCAAAACGCTGATCGCCGATTTCGTCAAAGGCGAGAAAGACGGTCAGCCGGTCGAGGTGATGATCTACAACACCGCCGATCACAAGGAGGCCTACGAAGAGGTTGGCAGCCAGGGCATCAGCTATACCGCTGGTGTGCCGCCGGTTGCTGCTGCGGTTCTGATCGCCGAGGGCCTCTGGGATGTCGGCACCATGGTTAATGCCGAAGAGCTGGATCCGAAGCCTTTTATCAATCTTCTTAACGAAATCGGCCTGCCGACACGCATCATCGACAAGGATGGCGACCGGCTGCTCAGCTACTGACAGACAAAGAAAAACCCCGCAAAGCGCCTGCTTCGCGGGGTTTTTTCTTTATGCTTTGATCAGAAATCGAGGTTCTCGACCGTCAGCGCGTTTTGCTGGATGAAGTCGCGTCGCGGCTCCACCACATCGCCCATCAGCTTGGTGAAGATGTCGTCGGCCTCGGCCACATCGTCGATCTTTACCTGCAGGAGCGTGCGGGCCTCCGGGTCCAGCGTGGTTTCCCACAGCTGTTCCGGATTCATCTCGCCCAGACCCTTATAGCGTTGCAGCGAAAGGCCCTTCTCGCCTTCGGCAAGGATGGCTTTCAACAGATCGCCGGGGCCATAGATCATCTGCTCGCGATCCTTACGCACGAGGCGGGCCGGATTGCGATAGACATCGCGATGGGTGCCCGCCGACTGCGCCAGCCTGCGCGCTTCGCCCGAGCGCAGCACGGCACCGTCCAGCGTCCGCAGCTCTTCCACGCCACGCAGAATGCGCGACAGGCGGATGCCCTGGTCCTGGGTGATGCGCCCCGACCAGCCGCGCTCATATTCCAGCGCAACGAGGTCGAGCCGCCGCGCCACCTGATCCGCCACCGACTGGAGGTCACGATCTGCCGCGCCGGCCTCAAACGCCCCTGCCAGCGCCGCCTGCTCAAGGATCGGCCGCGGGTAGTGAGACGGGAAGGCGTCAAGGATCCGGCGGAACTGACGGGCGCCTTCAAGCACCCGCGCAAGATCGGCGCCGGCGATTTCCTCGCCCGTTGCCAGACGCAGGACGGCGCCTTCAAGCCCTTGTTCTACAAGGTAATCATCCAGCGCAGCCTGGTCTTTCAGATAGACTTCGGACTTGCCGCGCGCGACCTTATAAAGCGGCGGCTGCGCGATATAGAGATAGCCGCCCTCGATCAGTTCCGGCATCTGGCGGAAGAAGAAGGTCAGCAGCAGCGTCCGGATATGCGCACCATCCACATCGGCATCGGTCATGATGACGACCTTGTGGTAGCGCAGTTTTTCGATGTTGAATTCGTCGCGGCCAATGCCGGTGCCAAGCGCCATCACCAGGTTGCCGATCTCCTGGCTGCCCAGCATCTTGTCAAACCGCGCCCGTTCGACGTTCAGGATCTTGCCGCGCAAGGGCAGGATCGCCTGGTTCTTGCGGTCGCGCCCGGTCTGGGCCGACCCACCTGCCGAGTCACCCTCGACGAGGAAGACTTCGGATTTCGACGGGTCTTTCTCGGTGCAGTCCTTCAGCTTGGCGGCATTGAAATTGACATCCAGCGCCGTCTTGCGCCGCGTCAGCTCGCGCGCTTTGCGCGCCGCCTCACGGGCCAGTGCGGCTTCGAGGATCTTGCCGACGATCACTTTCGCAATGGCCGGGTTTTCCTCGAACCATTCGCCGAGCTTTTCATTCACCAGGTTTTCGACCGCAGGCCGCACCTCGGAGGAGACCAGCTTGTCCTTGGTCTGGCTGGAGAATTTCGGATCCGGCACTTTTACCGACAACACGCAGGTCAGGCCTTCACGCGCATCATCGCCGGTAAAGTCGATCTTTTCCTTTTTCGCGATGCCCGATGACTGAGCGTAAGAAGTGATCGTCCGCGTCAGCGCGCCGCGGAAGCCCGCCATATGGGTGCCGCCATCGCGCTGCGGGATATTGTTGGTAAAGGGCAGGACGTTTTCGTGATAGGTGTCGTTCCACCACATCGCGACCTCGACGCCGATCCCGTTGCGCTCGCCGACGATATAGATCGGCTCGGCCATCACCGACTGTTTCGAGCGGTCGAGATATTTCACGAATTCCCGCACGCCGCCGTCGTAATACAGCTCGACATGCTGCGGCTCGGCGCTGCGCAGGTCATTCAGCTCGATCCGGACGCCCGAATTCAGAAAGGCCAGTTCACGCAGCCGGTGTTCCAGCGTCTTGAAGCTGTATTCGAGGTTGGAAAATGTCCCGTCCGGGCGATTGACCTTGGCCGAGGCCAGAAACCGCACCTGAGTGCCACGTTTGCCGGGCGCCGGGCCCGCCTCATAGACATGCGTGGTGCATTCGCCGAATTCGAAGCGGCCCTTATATTCCTTGTCATCGCGCCAGACGGTCAGGTCGAGCCATTCCGACAGCGCGTTCACCACGGAAACACCGACCCCGTGCAGGCCGCCCGAGACCTTATAGGCATTGCCGCCGTCATCGGTATTGTTGAACTTCCCGCCGGCATGCAGCTGGGTCATGATGACCTCGGCGGCGGAAACCCCCTCTTCCGGGTGGATGCCGACCGGGATGCCGCGCCCGTTATCGCGCACCGAGACGGAGTCGTCTTCGTGGATCGTCACCACCACTTCGGTGGCATGACCGGCCAGCGCCTCGTCGATGCCGTTGTCGACGACCTCATAGACCATGTGATGCAGGCCCGAGCCGTCATCAGTATCGCCAATATACATGCCGGGCCGCTTGCGAACGGCTTCCAACCCCTTGAGAACTTTGATGGAATCGGCACCGTACTCGGCGGGCTTGCGGGCTTCTTCAGCCATGGTCACGTAACCCCTCAGATTGCCCGCGATTTATAGCGGTTCAGAGCGGGAATGTCACGCATCTGCCACAAGATTTTGTAGTCAGAGAAAGGGGATAAGCAGGGCGACGACGATCAGCATGACCCCTGCCGCGATGTTGAGCCGCCGCAGCGCCGACGGGCTTTGCAACAGCGCCCGCGCCCGGTCGAGAAACAGCGCGAGGGCAAGGTTTCCAAGCATCGGCACAAAGGCGGAAATCGAGATGATCGCCAGAATGTCCCAGCGGGTCAGCTGATCAAGCGAGAAGAATCCGGGCAGCGCGCCCATGTAAAACAGGATCGCCTTGGGGTTGCCGATCACCGCCGCAAGGCCGACGGTAAAGCCTGCGATCAGCCCGGGCCGTGTGAGCCGGCTGTCGGCGGTCACTGCACCACCGGGCGCACGCAGCAGCATGATCCCCATCAGAAGGAAAATCGCTGCCGCCAGCCAGCGCAGGATCTCGAGAAACCCGCCATATTGGCTGAGGATCCAGCTCATCCCCATGATTGCGGCAAAGGGCCAGGCCAGATCGCCAAGCGCTACCCCCACCGCCAGCGGCCAGGCCGCCGCAAAGCCGCCCGAAAGCGCCCGCGCCAGCAATGCGACCCAGACCGGCCCAGGCACGGCCCAGAGTGCTGCCATCGCACCGGCATAGACCAGTAATTGCCACAGGGTCACGGTCATGGGTCAGCCCGGCAATGTCAGGCTGCCATCGGCATTCAGCGGCCAGTATGGGTTCATCGCCACTTCCCAGACATGTCCATCCGCATCGGCCCAATAGCCGGAATAGCCGCCCCAGAACACTTTTTCCGGCGCTTTCAGTGCGGTTGCGCCGGCCGCAAGCGCCGCAGCATAGGCCGCGTCAACTTCGGCCTCTGTCGCGAAATTCTGCGCCAGCGTCACCGCGCCGCTGCCAAGCGCGGCGCCGGGCCGCCCCTGATCTGCGGCCAGCGCCTCGCGCCCGAACAAGGCCAGCGCCAGACCGTTGATCTGGAAGAAGGCAACCCCCTCCTGGCTCTCGCCATGTTCCTGCCAGCCCAGCCGCGCATAAAAGGCGCGCGCGGCGGTCAGATCGGCCACGCCGAGGGTGATCAGGGTAACGCGCTGCGGGGTCATTGGGTCACTCCTGACTGGTTGCCATCTGCGGCGACAACCAGTGTCTGCGCCCTTCCGCCAAGGCTGTCAAACAGGGATGCATCCGTCCCGGTCATCAGTGCCTGGGCGCCAAGCGCACAGATCTCGTCATAAAGTGCCGCCCGCCGGCCCGGGTCGAGATGCGCCGCCACCTCATCCAGCAGCAAAACCGGCGCGAAACCGGTCTCGGCCGCCAGAGCGCGCGCATTGGCAAGGATCAGCGAGATGAGAAGCGCCTTCTGCTCGCCGGTAGAGCACATCGCGACCGGCACGCCCTTGTCGCTGTAGACCGCCTCGAGATCGGCACGATGCGGCCCGATCAGCGCCCGGCCTGCCGCCATATCACGCCGCCGGCCCAAAGCCAGGGCGGCGGCAAGATTGCCCTTGTCATCTTCCGGGTGGCTCAGGCTGAGATCGGCACGGGGAAAGGCCGAAACCGCCCCGGCCTGGGCCGACTTGATCCGCGCCAGCACCGCGCTCCGGTTGGCGGTGATGATCGCGCCGGTCTCGGCCATTCGCGCCTCAAGTGCGGAATACCAATGCGGGTCACTGACGTCGTCGCGAAACAGGCGGTTGCGCTGCCGCATCGCCTTTTCATAGGCCAGCGCGGCCTCGGCATGGTCGGGAAAAAACGACAAAGCCATACGGTCGAGGAACTTGCGCCGCCCCTCGGCGCCTTCCAGCCAGAGCCGGTCCATCGCCGGGACCAGCCACAAAACCCGCATCACCTGACCAAGCGCCAGCTGGGTCGAGCCCTTGTCATCAAGCCGGACCTGCCGCGTCCCGCCCGGCTCGGCCCAGGTCTCCAGCCGGTGCAACCCGCCCGGGCCTGAAACATCCGCTGCGATTTTCCAGCCGATTGCTTCGGGCCTGCGGATGAATTCCTCGGAAGTCGCGCCGCGCAGCCCGCGACCGGGTGACAAAAGCGATACCGCTTCCAGAATATTGGTTTTTCCGGCGCCATTGGCCCCGGAAATCGCCACCGGCCGGCCATCGAATTCCAGCCGCAGGGCCCGATGGCTGCGGAAATGCGACAGAGACAACAAGCTGACAGTCAAACCAGCCAGGACATTTCCTCTTGAGAAAATACGCTGTGGGAGCCGGGGGCGAAAACCCCCGGTGGCCCGATCAGACGCGCATCGGCATCACGACATAAACCGCCGATGTATCATTGCCTTCGCGCATCAACGTCGGATCGCCTGATGAATTGAACAGGAACACCGCATTCTCACGATCAACCTGGCTGGCGATTTCCAGCAGGTATTTCGCGTTGAAACCGATTTCCAGCCGCTCATCGGCATAGGCGACCGCGAGCTCTTCCTCCGCCGCACCGCTGTCCGGGGCATTGACCGAAAGCACCAGCCGATCCTCGTCAAGCGACAGCTTCACCGCGCGCGAGCGCTCCGACGACACCGTCGCCACCCGGTCAACCGCCTTGGCGAATTCGCTGGCGTCAACCTCAAGCCGGCGGGTGTTATGCTGCGGGATCACGCGGGTATAATCCGGGAAAGTGCCGTCGATCACTTTCGAGGTCAGCGTAATCGCCGGGGTCGCGAAGCGGATCTTGGTTTCTGAAACCGAAACCGCGATCTTCGCCTCATCATCATCAAGCAGCTTGCGCAGCTCGTTGACGGTTTTGCGCGGCACGATCACGCCAGCCATCTCTTCGGCTCCCGCCGGCAGCGGAGCATCGATCCGTGCCAGACGGTGACCATCGGTCGCTACCGCGCGCAGGACCGGGCCATCATCGCCGGTCGAAACATGCAGATAAACGCCGTTGAGATAATAGCGTGTCTCTTCGGTTGAAATTGCGAATTTCGCCTTGTCGAACAGCCGGCGCAGATCGGTGGCGGGGGCCGAAAAATTCGTGCTGTATTCCGATGACGCCATCACCGGGAAATCTTCTTTCGGCAGCGTCGCCAGGCTGAAGGTCGAGCGCCCTGCTGTGATCGTCAGCCGCCCCGAGGCACCATCTTCGGACAGGTTGACCAGCGCTCCATCCGGCAGTTTCCGTACGATTTCATGCAGCATGACCGCCGAGACCGTGGTTGCTCCGGCGCGTTCGACCATCGCATCGGTCCGGTCGACCACCTCGATATCCAGATCGGTCGCGCGGAAGGACACCTGGGCGCCTTCTGCCTCGATCAGCACATTGGCAAGGATCGGGATCGTATTGCGCCGCTCGACAACGGATTGAGCCTGAGCCAGCGCCTTGAGAAGCGATGCGCGTTCGATCGAGAGTTTCATTCGTCCAAATCCTCTTGCCCGCATTCAGGGCGCACGAAGCGAGCCGGGAAGCCCGGTTGCCTGTTTTGCCCGACTTTGCGAAGCTTTGCCAGTCTCGTCAAGACCGAGCCGTATCCATCTGGCGCAACCCGGAGTTTTTAAAAACTCCGGGCCGATTTCTTGCAAGAAATCGGGCGGTCAGCCCTGCAACAGCCGCTTGAGCAACTGGATGTCGTCAGCAAGCTGGCTGTCGAGCGCCGCCAGTTCCTCGATCTTCCGCACGCCATGCATGATTGTTGTATGGTCACGCCCGCCGAAACGGCGGCCAATTTCCGGCAAAGAGCGCGAAGTCAGCTGTTTCGACAGATACATCGCCACCTGACGCGGCCGCGCGATGGTGCGCAGGCGTTTTGGCCCGATCATATCCGAGAGCCTGATATTGTAATGCTCGGCGACCTTGCGCTGGATCTCCTCGATCGACAGTTTACGATCCGAGGCGCGCAGAATGTCGGCGAGGCAGTCCTGCGCCAGTTCCAGGGTGATTTCACGCCCAACCAGCGAGGCGAAGGCGTAAAGCCGGGTCAGCGCGCCTTCCAGCACCCGCACATTGGTCGTGATACGATGCGCGAGGAACTCCAGCACGCCATGGCTGATCGCGAGACCGCCATATTGGCCACGGTAGAATTCGGCTTTCTGCTGCAAAATGCCGAGACGCAGCTCGTAATCGGTCGGATGCAGGTCAACCACCAGGCCGCATTGCAGCCGTGATTTGATCCGGTCCTCCAGATCCTTGATCTCGCCAGGCGCGCGGTCGGCAGAGATGATGATCTGCTTATTCTGATCCACCAACGCGTTGAACGTATGGAAGAATTCCTCCTGGGTGGAATCCTTGCCCGCGATGAACTGCACATCATCCACCATCAGCACATCGACCGAGCGGAACAGCGATTTGAAATCCATCACCTGTTTGTCGCGCAGCGCCTGGATGAAGCGATACATGAACTGCTCGGCCGAGAGATAGAGCACCTTCAGATCCGGCTTCTGCTCGCGCAGCTCATGCGCGATGGCATGCATCAGGTGGGTTTTGCCGAGGCCTACGCCACCATAGAGAAAGAGCGGGTTAAAGGTGACCGGTCCGCCTTCGGCCACACGGCGCGCGGCGGCGTGGGCAAGCTCGTTCGGCTTGCCGACGACGAAACTTTCAAAGGTGAAGCGACCATCCAGCGGTGCGCCCGGAAGATCATCGTCCTGGGTCGCACGGCCGCGGGTCTGCGATGCAGGCGCGGCAACAGCGGGTCTGGCACCCGCAGCACGCTCGGAAGACGAGGTCGCGGCAGGGCGCGGGGCTTCAGCGCCGACCAGGAATTCAAGCCGTTCGACCAGAGCGCCGGAGGTCAGCAGCTGATTGCGGATATGGTCGCCATAGTTGCGTTGCACCCAATCTCCGAAAAACGGAGTGGGGACCTCGAACAGCGCTACACCGCCCTCCAGCTGTGACAGCCGCAGGGGTTCGATCCACGTTGTATAATTATTTCGTCCGACCCGGCTGATGAGACCTTCGCGGATCTGCCCCCAAGTTTCATTCGTCATTCTAACCAGACCTGCCCAATCACCTCACCGTTCCGCCCGATGCGGCACGGTCGAATTCGCGAGACCCGACCCTATGACCGCCGCGCCGGAGAGGCTGCGAAGGTCAGAGGGTCATCCTCCGCCGCAGGGCAAAACATAAGACATGCCGGGCAGACCTGCTGCACCGGCCGGGCACCAGATAAAAGCCAGACTGTTGGCTCTATCCGGTTGAACACAAACTGAAATCCCCGATCTTGTTGGCTGGCAGCCCAAAGTGTCGGTTGTGATATCAGGTTTGCGTCATTTCCCTGTCCCCCAGGACGAAGTGAATCGCCTGGTAAAGGTAGCAAGCGGCGCGCGCGCTCTGCAACTGAACAACTCGCTTGACACAGAGTCCGTCGGGGCGAATCCTGGCGAGGCGGCAGAAGCGCTACGTTCTCTGGCTGTCTGAGGCCATGTCAGCGGCAAAATCCCGCCCGAAATCCGACAGTGTGGATATTTTTCCCGCGCGGGATTGACCCCAATCCTGCGCCTGGGGAATCGCTTTGTTAACGCGGCATGGAGCGGTCTTCGCGCCGCGCCTGCGCCGGACTGGTGCCAGGCAGGCTCCGGACCGGGAGACAGGGCACCAAACCGGGAACGGAAAAGGGCGCGATCCCTGCGGATCGCGCCCTTAAATTTCCCCGATAGTGCCGGGACGGTGAACCGAATTCAGGCGGTTGCGCCGGTGGTTTTCACACGGGCCGCGAGACGCGACATTTTGCGCGCAACGGTGTTCTTGTGCAGAACGCCCTTGGTCACACCACGTGCCAGCTCGGGCTGAGCGGCTTTCAGAGCGGCTGCAGCAGCAGCCTGATCGCCCGAAGCGATGGCTTCTTCAACTTTGCGCAGGAAGGTGCGGATGCGCGAGCGGCGGGCTTTATTCACGTCATAGCGTGCTTCGGCCTGGCGGGCGCGTTTTTTCGACTGGGCGGTATTTGCCATGGGCTTTGTCCTTCGGATTTCAAACTACAAATGCACGAAACCCGATGGCCCCGCCCATATGGCCAGAACTGGCCCGGAGGACGGGAATCAAAAATGCCTAAGCGGGCCCACGCGCATGTCTGCCGGGGCCTATACGTGAAAGGCCCAGGCTTTGCAAACGGGAATCAGCGGTCGCGGAATTGCGGCTGCCGTTTTTCCAGGAAGGCCGCCATGCCCTCTTTCTGGTCTTCGGTCGCGAAGGCGGCATGGAACATGCGGCGCTCGAACAGGAGCCCTTCGGAAAGGCTGGTCTCTTCGGCGCGGTTCACGGTTTCTTTCACGATCATCGCGGTGATCATCGACTTTTCGGAGATCTTTGCCGCGATTTTCAGTGCTTCTTCCAGCAGGGTTTTTGCCGGGAAGACACGGCTCACAAGGCCCGACCGTTCTGCCTCGGCGGCCTCCATGAAACGACCGGTCAGATGCATATCCATCGATTTCGACTTGCCCACGAGGCGCGTCAGACGCTGGGTGCCGCCCATTCCGGCGCAAATGCCGAGATTGATCTCGGGCTGGCCGAATTTCGCAGTATCTGCGGCGATGATGAAATCGCTCAGCATTGCCAGCTCGCAGCCGCCGCCAAGGCAATAGCCCGAGACCGCTGCAATGACCGGAGTGCGGCAGCGCATGATCGCCTCGGCCTCGGGGCCGAAGAGATTGTCGAAGAACACATCGGTAAAGCCCTTGGACGCCATCTCTTTCACATCGGCGCCGGCCGCAAAGGCCTTTTCGCTGCCGGTGATCACGATGCAGCGCACCTTGTCATTCTTGTCTGCGGCGGTAACCGCCTGCGCCAGTTCTCTCATCAGCTGCGAATTCAGCGCGTTCAGCGCATCGGGGCGGTTGAGACGGATGAGACAGGTATAATCCTCGATCTCGACGATCAGGGTTTCATAGGCCATCGCGGGATCTCCGGTTAACAGATCCGTGACTCCTGCCACCTGAGGCCCGGGAAGGCAAGCTGAGCCCTTATCTCTGGCAATCCGGACAGTAGAAGGAAGATCTCCCTGCCTGCACGATCCGCGCGATGCTGCCTTTGCAGCCAGGCGTGGTGCAGGCGCCGCCCTCGCGGCCATAGACGCGGAAACTGTGCTGGAAATAGCCAAGCTCGCCATCGGCCTGACGATAATCTTTCAGCGAAGATCCCCCGGCCTCGATCGCCTCTGACAGCACTTCGCGGATCAGCGGCACAAGGCCCTGGGCCTGTTTGCCGGTCAGACCGCCGGCAAGGCGGTCGGGGGCGATACCGGCACGAAACAACACCTCGCAGACATAGATATTGCCCAGACCCGCGACGATCCGCTGATCCAGAAGCGCCGATTTCACCGGTGTCTTCCGCCCCGCAAGCCGCGCCGCCAGATAATCGCCGTCAAACGCATTTCCCAGCGGCTCCGGCCCGATCACGGCGAGAAGCGGATGCGCCTCGGCACTCGCGGTATCCAGAAGATCCATCGCGCCGAAACGGCGGGGATCGTTGAAAGTGACGCGGGCGCCGCCCTCCATATCGAAGACGACATGGTCATGTTTCGCCGGTTGCGGATGGTCGTGATGGAAGCCGCCGACCTGTGCGCCCGAAATCAGCATTCGCCCCGACATGCCGAGATGGATCAGCAGCGTCTCGCCACTGGAAAGATCCGCAAGGATATATTTAGACCGCCGCCGCAGCGCATTGATGCGCGCGCCGGTCAGCCGTTCCGCCATGCGCGGCGGAAAAGGCCAGCGCAGATCGGGGCGGTTCACCTGTGCGGTGAGGATCTGCTGCCCTTCCATCACCGGCTCAAGCCCACGGCGCACGGTTTCCACTTCGGGCAGTTCCGGCATCTTCGTCTTCCCCCGCATTTCGAAGCGCAACCTAAGCGCAAGACCGCGCCGCTCCAAGGGGCTGCGCGGTTTGACTGGTTTCCCTTTGCATTCTTGCGGTATATCCCCGGTGCAGAGCCGCTATCCGCTGCACAATCCGGGCGAAAACCATGTCAGATCAGGACAAAACCACTCATTTCGGCTTTCGCGACGTGCGGGAGGAAGAAAAGGCGGGCCTGGTCCATAGCGTGTTTTCTTCGGTCGCCTCGAAATATGACGTCATGAATGACCTGATGTCGGTCGGCATCCATCGGATCTGGAAGGATGCGATGATGGACTGGCTGGCCCCAAGGCCCGGGACGCGGCTTCTGGATGTGGCGGGCGGCACCGGAGATGTGGCCTTTCGCTATCTGACCCGCGCGCCGGGCGCATCGGCGGTGGTCTGCGACATGACCGAAAACATGCTGATTGCCGGGCGCACCCGTGCCGAAGCTGCCAGCATGGCCGATCAGCTCGACTGGGTGGTCGGGGATGCCATGGCACTGCCTTTTGCCACCAACAGCTTTGACACCTATACGATCAGCTTCGGGATCCGGAATGTGACACGGGTTCAGGACGCTTTGTCCGAGGCTTACCGCGTGCTGCGCCCCGGCGGGCGGCTCATGGTGCTGGAGTTCAGCCAGATCCCGAATGATCTGATGCAAAAGGTCTACGACCTTTATTCTTTCAACATCATCCCGCCGATGGGCCAGATGGTGACGGGTGACCGCGAGTCCTATCAATATCTGGTGGAATCGATCCGTAAATTCCCGGAACAAGAGGTCTTTGCTGATATGATCCGCAAGGCCGGGTTCGACCTGGTGAAATATCGCAACCTTTCGCTGGGGATTGCGGCGCTGCATTCCGGCTGGAAGGTCTGAGATGCGCGGCCCGCATAATATCTGGCGGCTGATCCGCACCGGCGCGACTTTCGAGCGTACCGGCGCCATGGTCGTGGCGCTCGAGGCGATGGAGGTCTCGCCGCGGCTGCGTTTCGCCGCGCGTCTGCTGGGGCGGCCGTTCCGTTTCCTCGGGCTGAAGGGGGATCCTTCGTTGCCGCCGGTGACGCGTGCGATCACCGCGCTTGGGCCGGCCTATATCAAGCTGGGTCAGGTGCTTTCGACGCGCCCCGATATTGTCGGCGCCGAGCTGGCCGATCAGCTGAAATATCTGCAGGACAAACTGCCGCCCTTCCCGATGGAGGAGGCGCGCAAGATCATTGCCGCGGAATTCGGCGCCCCCGCCGATGCACTTTTTTCCGAGCTTTCCGAGCCGGTCGCCGCGGCCTCGATTGCCCAGGTTCACCATGCGCGCCTGCGTGATACAGGCGCCGAAGTGGCGGTGAAGGTCCTCCGCCCGGGGATCGAGCGCGCTTTCCGCAGGGATATCGACGCCTTTTACTATGCGGCGAAATGGATGGAGCGACTGGCGCCGTTTTCGCGCCGGTTGCGGCCTTCCGATGTGGTCGCGCATTTCGATGGCGTGGTGCAGGGCGAGCTGGATCTGCGGCTGGAATGTGCCGAAGCCGCTGAATTTGCAGAACATACGGCCAAAGATGACCGGCTTGTCGTGCCGCGCCCGCATTGGGGGCTTTCGGGGCGGACTGTGCTGACAATCGACTGGGCCGAGGGGATCGGGCTTAACGAAATCGCCGCAATCGACGCCGCCGGGATCGACCGGGCGGAACTTGGCCGGCGGGTGCTGGTGCTTTTTCTGTCGCATGCGCTGCGGGACGGCTTTTTCCATGCCGATATGCATCAGGGCAATCTGAAGGTC
This sequence comes from Pseudomonas sp. GX19020, assembly GCF_023371075.1. Taxonomy (NCBI): domain Bacteria; kingdom Pseudomonadati; phylum Pseudomonadota; class Gammaproteobacteria; order Pseudomonadales; family Pseudomonadaceae; genus Pseudomonas; species Pseudomonas sp. GX19020. The sequence goes on from NZ_JAMCCR010000002.1 coordinate 402,675, forward strand.
GCCCCGAATGGCGATCTGATCGTCTATGATTTCGGGATCATGGGGCGGATCGACGAATATACCCGCCGCGTTTATGCCGAGATCCTGATGGGCTTTATCCAGAAGGATTATCGCCGCGTCGCCGAAGTGCATTTCGAGGCGGGCTATGTGCCGGCAGACCGCAATATCGACGAATTCGCCCGGGCCCTGCGCGCCGTCGGAGAGCCGATTTTCGGTATGGAGGCGAACCGGATCTCGATGGCAAAGCTGCTGGCCTATCTGTTCGAGGTGACCGAGCGCTTTGGCATGGAAACCAGGACCGAGCTGATCCTGCTGCAGCGCACCATGGTTGTCGTCGAAGGCGTGGCACGAAGCCTCGACCCACATCTGAACATGTGGGAAGTCGCACGGCCGGTGGTCGAATCCTATATTCGCACCAGTATCGGGCCCAAAGCGGTGCTGCGTGATCTCTGGCGCACCAGCCGCGTTCTGGCGCGGTTTTTGCCCCGGCTCCCGGCTTTGGCCGAGGCAAGGCTGGTTGCTCTGGACGAACGCAATCAGATGCAGCGCCCGGTTCCGGGCTTTGGCTGGGGTACAGTCCTGCTGCTCGCGGCCGCGATGACGCTGGGGACGCTCGGGGCGGCCGTGCTGATTGCGAAACTGTTCTGAGGGGTCAGTTCCGGGCCAGGCGCAAAGCCGTGACCGAGCCCGAGGGGACCTCGATCCCGCCTTCGAAAACCAGCATCGTTCCATTGGCGCCGCCCCTGGCCTCTACGACGCGGCCATAATATTCGACCGGATCTTCGCCAAGCAGCGTCCCTTCCCGCCAGCTTTCAAGTGTCAGGATATAGCGGCCATCCGGAAGCCGGTTGCCGGCCGCATCGCCGCCAAGCCATTGATAGGGCTCGGCCGAGACGGGCAATTCCTCGCGCGACACCAGATTGCCACGTGAGTCACGTACAACCAGCACAACCTGATCCGCCGTCGAGGCTGGATTGGGCGAGAGTGTCACCGGGTTGCCACCGAACCAGACGACATCTGCCGCAGCCCTCGCCTCCTGGCCGACCCAGCCCGCCAGCTGTGCCATCCCCATCAGCGAAAACTCCCCCGACATCGCGCTGAGCAGCTGATTGGTGCGCACCTGTTGTTCCACGCCGGAAAACGTCGCGAGCTGTACCGCGAAATCCGTAGATTCCATCGGGTTCATCGGGTCCTGGTTTTGCATCTGAACCGTGAGCATCTTCAGAAATGTCGTGAAATCCGACGAGAGTGCCGAGGTTTCAGAGGGTGCCTGAGCGGCCCCGTAGGCGGAATTCACCGCATTGACCTGCATGTCTTCTCCTACAATCTGAGATAAAGTGAAGCTTGCGGGCCGGACCTTGTCTCCGGCGCCGAAATCGGGATCGCGGCAGAAATTGCCGCCTCGGTCATCTCAGGGACAGAGGGGGCAGGGCCAGGCTGTGCGCCCCCCTGATCACCGGCAGAGAGGTTTCCGAAGCCAAGGTTCATCTCACTGAAACCGGCCGCCCTGAATTCTGCCACCAGGCGATCTGCATGGCGGCGAAGGAGATCCAGCGTTTCCGGACGTTCAGCCAACAAGGTGACCGTCACCTTCTCGCGCTCGGTTTTCACTTCAATCCGCACCGTCCCGAGCTCTTCCGGCGAAAGCCGCAGTTCGGTCACCGGGCCGCCGGCATTTATGACGGCCTGGCTGATCTGGGCCGGAACCTGTGCCGGCATTTCGGGACGAGTGGCCGGTGCTACGTGATGCGGCGGGATCTCACGTCCCGTGGGCAGATGATATGTGCCGAGCGGCGCCGTGCCAGGGTCGGACTGGCCGGTGCCGGCGGGCAGCGGAGCCTCATTGGCGAGGGGATCGGATCCGGTTCTGGTCACGGTGGATGCTGTCGGTTGCCGCGAAATTATTTCAGTATTCGCGGCGGTTCTGACGTTTTCGGGAAAAACCGGTTCAGCCGCCTTAGCCTGGTGCCCGGGAACCGCAGATCGCGCTGCAGCAGCTATGACCGGCATGGCAAGAGGCAGCGATTCTGTCCTGGAGTTTCGCAATGGCGCCAGGTTTTGGGGCTTCACCTCTGCCTGTGGCGGCACGGAACGGCCCGGCGGTGGCAAAGGCGCTGCATCTGCAGGCAGGGACTGATCTGTAAGGTCCGACAGGGGCGTGCTGGCAGTTACGGCCCCTGCAATATGCGACTGTTGTGGGGTTGCGAAAGGGGTCGGTTCAGGCGCGATCCGGGCAGAGGTTTCGCTGGTGTTCACGTTCGCATCAGGCGGAGACGATGTCAGACGACCAGGCTCTGCCCCTGTCGGTGGTGGTGGCAGGGGCGGCAGATGTCGCTGAGCGGGCCATTCCCGTGTGCTTTCAGCGCGGGGCAGGTGGGCAGACGGAGGCGTCTCGATGGCCATGGGACCAGTCGGTGCGAGCGGCGGCTCGGGCAACCCATGGGCCGGCCCGAATGGTTCGACCTGGAGGGGGGGCGGTGCTGCGGCGGCCGGATCCGGAATACGGGGCTGCGCCCGGCGTTCAGGATTTGCGTCAGAGGTCACGTCGGGAGACGGATTTGCAGGTTGCAAGTGACTCTGACCGTTCGGCGCCACTGGAAGGTTGCCAGCGCCGCTTTCCGGCCCGTCTGGCAGATCTGGCACTGCGGACCAGATCGGTTCGGGCACCTTACCGGAAACAGGGGGCGCCGCCGCGCAGATGATCCGCGTTTCACGTCCACCCGGCAGGGAAATGGGGGCGGGTGCTGCGCGATCTCTGACCCGCGCGAGACCACATTCTGTAGCCTGCTTCGTCTCGGTCGGATGAGGCGGCGCCGGAGCCGGTTTGTGGTCAGGCGGTAGCTCTTCGGCTTCAGGATCCCTGCCGGGCTGGGGCAGGCTGAACTGGGGCGGGGCGGGTGCTGGGCGATCTCCGACCCGCGCGAAATCACCCGCTTCAGCCTGCCTCGTCCCGGTCGGATGAGGTGGCGCCGCGGCCGGTTTGTCGTCAGGCGGCACCTCTTCGGCTTCGGAATCTCTGTCGGACTGGGGCAGCCTGTACTGGAGCGCGGGTACAAAGGCGAAGCCGTTATTCCGCCTTGTCCGATCCGCCTCATGCCCGCCTGTGGCAAGGGGCAGGTCACAGGTCTCGTCGCTGTCGGCCAGATCGGGACCCTCAGGCTCTGCTTCCGGAAGCGCGGCCGTTGGCGCGGAAACCCGCAGCGGCGTGTCTGTACCATCAGAGGCAAGGTCGAGCGAAAACAGATCCGCCCCTGACGGATCACCGGCACCGGATTTCGTCCCCGTAAGGCTTACGCCGGCAGAGATCGGCAGGCGAAGAAGCGGCAGGCTGATCTGGACGTTCTGCATATGCGGGAATCTCTTCTGAGTCCCGTCGTTTTTGCCAGCATCGGGTTACCGGATGTTTACCGACATCGCGCCAGAGTCGAAAAATTCAACATAAAAGGACTCGATCTGATGGCAGAAATCCAGATCCAGCCGGCTCACATACCGGCGATGAAGCGGGCGCCCGATCCGCATCTCCTGATGGAAAAAGCGCAGGAGATGGAGGCGGTTTTCCTGACGGAGATGCTTGCGCAATGCGGGCTTGGCGCGACATCCGAGAGTTTTGGCGGAGGGATCGGCGAAGAGCAGTTCGGGTCCTTTCTGCGCGCAGAACAGGCGAAACTGATGGTGGAGCGCGGGGGAATCGGTCTCGCAGAAACACTGTTCCGGGCGATGGGAGGGGATGTGAATGAGCTCTGAGACCCTGGTTGACCTGCTGGAGCAGACGCGCCGCGCCCTGCTGGAGGGGGATTTCGCTGCGCTTGATGACCTGGCGCGGGACACCGGGGCGGCGCTGGAGGCCCTGCCGGGCGCGGATCCCGAATCGCTGGATCTCATCCGCGAAATGGCCGCAGCGAATACGGTACTTTTCGAGGCCGCGGCGCGGGGAATCGCGGCGGCAAAAGGCCGGCTGAACCGCCCGGCAACGTTTTCCATCTATGATTCCCAAGGTCAGCGCGGCGCGGTGCAGGCGGATGAGCCCGGCAAAGCGAAGCGGCTTTGAATTTCACCTGGAAAATCGGGCCGGTGGGAAACCCGTCAGCATGGGGGATGATCGGAAGAAATCTCATAAAATCCGCTTATTTTCAGGGCAAAACTGACCTGCCGCATTAACAAATTGGCAGGGATGAACTGCAAAGCTTAACCTGCATCCCGATGTGGGGATGGCGCTGAGGGTCGACCCCCGGCAGCGGCCAGAACGCCGGAATTGCCGCCTGCAGGGGCGGCGCTTTCGCCCCCGTGCAAAGCACCCAGGGCAGCCAGAGGAAAACAAAATGTCGTCCATTCTGACGAATTCCAGCGCAATGGTCGCGCTGCAGACCCTCAAAACCATCAACGGCAATATGAACAAGGTCCAGTCGGAGATTTCCACCGGCAAGACTGTCGCCACCGCGCGGGATAACGCCGCTGTCTGGTCGATCTCGAAGGTGATGGAATCCGACGTCAAAGGGTTCAAAGGGATTTCCGACAGCCTCGCGCTTGGCTCCTCCTCGCTCTCGGTCGCGCGCGAGGCCTCTGAGAAGATCCAGGGTCTTCTGAACAGTATGAAAGAAAAGATCGTTTCGGCGCAAAGCGAGAATGTGCCGCGCGAAAAGCTTCAGACCGATATCGACGCGTTGCGCAGTCAGATCGCCGGCATCGTCAGCGGCGCGCAGTTCAGCGGCTTGAACCTCGTCTCCGGCACCGATGATGTGAGATTCCTTGCCTCGCTGGACCGCTCGGATTCGGGCGTCACCACGTCGGACATCACCGTCGCGCGTCAGGATCTCAGCGCAGGCAACGGGACTTTGGGCGTTGATACAGGCTCACCCCAGATCCTCGCAGGAGTCGCGGTGATCACCGGAAACATCACGGCGCCGGTCGATTTGGCCGGGGCTGCGGTGACCAGCATCACGAATGGCGCGAATTCGGCGCGGCTGGCCGGGGCTGGCCTGGCGATCGGGGATTCTGCAACGCTGAAGATAAACGGTCAGACCGTCACCTTCACCAATGACAGCGGTGCTGCCATGACGGCGGCGGAAGCGGCAACCCGCATGATCAGCGAGATCAACAAGCTTGGCCTTGAGGGGGTGACGGCGGTTCTGAACGGCACTGCTGACGTTGATATCCAGTCGAGCCGGGCTTTCGAACAGGTCACCGTCGAACATGTCGCCGGCTTTGCTGTTCCAACGATTCCGACTGCGGGAGAGGGCACGGTCACTGGTTCGGTTGCTACGATTGCCCAACGTGCCGAAACTTATGTCTTCGGCGGCAATGCGGTCAAAGATGGCGACGGCTATACGCTCAGTGTGGGAGGTGTGGCTTACAGCTATATCGCCGGCAAAGGCGAAACCACGGAGGATGTGGTGCGCGGCCTGAAAATCGCCATCGATGCCGGGAAAGTGCCGGGTCTGTCCACCAGGGTCACCCAGAGTGCGGCCGGTGCATGGCAGCTCAATATCGACAACTCCTCCGATACTGCCCGCGCAATTGCGGCCAGCTCCGGCACTGTCAATGGCAAGGCTTCGGGGGGGCTCTTCGGGCTCGGCGCGATCGACGTTACCACAATCGCCGGCGCACGCTCTGCGCTGAGCAATATCGAAACCATGATCAACAAGGCCATTGATGCCGCTGCCGAATTCGGCTCGGCTCAGGGTCGGATCGATACCCAGACCAGTTTTGTGTCGTCACTGACAGATGCGATGACGGCCGGTATCGGTACGCTTGTCGACGCCGATATGGAGGAAGCTTCGGCCCGCCTCCAGGCGCTTCAGGTCCAGCAACAGCTGGGCATCCAGGCGCTTTCCATCGCCAACCAGCAGCCACAGAATCTGCTGTCCCTGTTCCGTTAAGGCCCGCGGCCGGGGTCTCCGGGCTCCGGCCAGCTTTTAAACTATCTTAAGTACGGAACATGTCAGAATGACTCTCAGCTCCAGTCTTGCCTATGCGCAACCGACAGCGCCAATTCGTACCCCGCGCATGGCCGAATACGAGGTTATCGCACGGATCACGCAACGTCTTGTCGCCGCGGATCGGCGGCGCAACGAAGATCACAGCGGATTTCTCGAGGCGGTTTTCCACAACGAGAAACTGTGGTCGACGCTCGCAGCCGATGTAGCGGAGCCCGGAAACGGGCTTCCTGAAGCGCTTCGTGCGCGGTTGTTCTACCTTTACCGTTTTACTGCGGACCATAGCCGGAAGATTCGCCAGAAAACGGCTGATGCCGGCGTTCTCATCGAAATCAATAAGGCGGTCCTGAAAGGATTGCGTGGCGAAGGAGCGGCCACATGACGGGGTTGGTTCTGAAACTCGGCCCACATGAAAGGGTCCTTATCAATGGTGCGGTGATCGAAAACGGTGACAAGCGGTCGCGTCTTGCGGTTATGACGCCCAATGCGAATATTCTCCGGCTGCGCGATGCGCTACATCCGGAGGAAGCCAATACGCCGGTGCGGCGGGTTTGCTATATCGCCCAGCTGGTCCTTTCCGGTGATGCCGCCCCGGGCGATACCAGGTCGCAACTGCTGCGCGGGATTGAACAACTCAGCCAGGTTCTGACGGATCCCGACAGTCGACGCCTGCTGACGATTGCCAGCCAGGCTGTCCTCGAAGACCAACATTATCAGGTTCTTAAGGCACTTCGCGGCCTGCTTCCCCGCGAAACGCGCATTATGGCGGCGGGAGGAAACTGAGATGAGTTTTCAGCCAGTCCTCCCGGCAGATGGCTATGGTGGCTGGCTTTTGCTGAAGCGAACAATGCCGGCGCAAGCGAAAGCTTTTCAACAGGCGCCGGTAAATCAGCGCGACGCGCAGTATTTTCGGAATAAGATCGGGACAGTGACTACGGCCGATGACCTGGTATCTGATCGAAGGTTGCTAAAGATCGCATTGAGTGCGTTTGGCCTGGAACAGGACATAAATGCGAAAGCATTCGTCAAAAAGATCCTTTCAGATGGAGTCGATTCCCCAAAAGACCTCTCGAATCGACTTGCGGATAAAAGCTACCGGACGTTTGCTGCAAGCTTTGGTCTGGATGGAGCTCGGCTGCCAAAGACCCTCGATGAGGGGTTTGCTGATGCTCTGCTTGATCAATATTACGTGCGTCAGTTCGAGGCGGCAGTCGGAGAGCAAAATGACTCTTTCCGACTTGCTTTGAACGCGGAAAGAGAGATCGGGAAGCTGGCGGCATCCCCGGCGAGCGAGGATACGAAATGGTTTACCATCATGGGAAACAAACCATTGCGGCAGGTTTTGGAGAAATCTTTCGGATTGCCGGCCGGGTTTAGCAATCTTGACATTGATCAACAGCTGCGAGTGCTGAAATCCAGGGCTCAAAGCCAGTTTGGCGCCTCCACGGTGAGCCAGTTCAGCGAAAGTACAAAGATGGAGAAGCTGGTCAGAAACTTCATCGTGCGGGAGTCTCTGACTACTATGAGCAACTCCCCGGCGCGGAATGCCCTTGTTTTGCTGGCAGCACGTCGCGGCACAGCAAAATAGAAACTTGGATCAGCCCTGCATATGGTAAGTGGCTGATAAGGGTGTCGGGTTTTGTGGAGCAGGATCCAGTCGCCGATGGCACGGGTAGCAAGCTGAATACTCTAACGCGGTGGCGCTGAACGCATTATGCCTTCAGCGGTCGGACGACCCGTTCCAGCATTTCAGCCTGGCGTGCGTGCGATGCTGCGTGAGGATCTCCTGACAGCGGCAGTCGCTTTGGATCAGAGCAGAATGGCGGCGCCTGGTGATGAGTGAGCCGGCGAAGACGACACTGGTTAAGGTCGGGTTGCGACAGTCATTTTTCGTTCGCAGCAGAAACGCGCGGCAGACGCGTTCGGCTCGCCGAAGCAGCTGCTGGCGGCATGATCCAGGGTGCTTTCGGCGGTTGTCGCCGTAGAGATGCGTGGCAGGTGCAAGCCGCGAATGACGTCTCTCGGGCAGGCCTTGCTGTCATATCGGCATGTAGTTTTTCAACATTTTTTACAATAATGGAAAAAATGGAGAAATTTATTTACCCAAGTCTGGCATGGGGCAGCGGGCTGATCGCGAATTCACTGCGAAGGGGAGCCAGTCATGGCTGTCAGGGACCTGCTGTTGCGCAGTGATCACGGACTGACGCCCTCCGAGGAAAGGATCATCCGTCAGATCCTCGCGGAGTTTCCTGCGCCGGCGCATGGCACTGTTTCCGGGCTGGCCCGCAAAAGTGGGGTCAGCGATCCGACCGTGGTGCGGCTGGTCGCGAAACTGGGCTATGAAAGCTTTGCCGTCTTCGACCTGAGCCGAAGTGGCGAGGGCACCCCGGCGCAGAGTTTCGAGAGCGCCTGCCGCATGCTGGCCGAGACGAAGGGTCGCATCCATGTCATCGGTGGCCGCTTCAGCCGCAATATCGCGCTGATCCTCGCGGGTTACCTCGCGCATCTGCGCCCGGGCGTTGTCGCGCTGCTGCCACTTTCGGCGCGGGAACTTGCCCTTCTTGCCGATATTGACCGCAATGACATGATCGTCGCCTCTGATTACCGCCGCTATCGACCCGACGTGATGCCTTTCGTGCGCGATGGCGTGGCGGCTGGCGTGCGGCTGGTTCTATTAACAGATCAATGGCTTTCGCCACTGGAGGACAGCGCCGATGTCGCCCTTGTCAGCCAGACCGAGGTGAATTCGCCCTTTGACACCCTGGTGTCGGCGCTCGCCCAGGTCGAGGCCATCGTGACCAGGATGCTCGATATCATGGGCGAAGGCGCCGCCAGGCGGATGGAGCGGATCGAAGGGCTTCGTGACCGCCGGCAGATCACCCTCAACCAGAGTTCCGGCGCGGCAGGAACGGAATCATCCCTGCCCGAGGACCGCTCACTATGACTGCATGCCTGCCCGCGACGCCCCGTTTCGCGAAGGAGAGACCACTCTCCTGATCGTCGATATGCAGCGCATCTGGCTGGAGCCGGAGCTTGACCCGCATCACCCGGAGCGCGGGCCTGATCACCAATGCTACAAAACCGCGCGCGAAATCGCGATCCCGAACACCGAGCCCCTGCTGCAAGCCGCGCGCGGAAATGGTGCCGAGGTGCTGCACATGATCATCCAGAGCCTGACCGAGGATGGTCGCGACCGCTCGCTTGACCATAAGCTGACGCCGATTCATGTTCACCCGAGCCTGCACGAGGGCCTGCCCCCGGCCAATCTGGTGCCGGTGGACGCCGAGATCATGCTGCCGAAAACCTCGTCTGGGGTCCTTAGCTCGCAAATATCGACTATGTGCTGAAAACCTCGGGATCCGACAGCTGATCGTCTCGGGCTGCCCGACCGATCAATGTGTCGATATGACGGTGCGCGATGCCGCGGATCGGTATGATCGCCGACCTCGATGATCTGCGCGACCTTTTCCGGATGCTGATGCGCAACCGCTGAGGTCCGTCTTGCGGTTCGATCGCAGACGGAGGGGCCATCCGGGAAATGTCCCGGCGGGGCTTCCGGGCGCTGCCACTGCGCCTCGTGATTGATGGCGCCAGAGGGGCGATCACCCATCTCCGGCGCCATAACATCGTGATGTTCTGGCGAGCCGGCGGTCGGTTGCCGCTTTAGATTTGCTGGCCGATCTGTTGGCATGGCCCGATGCTTTGCGGGACCTGATCCGTCAGTTCACCGGAAGTAATGCAGTTTTCCGTTCTGCCTGAGTGGAAATCGTTTTCAGGTGAAAGCAATCGGGTGTCCTCTTTACTTCCGTCGCGACATGCCCCTCTGAGCGGCACCGCATCGGGGCGGAGCACGGACATGCAGGCCGGGCACGGGGGTGACCCTATGGCAGCGTCTTCCGTCAGGTTCGGTCCGCCGAAGGTGGTGCGCGATGCACCTGGAATTACGCCCGGCCGGATCCATCTGATAGGCCTTGCAGGCCGGGGCCGTGCTTCACGGGTTCTGGCGCAGGAAGGGCCTGCGATAACCACCACCTGAGAAGAACGGGCGGATCTTAACCAGCCCATCTGTTCATATCCTCAGGTTGATGTCATTTAATATAAATGCAATCGCGAAGTGATTTCCGGGTGACGGACCGGACCAACGATATGAGGCAAATTCATGAGATATCTGGCGGTATGGTTCCTTGCTCTGGCCATGCTCGCGGGCTGCGGCGGCGGAGGCGGCGGCGGTACGGATTTGCCACCAGGCAAAGGCGTTGATGTCGCAGCATTTGAAACCTACCAGACACAGCATAACGGGCGGAACCGCGTGCGTTCGCGCATCAGTGTGACCGGGGCCGAACAACAGGTTCTGAACGCGTTCGATTCTCCCGCCGGCGGCCCTGCAGGTTATCTCAACCTGATCGACCTTACTGACACCCCCTATGCGCGGGATATGACGATAGAGGTGATTGCCGAGGTCGGGTCCGGCACCGGGAAAGCGACCCGTCTCCTGCGCCTCACCGCCGACCAGTCGCAATTCGTCAATGAGCGCAATGGCAGGCTGATCGAGGCCAAGGGGAAATATTACTTCCGGGGGGAAACATTCGCCTGGGTCACCATCGATGACGGCGCGCTTTTGTCGGGCCATCATGCCCAGGGGCTGGAAAATCTCGTTCTTGATTTCGATGCCCAGACAGCGTCGATCAGCCTGCGCACCGGCACCGAAAACGGGTCAGAGACATGGATCGAACTGAGGGGCGAAAACCTGCCCTTCAATATCCGCACTGGGGCCTATGGCGGGGATGTCAGCATCGAGGTGCGTCACCCGGTGCTGGAGGGGGCGATTGCGGGTTCCCTGCGCGGCAATGTCGGTGGCACGCCGGGCTATAGCAACGGTCAGCATGGCATGACGACGTCGGGGCTTTATACCGGCAGCGGCACCCTGACCAGTGACCAGGGCAGTCACGAGGTTTCGGTGGACGGTGTCTTCTTCGGCCGCGATCCGAATGCCAAGCCGTAAATCGCTGCGGGCCTGGTTCCGCGCGGCGCTTGTCGGGGTCTGTCTTGTGGGCCTCGCTGCGGGGCAGGCGGAAGCCGATACTTCCTATCTGACGCGCAACGCCTTTCTGAGCGGCTCTGAACGTCTTCGCCTGCGGGCCTTCGGCACCGCGCTTGAGGCGGGGCGGCTGGGGCCAGCAGAAACCCTGTTCATGCGCCGCGAGCTTCTGGCGCAGGGCTATGGGGTTGAGCCGGGGCAGCTGTCCCTGACGGCGCGGCGACTGAGCTTTGCGCCGGTGCTGGGCTGGGACGGTAATATCAATGGCGGTGTTTTGCAGGACCGGCTGACCATTGGCGGCCTGGTGCTTGAGGCGGACCCTGCATTTCGCGCAAAGGCCGGGCTGGTTTTTGGTGGCGCGGGCGGGGCGATGGCCCGCTTTGCCTGGGGGCCCGGACGGGTGGTCGAGCTTACCGCCGGCGGGGAACTGGCCTGGTCGCCCCGCCATGAGATCGGCCGCGCAGATGCCGCGCTCAGCCTTTGTTCGCGCAACCATCTGCAGGACTGGGTGTTTCTCGATCTCTGCGCGCTGGGCACCCGCAGCTGGCGCGAGTTGGATACAAGCAATGCCCATCGTCTTTCAGCAGAGCTGTCAAAGGTCTTTGCCGCCGGCGGCAGCGTCCAGCAGGCCGGGCTGAGATATGAGGCCGTCTCGACTTCCGGCGGAATGCAGGACCGGCTCCGCCTGTCGCTGGAGCGAATCGGACGCGCGGGTGTCAGCGAGATCGTGCTGACCCTGGGGGCCAAAGTGGATGAGACGACGGTCCTGCGCCAGCGGATCGAGGCGGGCTATTCCTGGGCCCGGGCGGGGCGCGACTGGCGGATTGATCTCTGGCATCAGCGGGCAGCGGGTGGCGCTTTCCTTGGCCAGCCGCGCGAAGATCGCAGCCATGGCTTTGGTATCTCGGCCTCGCTGCGCCCCGGGGTAACGCTGCGGCTCGGGGTGATGTCCAGCCGCTCTACCGCTGCAATTGCGGATTATGACCAGATCACCTTTGACATCCGTTTCAGCAATCTGCTGCGTTAAACGGTGTCACTCTGCCACGACACAGCGGTTACGTCCTGTCGTCTTGGCGGCGTAAAGCGCTTGATCCGCGCGCGCCAGCCACAGGTCACGGCTCTCTCCTGCGCGGTGGTCGGCGATCCCGATGCTGAGCGTCACATTTGCCCCGGCGATCTCATCGAGCTTGCGGGTGGCGATCTCGTTGCGCAGCCGATCGGCAAAGGCCAGCGCGCCCGTGGCATCGGCGCCAGGCAGCAACACCGCGAATTCCTCGCCCCCAAGCCGGCCGAGCGCATCACTTTTGCGCAGGCTGGACTGGATCGTGGTCGCCACGCTCTTCAGGACAATGTCACCCACCGGGTGACCGAAGGTGTCATTGACCAGCTTAAAGCGATCAAGGTCGATCATCAGCAGGGAAACCGGGTCTTCGCGACCGGAGAGGCGGTCCATGCGTTCCACAAAGGCGCGGCGGGTGAGGCTGCCGGTCAGACTGTCCTGACGGGCGATCAGCCGCAGCTCGAATTGCGACATCACCACTTTGGCGAAATTCTCCAGCACCGTCTTATCGGCATCGCTGAATTTGCGCAGCCCTGTGTCAAAAACACAGATCGCGCCGATATTGTATCCGTCCGGGCTGGTCAGCGGCACGCCGAGGTAAGATCGGATACTCGCCTCGCCGGTCACGAAAGGATTGTCGGAAAACCGGCTGTCTGCAGTGGCATCCTCGACCGCCAGCGCGCTGGTGCCCCGAATCGTATGGTCGCAAAAGGCATCGCCCCGGCCACATTCCAGCGGCTCCAGCCCGGCGGCGGCCTTCATCCATTGCCGCTCGCTGTCGATCAGATTGATGGCGGCATATTTCGTGTTGAAGATGGATTTCACGAGGGCGACGATATCGGAAAACTCCGTCTCGGGCGCGCTGTCGAGGATCTCATAACGGCGCAGCGCGGCAAGGCGCCCGGCCTCGTCATTCAGCCTGAACAATGGCTTAATCGTCATTTTTGGTCTCCAGGGCCGCAATGAGATCTGCGCCATAGCTGCGCAAAAGCTCTGCCACAAGCTCGCGGATATCGTCGGTCTCCCGGCCTGCTGCCCGCAAAGAAGCGGCGAGGCCGACAAGATTTGCACAGTGGCGTTCCAGCGCCGGGCGCAGGGCGTCGGGCAGATCTTTCCATTGCGGCAGGCCACGATCCAGCTCTTCGGCCACCATCTCGCTTGCTTCCATGGATAATCTCCTGTTCTGCGCATTATTGTTGATTAATTTATTGAATAGCTCAATCCTGTGACACCATCGGTAAAGACTTCCCGCCCCGACCGTCGGCCATGTGCCACACCTCCCGGCAAAAATTAACCAGTGCGTTGCCTTTTCGGCTGGAATCAGATCATCCTGGGGTTGTGGGTCGTGGGGGCGATCCCGAAAACGATAATAATGTCCTGATCCGGCCCGGAAGCATGACGAATAGAGCAGACTATCCCCGCATCGGCAGAATGATCGCCGGAGCATTCCTCTGCGCCCTGTTGACGGGCTGCGGATATGAAATCGATACCTTCGGTCTGACACAAAAGCAGATCGAGGACCGTGAGCTGTTTCATCCGGTTCCGGCCGCGAAGGCATGGGCCAACCCGCAGGGGATGACCTTTGTGATGCAGCGCGGCCTGCTCGGCGGGTCTGAGCAGCGGATCGGGCTGCCAAACAACGTGGCGGTGCCCGGCGATAACCTTCTGATTCTGCGCACGCGGCTGGGCCATCTGGCGGCGGCACGCTTCAGGTTTGAGGAATTCGTGACCCGGATCGGCGGCGCGCCTGCGCCGTTCACTTCGGTAAAACCGGGTGCTCTGATGACTGGCGAGGACAGTCTCGGGCTCTATTTCTGGACCGAAGAGGCGATGGGCCCCAATGTGACCTGCGTTCTCGCGCTCAGGCGGCTGACCCAGGCCGAGCGTGGCCTGCCGCAGGGCGCGCGGGTGATGGATGTGATGCTGCGCAACTGCATCGCCGGGACGGCCGCCGAGGCGCTGGTGCCGGTGCTTGATGCGAGCATTGGTTATGGCGCGGTGGCGGGCAATACCGGTGGCGGGAGCACAAGGATGCTTTCCCCGCTCGCGGCGCCAGGCGCAGATCTGGAATGGAAATGAGACGATGCGTAAGGTGACCCCCCAGCACAAGGCCGAGGGCGCATATGAGCTCTGATCGTATCCGCAATGGCGTCCTGTTGCTGCTCTGGCTGATCGCGATGACACCGGTTCTGGTGCTGGCCTCGATCCCGGTTTCGAATGCGGCCCAGGCCATGCTGGGTCTGGCCGCGTTGCTGCTGGTGATTTTGCTCAAGCCCTTTGCCGGGAATATCATCTGCCGCGTCGCGATGATGAGCGTCGCCAGCGTCCTGGTGCTGCGCTACTGGATCTGGCGGCTGACTTCGACGCTGCCCGATCCCGGGCTTACGGTCTCCTTCGTGCTGGCCATCGCGCTGCTGGTGGTCGAAACCTATTCCATCCTTGTCTTCTTCCTGAACGCCTTTATCACCGCCGATCCGGTCGAGCGCGCTTTGCCACCGCGCGTCGAACCCGAGAACCTGCCCAGCGTCGATATCCTCGTGCCGTCTTACAACGAGCCGACCGAGATGCTGGCGGTGACCCTGTCGGCGGCACGCAACATGATCTACCCGGCGCGGCTGCGCACGGTGGTGCTGTGTGATGACGGCGGCACCGATCAGCGCTGCAATTCGCCCGATCCCGAGCTGGCCGCAAAGTCAAAGGCGCGGCGCGCCGAATTGCAGGCGCTTTGCGAGGAACTCGGGGTGGTCTATTCGACCCGCGCGAAGAACGAACACGCGAAAGCCGGCAATATGAGCGCGGCGCTGGCAAAGCTGAATGGCGATCTGGTGGTGGTGTTTGACGCTGACCACGTGCCGTCGCGCGATTTTCTGGCCCGCACGGTCGGCTATTTCGTCGAGGATCCAAAGCTTTTCCTTGTTCAGACCCCGCATTTTTTCATCAATAAAGACCCGATCGAGCGCAATCTTGATCTGAAATGCCCGCCCGAGAATGAGATGTTCTATGGCCGCATCCATCCCGGGCTTGATCGCTGGGGCGGGGCTTTCTTTTGCGGCTCTGCCGCCGTTCTGCGCCGCAAGGCGCTGGATTCGGTGGGTGGCTTTGCCGGTGAGACCATCACCGAGGATGCCGAAACCGCGCTGGAGATCCATTCCAAAGGCTGGCGCAGCCTTTATCTCGACCGCGCGATGATCGCCGGGCTGCAGCCCGAGACTTTCGCGTCTTTCATCCAGCAGCGCGGCCGCTGGGCTTCGGGCATGATGCAGATGTTCATGCTGAAGAACCCGATCTTCCGCCCGGGGCTGCGGCCGTTCCAGCGGCTGTGCTACCTGAATTCGATGGCCTTCTGGCTGTTCCCGCTGGTGCGCATGACCTATCTCCTGGCGCCGCTTGCCTATCTGTTTTTCGGCGTCGAGATCTTCGTCACCACCTTCCGCGAGGCCATGGCCTATACGCTGAGCTATATGGCGGTGAGCCTTCTGGTGCAGAACGCCATCTTCTCGCGCTACCGATGGCCGCTGATTTCCGAGGTCTATGAGGTCGCCCAGGCCCCCTATCTGGCCAAGGCGATCATCAGTACCATCCTCAGGCCGCGCGGCGCGAAATTCAACGTGACCGCCAAGGATGAGACCCTGGTCGAGGATTACATCTCGCCCATCGCAGGGCCGCTCGTAGGATTGTTCTTCCTGATGCTGGCGGGGCTAGTCGCGCTTGTCGTGCGCTGGATCGCCTTCCCGGGGGATCATTCGGTGCTTTCCGTGGTCGGCGTCTGGGCGGTGATCAACTTCCTGCTGGTCGGCCTCTCGTTGCGGGCGGTATCCGAGAAACAGCAGCGCCGCAGCTCGCCGCGCGTTGAGATTCGCGAAGAGGGCACGGTTCGCTGGGAGGGTTCGGGCGAGAAAGCCCTGCCGACCGAGGTGTTTGACGTCTCGACCAGCGGGTTGAAGATGCGGCTCACCGGGCTGCCGCAGGGCGCCGGCAGCCGTATGGTGGTCAAGGGCGATGAGGTCGTGTTCCGCCCGCGCTTCCCCCATGCGCCGCATCTGGAGCGCGAGGTCCGTGCCGTGGTCCGCGCTGTTTTCAACGAGGCCGGAAACGGCATTGCCGTTGGGGTGCAATTCCTGCCCGATCAGCCGATGATCGTGCGCGAGGCGGTGGCGCAGCTCCTGTTCGGCTCGTCTGAAAACTGGCTGGCGATCCGTCAGAACAGCCGCCGGGGCAAAGGCCTGCTGATGGGACTGGGCTATGTGATCTGGCTCTCGATCAGTTCTTTACCGAAAACGCTGGGCGATTTCCTGCGCGAGCCTGGCCGCCGTCGCCGTGCCGCCCTTTTCGCCAAGCAAAGCCCGAAACCCGCACATCTGGTCACCTTCGGTGCCGATTTCGATGCGGAGGAATATCGGCTGGATCAGACAAAGCTCGCCCCCGAGGCCTTTATCGGTGTGGAGAAAGCGCAATGACCGCACCGCTGATCACAGGAGTCTTCGGCGGGGGCAGGCTGATCCTGGCCTCGCTGGCCCTTGCCCTTTTTGCGGCGGTTGGCCCGGTCAGGGCCGAAACCCCGCAGATCGCATTGCCTTCCACTCTTGCGGAAAGCCCCGCCGAAGCCACCGCCGAAACTCCGGCCGAAACCTTGCCCGTCGATCAGACGAATGCGCCGGATGACGGGATCATCCGCCTGCCTGCACCGGCGCAAACCGAAGCAGAGGCAGAGGTTCCGGAGGACGCGCCCGGCGAAGAAGCCGTAATTGCCCAGACACCGGTTGACCGTGACCGCAGCGCGGGCAGCGCCACCGCCAGCACGGGCTGGCTGATCCGGCCCTGGCCTGCGACCCTCCTGCCCGATGGGGTGCAGGTGGGGGCGAGCCTTGTGGCGCCCGGCATCATCCGCCTGACCGGCGAAACCGCCGGGGTGGAACTGCGCCTCGACCTGCCTGCGGGGACCGTTCTGCCCGAAACACTGCAGTTTACCCTGCATTCCAGCGTCAATGTCCTTCCTGATCAGGCCATGATGCAGATCGTGGTGAATGATGCAGATCCGGTTGGGATCAGACTTGATCAGCTGGGGGATTTCACCGGGGTTACGGTCGAGACTGCGGCGCTGATCCATGGCGCCAACCGCATCAGACTGTCATTGCAGCAGCCGCACCGGATTTTCTGTGGCCCCGAGGCCACATTCGGGGTCTGGACCGAGATCGACCTGACCAATAGCGGTGTCCTGATTGATGACAGCGCTCTGCCTGCGGATGCGGCGGGCTTCGCGCTGGCCGCGCAAAGCGAGACCGCCGGCGGGCGTGACCTCGCTTTGCTGGCCGATGAGTCAACCGATCCCGCGCTGATCCGCAGCCTGTCGGAACAGCTTGGCCGGGCGCTCGGGCCGGGCGGGCGCGTCGCCCAGGCCTCGTTCTACGGTTTCGAGACCCGCGAAATCGCCACTGTGGCCCTGATCCGCTCGGACCGGCCGAACGCGCTGGTGCGGCGCGGGGCAGGGCGCGGGCTGGTGCTTCAGGTGGAATATCAGGACGGTACCCTGCCCGATCTGACCCCCTTCCTGGCGGCCTTCCCACCGGCGCTGCCTGAAAGCGCGCCTGCAATCAGGCCGGGGGAAAAGACCTTTCTGTCCGATCTGGGAATCGGAGATGTGATTGGAAATACACATTATTTCCGACGCGATCTTTCGTTTTCGCTGCCCGCAGACTGGTTGCTGATGGCCAATCAGAAGGCCCGCCTTGATCTGCATTACGGGTTCGCCCGCAATCTGCCGCAAGGTGCGATCCTGCTGGTGAAGGTCAATGACGAGACCATCCGGCTTTTGCCGCTTGACCAGAATGGCGGCGAGGTGCTGCCGGTGCTGCCCGTAAGCTTCAACGCCAATCTGCTGCATCCGGGCCGCAACACGCTGTCCTTTGAAATGATGGTGCCCGGCAATCCGCCGGACGGTGCCTGCCCGGTCCGCCGCGCGGATCTCCTGGCCGTGTTGAACGACAGCAGTCTGACCATCCCACCCTCGCCTTCGATGCTGCTCCCGGGGCTTGCCGCCGTATTGTTGCGGCTGGACCCGTCGGGGGTGATCGCGCCTGAGGGTGCCATCGAATCTAAAAAACTCGCACAGGATGCTATGCGGATCGCGGCCGAACTCGCCCCTGCGACAGAAATGTCCGGCACGGTCAGGCTGCAGGTCGTCGGGTTAAGCGATTTCGGACTGGTGCCTTTCGAGAAGACCGATCTCAGCCTGAGCACCGTGCAGCGTGTGCTCTTTCCGCTGAACGATCCGCCGCAGGTTGCCGCAGAGCCGGCCCCTGGCGCAACGCCCGCAACCGGTAGTCGCGCGACCAGTACCTCTGCCTTCACCCTCGTCGAAGATGCGGATCCCGAGGCGCCCGGGCAGCCGGAGGATCCTGCCGCAGTCGGGGGCTTTATCCGGGATCTCTGGCAGAGTTTTTCGCCCTCTGCCCTGCTTGCGCACGAATACAGGCTGTTGCGTGAAAGCTCTTTCGTCGGCACTTCGCAGAGCCTGCCGGACTGGCTGGAGGGGCGCCGGGGCCAGGCCCTGTTGCTGCGCCCCGATTTCAACGAACGTGGTGAGCTCTGGCTGATGCTGGGCCCGGGCGTGGCCCCCGAGGCGATCGGCGAGGCGCTGAACCGTCTGCGTGTGGCGTCGATGGCCCAGGGAGAGGCCGCTTTGCTCCAGGCGGATGGCAGCTGGCAGGTCTGGACCCCGATCCGCCCGCCGCGCATGCTGACCGTGCCGGATGCAGCCGGGATGCGGACGGCTCTGGGCAATTACGCCTCCTGGTCGCCGCTTCTGTTCACGCTTGCGATGCTGGGGCTGACGCTTCTCTCGGCGATTCCGGCCTTGCTTTATGTGTTGTTGAGCCGACGGGGGCGGGAAGAGCGATGAACCGCAGATCCTTTCTGGGCGCCGGCTTAGGGGCGGGAATGGGGGCAGCGCTTGCGATGCCATTTGTACCTCATGCCGCCATGGCCAGTGTCAGCCCCTTTGCACCGGATCATCCGTTGCAGGAAAGCTGGCGGGCGTGGAAAGCCCTCTGCCTTGCGCCGGACGGTCGCGTGGTGGACGGTTTTCAGGGCGATGCCAGCCATTCCGAAGGCCAGGGCTATGGGCTGACCCTTGCCGCGCTGTTCGGCGATGATGCGGCGGTGACGCAGATCATCCGCTGGACCGAAACCAATCTCGCCATCCGCGAGGATGAGCTGCTGGCCTGGCGCTGGCGGCCCGACGCCACTCCGCATGTCACGGATCGCAACAATGCAAGTGACGGCGATCTCTTCTACGCCTGGGGGCTGAGCCTTGCGGCACCGCTGAGCGACGGCAAGGCCCGGCTTGCGCGTGCGGTGGCCATTGCAAGTGATCTGGCGCGGCGCTGCATCGCGCCCTGTCCGGACGGGTCCGGCAGGCTGATCCTCTTGCCAGGAACCAACGGTTTCCGGCGCGATGAAGGGATAGTCGTCAACCCTTCCTATTATATGGCGCGGGCGCTGCGCGACCTCGCGGCCCTTGCCTCGCTGCCCGATCTTGCCCGGCTGGCCACGGATGGAGACACGCTGATCGCGGCGCTGGCCGCGCGCGGCCCGGTGCCGGATTGGGTCATGGTGACGCCTCAGGGCTTGGCCCCGGCGCCGCAACCCTTTTCCGGCGTTTCCGGCTACGAGGCCGTGCGGATTCCGCTTTTCGCGCTCTGGTCGGATCAGGCGCAAAGCCCGGCGGTGCGTGCCTATGCATCGCGGATGGCAGCGGCGGGGGATGTTGGCGGCGTTGCCACGGTTTTCGACACCGTCGGCACTGGCGTTTTTGAACGCAGCGCCCATCCCGGCTATGCGGCCCTCGGCGCGCTGGCCGATTGCGTCACCAGCAATGCGGTCGGGTCGGTGATGCCCGGCTTTACCGACGATCAGCCCTATTATCCGGCCACGCTGCATCTGATGGCGCTGGTCGTCCAGGCCTCCAGCTTTCAAAGATGTGTGCCGATATGATGCGTTCCCTTCTGCTTTGCGCCCTTTTGCTGACGGCAGCCGGCCCGGCTGCGGCCCAGGAGGTTTCTGCGCCCGCCCCTGATGAACTGCTGGCGCTCAGCTTTTACGTGCAGCAAAAGGATCAGGCTTCGACCGAGGCCGAACTGCGCCGGTTGCAGTTGAAATACCCGGCCTGGAAACCGCCTGCGGATTTGAGCAGGCTGACGGTGACCGGCCCCTCGACCGAGATTGATGACATGTTTCGCCTGATCGCGGCGGGGCAGATCGACCAGGCCCGCGCGCTGATTGCCGCGACACGCGCGGAATTTCCGTCCTGGGAGCCGCCTGCCGCGATGACCGATCTGCTGGCGACTGCGGATGGTCAGATGCGGTTTGACGCTGCGCTGGCGGCGGGAAATCTCAGCCAGGCGATTTCGGTGGCTTCGTCGGTGCCGGGACTTTTGCGCTGTAACCGGATCAACAACGCCTGGCGCATTGCCGAGGCCCAGGCGGCAGCAGGGCGGGCGGCGGATGCGTTTGGCACCTATCGTTCTGTGGCGGGAACCTGCGTCGTGACGGCGGATCTGATCGCAACGCTGGAAAAGGCCGATGCGGTTGCAAGCGAGGCCGAGATCCTCGCCCTCCTGTCGCAGGTGGGCCAGCGCCTGCCCGCGATAGATCCGGAATTGCAGACGTTGCGCAGCCGGTTGCTTGCCGGGCGTGGCCATGACATAGCCGCGCCCGCCGGCGTGGTGACCGCGCCCGTGGAGCCGCCCGCGGCCGGAAAGACGCCGAAAGCAACACCGGCCCCGGCATCCTCTGGCGAAGCGGTACCGGCGCGACCGGTTGCCAAAGCGCCCGCTGTTCAGGGCGGGTCCGGCGGCAGCGGCTTTCAGGCTGCCGTGGCGGCAGGGGACTGGCCGCGCTGCCTTGCGCTTTCCTCCGGCTCACGCGTGACTTCGGTGATCTATCAGCGCGGCTGGTGCGCCTATAATCTCAACCAGCCGATGGAGGCAGTGCAGAGCTTCAAAGCGGCGCTGAAGGCCGGGCTTAATGCGGAACAGCGCCGGGATGCTGGCTATGGCCTGGCGCTGGCCCATCTGAAAATGCAAATGCCCGAGGAAGCCTCACGCATCGCGGCATCGACCGATTTTACCCATAAACAGCGGCTTGATATTGAGCGCCAGATCCTCGATCAGCGGGGCGTGAATGCCTATAAGAACAAGCGCTACAAACAGGCGATCGCCTATTTTGACGCGCTTGAACAGCTGGGTGGCGGTCTGCGCCGCGACCTTGCTATGCTGCGGGCCTATTCCTGGCTGAACCTCGGGGATCGCGCCGAGGCGCGGCGGCAATTCCAGAAACTCAACAGTGAACTGTCGACCGACGAAACCCGCCGCGGCCTGCGAGCGACCAGCGGCGGCTAGGCGCGCGATCCGGGGATCAGGCCGTTTTGACAAAAGGGATTCTGTTGGCAGGTGTCCTATGTTTCAAGCTCATCTCTGCTTAGGAGACGGGCTTGGCGGCAACCTGATATCCGACGGTGAGGGGGCATTTTTCGAGGGCTTCATTCGTGCCGTCCGACACCCGAATGGGCGGAAGCGTGCGGATCATCGTCTCGTTTTGGCTGGCATTTTCTGGCGGAGCGCAAGCCGCCACTGGTTCGAGGCACAGCGCGACACAAGAACCGGTGCGCCGTGGCGCAACCTGCCGAAGAGTTCGGCAAATGGTCATCGGTCTGCCGCCAGTTCCGCCGCTGGCCCCTTTCCGCCCTGTCGGCCACTAGCTGGAGCTGGACGGTGAACCGCAGTTCGCACCATCGGTGTGAAAAGGCCCCTGCGCGGAGTGCTGATGAGGTAGGAGAATACGCTGAAAACCACTTGGCCATCGTCCGCAAACTGGTTTTCCTCCATCCGCGCAAAAGTGTAGGCGATGAACGGATGCCGTACCGCCCGGGCTGCCAGGATTTTTCCGGTTTCAAGTATCGCTGACAGTTCCAGTTCGATTGCTTCGAAAACAAGCGGCTTACTATGGGCGCCCAGCCTGACCACACTTGACGGCGCAGCCATGCCCAGGTCGCAAAGCCAATTGGCCTCTGCCATACCAGTGCAGCCATGAATCTCAAGATTCATCAACAGCAGACCAAGTCGATTTTCTGAACTCTCAGGGAAGTCGGCGGACCTCATCGTTTCTGCGGTTTTCGTGGAGTTCGCGGCCGATAGGCCTCCAAGTCCACCAATGATATCTACATCTCACCTACGCCATGCCGAGTGGCCTATGTGAGTGGCGAGAGCAGAGCGAAAGGAAGGTTTCTGTGCCGTAAAGGTGAAGTTCACTGAACTCCACAGCTATCATTCGGGAAATTGGTCGGAGCGAGAGGATTCGAACCTCCGACCCCCTGCTCCCGAAGCAGGTGCGCTACCAGGCTGCGCTACGCTCCGACCATTGGGGCGGGATAGCGCCAGAGCAGGGGTTTTGCAAGGGGCATTCCCTGGTCTTTGCAGGAAATCAACGCGAGGCGGCCGGCCGGCGGGTTTCGGGGCCCGTGGCGGAAGAGGGCAGGGGGCGGCCCGCAGCCTGGTGCTGGCCGTTCCCCGCTTATTGCAGGACAGATGTGCTGCAGCTGTAGTCGTCGAGGATAAGATCTGCCTGGGCCACGCTGATCCCCAGCAGATCCAGCAAAGCCTGCACGATGGCATCCACCCCCAGCGAGGCGAGGAGCGAGGAAATGCTGCTGATCAGCCCGCTGAGCACCGATAGCAGCGCGGCGACCGCCGCATTCACCACCGTAAACAGCGGGCAGGAGAGCAGGGACAACAGCCCTCCCTCGCAGGCCCTGGCATTCACCTGGGCCTGCAGATCGTTTCGGACCGAATCGAGGAAAGTGCTGACATCGGCGACCTGGCGGGGAAGGGTCAGCGGGTTGCGCACCGGCACCGGCTTGCGGAACTGGTCAAGGCGGATTGGTACATCCTTAACCCCGCGCGCCAGCCTGACACGGTTCATATCGGCGGGCGCGACATTGGCACGGGAATCGAGAAGACCGACCCTCAGTGCCAGCTCGACCGGCGCGGTCTCGGCCCGGAAGAGTGCGAGCTGATCCGAGGGTTGGCTCGCACCGCAATTGAGGCTGAGCGCGGTGGCATCTGCTGTTCCCACGGCGACATTCAGAGCGACCCGCAAGAGTGCGGTATTGCCTGCATTGATCGTATCTGCGCCAAGCGCCACATCGACCTGCGCCACCGACGCACGCGGCGGCAGCGTGTCGCCGATGCGGCCAATGCCGATCGCCGGCGGGCGCACCAGGCCGATCTTCAGCCCGACATTGGCCAGCGGCCCGAGATTGAGCCCGGTGCCGATATCCAGCCTCTCTTTGGGATCGGCGGCAAGACCAAGGAAGGCCATCACCAGATCGAAGGAATTCACCGTTACATCGGGCAGCACATCCCCGATCCTGGCGTTCAGCAGGCTCGGCGACATGTTCATCACCTCGGCCAGGGTAACCGGCTGGCCGCCACGCGCCGCCGCAGGCAGGGCGCCCGCCGGCAGACCTCCGGTCTGTACAAGCCCGGCAAAAAGGCGCGGCGCGCTCAGGGGCAGATGCAGCACATCGTTGAAGGTGAAGACCTCGGTTGCGAGGCCAAGCGAGACCAGTGACAGAAGATCCTCGACTTTGACCCTGGTATTCGCCAGCCCTTCATAGCTGAGAACCGACACGTTCAGCCCGATCCCAAGGCCCGAGAGCACGGGATCGAGGATCGCTTTGCGGGTGTTTACTCCGAGCAGGCGGTTGCGCAGCGTGAAGACCACCACAGTCTGTTGCCCCGCCACGGCCGAGCGCCTGATCACCACATTCTCATCGCGCATGACCGGGCCAAGAAGCAGCGGATGGTAACGCGAGGGCACCTTTACCATCACCGCGCTGGCGCCGGTCGGATTGGCCTGGTTCGCATGTGGCACAAACCCGCCTTGCGCGCTGTAGCTGCCGAGCAGGATATCCGAATTCTGCAACTGGATCTCGCCATAGAGCGTATTCGCAGCCACCACCTTGCGTGCGGTGGCGCGCACCTTCACCGGATCGGGCAGGAACCGCGCCGCGCTTTGAGCGGCAAGATCAGCCTGAGACTGGGTATAGCGTTTCTGGGCATTGAGCCGCACGGCGTCTGTCGCCAGGCCACCGATCAGCATCAGGATCGGAAAGATCACCACGAAAAAGATCGTCACGCTGCCGGTGGTATCGGCAAGCCAGCGATACAGGGCGCCAATATGTGGAAAACGGATCATTTCGGGTGGCATTGTCCGGAAGAGCTGCGGCCATCGGTGCACTATCCCTCACTGTGACCGCAGCTCTTCCTTCCACCAAGAAAATTAAGCCTCTGTTTTTGTTAAACTCTTACAGACATGCTCACACCGTTTCAGACCGGCGGACGCGGACCTTGTCTATGGCGCGGCCGTTCATCGCGACGATCTCGAATTCCAGCCCGTCGAATTCCAGCTTTTCTCCTTCCACCGGCATATTTCCATGCCGCCAGAGGATATAGCCGGCGAGGGTCGAATAGCGTTCGGTTTCATCCTCAAGATCGGCCTCGAAAAGCTGCGAGGCGCGGCGGACATCCATCCAGCCATCGACCAGCCAGGACCCATCCTCGGCGCGTTCCTCGGTCAGGGGCTCTTCATCCTCGTCGGGGAAGTCGCCGGCAATCGCCTCCAGCACATCGGTCGGGGTGACGATCCCTTCGAGCGAGCCGAATTCGTCAACGATCACCGCAAGCTGCACCGGGGCGCGGCGCAGCTGCTCCATCAGGCGCAGCACCGAGACGCTTTCATGCAGCACCAGCGGCTCGCGCACCGAACGCTCGACACTGATATGACCATCCGTCAGCAGATCGCGCATCAGATCACGCGCCAGCGCCACGCCGGAAAACTCATCCAGGCTGCCACGCGCGATCAGAAAGCGGGCATGCTTCTGATCAAGGATCTGTTCGCGGATCTTCGCCTCGTCGGAATCAAGATCAATCCAGTCGATCTCATTCCTCGGTGTCATCACCGAGGTCGCAGGCCGGTCGGTGAGACCCAGAACACCCTGGATCATCTCTTTCTCTTCCTGCGCGAACAGCGCCTGCTCGGCCGCGCGGTCGGCGATCACATCCGCAGTGCCGCCCAGATCCTCGCCCTTGCGCCCGCCCAGAAGCCGCAACACGGCCTCGGCGGTGCGGTCACGCAGGTCGCCCGAGGTGATGTAGCGTTCGCGGTTCGCCCGTCCGATCTGGTTCAGCGCCTCGATGCCAACCGAGAACCCGATGGCGGCGTAGAGATAGCCTTTCGGGATGTGGAAGCCGAAGCCCTCAACGATCAGCGAGAAACCGATCATCATCAGGAAGCCAAGGCAGAGGATGACCACGGTCGGGTGTTTCGAGACGAAATTCATCAGCGTCTTCGACATCAGAAGCATGACCGCCATCGCGACGAGCACGGCGATATACATGATGGAAAGATGCTGAACCATGCCGACGGCGGTGATCACCGAATCCAGCGAAAACACCGCATCCAGCACCACGATCTGCAAAAGGACCTGCCAGAAGGCGACCTGGACGACAGAACCCTCTTTTCGGCCGGAATGCCCCTCCAGCCGCTCATGCAGCTCCATCGTGCCTTTGAACAGCAGGAACAGGCCGCCAAAGATCAGGATGAGATCGCGCCCCGAGAAACCGTGTCCGAATATGGTGAACAGGTTCGATTGCAGCGTCACGATCCAGGCGATCGAGGCCAGCAGCACAAAACGCATGCCCAATGCCAGGGACAGGCCGATGATACGGGCCTTGTCGCGCTGATGCGGCGGCAGTTTATCCGCCAGGACAGCAATGAAGACGAGGTTGTCGATCCCCAGGACGATCTCAAGAACGATCAGTGTCGCGAGGCCGGCCCAGGCGGCCGGGTCAGACATCCATTCAAATAACACGAGGCTTGGCTCCGAAGTGAGAAAGCCGCGCAGGGATCATCCCGGCGCGGTTGTGGTAAAGATTGATGAGAGTGCCCGCAGAAAGGCAGGGCAGGGGGATCAGCAGTAAGAGGGGCCTTCTTGCGAAGGTTTCCCTTCGTCGGGGCGCGGGGGGCTGGGCGTCGAGACTTCGCCCTATACTGCCTGAGCCCTCATCCGAGGGGCCCGGCGCGGCGGCCGGTTCGGCAGAAGAGGTGCCACGGCCTGCGCCGGTGGCACCCGTGTTGCAGGTGCCCCGCGATCTGGCGGGGGCGCGGCATGATATGCCGACTGACCTGCGCGTCTGCCGCGCTGTGACGTGACCGAGTTTCACCCGTGTTCCCATAATTGCCGGTCCGGAGCTGCGAGCGGGCGATTATCCCGCCGTCGCGCACGCCCCGGTGCAGCGTAAGTTTTCTTCATGTCGGCGCCAGCCGCAAGCACTTCTGCCAGAAACAGGCGGATTTGCAGGCGGAATGGCGCCAGGGCCATGATCCTGGCGGCGAGCTTCCATGAAAAATGTGAAGATTTTATAGCCATCGGGCGGAGAAACCACGCCACCGGCATGGGAGCGCGAAAAGAAAAAGGAGGGCCGGAGCCCTCCTTTCCGGTGTGTTTTGCCGGCTCAATGTGCCGGGGTGGACCCGAATTGCTGCTCCACCTGCCGTTTGTGCAGGGCGTAAGCCGCGTCCGAACGCGAGATCAGCGTGTAGAACATCGGCACCACGAAGAGGGTGAAGAGCGTCCCGATCAGAAGGCCGGTGAAGATCACCAGACCCATTGCCTGCCGTGCCGCGGCCCCCGCGCCTTCCGCGATGATCAGCGGCACCACGGCCAGCGCCATGGCCGCCGTGGTCATCAGGATCGGGCGCAGACGGGTTTTCGCCGCCGCGACAATCGCCGCGCGCCGCGAAAGCCCGTGATCTTCACGCTGCTGATTGGCAAATTCCACCATCAGGATCCCGTGTTTTGTTATCAGACCTATCAGTGTGATCAGACCCACCTGGGTGTAGATGTTGAGCGTGCTCGCCCCCATATACAGCGGCAGGAGCGCGCCGAAAATCGACAGCGGCACCGACATCATGATGATGAAGGGATCGCGGAAGCTTTCGAACTGCGCGGCCAGAACCAGATAGATCACGATGATTGCCGCTCCGAACGCCAGCATGATCGTGTTGCCTTCGGTCTTTTCCAGACGCGACTGGCCGGAATAGTCGATGAAAAAGCCATCCGGCAGTACTTCTGCGGCAATCTCCTCAAGCTTTGCCAGCGCCGTTCCGCTGGCAATGCCCGGCATAGCCATAGCCGACAGCGTGGCCGAGTTAAGCTGGTTGAACTGCTCGATCGACGAGGCGGCGACACCCGGGGCAAGATTGATCACCGCAGACAAAGGCAGCATCGCGCCCGAAGAAGACCGTACGAAGAAATCGTTCAGCCGCTCGGGGTTGTCGCGCCATTCAGACGGGACCTGGGTCACGATATCATAGCTGTTCGAATCGCGGTCAAACTGCGCCACTGCGCCACCGCCGACCAGGAGGCCCAGGGTGGTGCCGATATCCGAGACCGAAACGCCAAGATTGGCTGCGCGGTCACGGTCAATCGTCACCCGCACCTGGGGTGCGTCAAACGACATCGAGTTCTGCACGACGATGAAGAGGCCGCTGGCCATTGCCTTCTGGTAGATCTCATCCGCGACTTCGACCACGCGTTCGGGGGCGTGGATCGACTGGATCACCATCGAGATCGGCAGCCCACCCCCTGCGCCGGGCAGCGAGGGCGGTGCAAAGACGAAGCTCTGCATCCCCGGCGCATTGTCGAGAACGCCCTGGATCTGCTGTTTGATCTCTTCCTGGCTGCGACCGCGATTGGCCCAGTCCTTCAGCGCCCAGATATAGAAACCGGTATTCGGCGTCCCCATCCCGGCGACCGAGAAATAGGTCTCGACCTCTTCGATATCTTTTGTGCGGTTGGTGATCTCCGTGGCAAAGGCCTGGGTGTAATCCAGCGTCGCGTAGCGCGGCGCATTCATCAGCGCGAACAGCGCGCCCTGGTCTTCTTCGGGCGCCAGTTCCGACGAGGTGTTCATCAGCATGAAGCCCGTCGCGCCCAGCAACGAGACCACCATCAGAAGTGTCACGGGCCGGTAATCCAGCGACGAAGAGATGCGCCGCTCATACCAGTTCGCAAGCCCGTTCAGCGTCTTGTCGACGATCCTCTGAAAGCGCCCCGGCTCGCCATGGGTCAGCAGACGCGCCGACATCGCGGGGGTGATGGTCAGCGCGATGACCCCCGAAATGATCACCGATCCGGCGAGTGTCAGTGCGAATTCGGTGAACAGCGACCCGGTCAGACCGCCGGTAAAGGCCAGCGGCGCCAGCACGGCGGCAAGCGTGATCGTCATCGCGATCACCGGGCCGGTGATCTCTTTCATCCCCAGAATTGCAGCTTTGGGTGGCGACAGACCCTCGTCGATGTGACGGTGGATGTTTTCCACCACGACGATAGCGTCATCCACCACAAGGCCGATTGCCAGCACCATTGCCAGAAGCGTCAGCAGGTTGATCGAATAGCCAAGCGCCAGCATGATCGCGCAGACCCCGATCAGTGACAGGGGAATGGTGACGATCGGCATCAGCACCGAGCGGAACGACCCGAGGAACAGCAAGATCACCACCACCACGATGGCGACCGCCTCGGCGATGGTCTTGAACACTTCGGAAATCGAGGCGGCGATGGTCTCGGTGCTGTCATAGACCATGGTGATTTCCATGCCTCGGGGCAGCGTGGCCTGCAGCTCTGGCAGCGCCTCGAGCACGTTCGAGGCCACATCGAGCTGGTTCTCGCCCGGTGCAGGAATGATGCCGATAAAGGTGCCGGGCTGGCCCTTGAAGGTCACGATCCCTTCCGGCTCGCCCGAGGCCAGTTCGATCCGCGCGACATCGCGCAGCTTCACAACGCCATTCTCACCCGATACCAGCGGCAGCTCGCCAAAGGCTTCGGCGTCCTGCAGCGTCGAGGCAAGCGTCAGCGAATAAACGAAATATTCGTTCTCGGTCTTGCCCGGTGCCGAGAGGAAGTTCGATGATCTGATCGCCCCAAGCACCTCGGCCGCCGTCACGCCGCGCGACGAGAGTTTCAGCGGATCAAGCCAGACCCGCATGGTGAATTCCTGGCCGCCCAGAATATCCATCTGAGCCACGCCCTGGATATTGGTCACCCTGGGGCTGATCACGCGTTCCAGATATTCATTCAGCTGTTCGGGCGACATATTCGGGTTCTGCGCCGCAAGATACATCAGCGCGAAGGTCTGGCCGGTGCCTTTCAGGATCACCGGATCATCGGCGTCGGAAGGAAGATTGCCGCGGACCTGGTTGACCTTGGACATGACCTCGGTCAGCGCGATATCCGGGTCGGCGCCCAGTTTCATCTGCACTGTGACGGTGGAGACCGACTGCCGCGAGGCGCTGGTGATGTAATCCACATTCTCGGTGGTCGAGACCGCCGAGGCGATGGGCGAAGTGATAAAGCCCTGGATCAGTTCGGCATCGGCACCGGCATAGACGGTGCTGATGGTGATGACCGATTCCTCGACCTCGGGATATTGGCGCACCGGCAGGTTCACCACCGAAGCGAGGCCGATAAACAGGATCAGGGCGCCAAGGACCGTCGAAAGGACCGGGCGTCGGATGAAGATCTCAGAAAAATGCATCCGTTTCCCCTTATTCAGCCTGGGTTTCGGCTTTGGGCATCAGATCGACCGAATTGTCGACCCTGACCCGCGCGCCCGAGGTCAGACGATTCTGACCCGAGGTCACGATCAGGTCTCCCGCCTTGATCCCTTCGGTGACCTCGATCCGGCCGCCGGCGCGGCGACCAAGCTTCACGAAGACCTGCTCGACTTTCTGCTCTTCTGCCGTCTCGCCGCCCTGGATCACATAGATCGTATCGCCATAAAGCGAAGAGCTGACCGCCGTTTGCGGCACCGCGATCACGCCTTCCTCTTTCGGAAGCGTGATGCGTACGCGCAGGAACTGTCCCGGAACCAGCCCGCCCGAGAGGTTTTCGACCTCGGCCCGGACCGAAACCATGCGGGTATTCGGGTCAACGCGCGGCTCGATCCCGGTGATGGTGCCGGTGGCGGAAAAATCGCCGACCTCTGAGGTGACAGTCACCGCACCGCCCATCTTCAGAACGGCAAGCTGTTGTTCAGGAACCGAGAAATCGACCCGCATCCGGCTGAGATCCTGCAGCGTCGCATAGATTTCGCCGGCCGAGACATATTGCCCGACCTCGACCCGCGGGATGCCGATCACCCCGGCAAAGGGCGCTTTCAGGGTTTTGCGATCAAGCGCAGTCTGCGCAATCGCCACCTGCGCCGCAGCACTTTCGACCTGGGCCTCGGCGCTTTCCAGCGTGGTCGCGGCACCGACACCGCGATCCGACAGGGTGCGGGCGCGGCTTTCCTCGGCGCGGGCGACTTTGAGCGCCGCCTCGGCAGATCCGAGCTGCGCCTTCTCGCTGTCATCGTCGATCAGGATCATCATCTGACCTTCGGTGACCTTGTCATTGGCGGCAAATTGCACCGCGCGGATCAGACCACCGCTCTCAATTGCCAGATCGACCCCCTGGCGCGACAGCGAAGTGCCGATGGCGTCGATGCCCGGCTCCCATGTCACCGGCTGCACCGGTTCGGCATTGACCGCGACCGGCGGCGGCACCATCCCCCCGAGGAATTGCGCAATCATCTCGTCACGAAAGAACTTGAACCAGACGATTCCGCCGACGACTATTCCCAAAAGAATGACTGCAATTATGAGCCGCTTGATCATCGGTTACTCCTGCTGGCGCGGTTCTGTCGGATGCCGGCACTATTCCGGTCTTGAACCGTGTTTAACTGAACTTTCCGGTCCGAGTGGTCAATCTGACATAGCTGTATCGGACCGACCGCTTTCCCGGGTCTTCGGCGGCAATGCTTATTTGTTCTTGTGAGGATCACAAGAGCGGCAATGCGCGGCCGGGCCTTGATTTCATATTTTCTCTCATGTTAGCCCTTAGGAGTTCTCAGGGCGGGGTGAGATTCCCCACCGGCGGTTATAGCCCGCGAGCGCTTCTCCCGGTGGGAGAGGGTCAGCAGATCCGGTGAAATTCCGGGGCCGACGGTATAGTCCGGATGAAAGAGAACCTGTCTGATGGGAAACCCGGCTTCGCCGGTCTGTCAGGCGGGCAATGCTCTGGGGCCGAAGACGTTAACTCAACGGATAGGTTCCGAAATGACTGATAACTCCTCCTCTAAATCCCCGCGCATCGCGTTCATCCGTGCCCGCTGGCATTCTGAAATCGTCGATCAGGCGCTGAAAGGCTTTACCGAGCGTGCGGAGAAAGTGCTGCCCGGCACCGGGATCGACGTCTTTGACGTGCCCGGCGCGCTCGAGGCGCCGCTGGTGGCGAAAAAGCTCGCGAAAACCGGCAAATATGAAGGCATCGTGGTTGCGGCCCTGGTTGTCGATGGCGGCATCTACCGCCATGACTTCGTCGCTGGTGCGGTGGTGGACGGCCTGGTGCAAGTCGGGCTTGAGACCGAAGTGCCGGTCTATTCCGTCTCGCTGACGCCGCATAACTTCCAGCCGGTCGAAGTGCTGGAAGGCTTTTACCACGCGCATTTCGTCAAGAAAGGCGCCGAGGCCGCAGAAGCCGTCAAGGCGATGCGCGACCTCGAAGCCAAAATCAACGGCTGATCATTTCAGCCGCAGGCGGTTGCGGGATTTAAGATCCTCCCGCGCCCGCTCAACTTCCATGGCCCGCCGCGCCTCATCCCAGTTGAGCGCGGCGGCAGCCACGCCCGCCGCCTGTTCAAGACTGGCATCGGTCAGCACACCGGTCACCGACAGCGCCGTGCGGCGTTTGACCAGGTCATCCAGATGCACGACCTGTTCGTTGCGGATGATCCAGCCCAGTTCCTGCAGGGAATAATCCGGCGCATCCGAAAGCGTGATCGGGCGCGACCCTTCGGCCTTTGCCACCGCGCGCGCCGTTGTGCCATACCGCGCGAACAGCGCCTTCACCCTGCCCTGGCCGGCACCGGTCTCGCTTGCGACCTGCGCCACCCAGGCCGGTTGATCCGCCGGATAGTCGCGCCCGCCACCAATGGCGAGATCCTGCGTTGACACTTTTCGCGGCTGCCCGAGCCGTTTCAGCACCACATCGGCCACTTCTTCCGAAAAGCCCCGGAAAGTGGTCCATTTGCCGCCCACAAGCGAAATCACCGGCCAGGTCCGCGCGCCTTCGGCTTCGATCACCGGCGCCGAATGATCGCGGCTGATCAACCCGGGATTCGCCGCATCCGAGGCCGGCAGCGGCCGGATCCCGGCATAGGCATAGACGATCTGATCCTTCGAGAAACTCAGCCCTGGCAGCAGCGAAGCAATCGCCTGCATGAAATAGTCGATCTCATCCTCTTCGCAGCGCACATCATCCGGATCCGCCGCGCGGATATCGGTCGACCCCACCAGCGCCCGGCCAAGATAGTCGAAGACAAGGCAGATCCGCCCGTCATCGGCCTCGAAATAGATCATCCGGCCGTTCAGCGCGGCAATGACTCCGGGATGATCCAGCAGGATATGCGAGCCTTTGGTGCCGCCGATCAGTTTTGTGCTCAGCCCCAGCTGGGCATTGACCCGGTCGATCCAGGGCCCGCCTGCGTTCAGCACGATCCTGGGGCGGAAGGCGCGCGCGGTGCCGTCCGCTGCGGTAAGGCGGATTACATCGCCCTCAGTGGCAAGACCGGTCGCGTAGTTCAGCACCTCGGCATTCGGATTGGCGCGCTTGCCATCCATCAGCAGTTCCAGCACCAGGCGTTCTGGCATCCGCACCGTCGCGTCATAATAGGTGCCGGCCGCAACGATCTTCGGCGTCAGCGGCGGGACCTCCTTCAGCGCGCGCTTTTTCGACCAGAGGCTGTGTTTCGGCATCACCCGGCGCTTCGCGCCATAGAAGTCATAGAGGCTGAGGCCGATCTTCATCAGCACCGCCCCCCGCGACCGGGGCGCGGTGGTCGATCCGAACAGTGTCCGGATCGCCGCCGGAATGCCTTTGAACCAAGAAAAGATCGGGATCACCGTATGCAGCGGATGCACTGCATGTGGCGCGTTCCTGAGCAGCAGGTTGCGCTCCAGCGTTGATTGCGCGACCAGGCCGAATTCACCCGTCTCAAGGTATTTGATACCGCCATGGATCAGCCGCGACGGCGCCGCCGAGGTGCCCGAACTGAAATCGCCCTTATCCGCGATCACCACGCTCAGCCCCTGTTCCGCGAGGTCGCGGAAGGTACCGGCGCCATTGACCCCGGCGCCGAGGATCAGCACGTCAATATCTTGTATATCACTCATTCTCATCCACCAGGATCAGGGGAACACCCGCCGCACGTAAATCGCGTTCCGTAGCATCGGGAAGGCCGCGATCCACATAGACCGCATCGAATTCGGTAAGATCGGCAAAGCGGTGCAGCGCCAGTTTGCCGAATTTGGTATGGTCAAGAAGCAGGACGCGCCGCGACGCCGCTTTCAGCATCGCCTGCTTGACGCGCACCGCCCGCGCGTCCTGGATCAGCGCCGTGGCCCCCGAAACGCCCGAGGCAGAACAGATCGCGAGATTGACATGCAGCCCGGCCAGCGCGGTCTCACACAGATGGCCGATAAAGGCGTTATAGGTCGGGTGATAATCGCCGCCCAAAGCGATCAGTTGCGGCCCCTCGGGGCCAGAAAGGCGCTGCATCATGCCAAGGCTGTTGGTGATCACCGTCAGCGGGTCGATCTGGCCCAGATGGGGGCCAAGCGCGGCGACCGTGGTGCTGT
This sequence comes from Pseudomonas sp. GX19020, assembly GCF_023371075.1. NCBI lineage: Bacteria > Pseudomonadati > Pseudomonadota > Gammaproteobacteria > Pseudomonadales > Pseudomonadaceae > Pseudomonas > Pseudomonas sp. GX19020. The sequence continues at coordinate 436,504 of NZ_JAMCCR010000002.1, forward strand.
CGTCAAGGATCACCGCCTGGCCCGGCTGGATTTCCGCCAGAGCCGCGCGGGCCAGCGCGGCCTTGGCGCCGGCGGCATGGGTCTCGCGCCAGGCGATCAGGCTTTCATAGACGCCCGAAGGCTGGGCCGAGACCGCGCCATGCAGTTTGCGCAGAACCCCCTGCCGCGCGAGGTCTTCGATATGGCGGTGGATCGTCATGCGCGAGACGCCGAAGGCCTGGACCAGATCGTCGATCCGGACCTCGCCTTTCTCGATCACCAGTGCGGCGATCTCGTCGCGACGCCCCGGTTTTCCGGCGGCGCTGCTCATGCCAGCGCTTCCAGCTGCGGCCAGAGCGGCGCGAGCGAGGCGGCAAGATCGCAATGCAGCCGGTAGCGCGCGTCCATCCGGGCGCTGCGGGCCGGATCGGGCGCCCAGGTCTTGCCAAGCGCTGCAAGGTCACGCGGATCGGCGGTCGGGCTGTCAAAAAGCCCCACGCCCGAGCCTGCGCAAAGCGCTGCCGCCCAGGCGGCGGGTTCCTCGGTCGCCGTCACCGTGACTGGCAGGCCCAGAACATCCGCGAAGACCTGGGCGAAAAGCGGATTGCGTGAAATGCCCCCGGTCAGCAGCGCGGTTTCCGGCTGAAACCCATCGCGCAAAGCATCGACATGGATGCGGTGGTTGAAAGCGATCCCCTCGATCACAGCACGCAGCATATCGCCGCGGTCATGCCAGCCGCGCAGCCCGAGGAAACTGGCCGAAGCGCCTGCACCATGGGGGCTGCCGAAGAGATAGGGGTGGAACATCAGGGTCGAAGGGCGCTGGAACGCGGCTTCGATCTCGGGCGTGATCAGCGCGTGAAAGCTCTCGCCGCCTGCCTCGGCCTTTGCCCGGTCACCGCCGCAAAGCGTATCAAGGAACCAGTCGTAATTCGCCGCCGAGGCCGGCGAGATCGACATATTGTTCCATTCGCCTTTCCGCAGCCCGTTGCGACAGAACCAGCGCGCATCGGTTTTGGCCGTGTTCGAGACGGTTTCATTGATCGAATAGGTGCCGGCAACAATCGCGACGCGTCCCGCACCATGCCCGCCAATTCCAAGCGCCGAGGCGGTCACATCATGCAGCCCGGCAACAACAGGCGTGCCCTCGCGCAGCCCCGTCAGCCTGGCGGCGGCAGCGGTGACCTGGCCTATGATCTGATCGGGCAGCGCGACCGGCGGCAGCGCGTGTGACAATGCCTCAAGCCCGAAAAGCCTCAGGATTTCAGGGTCATAATCCTGGCTGTGAACATTGGTGAAACAGGTGCTCGCCTCGGTCAGATCGGTGCCGATCACGCCCGAAAGGCAATAGCGCAGCCAGTCTTTGCAGGCGAGGATATGACCGATCTTCGCGAACCGTTCCGGCTCATACGCCTGGAGCCAGGCCAGAAGCGCAGTCGGCGCCGAGGCATGCGGCATCTGGCCCGACAGCTCCAGCGCACGGGCAGAGATGCCATTCGCCTCCCATGCTGCCACCTGATCCGCCGCGCGGCTGTCGAGGGACAAGACCCCGGGCCCAAGCGCCGCACCATCGCGGTCGAGAAGATAAAGCCCGTCGCCATGCGCCGTTGCCGCCACCGCCGCTATATCACCGGCGCGGCCCGAGAGCGCGAGCGCCTCGGAAATCGCCTCGGCCGTCGCGGCCCAGAGCTGGTTCATATCGCGTTCGACATGGCGGGGGCGGGGCATCAGTTGCGGCAGACGCCGCCGCGCCACAGCAAGCGGGTTGCCCATGGCGTCAAACACGACCGCTTTGGTCACTGTCAGCCCATTGTCGATGCCGAGAAGGCAGGGACCGTGATCAGCCATGAAACAGATCTCCCGACCGCGCAACATGGGCGGCCCTACGGAATGCACCATCTCATGATGTTAATATAACATCAAGTGATGTTACATTGCCGGATCATCCCCCGCGAGCGGCGCGAGTTTCAACCGCACCCCCTCACGCAGGAGCTGGCTGGCAAGCGCCGGGTCCAGCCCGTCATCCACGATCACCAGGTCGAAGTCCCGCAAGGCGGCCATGGAATGCAGCGCCCGGCGGGTAAATTTGGAATGATCGGCCAGCAGGATGCGGCGATCAGCGCAATTGAGCATGGCGCGCTTGATCTCGGTCATCTCGGGGCTTTGGTGAAAGGCCTGGCCATCGGTGATCGCGGCGGTGGACATGAAGGCGAGATCGGCGCGGAGTGCGCGGATGCTGGTCGCGGTCACCGGCCCGAGAAAGGCGTTGCACCAGTTGTGCAACTGCCCGCCCAGGCCGAGCAGGGTGATATGCGGCGTTGAGCGCAGCGCATTCATCAGCGTCAGTGAATTGGTGATCGCGGTCAGCGGCACGCGGGTGGTCAGATGCGGCACCATCTCGAACACGGTGGTGCTGTCATCGAAGAACGCGGCCTGACCCGGCTCCAGCTCCGCTGCGGCCATGGCGGCGATGGCGCGTTTCTCGGCGCCCTGACGGGAAGTGCGCCACAGATCTGAGGCCTCGATCAGGCTTGTCGGTGCAGCCGAGACCACGCCGCGCATCTTGCGCAAAAGCCCGCGCCCGGCGAGGTCATCAAGATCGCGATGTGCCGTCATCAGGCTGATCCCGAAACGCGAGGTCAGATCCTCGATCCGCATCGAGCCCTCGGCGATCACCGTCTCCGCGATCAGCTGGCGCCGCGCGATCTGGCGGGCATGGCGGCTGTCAGACGGAATCGCATCTCCGCCCAGAAGATCAGGGCGCGAATCCTGCAGCGGATCTGACCAGTATTTTTGCTCGGACATTTGGGCCTCCCGCCAGCCGGTTACTGCATTTTACCCGAAAGGCAAACGACGGCGATGTTCAGCGGAGGGAAAGCCGGGCCGGAACAATCCGGCACCGGCAGAAGGTAAAAGCGGCGGGCCGGGGACCGGCCCGCACCGGGGCTCACTCCGACAGAACGAAGGGAGCGGTGTATTTGTCGACATTGTCCGCGGTGATCAGCAGGCAGTCAAACAGCTGCTTTTCCGATGCCGCGCCGGTTTCGCCGGTTTTGATGAACTTGTCGGCCTGAACCACAGCTTCGCGCGAGAAGATCGCGACCGGCTGGAGAACGGTGTATTGCAGCTCACCGGCCTTAATTGCCTCGACCGCGTCGGGCGAGCCGTCGAAGCCACCGACTTTGACCTGAGCCAGCTTGCCGGCCTCTTTCAGCGCGGCAATCGCGCCCAGAGCCATTTCGTCATTGCCGGCGATCAGGCCGATGACATCCGGGTTCGCCTGCAGGAGCGACTGGGTCTTCTGGTAGCCCTGGGTGCGATCCCAGTTTGCCACTTCCTGACCGGCTTTCACCAGATCCGGATATTGGGTGATGACGGTTTCATAGCCGTTCGAACGGGTCGCGGCATTGTTGTCAGCCGGGTTGCCGAACAGTTCAACAAACTTGCCCGCGTCGCCAACGGCCTCGACCCATTGCTGGGCACCCAGAGCTGCGCCCTGAGCGTTATTCGAGACGAGCTGACCCTTGGCCAGACCTTCCTGGTTGATCTCGGCATTCACGAGGAAGACCGGAATGCCGGCATCGACGGCTTTCTGAACCGCACCGATCGAGCCATCGGCATTGGCCGGGTCGAGGATGATTGCGACCGACTTATTGGTGATGGCGGTGTCGACGAGGGTGCTCTCGGTATTGGTGTCGCCTTTATGCGAGGAGACATTGGCGGTGTAGCCAAGCTCTTCTGCGGTCGCTTTGGCGACTTCGCCCTCGGTGAACCAATAGGGGTTCGCCGGGTCATTGACGATGATGGTGATCAGGCCTTCGGCCGATGCGGCGAAAGCCATCATCGGCAGAGCGGCGGCAGCACCCATCAGCGCGCGGCGGGTCAGTTTAAGCATGTGTAATCCTCCCAGGGGTTGCATGCGGTCTTGCGGTCTTTGCCCCGGGCGCGGGAAAATGCCATGCGCCCGGGGCGAAGGAGATCAGGCTCAGGCTTTCCTCCCGCCTTTGCCGGTCTGGATCGAGTTCATCAGCACGGCGAGCACGATCACGCCGCCGGTGAAAACGGTTTGCCAGTAGGACGAGACGCCGGTGATCACGAGGCCCGCCGACAGGAAGCCGATCACGAAAGCGCCGAGCATGGTGCCGAGCACGGTGCCGCGCCCGCCGGTCAGGGCGGCGCCCCCGATCACCACCGCGGCAATCGCGGTCAGCTCGTAAGTCGTGCCTGCGGTCGGGCCGGCCGAGGTCAGCTGCGACGACAGGACCAGACCCGCCACCGCCGAAAGCATCCCCGACAGCGTATAGACGGTGACCTTGACGAATTTCACCGGCACGCCCGACAGTTCCGCCGCGCGCTCATTGCCGCCCGAGGCATAGAGCCAGCGGCCAAAAGCGGTGCGGCTGAGCACCAGCCAGGCGATGATCGCGCAGAAAGCCAGCACCAGAACCGAGATCGGCACGCCGGCGATCCGCTCGGATCCCAGCCATTTGAAGCCGGTATTGCCCAGATCGGGCGAGCCTGCGAGGCGGTTATAGGTCAGGCCATTGGTCATCAGAAGGGCGACGCCCCGCGCCACATACATCACGCCCAGCGTGGCGACAAAGGCAGGAACCTTCAGGTAGGCAACCAGCACGCCATTGACCGCGCCGACCAGCGCGCCCACGACCAGGGTGATCACCACAACCGCCCAGACCGGCGGATAGAGGATCACGCCAAGCGCGTCGATCTCGACGCCCTGCATCAGCGCGCCGCCGATTACGCCGCACAGCGCGAGGATCGAGCCGACCGACAGATCGATGCCGCCGTTCAGGATCACCAGCAGCATGCCGATGGCCAGCAGTCCGAAAATCGCGACCTGGCTGGCCATGATCAGGAAGTTCGAAGTCGTGAAGTAATTCGGTGAGAGATATGAAAAGACCGCGACAATCACGATCAGAGCGAAGAAAGCCCGGCCTTCAAGCAGAAGCTTCAGCAGGCTGAAACCTTCGCTCCTGGTGGCGGTGGCGGGTTTGGTGGTGTCGGACATTGTTCTGTTTTCCCCGAACTTCGCTCTTAAGCCGCGTGCTGTTCGCCAGAGGCGGCCATGATCATTTCTTTGGTGGCGTCTGCGCCGAATTCAGCCGTGATCCGGCCCTTGTGCATGACGATGATGCGATGCGCGATCGACAGGCATTCGCTGACTTCCGATGTCGTATAGACCACGGCGAGGCCCCGTTTCGCGCCATCGGCGAGCAGGCGGAACACCTCGGCCTTGGCGCCGATATCGATCCCGCGCGACGGCTCGTCCAGCAAGATAACCTGCGGATTGGTCGCCATCATCTTGCCAATGACCACCTTTTGCTGGTTGCCGCCCGAAAGCGAGCCAATCGCGGCGTCCGGCCCGGAGGTCTTGACGGTAACGCGTTTGATCGAATCGGCGATCAGCGCCTTTTCTGCCCTTCGCGAGGTGAAAAGCCCGCGGGTAAAGGCGGTGATCGAGGCGAGCGACAGGTTCTGCCCCACCGACATCGTCTGCACCAGCCCGTCGCGCTGCCGGTCTTCCGGCACCAGCGCAAGCCCGCGCCCGATCCGCTGCGCGATGGAAAGATGCGAGATCTCTTCGCCTTTCAGCTCGATCCTGCCCGAGGCCGCGTGCAGCCGCCCGGCCAGTGTCTCCATCAGCTCTGACCGCCCGGCGCCCATCAGCCCGTAGATACAGACGACTTCGCCGGCCTTCACCTCGAGCGAGAGGTTGTCGACCACGTTATAGGCATTGCCGCCCGGATCGGGGACGACCATGTTTTTAACGGCAAGCGCGGTCTGGCCGAATTCATACCCGTCCGGCGGCGTGCCGAGATTGTAATTCTCGCCCACCATATTGCGCACGATCCAGTTCAGATCGATGTCAGCGCGCGGCGCCCAGGCGGTCATAGCGCCATCGCGCAAAACCACGGCGTGATCGGTGATCAGCAGCGCCTCTTCCAGGTGGTGCGAGATATAGACGATCGACACGCCCTTGGAGGTCAGGTCATTGATCACCTTGAACAAAACCTCGACCTCGGTCGCGGAAAGCGCCGAAGTCGGCTCGTCCATGATCAGGATACGGCTGTCGACAGACAGCGCGCGGGCGATTTCCACGATCTGTTGCTGACCAAGGCGCAGGTCTTCGACCGGGGTGAGCGGGTCGATATCCTGCTCCAGATCCTGCATCAGCTTACGGGCCTGGCGTTCTTCCTCGGCGAAATCGACGCCCATCGGGCCTTTGATCTCACGACCCATGAAGATGTTGTCGCGCACGGAAAGATTGGGCGCGAGGCTCAGCTCCTGGTGGATGATCGAGATGCCCAGATCGCGGGCATGGGTCGAATTCTGGAAATGGACCGGCTGGCCATCCAGGATGATCTCGCCCGAGGTTGGCTGGATCACGCCCGAAAGGATCTTCATCAGCGTCGATTTGCCGGCACCGTTTTCGCCGAAAAGCGTGGTGACCTGGCCGCGATGAATGTCGAAATTCACGCCTTTCAGCGCATGAACTGCGCCGTAAGATTTCGCCACATTACGCGCGGCGAGCACCACTTCGGCAGTGTCGAATCTGGCTGTTTCAGTGCTCATCACTGCACCGTCACGCTGACGGGGGTGATGCGCCACATTTTGGCATTGATCAGGGTGAAGGCGCCGGTGACCTCAAGCGTCTTGCCGGTCAGGTTCGTGGTATCGATCCCGTCCAGGACGGCGGCTTTCATGGCGCGGTTGATCGCCGAACCGGCATCCTGATATTCGATCTGGTTCTTGAAGGCGCCGAATTCGATATCGCCGGGCGCGTCACGCAGGTCGGTGCCGTTGATCGCAGGCCCGGTCTGAAGCCGGACGCTGATCCCTTCCGGCATCCCGTCAATCGCCATTTCATAGACGCCCGATTTCGCCTCGCCCGCGACGCCGGTGAATTTCACCATCATCACTGTCCCGGTGGTCGCCGGGGTGCCATATTCCTTCGCTGCCGCCGCCTTATCGGCCTGGACAGCCTGGGCCAGCGTCACCACATCCACCGCTTTCGCGATCACGACATCTTTGATGCGGGGAAATTCGGCCTGACCGTAAGTGTCGGGTGCGAAAGCCTGCTGGCGAGTATCAGATTCGGATCCGACCCTTACCACCCTGGTGTCGAGCGCGATTGCCGCGATTACGGCCAGAACAATCGCGCCGGCGATCCAGATCCTGCGACGGCTTTCACTGCGCGGCGCGGCTGCGGTTTCCAGGCTTTGGCTCATGTTTTGGTTCCCGGGAAAGTGATGTCTGAGAGAAGCGGCAGGCGCGGCATCAGAGGGCCAGTGCCAAAGCGGGCATGGCCGCCGGCGGCGAAGGCCAGAACGTCCGTTTGCATACCTTTAACTCCTCACCTTGCGACGGTCCCGGGTGTCACGCTCCTCAACGCGCTGGCTTTGGGCCAGGGGACTTTCGCCTTCGTTTGCAGTCATTGTGATATTATAGTGATATTTAATCCGTCAAGTAAGATATGAAATGGGGTGGGTGCAGGCTTTGAAATTTCCGGGAAGGCCGCGACGCTCCGGCCGATTCCTTTTGGTGTGGGGTGGGTACGGGCCCTGGCGGCGAACATGCTGCTGTTGCAGCCGGGCGTGCTGCAGGAGCAGCGAAATTGAATCGCAATTTATTGATTTAATGTGATTTAATAGAAGGATCTGGCGCAGATCCACCTCTGGATTCGCTATGATGGCCCGGCGCTGGTCATCGGCCTTTTCGGGATGGCAGGCGGAAAAACACCTGTCCGGATGCTGGTTTCTTTCCTCAAGAATATCTGAAATAAATTACTTTGTCCGTAAAAAAATTCATTCACTATGGTATGATTGTGGGATATACCTCGCGCAGGGCTGCATGGTAAAATGCGGACCTGGATTTTTCAGCCGAAACGGGGGAGGTCGCGGATGCGACCGGATCGGCGGGAGGGATGGATTGCATATCGGTTTTCATATCGGGCGGCAGAGAGATCGCGCTCCGGCCTCCCTCCGGCTCCGCACTGGCGTGACTGCCGCGAGGGCAGTCGTGGCGGCTGGGGGAGGGTCCGGACATGGCCGGCACTGATATTCTGATCGGAATTGACGCGGGCACTTCGGTGATCAAGGCGGTGGCCTTTGATCTCGCGGGGCGGCAACTGGCCTCGGCTGCGGTGCCGAATCGCTACGCAACTGCCGCTGACGGATCGGCGACGCAGCCCCTGGGTCAGACCTGGGATGATTGCGCCCGTGCCTTGCGTGAGCTTGGCGAACTGGTCGACGGGCTGGCGGGCCGTACCGCCGCGCTGGCGGTGACCGGACAGGGCGACGGCACCTGGCTTGCCGGGGCGGGGAACCGGCCGGTCGGTGATGCCTGGCTCTGGCTTGATGCCCGCGCGGCGCCGACGGTCGAACGGCTCGCCCATTGTGGTGAAAACCGCGCGCGGTTCGAGGCGACCGGGACCGGGCTCAACACCTGCCAGATGGGCAGTCAGATCGCCCATATGCAAAGCTTCAGGCCTGAATTGCTTGAGGCGGCAGAGGTCGCGCTGCATTGCAAGGACTGGCTTTATCTGAACCTCACCGGTGTGCGGGCCACCGATCCGTCAGAGGCGAGTTTCACCTTCGGGAATTACCGCAACCGGCAATATGATGACACGGTGATCGCGGCCCTCGGGCTTGAGGCGCAGCGCCATCTGCTGCCGCCGATCATCGAGGGCACCGAGGTCACGCATCCGCTGAGTGCTGCGGCTGCGGCTGCGACCGGGCTCAGGGCGGGAACGCCGGTCAGCCTCGGCTATGTCGATATGGTGATGACTGCGCTTGGCGCCGGGGTCTATGGCGGCGGCGGCGAGGATGTCGCCTGTTCGACCGTGGGATCGACCGGGGTGCATATGCGGGCGGTCAGATGGCAGGATGTGCATCTGAACGATGAGGGCACCGGCTATGTGATCTGCCTGCCGGTCCCCGGCGTGGTGACCCAGGTGCAGACCAATATGGCGGCGACCCTGAATGTCGACTGGGCGCTTGGCCTGGCCGGAGACGCGCTGAAAGCCTTTGGCCATGAGGTCAGCCATAAAGAGCTGGTCTCGCGCATCGATGCCTGGCTTGCCGAAAGCCAGCCCGGCCAGATCGTCTACCACCCCTATATTTCCGAGGCCGGTGAGCGGGGGCCTTTCGTCAATGCCCAGGCCCGTGCGGGGTTTACCGGGTTTTCGCAATATCACGGCTTCCCTGATCTCCTGCGCGCAGTGACCGAGGGCCTCGGGCACGCGATGCGTGACTGCTACACCGCGATGGGCAAGCTGCCCGGAGAGCTGCGGCTGACCGGGGGCGCGGCGCGTTCCGGTGCTTTGCGCAAGATCTTTTCTGCCTCGGTTGATGCACCTGTCCGGGTCTCTGCCCGCGATGAGGCCGGAGCCGCCGGGGCCGCGATGATGGCCGCCGTTGCCATCGGTGCCTATAAATCCATGGATGATTGCGTCAACGAATGGGTGATCCCGCTTCTGGGCGCGCCCGAAGCCCCAGATGCGGGCCTAGTTGACGCCTATTCCCGCATCTTCCCCGCCTATCAATCGGCGCGGCAGGTTCTGGTCCCTGTCTGGGATCAGCTGTCCCGCGCCCGCCGCCCGTCAGGAGAATGACATGACCGATATGATTGACCTCTTTGTGATCGGGGGCGGCATCAATGGCGCCGGTATGGCGCGGGATGCAGCCGGGCGCGGCCTTTCCGTGGTGATGGCGGAAAAAGACGACCTTGCACAGGGGACATCCTCGCGCTCGGGCAAGCTGGTGCATGGCGGGCTGCGCTATCTGGAATATTACGAATTCCGTCTGGTGCGTGAGGCGCTGATCGAGCGTGAGGTGCTGCTGAACGCCGCGCCGCATATCATCTGGCCGATGCGCTTCGTGCTGCCGCATTCACCGACCGACCGGCCGGCCTGGCTCGTCCGGCTGGGCCTCTTCCTTTACGACCATCTGGGGGGGCGCAAAAAGCTTCCCGGCACCCGCACGCTGAACCTGCATCGTGACCCGGAGGGGGCTGCGATCCTCGATCAGTATAAAAAGGGCTTCGAATATTCCGATTGCTGGGTCGATGACGCGCGGCTGGTGGCGCTGAATGCGCTTGGCGCGGCGGAAAAGGGCGCGACGATCCTGACCCGCTCGCCGGTGACCTCGGCGGTGCGTGAGAATGGCGGCTGGACGGTGACGGTCCGCAATCATCAGGGCGCAGAGCAGGTTTGCCGCGCGAAGTGTATCGTGAACTGCGCCGGTCCCTGGGTTTCCGATGTGATCCAGAATGTCGCGCATACCAAATCGACGCGCGGTGTGCGGCTGGTCAAGGGCAGCCATATCATCGTGCCGAAATGGTGGGCCGGGCAAAATGCCTACCTGGTGCAGAACCACGACAAGCGGGTGATCTTCATCAACCCCTATGAGGGGAACATGGCGCTGATCGGCACCACCGATATCCCCTGGGAGGGCCGCGCCGAGGATGTCGAGATCAATGAGAGTGAGATCGACTATCTGCTGAAATGCGTGAACCGCTATTTCAAGGAAAAGCTGCGCCGCGAGGATGTCGTTCACGCCTATTCCGGCGTGCGTCCGCTGTTTGACGATGGCAAGGGCAACCCCTCGGCGGTGACGCGCGACTATGTTTTCGATCTCGACGAGACCGGCGGCGCGCCGATGCTGAATGTATTTGGCGGCAAGATCACCACCTTCCGCGAGCTTGCAGAGCGCGGGATGCACAAGCTGAAACATATCTTCCCGCAGATGGGGCCGGACTGGACCGCCACCGCAAAACTGCCGGGCGGCGAGATGCCGAATGCGGATTACGAAAGCTTTATCAACAGCCAACGCGATGCCTTCCCCTGGATGCCGCGCGGGCTGATCCAGTATTACGCGCGTCGCTACGGCAGCCGGATGCAGGATCTGATCGGGGCGGCGGGCTCGGTTGAGGGCCTTGGCCGGCATTTCGGCGGTGATCTCTATGAGGCAGAGGTGAAATACCTCGTCGCGAAAGAATGGGCGATGGAGGCGGAAGATATCCTCTGGCGCCGCACCAAGCATAAGCTGCATCTGAGCGCGGAACAGATCGCGGAATTCACCGCCTGGTTCGACGGATCTTTCGGGGGTCAACACGCATGAGCCTGACGCTTTCGCTGAACACAAACCCGCTGGTGAACCGCTTTGCCGAGCCGTCGGACCTGATCGAAACGGTGGCGCGCGATCTGAGGATCCGCGACCTGCAGCTGACGCATGAATTCATCAACCCGTCCTGGCCCGCCCCGGTGATCCGCCGTCTGACGCGCGAGATGCAGGCGGCCCAGGCGCGGACCGGTGTCCGGGTGACCTCCGGCATGACCGGGCCTTATGGGCGGCTCAATCACTTTGGCCACCCGGACCCGGATGTGCGCCGCTATTATACCGACTGGTTCAAGACCTTTGCCGATATCACCGCCGATCTGGGCGGGGTCTCGGTCGGAACGCAATTCGCGATCTTCACCTATAAGGATTTCGACGACCAGGCGCGGCGCGAAGAGCTGACGCAGATCGCCATCGACCATTGGGCCGAGGTCGCGGAACATGCCAAAGGCGCGGGCCTGAAATATGTCTATTGGGAGCCGATGTCGGTGGGCCGCGAATTCGGCGAGACGATCCGCGAGGCCATCGCGTTGCAGGACCGGCTGACGGCTGCGAATATGGCGGTGCCGATGTGGATGATGGCCGATATCGACCATGGCGATGTCACCAGCCCGAACCCCGATGACACCGACCCCTATGCCTGGGCGCGGGCGGTGCCGAAATACTCGCCGATCATCCATATCAAACAGTCGATGATGGACAAATCGGGCCACAAGCCTTTCACCGCCGATTTCAACGCCAAAGGCCGCATCCAGCCCGAGCCGCTGCTCGCCGCTTTCCGCGAAGGCGGAGCGGTGGATAACGAGATCTGCCTTGAGCTGAGCTTCAAGGAGCGTGAGCCGAATGACCGCCAGGTGATTGCGCAGATCGCGGAAAGCATCGCCTTCTGGGCGCCGCATATCGACACCGGTGTGCAGGACCTGCATATCTGACCCCGCCGCAACCACAGGACGAATATGGCACCGCGCCGCGACATTGATCCCGAAGAAAGCCTCGCAATCCGTGCGGCCTGGCTGCATTACGCAGGCGGACTGACCCAGGCTGCGGTGGCGAAACGGCTGGGGCTTGCATCCGTCAAGACCCATCGACTGATTGCCCGGGCAGTGCTTGAGGGCGCGGTCAAGGTCACGATTGACGGCGCCATCGTCGAATGCGTGGAATTCGAAGACCAGCTGTCGCGCCGCTACGGGCTGGATTACTGCGAAGTGGCGCCGGATCTGGGCGAAGAGGGGATGCCTCTGCGCGCCCTCGGCATGGCGGGCGCCGGGTTTTTGCGGCGCGAGATTGAGCGCGGCGAGACGCCGGTGATCGGTCTGGGCCATGGCCGCACCATGCAGGCGACCGTGCGCCAATTGCCCAGGATCAATGCATCCGGCGTCAGCTTTGTCTCGCTTTTGGGCGGGCTTACGCGCAATTACGCCGCCAATCCGCATGACGTGATGCACAGTCTTGCGGAAAAGACCGGCGCAATGGCCTTTGTGCTGCCGGTGCCGTTCTTTGCCCGCTCGGTCACCGATCGCGAGGTTCTGCTGTCGCAGCCGGGCGTGCGCGAGATTTTCGACCTCTCGGCCGGGGCCGGGCTGAAGCTCGTGGGGATCGGCACTGCAGATGCCGGGGCGGGGCTGGTGGCCTCGGGCATGATCGAGCCGCGCGAGATCGAGGAGATCACTGCCACCGGCGGCGCGGGCGAGATGCTTGGCCATTTCTTTGACGCGCTCGGGCGCGAGGTGGAAACCAGCCTGACCGCCCGCACGCTTTCGGTCGGGTTCCGGCCCGGGGGCGACCGCATCGTCGCCATCGCGGGCGGTGCCGACAAACATCACGCCATCCGGGCCGTGCTGGCCAGCGGCCGGCTGAGCGGGCTGATCACAGATGAGCCGACAGCGCGCGCGCTGCTGGACTGAAGAGGAAAGAGAATGGCACAAGAGACCTGGACCGGGAAAACCTGGATCGGCACCAATTGGAAGATGCATAAAGACTGGGCCGCAGCAAAGCGCTTTGCCGAGGGCCTGATCGCATCTGATGCGGATCGCGACCCGCGCATCCAGCGCTTTATCATTCCGCCCTATCTTTATGTGCGTGAGATCAAAGAGATGCTGAAGGACACTTCGGTGAAGGTCGGCGCGCAGAATATGCATTGGGAATCCGAGGGTGCCTTTACCGGCGAGATTTCTCCGATGATGCTGAAAGATGCCGGTCTCGACATGGTTGAACTCGGTCATTCCGAGCGCCGCGAGATGTTTGGTGAAACCGATGAAGGCGTCGGGCTGAAAACCGAATCCGCGATCCGCCACGGGCTGGTGCCGCTGATCTGCATCGGAGAAACGCTGGAAGACCGCAATTCGGGCCGCGCGCCCGAGGTGCTTGCGAAACAGACCCGTTCTGCGCTGGAACGCCTCAGCCCCGCGCAGAAACAGGCAGAAATCCTGCTGGCTTACGAGCCGGTCTGGGCGATTGGCGTCGGCGGCATCCCGGCGAAAGCCGATTATGCCGATGCGCGCCAGGCCGAAATCATCGCGGTCGCAGAAGAAGCGCTGGGCCGCCGCGTGGCCTGCCTTTATGGCGGCTCGGTCAATCCCGGCAATTGCGAGGAACTGATCCAGTGCCCGCATATTGACGGTCTTTTCGTCGGTCGCTCGGCCTGGGAGGTCGAGGGCTATCTGGCTATCATGGCGCAAGTCAGCGCTAAACTGTGAGGAAACGGAAATGAAACTGGCAATTGCAGGCGACAGCGCCGGTGAAGGTCTCGCCAAAATCCTGGCCGACCACCTGAAAGGCAAATTCGAGGTCTCGGAAATCTCGCGCACCGATGCGGGCCCGGATGCGTTTTACGCAAACCTCTCGGATCGCGTCGGATCTGAGGTCATGGCAGGCAAATATGACCGCGCGATCCTCGTCTGCGGCACCGGTATCGGTGTCTGCATCGCGGCGAACAAAGTGCCGGGCATCCGCGCAGCACTGACCCATGACACCTATTCCGCCACCCGCGCGGCTTTGTCGAACAACGCCCAGATCATCACCATGGGTGCGCGCGTCATCGGGCCTGAACTGGCAAAAGCCATCGCTGACGCCTGGCTGTCTGAGACCGAAAACTTCGACGCCGCCGGCAAATCCGCCAGCAATGTCGATGCCATCGACGCGGTCGGCGCGAAATACAACGCGAAGCTTTCGGGCGGCTGAGCCCCATTGAACAACAAGCCCCCGGGGGCTATCCCCGACGGGGCCTGTCGGGGCGCGAACTCCTCCTCCTCTCGCGCCCCATCTTACTTGCGGAGTTGCCGATGCTGATCCTGCCCGCTGATCACGCGCCTGACGGGATGCGTCTTGAAGATCACCTGACCGGCAAATCCGGCCCGGTTTCCGTGATCCGCGCCTTTGCCGGGGCGCTTCCCGGGATTGCGGCGCGGCTGGCGGCGGGGCGGCTTTATTCCGATCCGGCAGCGGTGATCGGCATCAATGAAAGCGGCGACAAGCAAAAGGCGATGGATGACGCGGCGCATCATTATGTGCTGCCATATCTGCGCGAGGCGGGCGTCCGGCTTGTATTGTCGGAAGAGGCCGAAGAAATCGTCACGCTGAATCCCGACGGGCTCTGGGATGTGTCGATGGACCCGATTGACGGCTCGAACTCCATCGGGATCGGGGCGCCGCTGGGGATGTTCTTCGCGGTCTTCCCGGCCAAAGGCACGGATTTCCTGCGCCCTGGCAGCGAGATCGTCGCGGCGGGCTATGCATCGATCGGCCATTCGCTGGATTACGGATTTACGCTGGGAAATGGCGTCCAGATCTTCGGGTATGACCCCAAAGATCATGATTTCCGCCAGACGCATGCCAATGTCATGCTCAAGCCAAAGGCCTCGACCATTGCCTATAACGCCTCGAACCAGCGGCACTGGGCGCAAGGGCTGCAGGATTGGGTCTGTGATGTGGAACTCGGCCGCGACGGTCCGCGCGGGCGTGATTTCAATATGCGCTGGCTCGCGGCGGCGGCGGGCGAGCTGCATCGTATCCTGATCGAGGGCGGCGCGTTTCTCTATCCTGCCGACAGCCGCAAAGGCTATGAAAACGGGCGTTTGCGCACGCTTTATGAGGCGTTTCCGATTGCCTTCCTGATCGAACAGGCGGGCGGCAAGGCCACCGATGGCGTCAGCACGATCCTGACGCGCCTGCCCCTGGCGCATCACGAACACACGCCCCTGGTCTTTGGTGCGGCGGAAGAGGTCGATCTGATCCGCGACTACCTGACACGCTGATCAGAAAACCGACCAGCCCATCCGCTGCGACAGCATCTCCAGCGCCTCGGTGCCCAACAGCGAATTGCCATTCGCATTCAGCCCGGGCGACCAGACGGCAATCGACGCCACCCCGGGCACCACCGCGAGGATCCCGCCTCCGACCCCGCTTTTCCCGGGTAATCCAACGCGGTAGGCGAAATCGCCTGAGCCGTCATAATGGCCGCAGGTCAGCATCAGCGCATTGATCCGCCGCGCGCGCACATTCGAGACCACCGAACGCCCCGTGACCGGATTGCGGCCCCCATTGGCCAGATAGCCCCCGGCGCGGGCCAGTTGCGCGCAGCTCATGGTGACGGCGCAATGGTGGAAATAGACGCCCAGCACATGGTCGGGCGGGTTCGTCAGATTGCCCCAGGAATGCAGGTAATTCGCAAGCGCCGCGTTGCGAAAGCCGGTCGCCTTTTCGGCGCGCGCCACCGCCGGATCGGCGCTGATCGTGTCATCATCCGAGATGAAACGCAAAAACCGCAGGATCTCGCCAATCGTCTCACGTGGCGCCCGGGCATGTGCCAGCAGCGCATCCGCCACCACCAGCGCGCCCGGATTGATGAACGGGTTGCGCGGGATGCCCTTTTCCTGTTCCAGCAGCACGATGGAGTTGAAGGCGCTTCCCGAAGGTTCGCGCCCGACACGACGCCAGAGCGCATCGCCATACATCCCAAGCGCAAGTGTCAGGGTGAAAACCTTGGAGATCGACTGGATGGAGAAAGGCAGATCCGCCTCACCAGCGGTGAAAAGCCCACCCTCATTCAGCGCGACCGCGATGCCGAAATGCTTCGGGCTGACATGGGCCAGCGGCGGGATGTAATCGGCGGGATGCCCGCGCTCTTCGCGGCTTGCGAGCGTGGCGGTGATCTCGTTCAGTATATCTTGCAGCTTGTCCATCACGCCAGCCTGCCCGTCACGCCCCCGCGCTGGCAAGCCCCATCCTGGCTGACCCTGTCAGCGCCGCACCAGCACGCGGCGTCGTTTGGCGGCCAGATCGGCGGGCAATCCGGTGCGGATCTGCATCACCGGCGGGATGCAGCCAAGGCCGGCGGCGAGGCGGGTGACGGCATGTTCCATCGCCGGCCCGGCGATTTCCCCGACCGTGGTGTCGAGCCAGATTGTCAGTTGCCCGGCCTCTTCGATTACCCGGTAATCCCGCACCGGCACCGGCAGGGTCGCCACTGCCTGGCGGATCGCGTCCGAGGGCACCATGCGCGGCCTGCCATCCGCGCCGGCCCACCACAGGATGTCATCGCTGCGCCCTTCAATCCGTTTCAGCCGCTGGCTCGCACAGCCGCAGGGGCAGGGCTCCGGGTCGGGGATCAGCACATCATCCAGCCGGTAGCGCAGGATCGGCAGGCTCTGCCGGGTGAAATCGGTGATCACCGGGCAAAAGGCGCCCGTCGCGTCGTCGATCACATCGCGGTCGAAATGGATATAGCGCTCGTTCAGATGCAGCGACCCGTGGCGACAGGTATAGCCCAGAACACCTTCGGTGCATTGGTATGCCTGGTCGGGACGCAGGCCGAAAACGGTCTCGATGAGCGCGCTGTCTTCGGGAGAGAGCACTTCGGCGACCGAGATGATCCGCTTTGGGCGAATGCGGATCTGCCCCGCCGCCTGCGCCTTTGCGATCAGGCCGAGGATCTGCGCCGGGGCGATCAGCACGGTCGGGTTCTGGTGGTTCAGCAGGGGCAGATGCACCTCAAACTCAGACAGAAGATCGTAGAAACGGAACTGCATCAGCGGGTTCGAAAGGCTTTCATAGAGCGCGTTATTCGCGCGCAGGAAAAACGCGATCCGCTGACGCGACAGGAGTGGCGCGGGCCAGAACCGGCCGCACATCACCGCCGCCCAGAGCGCGCGTTCGCGTTTATCGCTGAGAAACAACCCGCGCTGCCCCGAGGTGCCGGTGGAAAGCCCCACCGCCACCTCGCCGATCATCGGGGAAAAATCGCGGCTCTCTTCGGATTTCAGCGCTATTTCCAGGGCCTGATCGCGATGAATGCCGCAGGTATTGATGCGGGTAAAATGCTCCATCAGCCGGGCCTTGTTCATCATCGGCCATTCCGCAATTCGCCTCGCGGCATAGGGCGCGTGAAAGGGCGAGCGCGGCATGATCTGCTCGCGCAGGTGGCGCAGCCCGGCGGCCTGCCAGGCGATGATTTCCGCGCGCGAGCGAAAGCCGCGTCCGTAACGTGCGGCCAGAAAGGCGGTGAGGGGCGAGGGGGTCACGCAAAGGCCTCCGGGCAATGGGACGGCCAGAAGGTGATGTCGGGCCGGTTCCGGGCGAGATCGGCCAGCGCCGAGAAAGTGGCGAGATAGGCCGCTGCATCGCCAAGGCGGCGCAGGGTGTAATCGGGCGGCGGGCAGCCATCGCGCAGCGCCTGGCGGCTCCACGCGGCATCGGCGATCAGAAAGGCCGGGCCGCTGATGGTCTGGGGCAGATAAAGGCCGAACTGACCGTGCCCATGCCCTGGCAGGGCCACCGCAAGCAGGCTGCCGGTGCCGGAAATGTCGTGAAACGATCCCAGGCCGCTGCCGCCCTCCGGGGGCGGGACCTGTGGGAAATCTTCGAAAAACTGCGGTGTCAGAGCCTGAAGCCGCCGCCGGAGCCCTTCGGGACACCCCGCTTTCAGCGTGGCGAGGCGGCTGCCCTGATGCAGATGAGCCCAGGCGTTGCGCGAGGTGAGGACGGGCGGGATCGGATCCATCCCGAACAGCCCCGCGACATGATCGGCATGAAGATGCGAGAGCACCACCTGCCGGATCTGCGCGCCGTAGCGGCCGAGCTGCGCGGGCAGGCGCTGGTCCCTATCCAGATGCGCCGGCGTGAGCCAGCGGTAGAAGCGTTCCGGAAAGGGGCGGGTTGCCTCGAAAAAGGCAGGTCCGTAGCCGGTATCGAACAGGATATCGCCGAGGCCCGGATGGCGCATAAGCACGGCACCGGCGGGAAAGCGGATCGGCCACCAGCCCGCATCCCGGCGCGACAATCGTGCGGGCGCGCTGCAATAGCCGACGCGAAACGGGATGATCTCAGGCAGCATAGTCACGCATCCCTTTGGCAAGGGTCACTTGCGGGCGATATTCCAGATCGGCCCGTGCGGCAGAGATGTCGAGCGTCAGGCTGCGCCCCAGCGAGGCCACGGCCTGGCGGGTCAGCACCGGCTCAATATCGGGGCGAAACAGGTGATGCATGGCCTCGAACCCGGTGGCGATTGCCATGGCAAGCCCATAGGGCAGGTGCCTGCGGCGCGGGGTGAGGCCAAAAAGATCCGAAGCTGCATCAGCAAGCCGGTCGAACCGCCAGCTCTCGCCCGAGGTGATGTTGAACACACGCCCTCCGACCTTTTGGGCGTGATCTGCGGCCAGAACCATCGCGCGCGCGGCATCCGAGACATGGGTGACATCAATCAGCGCCGCACCGCCCGAGATCAGGGGCAGCGTCCCGCGCCGCATCGCCGCCACAAGACGCGGCATCAGCGCCCGGTCGCCGCGCCCATAGATCGCGCGGGGGCGCAACGCCACCACCCGCATCGCGCCGGGCTGGTCATAAGACAGCGCCAATGCCTCGGATTCCGCCTTGGTGCGGGCGTAATGCGTGGCAAAGCGTGCGGGCAGGGGCGCGTCCTCGGTCAGATCCAGCCGGTCGGTGCCATTGGCATAGATGCTGGGGGAGGAGGCAAAGATGAACCGTTTCACCCCGGCGTCGCGCGCCGCGTCCAGCAGTCGGCGGGTTGCGTCGACATTCAGCGCCTGGAAGTCACGGGCGCGTCCCCAGGCCGAAGACAGGGCGGCACAGTGGAAAACAGTCTCTGTGCCGGCCAAAACCGGCGCAAGCGGCACCGGATCGCAGAGATCGAGCGGCAGAAATTCCGCGCCCTGCTGCACCAGTTCTGCGCCGGCCCGCAGATCGCGGCCCTGGCCAATGACCCTGACACCTGCGGCCAGCAACTGGCGCGCGATGCCGCCGCCAAGGCACCCTGTCGCCCCTGTGATCAGAACCGCCATCAGCAGCGCACCACCATGCCACCCAGCGACAGCCCCGCCGAGGTGCCGATCAGCATGGCAAGTTCGCCGCGCTGCAGGCGCCCCGAGGTGATCGCGTGATGCAATGCGGTCGGGATCGAGGTCGCAATCTGATTGCCCAGCTGCCCGAAGGTCCGGACCACCTTTTCGGGCGGTATGCCCAGCCGCGCCAGCCCATGATCCAGCGCCGGGCCAGAGGCCTGATGCGGCACGATACAGGCCAGATCGCTGTAACCGACACCGGCCTCGTCCATGAGCGTCCGGAGGAAACGCGGCAGGTAGCGCGCGGCGATGCGAAAGGCGGTCTGCCCATCCATATGAAATACATTGGTCCGGTTGAGCAGTTCCGGATCGCGGGTGCCGCCGTAACGGGTGCCGCCGCCCTCAAGCACGCAGGCAGCCTGGCCTTCGGAATAGGTTTCAAACCGGCTTGCCAGCACGCCTTCGCCCGCATCTGCGCCCAGAACCACCGCCGCCGCGCCATCGCCGAAGATCGCTGCCGTATCGGGTTCGGACCAGTCCAGCCCGACCGAGGCGATGTCGGCGGAAAACACCAGCACCCGGCGCGCGCGTCCGGCGGCAATCCGCATCGCGGCCAGATCCAGCGCCTGCACGAAACTCAGACAGGTCGCATTCACGTCGTAAGAGGGAATGCCCGATCTCCCCAGCCCAAGCCGTGCCTGCACCAGTGTCGCGGTCGACGGGATCGCCTGTTCCATCACCCCGCAGGCGCCAAGGATCAGATCGAGATCGCCCGCGCGGATCCCGGCCACCTCAAGCGCCTGGCGCGCCGCTTCGGTCGCCATCATCGATGTGCTTTCCTCGGGTCCGGCAATATGGCGGGCGGCAAGCCCGTAGCGGCGTTCGGTGGTGCCTGCAGCCCAGCAGAACCGCTGGTCAATCGCGGATGAGGCAAGGCGCTGCTTCGGCAGATACATACCCGTACCGAGAATCCGCATTGCCTGGGGGCTGTCCGGATGGGATGAACTCTGCATGATGCACCTTATTGAACAATGTTCATTAATCCTTGACCTGGGCCGGGCTTTACGTCAAGAAGTTTTTGAACGATGTTCAGTATGCAAAACCTTACGGAGGCGAATATGAGCCGACCCCAGCGTGTGCCGCGGGCAGAGCTGCGCCAGGCCATCCTTGAGTCTGCACGCGGGATCCTGGATCGCGAAGGCGTCCCGGGTCTCTCGGCCCGCGCGATCGCGCGTGAGGTCGGGTATACGGCAGCCTCGATCTACAATGTCTTCGGCTCGATGTCGGATATTCTGATGGAGGTGAACCGCGAGACCTTTGCCCGGCTTGAACAGCTCTTTGAAACGCTCCCCGAGGCAGGCACCCCTGCAGCGCGGCTGCATCTGATCTGCCAGAGCTATATTTCTTTCATGCGGCGCAACCCGGCTTTGTGGAGCGCACTTTTCGGCGGCATGCGCCAGCGCGAGACATTTCCCGCCTGGTATGGCGAGGCGGTCCGGGGCCTGATGGGGCGGCTGACCGTGCTGCTCCGCGAACATGCGCCCGATCTGGATGACAATCGTGCCATGCGGCTGACCGAGCAGCTTTATGTCGCGGTTCATGGCGCGGTGGCGCTGGAGGTGGATCGCCGGCTCGACATCCTGACCACACAAAGCGCCGGCGAGATCGCGGCTTCGGTGCTGGATGCGATGCTCAGCCGGCTCAAGCCGAAGGGCTAAAAAATGGCGGGGGCTTTCATCCTTGGTTCTGCGCGCTGCGGATCGACGCTGGTTTCGGATCTGATCCGGCTGCATCCCGAACTGCTCAGCCTCTCGGAGGTGTTTTCCACTGCCGGCGCGCGGGCCTTCCCGCCCGGGCCGCTTTCGGCGCGGCGCTTCTGGCGTGGCCTCGCGGCGCCGACCCGGATCGGCGCGCTGGCCGGCAATCCGCTGCGGGCGCCGCGTGAGTTTCTCTATGGGCGCCAGAAGGGCAACCGCCATGACCCGTTTCGCTGCCCGCCGCTCCTCCAGGTCGCTCTGCCGCATCTGACGGACGCGCCCGATGACCTTTTCGACCAGCTGGCGGCGGAGGTTGCTGCATTTCCCCGGCAAAGCGTTGCGGATCACTACCGCCAGTTGTTTGGCGCGATGGCCATGGCCCGCAATCGCCGACTCTGGGTTGAACGTTCGGGCGGCTCGCTGGTGGCGACGCGGACGCTGGCGCGCCTGTTTCCCGAGGCGCGCCTTGTCCTTCTGACGCGGAGCGGCCCGGAAACTGTCCTCTCGATGAGCGACTATCCCGCCACCAGGCTGGCCGCGCGGATGTGGCAGCGGATGCGGGGCCTTGGCATCGACCTTCTTGACCCTGACAGCCATTACGGGCGCGGGCGGATCTGGCGGGTCCTGCAGGCGCTGAGCGTCGCGATGCCGGTCACGCCGATGCTGGATAAGCCCGCCGATCCGCTGCTGCTGGCGCGGTTCTGGTCGGCCATGATGATCCGGGGCGCGCGCGCGCTTGCGGCCCTGCCACATGCGCGCTGGCATCACCTTTCTTATGAGGCACTGGTCGCGGCGCCGGAGGCGGAACTGGCGGCGCTGGCCTTGTATCTGGACGTATCGGCCCCGGCGGGCTGGCTGAGGGAGGCCGGAGCCCGGCCGGAGCACCGCCCGTCTCGCGCGGACCGGCTTGCCCCCGCTGAGAGGGCGCGTCTTATCGCGGCCTGTGCTCCGGGCGAGGCCGCGCTTGCCGCCCTGATCCGACGCTGACCCATGCCTGATCGGGGCCAGTGCGGGCGGCAGATCCAGACCGATAGCCTGCGCGGAATATGGCAAATCCGGGGAATTAAGATCCTGTTTTAATGACTCGAATGCCTCCGGCCTCAGCTGTGAAAACCTCGTCTTAAGCACGCTTCTGCTTTGCTCATCTTCGCGACGGGTGAGGGTCGGAAACTCAGATGACCCCGCCGCTAAGGTGGAAAGGGGTTTGTCATGAAACGTGTCTCGACCCGGGTGCGGGCGGGCTTTGCTGTCCTGTGCTTTTCAATAGCCAGCGGTGCAATACCACCGCTCAGTCCGGGAAAGGCCCTGGCGCAGATGCGGCCGACCCATATCGGCACGATCAGGGTGGTGAGGGCCGACCCGGGTGGTCTGATCGCGACCAGGGAACGCGAGGTTCAGCGCCTGCGGGCCAGCGGCGACCGCGTCGAGCTGCGCGGCACCTGCAATTCGGCCTGCACGATGTATCTCGGGCTCGACAATATCTGCGTCCACCGCCGCGCGAGCTTTGGCTTTCATGGCCCAAGCTCTTACGGCAAGCCGCTGCCAAAGCCGGAATTTGACCATTGGTCGCAGATCATGGCGCAGCATTACCGCGAACCACTTCGCAGCTGGTTCATGGAAACGGCGCGTTACAGGCTCGACAACCCTCTCCGGGTGAGCGGGGCAGAGCTGATCCGCCTCGGCTATCCGGAATGCTGATGGGCCCGGGCCGGCAGATCAGCTGATATCCACCGCCCGGCGATAGGCGCGCTGGCCGTAAAGCAGGGTCGCGGGGTCTTCCGACAGGGTCACACCGGTGACATGGCCGACAAAGATATGATGGGTTTCCCAGTAAAGCGCGGTGGCAAGGCGGCATTCAAACACCGCCGTCGCCCCCGCGATTTTCGGCTGGCCAAGGCTGCCCGGTTGCCAGGGCACCTGGTCGAAGCGCGCGTCATGATCGGCCATACCGCTGCGGCCGGCAAAGATATTGGCGATCTCGTGCTGGCCTTCATGCAGCAGATTGGCGCAAAAGGCGCGGTTTTTCAGGATCGCTGTCGCGGTCGAGCTGCGGTGATGGATACAGGCCAGCAGCGAGGGATGGTCGCCATCCGCCGAAACCGAGGTCAGCGAGGAAATCGTCACGCCAAAGCGCCCGCCTTCTCCATCCGTGGTGGCGACGGCAACAAAGGTCGCAGCCCGGCTCATGCCTTCGACAAAACATCTGCGCAGTTCCGGGTCCATTGATGGGCCTCCTGTACGTTAGTACAAATTTATTGCATTGAGCGGGCAGGAAATGCCAGCGAAAATCGTGCCTCAGCCGGGGTCTTTGGCGATGCGGTCCTGCCAGAACGGGCGCTCCAGTCGAAACACATCGCGCGTGCGTACATAATCCGCGCCAAAAGACCGCCCGACGAGGTCAAGCCCGGGCGTGTCGACATGGCCGCGCGCCTCATCCAGCACGAAACGGTCCTCGATATGGATCGACAGCACCTCGCCGACAATCAGCGTCTGCCGGGGCCCGGTCGCTACCCGCTGCAGGAGGCGGCATTCCAGCGCCACGGGGCTCGCGGCTATCCGGGGCGGTGCGACTTTGACCGAAGGCGTCACTTCCAGCCCGGCCAGCTCTGCCTCGCTCACGCCTTCGGGCGCGTCGATCGAGGTCAGGTTCATCGCCCCGGCCAGCGCGAAAGGCACCAGGTTCACCACGAATTCGCCACTGTCGAGGATGTTCTGCGCCGAATGTTTCAGCCCGCCGTCGCGGCCCAAGCTGATCCCCAGCACCACGGTGGGCGGCTCATCCCCCATCACGTTGAAAAAACTGAAAGGTGCGATATTCACCACGCTGGCGGCGGATTTCGTCACCACCCAGGCGATGGGACGCGGCATGACCGTGGCGACGAGCAGCTTATAAGCGATCCCTGCCGCGGTACTTTCCAGATCGAAATGCAAATCTCAGCCCTCTTCCTTGCGCTGATGTGCCAGCGCAGCAATCAGATCAGTGCGGGTGACGATGCCCAGGATACGCGCGCCTTCAAGCACCGGCACCGCATCATTCGGCCCCTCGGCCAGCAGCGGCAGCAGATCATGGACCGGCGTGCCGGGGCTGCGGGTCGGCACATGGGGATCCATCACCTCCCGCGCCCGAACGGTACGCCCGCCCGCAGCGCCCAGCAACCGCGCAAGATTTGCAGTGAAACGGGTGCCGCTCAGCCGGGCGTCTTCGGCGCCGCGCCGGATCAGGTGGATCTGGAAGATCACGCCCAGATAGCTGCCATCCGCCGCCACCACCGGCAGTGAGGTAAAGCCCCGGTCGCGAAAGATCGCGCCAACCTCGGTCAGGGGCGTCTCAGGGCCAACGGTCACAAGGTTGCGCGACATGATCTCGCCGCAGGTGATGCCTTCGGTCTGGTGCCGCGCGGCCAGCAGCTCGGCGGCCGAGATCAGCCGGGCGAGGTCTTCAACGCCGATATTGGCGCTCTGGTGAAACTCCTGCAGCAGCCCGGCGAGTTCAGCGCGCGAAACGCCGAGCCGGTCAAGCGGGCGCGGCTCGGGCTGGCCGGGGGCGGCGGTGGCAGGCTGACGGAACGGATAGCGCCGCCCGGTCATCGCCGCCGCCAGCGCCGCCACCGGCACCAGTGCCAGCGTGCCAAGCGCGACCGGCACCAGCACATAGAAAAAGCCGAGCTCCGCCGCCGCATGGGGGGCCAGCACCGTCGCCAGTGCGACCGCCCCCCCGGGCGGATGCAGGGCGCGGCTGAGATGCATCGCCAGCACGGCCAGTGCCGGGGCCAGCACGATCCGCAGCTCCGGCGTCTCGATGGTCAGAACCAGCGCCACGCCGATAAGGGCCGAGACCGCATTCCCCACCACTGCCGACCAGGGCTGTGCCAGCGGGCTGTTCGGCAGGGCGAATAAAAGCACCGCGCTGGCACCAAAGGGCGCAATGACGAACAGCCCCCAGGCCGAGGCGCCAGGGTCGGGGCTGAGGAACAGGATCAGCGCCACCATGCCGACAAACATGCCTGCCGTGGCGCGCAGGGTTTCGGTCCAGCCGGTAAAGCCCATTGCGGGGCCGGCATGGCGCAGCGTCCGGCGCAGATATGGTCCCAAGATGGCCTCCTGTTGCGGCGTGTCACTCTGCCCGATCAGCGGGCGAGTGCAAGCAGCCCGTCACAATCGAGATGGGTTTCCATATGATCGGCAAGGCGGTCAAGGATGCGCTCCACTTCGGCGCCGTATCGGGTTGCGCCGGCGGTGATGCCGAAATCCTTCAGCCATGCGGCACGGAAGGCATCACTGGTGAAAAGCCCGTGGAGATAGCTGCCCTCGACCCTGCCATCGGGCGAACGCGCGCCTTCCGGCTGGTCGCCGAGACAGGCAAAGGGGCGGGCGCGGTCAGCGCCTTCGGTCCGTCCGATATGGATCTCATAGCCGGTCACATCGAGGCCGGTGGCGGCATGGCGGGCCGTGACCCGCGCCAGCCGCTTGTCGCCCGACATCACCGTTTCCACATCAAGAAGGCCAAGCCCCGGCGTCACCCCCGGTGCGCCTTCGATCCCATCGGGATCGGCGACCGAGCGGCCCAGCATCTGATAGCCGCCGCAAAGCCCGAGGATCCGCCCGCCGCGCCGGCGATGCGCGAGAATGTCGATATCCCAACCCTGTTCGCGCAGAAACGCCAGATCCCCGCGTGTCGATTTCGACCCGGGGATCACCACAAGATCGGTATCGCCGGGGATCGCCTGACCGGGAAGGATCATCGAAACTGTCAGATCCGGCTCGAGTTTCAGCGGGTCAAGATCGTCGAAATTCGCGATCCGGCTGAGGGCCAGGCAGGCGACTTTCACCCGGCCGGTGCCCGAGGCCGCAAGGTCGAGCGCGTCCTCTGCCGGCAAAAGCCGGGCATCGCGAAACCAGGGCAGAACGCCAAAACCGCGCCAGCCGGTCCGGTCCGCGATCAGCCGGTAGCCATCATCGAACAATGAGGGATCGCCGCGAAACCGGTTGATCAGAAAACCCGCGATCTGCGCGTTATCGGCCGCATCCAGCACGGCCTGGGTGCCGACGATCTGCGCGATCACGCCGCCGCGGTCGATGTCGCCTGCCAGGACCACCGGCACATCGGCGGCCAGGGCAAAACCCATATTGGCGATGTCATTCCTGCGCAGATTGACCTCGGCCGGGCTGCCTGCGCCCTCGACAATCACAAGATCGGCCCGGGCTTTCAGACACTGGAAGCTCTCCTGCACCGCCCCGGCGATCTTCGGCTTCAGGGCCGCGTAATCCTTTGCGCGCACCGAGGTCAGGCGCTTCCCCTGCACCACGACCTGGGCTCCGGTATCGGTCTCGGGTTTCAGCAGGACCGGGTTCATATCGCTATGTGGTGCGACCCCGCAGGCCAGAGCCTGCAATGCCTGGGCCCGGCCAATCTCGCCCCCGTCCACCGTCACCGCGGCATTGTTCGACATGTTTTGCGGTTTGAACGGCAGGACCGAAAGCCCCCGCCGCCGCGCCACCCGGCAAAGCCCGGCGACCAGCAGCGACTTGCCGACATTCGAGCCGGTGCCCTGGATCATCAGCGCCCGGCCAGGGGGCTGGCCCGACATCAGAACTCTACCCCGGCCTGGGCCTTGACCCCGGCTCGGAACGGGTGTTTCACCATCGCCATTTCCGTCACGAGATCGGCCATTTCCACCAGTTCCGGCTTTGCATTGCGCCCGGTCAGCACGACATGGGTCATCGGCGGTTTCTCATCGCGCAGAAACTCCAGCACCTCGGCCAGATCAAGATAGTCATAGCGCAGCGCGATATTGATCTCATCCAGCAGCACCATGCGGTTCCGCTCGTCCCGGATCAGCTCTTTCGCCTTTTCCCAGGCGCGCGCCGCTGCGGCCTTGTCCCGCTCCAGGTCCTGGGTCTCCCAGGTAAAGCCTTCGCCCATCGTGTAGAACTGGCAGAGGCCTCCGAAATTCTTCAGGATCAGATCGCGTTCGCCGGTCGACATCGCGCCCTTGATGAACTGCACCACGCCGCAGGGCATCTCATGCGCGATGCAGCGCAGGATCATCCCGAAGGCGGAGGAGCTTTTGCCCTTCCCCGGCCCGGTATGGACAATGATCAGCCCCTTCTCGCCGGTCTTTTCCGTCATCATCCGGTCGCGCGCGGCCTTGATCTTCGCCTTTTTTGCGGCGTGGCGGGCAGCATCTTCCGCAGGATTTGCGGCGGGATCGGGAGCATCGGTCATTCCTGGCCTCGCTTGACATTCGGTGGGTCTGATGGCTTGGCTGTGGCCATCGCTGGTTCCTGCCATACAGCAGGCGAAGAGGGAATGCGACAGGCCGAAAGCCCAAGCGCAGCCGCCCCCGCGACCGTGACCGGAAAGGTCGCCCAACCGCCACTGGCACCGCGCCGGGAAGGCAGGGCGCCCGCAGGGGGCATCCCCCGAAATCCGCAAGCCGGGAGACCTGCCAGCGTCGGTGCGGCCCTTCGGGGCGCGCATCATTCGCAACGGGCGGCCGGGGTGAGCCGCGGGTCTGGTGGTGCTTTCGCCCGCCACCTGTTCCCCGCGCAGCCAAAGCCATGCCGGAGGGGCAGATGGCCGGAGAAGCCGAGCTTGTGGTCTGTACCACATGCAGATTGCCGGGCAGCAGCCCCGAGGCCATACGCGATGGCGCGCGGCTCTCGGAGGCGCTGGCCGCCAGAGGCGTGGCCCATCGTCGCCAGGAATGCCTGTCCGCCTGTTCCAATGGCTGCGCCGTGGTGTTTCGCGGCCCGGGCCGCTGGACCTATGTGCAGGGCCATCTCGACCCCGATCTGCATCTGAACGACCTCGTCACCATGTATCACGCCTTTGCGGAGACGCCCGATGGCATCGTCCCCTGGCGTGCGCGGCCCGAGGTCATCCGCAAGAACACAATCGCCCGTATCCCTCCGATGGAGCTTTGACATGTCCGCAGACAAATCCCTGGAAAAAACCCCCGTCACCGTGATCACCGGCTTTCTTGGCGCCGGGAAAACCACGCTGATCCGGCACCTGCTGCAAAACCCGGGCGGGCGGCGGCTCGCTGTGCTGGTGAATGAATTTGGCGATGTCGGTGTTGATGGCGACCTGATCCGCGACTGCGCCGATGCGAATTGCCCGGAAAGCTCGATTGTCGAACTCACCAATGGCTGCATCTGCTGCACCGTTGCCGACGAGTTCATCCCCTCGATCGAGAAGCTGATGGCGATGGAGCCGCGTCCCGATCATATCGTGATCGAAACCTCGGGCCTTGCGCTGCCGAAACCGCTGCTGAAGGCCTTTGACTGGCCGGCTTTGCGCTCGAAAATCACCATCGACGGTGTGGTCGCGGTGGCCGATGCCGAAGCGGTCTCCGCCGGTCTTTTCGCTCCGAACCCCGCCCGGCCCGGCGCGGCTGAAGCCGATCACGAGACCCCGCTTTCCGAGGTCTTCGAAGATCAGATCGCCTGTGCCGATATCGTGCTTTTGTCGAAGGCCGATCTCGCAGGGGATGCCGGCATCGCAAAGGCAAAAGCCGTGATCGAGGCCGAAGCCCCGCGCCCGCTGCCGATGCTGCCTTTGACCGAAGGCGTGATCGATGCGCGTGTCGTGCTGGGGATCGGTGCCGCCGCCGAGGACAGCCTGAATGAGCGCCCCTCGCATCACGATGGCCATGATGATCACGATCATGACGATTTCGACACGATCGTGGTCGATCTGCCCGAAATCACCGACCCGGAGGCGCTTGCGGCGAAAGTCTCGGCACTGGCGGCCTCGCAGAACATTCTGCGCGTCAAAGGCCATGTGGCGGTCGAGGGCAAGCCGATGCGCCTTCTGATCCAGGCCGTCGGCCCGCGTGTGCGTCATCAGTTCGACCGGCCCTGGGGCAACCAGCCCCGCCGCTCGCAGCTTGTCGTGATCGCGGAACATGGCAATATCGACGCGGCCGCCGTTCGGGCCGCTCTGGGGGCATAAGGGGCCTGATGCACGTCCTTTTTCGCGAAAGCCACGGTCTGGAAGAGACCGACACGCCGCAGGATCTCGGGCAGACGCCCGGGGATCTGGTGGTGCTGTCGTTTTCCGACAGCGATCTCGGGGCTTTCGCGGCGGGGTGGAAGCGGGGGCGCGAGACGCTGCCCTCGCTCAGGCTGGCGAACCTGTCGCGGCTGTCGCATCCGCTGTCGGTCGATACCTGGATCGGGCAGACACTGACCGGGGCAAAGGGCGTGCTGATACGGCTGATCGGCGGGGTAAATTACTGGGCCTACGGCGTCGAACAGGTCTCTAATATGGCCAGATCACGTGGGATCGCGCTGGCGCTCCTGCCGGCGGATGGTCGCCCCGACCCTGCGCTGGATGCCGCCTCGACTTTGCCGGTGGCCACACTGCGGCGCCTCTCCGCGCTGTGCGATACCGGCGGGGCGGTCGCAGCCCAGGGCGCGCTTGCGCAGCTCGCGCTTGCGGCGGGTCTCTATGCCGGGCCGGTGCCCGGCGCGAAATCGCTGCCGGGCTTTGGCTTCTGGCACCCGTCGGCCGGCGTGCTCCGTGACCTGCCGCAGGGCGGGGCGCCGCTTGTCCTGATCCCTTTCTACCGTGCCTGGGCCGCCGCCGGCGACACCGCCGCCATCGACGCCCTGATCCGGGCGTTCGAAGCCGAAGGCTTTCGGGCATACGGCGCTTTCCTTCCCAGCCTCAAGGACGAGGCCGCTGCCCGCTGGCTGCGCGAGATCCTCCCGGTGCTTGGTCCCAAAGCGCTGGTCAATGCCACCGCCTTTTCCGCCCGCGCGGCCAGTGGCTCACCGCTGGAGGCCGCCGGCGTGCCGGTCTTCCAGGTGATCCACGCGACCTCCACCCGCGCCGCCTGGGAAGGGGCCGGGCGCGGCCTTTCCCCGGCGGATCTCGCCATGCATGTGGCGCTTCCCGAGGTCGATGGCCGCATCACTGCCGGGGTGATTTCGTTCAAAGACGAGGCGCCGCGCGACCCGGATCTGCAATTTTCCCGCACCAGCCACGCGCCGAACCCCGAGCGTATCGGGGCCGTGGTCGCGAAGGTCAGAGCCTGGATCCGCCTCGCGGCCGAGCCCCCGGTCAGCCGCCGCATCGCGATGGTCCTCTCGACCTATCCGGGCAAATCCTGGCGCATGGCCCATGCCGTGGGCCTCGACGTTCTGGCCTCAGCCGAGGCGATGGCCGAAGATCTCGGCGCCGCCGGTTTCAGCATTCAACCCGGCGCCCCGCTTGACCAGGCGCTGCAATCCGAGGTCATCGCCTGGCCGCTCCCTGCCTATCGCGAGGCGCTGGCAACGCTGCCGGAAACGCTGAGAACCGCGCTGACAGAGACGCATGGCCGCCCCGAAGAAGATCCGGCGATCGAGGCCGGCGCCTTCCGGTTCCAGGCAACCAGGCGCGGCAATCTTCTGATCGCCCTGCAACCCGAACGCAGCCGCAGCCCCGATCACGACGGCGAATATCACGATACAAGCCGCATCCCCTGCCACGCCTATACCGCCTTCTATCTCTGGCTGCGGCAGGGCACGGACGCGCTCCTCCATATCGGTGCCCATGGCACGCTTGAATGGCTGCCGGGCAAGGCGGTCGCCCTTTGTGATACCTGCTGGCCCGAGGCGCTGGTCGCACCGCTTCCCGTCATTTACCCGTTTATCGTCAATGACCCGGGCGAGGCCGCCCAGGCCCGCCGCCGCATTGGTGCCGTCACGCTCGGCCATCTGACCCCGCCGCTGGCGGATGCCGCGATGCCCCCGGCGCTGGCCCGGCTCGAACGCCTGCTTGATGAATATTCCACCGCCGACGGTCTCGACCCTGCCCGCCGTGACCGGCTGATTGCCGCTATCCGCGACGAGGCGCGTCTCGCGAATGTCGAACAGGATCTCGATATTCCGGAAACCGCTTCCCCCGCCGAGGCGATCCCGCGGATCGACCGTTTTGTCTGCGACCTGAAGGAAAGCCAGTTCGGTGAAGGCCTGCATATCTGGGCGCGCGGCACACCCCTTCATCTGTCCGAACCTGTGCCGGGGGCCGCTCTTCAGAGCATCGGGGAGCAGCGCCCCTGGCCAGCGACCACAGGCGACCCGGCCTCCCTGACCTCCGAACGCGACAACCTGATTGCCGCGCTCAACGGCCAGCCGGTGCCGCCCGGACCTTCCGGCTCGCCCTGGCGGGGCCGCGCCGATGTGCTGCCCACGGGACGCAACCTCTTTGGCACCGATCCGCGCGCTGTGCCGTCGCGCGCGGCCCATGCCCAGGGCATTAGGTTGGCCGAAGAACTGGTCCGCCGCCACCTCCAGGATCATGGCGACTATCCGCGTGGCCTTGTCCTCAACCTCTGGGGCTCGGCCACGATGCGCACGGCGGGCGAGGAATTTGCCATGGCGCTGCATCTCGCCGGACTGGAGCCTGTCTGGGATGAAGGTTCCGACCGCGTCACCGGTTTTGGGATTGTGCCGCTGACGCTGATGGACCGCCCCCGGATCGAGGTCTCGATCCGCGCATCCGGCCTGTTCAGAGACGTGTTTCCCGATCTCGCCCGGCTTTTTGATGCGGGCTGTGAGGCGCTGGCCGAGCGCGACGAAGCTGCCGATATGAACCCCTACACGACCGCGCCGCGCGGGGCCCGGGTCTTCGCGCCGGCGCCTGGAAGCTATGGGCTCGGGATCCGCGAGGGCGATTATTCCGAAAGCGCCCGCAAGGCGGCGGGGGAGGCCTGGCTTGCGGCTTCGGATCATACGGCCCAGGGCGCCCCTGCGCGCGATCTGCTTGAAACGCGGCTCCGCGCTTCGGATGCGTTCCTCCACAGCCAGGACATGCCGGAAACCGATCTTTTGCTGGCGATGGATTACGCCAGCCATGAAGGCGGTTTCGCCGCCGCGATGGAGCGGCTTGGCGTGGCAAAACCGGCGCTTTACCACCTGGACGCCACCCGCCCCGACCAGCCCCGCGCCCGGGCGCTGACCGAAGAAATCGCCCGCGTCACCCGCGCCCGCGCCGCCAATCCGGTCTGGCTGACCTCGATGACCCGGCATGGGTTCCGCGGCGCAGCCGAGATCGCTGCGACGCTGGAACATCTCGCGGCTTTTGCCCATCTCGCCCGCGTTGTGCCGTCGCATCTCTTCGACCTGTACCGCGAGGCGACGCTGGGTGACCCGGCGATCCGCGATTTTCTCGAGGCCGCCAACCCGGATGCGCTTGCCGCGATGGAGGATTGCTTCCGCGCCCTGGAAGCTGCGGGCCTCTGGCAAAGCCGCTCCAATTCCCGCGCCGCCAGGATGTCGTCAGAGGGGGTGGCATGAGCGGGCAGGTGCAGGGTTGGTGTCCCGGTGCGCTGCGGCCGATGATGTCCGGCGACGGCCTGGTGCTGCGCATCCGCCCCCATGCCGGGCGGCTGATGCCCGATCAGGTGCTGGCGCTGGCCGATCTCGCAGAAACTCATGGCAATGGTCTGATCGATCTCGGATCGCGGGCGCATCTGCAATTGCGCGGCGTCACCGAGACCGCGCTGCCAGCGCTGCATCAGGCGCTGATCTCGCTGGATCTGCTTGATGCCAGCGCGGAAGCCGAGGCGCGGCGCAATATCCTGACGACGCCCCTTCACTGCGACGGTGATGAGACGCTGGCGCTGGTCGCAGGCCTGGAAAACGCACTGCGGGACGCGCCGGTGCTGCCCGCGAAATTCGGCTTCGCGGTGGATACAGGGACGGCGGCGATCCTCGGGGGGGCTTCGGCGGATCTGAGGATCGAACGCGCGGCAAAGGGGCTGATCCTGCGCGCCGAGGGCATGGAGCGGGGCGAGCCGGTGACCGCTGACAGTGCCATTCCGCGTCTGATCGAGGTGCTGCACTGGTTTCTCGCGCAAGGCTCCGCGACCCGGATGGCGCGGCTCGCTGCCCGCCCGCCGCTGAACGCGACCGAGCTGCCGCTGACAGGGGTGGCGCTGGGTCCGGGTAAGACTGCGGCGGGCCTGTGCCTCGCGCTGCCCTTTGGCCAGATGCAGGCGACAACGCTCAGGGCGCTGGCGATTGCGCCGCTGCGGCTGACGCCCTGGCGGTCGGTTATCCTCGAAGGCATTGCAGAAGCGTCGGCCCCCGGCCTGATCGCAGACCCGCATGATCCGCTTTTGCGCGTGGCGGCCTGCATCGGTGCGCCCGGTTGCCTTTCGGCCGAGGCGCCGGTGCGCGACCTTGCCCGCAGCCTGGCGCCTTTGGTGCCGGCGGGCGCCTTGTTGCATGTTTCGGGCTGTGGCAAGGGCTGCGCCCATCCCGGCCCCGCCCGCCTGACCCTTACAGCAAGACAAGGCCGCTTCGATCTGATTGAAGACGGCGCTGCCAGTGCCAGTCCCGCCCTGCGCGGGCTTTCCCCTGATGACCTTCCTGCGATTTTGCGAGGCCGCCTTGACCCACCATTATGAAACCGACGGCGCGAAGATCTATCTCGCAAGCTTTGCCACCATCCGCGCCGAGGCTGATCTGGCGCGCTTTACCCCCGAGGAAGAGGTGGTCGCGGTCCGCATGATCCATGCCAGCGGCATGGTTGAACTGGCGCCTTATATCCGCTTTGCGCCGGGCTTCGCGATTGCGGCCCGCGCGGCGCTTGAGGCGGGCGCACCGATCCTCTGTGACGCGAAAATGGTCAGCGAGGGTATCACCCGCGCGCGTCTTCCGGCAGGGAATGAGGTGATCTGCACCCTCCAGGACCCATCGGTGCCTGGTCTGGCGGCAAAGATCGGCAATACGCGCTCGGCGGCGGCGGTGGAACTGTGGCGGCCGTATCTTGCGGGCGCGGTGGTCGCGATCGGCAATGCGCCGACTGCTTTGTTCCATCTGCTGAACCTGCTGCAGGATCCGGATTTCCCGCGCCCGGCGGCGATCATTGGCTGCCCGGTAGGCTTTATCGGTGCGGCGGAATCAAAAGCGGCGCTGGCAGAGGACAACCCGCTGCCCTGGTGCGTGGTGGATGGCCGGCTTGGCGGTTCGGCGATCACGGTGGCGGCGGTCAACGCGCTTGCCAGCCGCAAGGAGTGAGCATGGCCAAAGTCACCTGTATTGGCCTCGGGCCGGGCGATCCGGATCTGATGAGCGTCCGGGCGCATCGGCTGCTGACCTCGGCACGGATCGTTGCCTATTTCCGCAAGCCCGGTCGCGAAGGCCAGGCGCGGCGGATGGTCGAGGGGCTGATCCCGCCAGGGGCCGAGGAATGGCCGATGGAATATCCGGTCACGACCGAGATTCCGGTGCAGGATCCGGGCTATAACGCGGCTTTGGCACCGTTTTACGACCATTGGGCCGCGCGGCTTGCGGCGGCTGAAGAGGATGTCGTGGTGCTGTGTGAGGGGGACCCGTTTCTCTATGGCTCGTTCATGCATCTGCAATCGCGGCTGCCTTCCGGGATGGTCGG
Source organism: Pseudomonas sp. GX19020 (assembly GCF_023371075.1). Taxonomy (NCBI): domain Bacteria; kingdom Pseudomonadati; phylum Pseudomonadota; class Gammaproteobacteria; order Pseudomonadales; family Pseudomonadaceae; genus Pseudomonas; species Pseudomonas sp. GX19020. Next base: position 471,059 of record NZ_JAMCCR010000002.1, read on the forward strand.
GGTGGTGCCGGGGATCCCGGGTATGGTCGGCTGCTGGCATGCCACGGGCCAGCCGGTGACCTGGGGCGATGATGTGCTGACGGTGCTGCCCGCGACCCTGCCCGAAGCGGAACTTGCGCGGCGGGTGGCGGATACCGATGCGCTGGTGGTGATGAAGATCGGGCGGAACCTCGCCAAGCTCCGGCGCGTGCTGGCAGCGGCGGGGCGTCTGCCGGAGGCCTGGCTCGTGGAACATGGCACCATGCCCGTCGAGCGGGTGCGGCTATTGGAGGATGTGGGCGAAGAAGCGCCCTATTTCTCGATTGCCATCATCCATGGAAAAGGGCGGCGGCCATGACGGATGCAGAGACGGGGGCGCTGCCCCCGCATCCCCGGGGTGTTGCTGCCATTAAGAAGGGGTGGGTCGTTGTCGCAGGGCTCGGGCCTGGTGCGGAGGCTATGGTGACGCCGGAAGTGGCGGCGGCTCTGGCCGAGGCCACGGATGTGATTGGCTACATTCCCTATGTCGCCCGGGTCGCCGACCGGGACGGTCTGGTGAAGCACCCGTCCGACAACCGGGTGGAGCTGGAGCGCGCACGCCATGCCTTTGAGCTGGCGGCGGCGGGGCGGCAGGTCGTGGTGGTGTCTTCGGGTGATCCCGGGGTCTTTGCCATGGCGTCAGCCCTGTTCGAGGCGATGGAGGCGGGGCCGGAGGCATGGCGCGAGCTGGATCTGCGGGTTCTGCCGGGGATCACCGCCATGCTGGCGGCAGCTGCGACGGCGGGCGCGCCTTTGGGGCATGATTTCTGCGCGATCAATCTGTCCGACAATCTGAAACCATTTGAACTGGTTGAAAAGCGGCTGCGTCTGGCGGTGGAAGGGGATTTCGCGATGGGGTTCTACAACCCGCGCTCGAAATCCCGGCCGGGACGCTTCGAGCGGGTGATCGAGGTGCTGCGCGAGGGCTGTGAGCCGTCGCGGCTGGTGGTGCTGGCCCGCGCGGTTTCGACCCCGGAGCAAGAGCTGCGCGTGGTCGAGTTGCGCGATCTGCAGCCGGAGATGGTCGATATGCGGACCATGGTTCTGGTCGGCTCTTCGCTGACGCGCCGGGTCGGGCGGTTTGTTTACACGCCGAGGTCGGCATGAAGCCGGGCGAGGACTTCCGCAGGATCGGAGACGGTTTCAGCAGGCGGCAAAACGGGGCGGTCGATCAGCCAGACCGGCAGGCCAAGCGCGCGTGCGGCCTCGAGTTTCGCATCCGCGCCCCGGCCACCGGAGTTTTTTGCGATGATCAGATCGCTGCCATGGCGCCGCAGGAGCGCGAGGTCGCTGGCGAGATCAAAGGGGCCGCGCGCGATTTCAACCGTGACGCGCGGCAAAGGCAGCGGCGCCTCGGGTGGATCGACAAGGCGCAGGAGATAATCATGCTGCGGCTGGCCGGCAAAGACCGCGAGATGCAGCCTGCCGATGGCGAGAAACACCCGGCGCGGTGCCGCCCCGAGCCGCATGGCGGCGGTTTCGAGATCGGCGAGGCCGGTCCAGTCGTCACCGGGCGCGGGTGTCCAGGCGGGGCGCATCAGCCGGGTCAGAGGCGTGCCGGTCAGGGCCGCCGCCGCATGGGCGTTCTGGCTCATCTGTGCGGCAAAAGGATGCGTGGCGTCGATCAGATGCGTGACCTGATGCTGGCGCATCCAGACGGCAAGCCCTTCGGCACCGCCGAAACCGCCGGTTCTGACCGCGACGGGCTGGGCGCGCGGGGTTTCTGTCCGGCCAGCATAGGAGAGCGTGGCCCTGATCCCGCGTTCCGCGACCAGGCGGGCGAGCTGGCTCGCCTCGGTTGTGCCGCCAAGAATGAGAAGGTTCGGGGTCATGGCTGAATGGCTTTCCATCATCGGTATTGGCGAAGATGGCGCGTCCGGCCTGCCGGATGCAAGCCGTCAGGCGCTGGCGGCCGCGAATGTCGTGTTCGGGGGGCCGCGTCATCTGGCGATGATCGAGCATCCTGACAAGCGGCCCTGGCCGGTGCCTTTCGCGCTGGCGCCGGTTCTGGCTTTGCGCGGGCAGCGGGTTGCGGTTCTGGCCTCGGGCGATCCGTTCTGGTTCGGCGCCGGCGGCAGTCTGGCGCGGGAACTGGCGCCGGGCGAGTGGCGCGCCCTTCCTGCGCCTTCGGTCTTTGCGCTGGTTGCCGCACGCAAGGGCTGGCGGCTGGAAGAGGTCAGCTGCCACGGGCTTCATGCAGCACCGTTATCCCGGCTGCGTCCCGGTCTGGCGCCTGGCGCGCGGCTGATCGTGACGCTTCGCGATGGCAAGGCCCCGGCTGCGCTGGCGGCTTACCTTATAGAAACCGGGTTTTCTGCGAGCCTGGTGACGTTTTTCACCCATCTCGGCGGCCCGGAAGAGCGCGTGATCGCCACCACCGCCGGTGACTTCGACGGGGCGGTGACAGAGGATCTTGTCGTCGCCGCATTGGAGATCCGGGGCGTGGGCCGGGCGGCGACGCTTGCCACCGGGCGCGCGGATGACCTTTTTGAGCATGATGGCCAGATCACCAAGCGCCCGATCCGGGCGCTGGCTTTGTCAGCGCTCGCGCCGCGCGCGGGCGAACTGCTCTGGGATATTGGCACCGGGTCGGGGTCAGTCGCGATCGAATGGCTGCTGTCGCATCCCGCCATGCGGGCAATCGGCGTCGAGGCGGATGCCTCCCGCGCAGGCCGCGCGCGCGGCAATGCCATGCGGCTCGGCACCGACCGGCTTGAGATCCGCGAGGGGCGGGCGCTGGATGTGTTGCCCGCGCTGCCGCGTCCGGATGCGGTGTTTATCGGCGGTGGGGCCGATGACAACCTTCTGAACGCGCTCTGGGCCTGCCTGCCGCAGGGGGTGCGGGTCGTGGCGCATGGCGTGACGCTTGAGACCGAGGCGTTGCTCGCGGCCTGGCATGGCGCCAGAGGCGGCCAGCTTCTGCGTTTTGAGCTGGCCGAGGCCGCGCCGCTCGGGCGCCGTCGCGGCTGGAAATCCAGCTACCCGGTGGTGCAATGGAGCGTGACGCGATGACCCCGCCCCAAATGCCTCCGTCGCGCATCGCCGGCATCGGTTTTCGCGAAACCGCCCAGGTCGAATCGATTCTTGATGCGCTGGAACGTGCCGGCGCCGCTGATCTGCGCCATATCGCGCTGCCGGCAGTCAAGGCGCGCCACCATGCCGCCCGGCAATTGTCGCGGCTGGGTTATCACCTGCACCCGGTCACCGCTGCCGCATTGACCGCGCCGGCGACCCTGACCGACAGTGCCGCCTCGCGCGCGGCGCATGGTACTGGGTCGGTGTCAGAGGCCTGCGCACTGGCTGCCCTTGGCCCCGGTGCCTGCCTCACCGCGCCGCGTGTGATCTCGGCAGATGGCAAGGCAACGGCTGCCATCGCCCAAAAAGACCTGCCGCCGCCCAAAGACCCGCAGCAAGGAGCCGCCCCATGACCGTCCATTTCATCGGCGCCGGCCCCGGCGCGCCCGACCTGCTGACGCTGCGCGGGCGTGACCTGATCGCGGCCTCGCCTGTCTGTCTTTATGCCGGTTCGCTGATCCCCGAGGCCGTGCTGTCGCATTGCCCGCCCGGCGCGAAGATCGTCAACACCGCGCCGCTGGATCTGGACGCGATTATTGCCGAGATCCGTGCCGCCCATGAGGCAGGCCTTGATGTCGCAAGGCTGCATTCCGGCGATCTCTCGGTCTGGTCGGCGATGGGTGAACAGATCCGCCGCCTGAAGGCCGAGGGCATCCCCTATGATGTGACGCCGGGCGTGCCCTCTTTCGCAGCTGCCGCCGCGACTTTGGGGATGGAGCTGACGCTGCCGGGCCTTGCCCAAAGCCTCGTTCTGACCCGCACCCCTGGCCGCGCCTCCGCTATGCCCGACCGTGAAAAGCTTGAATCCTTCGCCGCCACCGGCGCGACTTTGGCCATTCACCTCTCGATCCACCGGCTCGGGGAAACCACGGCGGAACTCACCCCGCATTACGGGGCCGATTGCCCGGTGGCCGTGGTCTGGCGTGCCTCCTGGCCGGATGAACGGGTGGTGCGCGGCACACTCGCAACCATCGCCGGACTGATCGGCGACACGATGGAGCGCACGGCGCTGATTCTCGTTGGCCCGTCTTTAGGGCAGGAAGGGTTCATCGAATCGAGCCTGTATTCCACCGATTATGACCGCCGTTTCCGTGCGGGCCGGGCCGATGCGGTGAAGCTGTGACCAAAGGGCTGATCATATCCGCCCCGCGCTCCGGCGCGGGCAAGACGACGGTGATGCTGGGTCTTTTGCGCGCATTGCGCGATGACGGCGTGGCGGTGCAGCCCTATAAATGCGGGCCCGATTACATCGACCCGGCCTTTCACCTCGCGGCTTCGGGACGGTCGAGCTTCAATCTCGACAGCTGGGCGATGGCGCCCGGGCTGATCGGGGCGCAGCTGGCGCGGGGCAGCGCGCTGGCGCTGGCCGAGGGCTCGATGGGGCTGTTCGACGGCGTGGCATTCGCGGGCGAGACCGGAACCGGCGCCAGTGCCGATATCGCGGCGCTGACCGGCTGGCCGGTCGTGGTGGTGCTGGATGTCTCGGGGGCGGCGCAGACGGTCGCGGCCATGGCGGCCGGGATGGCGGCCTATCGCAAGGACGTGAAAATCGCGGGCGTGATCCTGAACCGTGTGGCCTCGCCCCGGCATGAACGGCTCTGCCGGCTGGGGATGGAGGCGGTCGGGCTGCCGGTTTTCGGCGCGCTGCCCCGGCGTGGCGACCTGACCCTGCCAGAGCGGCATCTGGGTCTGGTTCAGGCGGTCGAGCACCCCGATCTTGAACGCGCCATCAGTGACTATGCGAGTTTTTTGCGCGAACATACCGATCTTGCGGCCCTGCGCGCGGCGGCGGCGGGCGGCGTGAGCACCCCGGCGGGAGAGCTGCCGAAACCGCCCGGCCAGCGCATTGCGCTGGCGCGGGATGAGGCGTTTTCTTTCACCTATCCGCATCTGCTGGATGCCTGGCACGCGCAGGGGGCCGAGATTCTGCCATTTTCGCCCCTGGCCGATGAAGCGCCGCCAGAAGCCGATCTTTGCTGGCTGCCCGGCGGCTACCCCGAACTGCATGCGGGCCGGATCGCGGCGGCATCAGCTTTTCTTGCGGGCCTCAGGAATTTCGCGGCGGCAAAGCCGGTGCATGGCGAATGCGGCGGCTATATGGTTCTGGGCGAGGCGCTGGTCGATGCATCCGGCACCCGGCATCAGATGGCCGCGCTCCTCGGTCTTGTGACCTCGTATGAAAAGCGCAGGATGCATCTGGGCTACCGGCTGGCCGCGCTTTCCGCGCCGATCCCGGGCCATGTGGCGGGTGCGAGGCTGCGCGGGCATGAGTTCCATTATTCGACCATTCTCGCCCAGCCCGATGCGCCCCTTGCCCGCGTGACTGATGCCGAAAGCGCGCCGGTCCCCGAAACCGGATCGCGCAAAGGCCTTGTCACCGGCACCTTCTTCCACCTGATCGGAGCCGCCACATGAGCGAGATCGTCAGCTTTGTCTCCTCTGGCCCGGGCGATCCCGATCTGCTGACCCTGCGCGCGGTCAAACGGCTGCAAGCGGCGGATGTGGTGCTTTATGACGACCTTTCTGCCGGGCCGATCCTGGATCTGGCGGCGCCGGAGGCGGATCTGATTTCGGTCGGCAAACGGGCGGGGCGCGCCTCGCCGCGCCAGGATCATGTCAGCCGGCTCCTGGTCGATCATGCGCGTTCGGGCCTGAAGGTGGTGCGGCTGAAATCCGGCGATTCCGGTATGTTCGGGCGGCTTGAAGAAGAGATCACAGCTTTGCGCGAGGCCGGGATCGGCTATGAGATCGTGCCCGGCGTCACCGCGCCCTCGGCGGCAGCGGCGGCGGCGGGGATCCCGCTTACGCGGCGGGTCAATGCGCGCCGGGTGCAATTCGTCACCGGCCATGACGTGACAGGGGCGCTGCCCGAAAGTCTTAATTGGGCAGCACTGGCCGATCCGCAGGCTGTCACCTCGGTCTTCATGGCGCGGGCGACATTTCCGCAGCTGGCGGCAAAGCTGGTCGCTGCCGGGTTGCCGCCCGAGACGCCCGCGCTGATGGCCCAAGGCGTCTCGACCCCGGCGCAGGCCTTTCGCCGGGATACGGTCGCGGGTCTGGCCGCGCATCTGGAGGGGGCGGCCCCCGACCCGGCACCGACTCTTATCCTTTATGGTGCGCTGGCGACCTGACGGGTGCGACGTGACGCGCGCGACTTGACCGGGCGTCATGCGCCTGTCACTCTCGATATTGTGAAGGTGCCGGGCGACCGGCATGGGAACAGGGCGGGGGATTCCCCGACCCGACCGCCCCCGCGACTGTGCGCAGCGAGCCGACCCCGTTAACCACTGTGGAGCAATCCATGGGAAGGAGGGCAGAGGCTGTGACCTGCAAGTCAGGAGACCGACCTTCGCACTGATGGAACCGCCGTCGGGGATGACGGCAAGGAGTAACTCATATGTCCACCATTGCCCGCTCAGGCGCGAAGGCTGATGTCAAACTGGCGAATATCCTCGTCGTGGCGCTTTTGGGTGCTGCGCTGATCTTCGTCGCTGGCCTCGCCCAGTCGGAAACCCTGCATGACGCCGCCCATGATGTGCGTCACGCGGTCGGATTCCCCTGCCACTGATATGTTGCAAAGACTGCTGACCAGCGCGTTGATCGCTGGCGCTGCAGCGGGGCTGATTGCCGCCCTGTTGCAGCTTGTTTTCGTGCAGCCCGTGCTGCTTCATGCCGAGCTTTATGAGGGCGGCGAGCGCACCCATTTCGCTGCGGCCTCAGACCATCATCACGGTGAAGAACCGGCGTCGGAAACCACAGAGCCGCAGACAGAGCCTCAGGCCGCGCCTGCGGCCGAAGCGGGCCATGATCATGGATCCGAAGCCGCGCATGACCACGGCGAGGCGGCAGAGATCCCCGGTATCGGTTTTGACGCAGCCCGTGACGGGCTGTCGATCCTGTTCTCGATTATGGTCTATGCCGGCTACGGGATGCTGCTGGTCGCGGCGATGGCCCTGTCCGAGAATAATGGCAACCGGGTCACTGCGCGCCAGGGTCTTCTCTGGGGGATCGCGGGCTTTGTCGCGGTGCAGATGGCGCCGGCTTTCGGCCTCTCGCCCGAGCTTCCGGGCATGGCGGCGGCCGATGTCAACGCCCGCGCGGTCTGGTGGGTGGCGACAGTGATTGCGACCGCCATCGGTCTCTGGCTCATCGCCTTCGGTCGGAACTGGGTGGTCTGGGCGGCGGCGATCCTGCTGATCCTCGCGCCCCATATCGTTGGCGCGCCGCATCCGCATGAGTTCACCGGCCCGACGCCGCCCGAACTGGCTGCGCAATTCGCCGGCCGCGCCATCGGGGTCGGTCTTGCGGTCTGGACGCTGCTCGGCCTTTTCGCAGCCGCGCTCTGGAGCCGTGGCCGCGAGGCATAAACCAGCTTCCCGGCGGCTTATGCCGCCGGGGATGTCCGGTCCAGAATATAGATATCCATGAGCCAGCCGTGCTCGGCCCGCGCCGCTTCGCGCCGGGCGAGGATACGCGGCCCCGCCTCGGTCAGCGGTCCGGCTTCGGTGATCTCATTCGCCATGCCGACAAAGGCGCCCCACCAGATCGAGATGCCTTCGGGCGCCAGATCCTGAAAGGCACAGCCGCCATCCAGCATCACCACCAGCCGGTCGACACCTTCGGGCCAGCCCTCTTCGCGCAGCCGCCGCCCTGTCGTCACCAGAAACGGCGCGCCAAGCCCGTTGAGCGGAATGCGATGCGCCGCGGCCAGCACCTGTGGCGACATGATCCCCGGCACCACCGAGACCGAGACTTCGCGCAGCCTGCCCAGCCGTGCGGCAATCCGCAGGGTACTGTCGTAAAGCGCGGGATCGCCCCAGACCATCAGCGCCACCCGCTTTACGCCAGGATGCGCGTCAATCGCCGCCGCCCATGCGCCGGCAATCGCATCATGCCAGTCATTCACCCGCGCAAGGTAAGAGGGATTGGCCGGATCCCGCACCGGCATGGTAAAGCCCGCGACGATCACCCCGGGCCGCGTCACGAGATCCTCGCAGATCTGGCGGCGCAGATCGGCAAGATCGGCTTTGTCTTCGCCTTTCTCCGGGATCAGGATCAGATCAGCCGCATTCAGCGCCTTCACGGCCTGCAAGGTGAGATGGTCCGGATTGCCGGTGCCGATACCGACCAGAATAAGTTCCATCGCTGCCCCCTGCTGCTTTCACGGCCCAGAAATCAGGTTGTGGACCGGAAGAAAACCCATCGCGCATATCATGCGACGGACAGCAAAGCCGCTGCTCCGTTTCTCCTAGTCAAAATACGCCAGCCAGAAACCCGCCCTCAGCCCTTCAGCTCTGCCGTCACCCGGACGGGACCCACCGTCCCGCGCAGTTTCGCGCGGTAGATCACCACGCCTTCGACCACCCGCATCACATAGGTTCGGGTCTCGCCGATCGGGATCATCTCGACCCAGTCGACCACATCCACCTCGGGCAGGCGCGGGTCGCCAAGCTCGCCGATCCAGCGGCGCGGCCGCCCGGGCCCGGCATTATAGCCCGAGGCGATCAGCGCAATCGAAGGTCCGAATTCCTCAACCATCTTCGCCAGATAGGCCGAACCGACCTGGGTGTTGAACCCCGGGTCATAAAGCCTCGAGAGCGAATATTCCAGGCCCAGCCCCTTGGCCATCCGCGCGGCGGTTTCGGGCAGAACCTGCATCAGCCCGCGCGCATCGGCGCCTGAACGCGCCATCGGCTCGAATTCGCTTTCGCGCCGCGCAATGGCGAGGGCCAGCGCGCGGCTGACATGCAGCCCGTCGGGCACGAGGTCCGGCACCGGGTAATAGGTGCGGGGCAGGATCGCGCCCCGCTCTGCCGCCTGTTTCGCCAGCACCAGCGCGATATGCGGCTGACCCATCTCCAGCGCCATCTCGGCGAGCTGGGCGATGCCCCTTGCGTCCTGCCCCTCGGCGAGATGCAGGAGAAACCGCTTTCCCTCGACCCGGTTTCCGGCCGAGAGCATAAGCCGCCCCATCGCCAGAACCGAAGACCCGGCGAAAGACGATTGCCGCCAGCCCGATGCCGGAGCATCGTTCAAAAGCTGAGGATCCAGCGACAGCCCGAGTTTTTCCGCCGATAAAAGCCCGTAATAGGCGGTCTGATGCTGTGCTGCGCGCTGGAAATGCGCCTTTGCGCTTTCGGCCCGCCCGGCGGCCTCATCGGCGCGGCCCTGCCAGTAATCGGCACGCGAGACCGAGATCGCGGTGGAAACCCCGGCCCGCAGATGCGCGAAATGTTTCAGCGCGGTCTCGGGGTCATTGAGCTTTCTCAGCGCGATAAAGCCCGCCAGAAATTCCAGATCGGCGTAAGCGCCGCCCGCTGTCATCCCGTGCTGTGCCGCTACCCGGTAAGCATCCTGCGCACGCCCCTGGCGCATCAGCCAGCGCGCGAGCAGCGCGCGCCGCGGCGCCCATTCCTCGGGGCGGCCAAGATTTTCCGGCGCCACCGACAGGATCAGCTCTGCCGATTCCGCATAGAGATCCCGCTTCATCCGCCACAGGAACCGCTCATAGCTGAGGCCCGGGTCGGATTTCAGCGCGTCGGGCACCGCTGCAACCAGCCCGTCGACCCCTGGCTGACCGGCGCGCAAGGCAAGCCGCGCCTCGGCGAGTTTGCGCTTTGCCTCCGGCACCCGTGGCAGCATCCGGAGTGCCTCGGCACGCCGCCCCTCCCAGAGCAGGTTTTCCAGCCGCAGATCATTCACCATCGCCACCGCATCGGGCATCAGGACCTGCAGTTCGGCCTCCTGGTCGGCGGTGAGCGAAAGCTCTGCCCAGGCCCGCATCGCTTCGGTCTCGGCCATGCCGATCTGGCCAAGCGCCTTATACGCGCGCACAAGGGCCACGGCGCCGGTGCCGCTGCGGGGTGGTGCGGCGCGGAAATACCCGGCCACCCGCGATGGCGTCTCGGATCTGGCCACCGCCTCCTCGCCCTTTTGCCGCAGGAGGGCAAGACCCGGCCAGTCGCCGCGCCGCGCAAGGAAGGCCTCGTAATCGCCCAGCCGGCCATCGCCGTCGCGCAGCTGGCTCCAGATGACAAAGTCCCGCACCAGGCCGTCCTGAGAGGCCGCAAGCGCCCCGGGCCAGTCTTTCTTGCGCACCAATTCAAGCGCGCTGCGCATCTCCTGCACCTGATCGGCGCGCGCCGCTGTCGGAAGGAACAAAGGCGGGATGATCAGGGCCGGAGAGAGCAGAGCCGGGAGAACCAGGGTCAGGATGCGGAGGCGGCGGATGAGAAAGGTCATGGGGCGGAGTCTGCCAAAGAGGCCGGATCGCCACAAGGCACGTTCCTGTCAGCAGCGGCCTGGTCGCAAGGGCGCATGCCAGATGCTGTCCCTCAGAAAGAGCACCGTCCCGTCCCGGGATCTGTCCTGTCGGCGCCCTCATGCAGTGCTTGGCAAGGCGCAATTGCAAGGGTAAGGAAAGTCCGTTGCAGCCAGGGGCGAAAAGGGCCCCCAGATGAGGAGACGCGTGCCATGATCCAGGGGTCGATTCCCGCTTTGGTTACGCCGTTCAAGGACGGCGCCGTGGATATGGACATGCTCAAGAAACTTGTCGACTGGCAGATCGCCGAGGGCTCGACCGGGCTGGTTCCCGTCGGCACCACTGGCGAAAGCCCGACGCTGAGCCATGAAGAGCACGAGGCCGTGGTCGAGGCCGTGGTGACATTCGCGGCCGGCCGGGTGCCGGTGATCGCGGGCGCGGGCTCGAACAGCACGGTCGAGGGCATCCGGCTGATCCGCCATGCCGAGCGCGTCGGTGCCGATGCCGCTCTGGTCGTGACACCTTATTACAACAAGCCGAACCAGGCCGGTCTGATCGCGCATTACAAGGCCCTGCATGAGGCCAGCACTCTGCCGATCATCATCTATAATATTCCGGGTCGTTCGGTGATCGACATGTCGCCCGCGACGATGGGCGAGCTGGCAAAGCTGCCGCGAATCGTCGGCGTGAAAGACGCGACCGGCAATATCGGCAAGGTCAGCCAGCAGCGCGAGACCTGCGGTGCAGATTTCATCCAGCTGTCCGGTAATGACGATACCGCGCTGGCCTTCAACGCCCATGGCGGCTGCGGCGCGATTTCGGTCACGGCCAATGTGGCGCCGAAGCTCTGTGCCGAATTCCAGGCGGCCACGCTGCGCGGTGACTTCCGCACGGCGCTTGACTACCAGGACCGGCTTTTCCCGCTGCATGAGGCGCTGTTCATCGAGCCGGGTCTTGTCGGCGCGAAATATGCACTCTCTCTGCTGGGGCGGTGCAGCGAAGAGGTCCGGTTGCCGCTGGTCGGGCTGAGCGATGATACGAAAGCAAAGATCCGCGCGGCCATGACCCATGCCGGCCTTCTCAACTAGCGCCCGGTTCCTGCACAGGAACCGGCCCGGAGTTTTCAAAAAACTCCGGGGGCGCGCGGGATGACCGAGGGCATCACGCCAAACCTGCGGGGCGCGGCCCTGATGACGCTGGCCATGGCGGGCTTTGCGGTCGAGGATCTCTTTATCCGCAAGGCCTCTGCCCATGTGCCGGTCGGCCAGGTCATGGCGGTCATGGGCTTTGGCGGCGCCATGGTCTTCGCGCTCATGGCACGCGCCGCGCGCGAATCCGTCTTTCCGCGGGTTTTTCTGTCTTCCGCAATGCTGGTGCGGTCAGGATTCGAGATCGCGGGGCGGCTTTTCTACAGTCTCGCCATTGCACTGACCTCCATGCCCACCACGGTCGCCATTCTTCAGGCGACGCCGCTGGTGGTGCTCGCCGGCGCGGCGCTAATCTTTGGTGAAAAGGTTGGCTGGCGGCGCTGGTCGGCGGTTGCGGTCGGATTTCTTGGCGTGATGATCGTGCTCAGGCCCGGGCTGGACGGCTTTTCAGCGATGTCGCTCCTCGCAGTGGCGGGTATGGCGGGCTTTGCCGGGCGCGATCTCGCCACCCGCGCCGCGCCGAAAACCATGTCGAACCGGCAGCTCGGGATCCTTGGTTTCTCGATGCTCGGGATCGCCGGGCTGATCGTCCTGTCTTATACCGGCGGCGCCCATTGGCCCGACCCGACCGGAGCCGGCCTGATCTTTGGCGCCACGCTTTTCGGACTTCTGGGATATAATGCGCTGACCGCCGCCATGCGCACGGGCGAGGTCTCGGCCGTAACGCCCTTCCGCTATACCCGCCTCGTCTTTGCGATGCTTCTTGCGGTGATCTTCCTTGCCGAGCGGCCCGACCATCTGACCCTGCTTGGCAGTGCCATTATTGTTGCGAGCGGGCTATATACCCTGATCCGCGCACGCAAAGGCGCCACAGCGGTATGAAAAGCGCGCGCCGGAGAGGGGCGCGCTTCTTTACTCAGGGCCCGCCATCCCCTATCTCTGCCCGATCATGCAGAAGAAACACGATCCCAATTCCAAACTCATCGCTGACAACCGCAGGGCGCGGTTCGAATATCATATCGAAAGCGACCTCGAGGCCGGGATCGTCCTCCAGGGCTCCGAGGTCAAAAGCCTGCGGATCGGCGGATCTAACATCGCCGACAGCTATGCCTCGGTCGAGGGCGGCGAGCTCTGGCTGATCAATGGCTATATTGCGCCTTACAAACAGTCCAATGCCTGGGACAGCCATGACGAGCGCCGCCGCCGCAAGCTGCTGGTGTCAAAGAAAGAACTGTCACGGCTCTGGAATGCGACCAGGCGCGAGGGGATGACCATCGTGCCCTTGCGGATGTATTTTAACGAGCGTGGCATGGTGAAGATCGCGCTTGGTGTGGCCAAGGGCAAGAACAATGCCGACAAGCGCGATACCAGTGCCAAACGCGACTGGGACCGCCAGAAGGCGCGGATCATGAAACAGGGTTATCAAAACTGATCCTGCAGAGCGGCTGATCTTGTAGCCGGCTGCCGCTTGCACACAACATTTGCCAGAATGGGAAGGATCAGGCACTCTTCCCCCTGCCCGGAGAGCAAGTTTACGCCATGGTCCGGGTGTGAGGCCGGAACACACCGGCCCTTTGTGGGGATAGTCATCATGGATATGTCACTTATCATCCAGCTCGTGGCCGGCCTTATCGGCGGCAACGCGGCCGGATCTGCGTTGAAAAACCTCAACATGGGTCCGATCCTGAATTCTGTGATCGGTCTTCTGGGCGGCGTCGGCGGCGGGCAGATCCTGTCCCTGCTGGGCCTTGGCGGTGCAGGCGAGGCTGCGGCGGCCGCGACGTCTTCCGGGCTCGACATCTCGTCCATCATCCAAAGCGTGGTCGGCGGTGGCGCCGGCGGCGGCATCCTCGTGGCCATTGTCGGCGCGATCAAAAAAGCACTGGTGAAGTAAGCCGGAATTGCCGGGCGGCGCTGACAGAGCGCCTGATCTTGCGAAGCTACCGGCCTCAGATCATCCCGCCCGAAGCAGCTTCGGGCGGGATTTCCGATTTCAGCGCAAATCCGGTGGCAAATTTCGGGGCAAAGATCGCCCGCTCTGCCCGGCACAGGGCAGTGCGGGGTTGCACGCACATACAGGCGGGCTATAGGAAACTGACCGCTTTTGGTCCGCCTGTTGATCCGCTCCCTTTGACCTGAGGCCGCCATGTCGCTGACCCCCGCCCCGAAGGATGACCCACATACCCTCGTCTCGACAGACTGGCTTGCCAGCCATCTGAAAGACCCGGATCTGCGGTTGCTTGATGCAAGCTGGTTCCTGCCCCCGTCTGAGCGCGATGCGCGCGCGGAATATGAGGCGGCCCATATCCCGGGCGCACGGTTCTTCGACCTTGAGGAAATTTCGGATCACCGCTCGAACCTGCCGCATATGGTGCCACCGGTCGAGAAATTCATGTCCCGGATGCGGGCAATGGGTGTCGGCGACGGGCATCAGGTGGTGATCTACGATTCGACCGGTATCTTTTCGGCGCCGCGGATCTGGTGGACCTTCCGCCTGATGGGCAAAAACGATGTCGCCGTGCTGGATGGCGGCCTGCCGAAATGGCAGGCGGAAGGGCGCGAGACCGAGGATCTGCCCCCGGTGATCCGCGACCGCCATATGACCACGCAGCGTCAGAACCACCTGGTGAAAGACGTGACCCAGGTCGCCCATGCCGCGAAACTGAAACAGGCCGTGGTGGTCGATGCCCGTGCGCCCGCGCGCTTTGCCGGTGAGGCGCCGGAGCCGCGCCCCGGTCTGCGCGCAGGTCACATTCCCGGGTCACGCAATCTGCCCTGGGGCAATCTGCTGAACCAGGATGGCACCATGAAAGACCCCGCCGTGCTGCGGATGATCTTTCAGGAGGCCGGGATCGACCTTGCGCAGCCGGTGATCACCAGCTGTGGCTCGGGCGTGTCGGCGGCGATCCTGGCGCTCGCGCTGGAGCGGATCGGGCATCGCAACTGGTCGCTCTATGACGGCTCCTGGGCCGAATGGGGCATGTATGAGGATTTGCCGGTCGAGACGGGCCCAGCTGCATAAGGCAAGGCCGCCGGAACGGGCGCAATGGGGCCAGGGACTGGCCCGCTGATGTGAGGAAGACATGCTTGAGGCTTTGACCCAGCAGCCGCAGGACAAGATCCTGCAACTGATCGCGATGTTTCGTGAGGACAAGCGGGACGGCAAGATTGATCTTGGCGTGGGCGTTTACAAGGACGCGACCGGGCTCACCCCGGTGATGCGCGCGGTCAAGGCCGCCGAAAAGAAGATCTGGGAAGCCGAGACCACCAAGACCTACACCGCGCTTGCCGGGGAGCCCGCCTATAATGCCGCGATCACCGCGCTGATCCTTGGCGATGGGTTTGGTGAACGTGCTGCCTCGATCTCGACCCCCGGCGGCACCGGCGCACTGCGCCAGGCCTTCGAGCTGGTAAAGCTTGCGCGGCCCGGGGCGAAGGTCTGGCTTTCGGCCCCCACCTGGCCGAACCATCCGTCTATGGTGAAATTCCTTGGCCTGCCGATGGCGGAATACCGCTATTTCGACGTGAAGACCTCGGGGCTGGATTTCGCCGGTCTGATCGAAGATCTGAGCCAGGTGGCCGAGGGCGATGTCGTGCTGCTGCATGGCTGCTGCCACAACCCGACCGGGGCGAACCTGTCGCCTGCGCAGTGGGATGAGGTGATCACGGTTCTGAAAGCGCGCAAGGCGCTGCCGCTGGTCGATCTGGCCTATCAGGGCTTTGGCGACGGGCTGGATGCGGATGCCGAAGCCACTCGCAAAGTGGCAGCGGCCTTTGATGAAGTGCTGGTCGCGGCCTCGTGCTCGAAGAATTTCGGCATCTACCGCGAGCGGACCGGCGTGCTGATCGCGCTGACCCAGGCGGATCGCAAGGCAGTGGTGCAGGGCAATCTGAATTTCCTCAACCGGCAGAATTTCAGCTTCCCGCCGGATCACGGCGCACGGATCGTGACCACGATCCTGGAAGATGCCGCCCTGACCGCCGACTGGAAAGCCGAGCTGGAAGAGGTGCGTCTGAACATGCTGGGTCTGCGCGAGCAGCTGGCATCCGAGCTGCGCAAGGCCACCAATTCCGACCGGTTCGACTTTGTCGCGGATCATCGGGGCATGTTCTCGCGGCTCGGGCTGTCCGAAGCACAGGTGGTGAAGCTGCGCGAAGACTTCGGCGTCTATATGGTCGGGGATTCGCGGATCAATATCGCCGGGCTGAACAAGGGGACCGTTCCGGTGCTGGCAAAGGCGATTGCCTCGGTTCTCTGAGCGGTTTGACAGATGTGGAAAGGGCGGGACATTGTCCCGCCCTTTTGCATTTGTCCGGGGACCGCGGTGGGGGTTTCACCCCCTCCACCCCCCCGTGGAGTATTTCCCTCAGGAGGAAGACCTGGGCTCAGTTCAGTCCCATGGCGTCGCGAACCGCGCGGTCGATATCGTCCTGGTTTTGCGAGGCGGGGGCGCCCTGCTGGTTCGAGCCGCCCTGATAGACCGGCGCGTTGGAGCCGTCGAAATAGGGCACTTCCTCGGGCAGGACCGGGCGGTCGACGCCGCCGATATCCGGGGAGGGGCCGAAGGATCCGCCAGCTTCGACCGTGTTCGGGGGGATCTCTTTCGGCAGCGGCATCGGGGGGACGCCTTCGTTGATCCGGATCATGACCTCGCGCCAGACATCTGCGGGCAGGCCGCCGCCGGTCACGCCGGTCAGCGGGCGGTTGTCATCATAGCCGAGCCAGACGCCAACCACGTAATCCGAGGTAAAGCCCACGAACCAGGCATCGCGCGCCGAATTGGTGGTTCCGGTTTTGCCGGCGGCCTCGCGGCCGGGCAGGCGGGCGCGGGCGCCGGTTCCGGAATTGATCACCTCGGTCATCATATAGATCAGCGCATGGGCGGCCGTTTCCGAGATCACCCTTTCGCCGATACCGCCGCCGCTGCCAAAGAGTTCGTCATTTTCGCCCCGGAGCTTCAGCGCGCGCAGACCGTAAGGCGTCACCGAAGAGCCACCATTCAGGATGCCGGCATAGGCGCCGGTCATCTCGATCAGCGTCGATTCCGAGGCACCGAGCGCCAGCGCCGGGCCATCGGCCATTTTGGAGGCAACGCCGAATTCGGTCGCGACCTTTTTCACGAGGTCACGCCCGACCATTTCCGAGATTTTGACCGCCGGGATATTGCGGCTTTCCTTCAGCGCCTGGACCAGTGTGATCATCCCCTTGAATTTATTGTCGTAATTCTTGGGGCTATAGGGGCCGGAGCCGGGCACATTGATCGTATAGGGGCTGTCATCGACATAATCGAGCGGGCTGTAGCCCAGATCGAGCGCCACCGCATAGACGAAGGGCTTGAACGCCGACCCGGTCTGCCGCAGCGCCTGGGTCGCGCGGTTGAAATCACCCGCGCGCGGGATCGAGCGCCCGCCAACCATCGCGCGCACCGCACCGTCCGAACTCATCACGACAATCGCGGCCTGGGCGGTCGAGCCGTCTTTGACTTTCGTATCAAAGACATGTTTCAGCGCCTCTTCGGATTTCCGCTGCAGATCCTGATCCAGCGTCGTCTCGATCACCACATCTTCGGTCGTGTCGCGGGCGAGGTAATCCGGCGTGGTCTCCATCACCCAATCGGCGAAATAGCCGCCCGAGCGCTGCCGCGCGGCCTCGGTCGGGGTGGCGGGATGGGCGCGGGCCTCATCGGCTTCGGCTTTGGTCAGGTAACCCTGTTCCTGCATCAGCCCGATCACCACATTGGCGCGGTTTTGCGAGCGTTCGAGGTTGGAAGTGGGCGCCAGCGCCGAAGGGGCCTGCAGAAGACCCGCAAGCATCGCGGCCTCGGCCGGGGTCACGGTGGCGGCGGATTTGCCGAAATAGCGCTGTGCGGCGGCTTCGAACCCGCGCGCGCCGGCACCCAGATAGGCGCGGTTCATATAGATGCCGAGAATGTCCTTCTTGGAGTATTTCAGCTCCATCGCGATGGCATAGGGCACTTCCTTGACCTTGCGCTTGATGCCGCCGCCCCGACAATCCGCTTCATATTCGGCTTCGGATTTCCATTCCGCCGGGTTGAAGGGCACGCCCAGACACAAAAGCTTGGCCACCTGCTGCGTGATGGTCGAGCCGCCATTGCCCTGGAACGCGCTGCGTCCCTCGGCAAGGTTGATGCGGATCGCGCTGGCGATACCGCGGGGCGAGACGCCTAGGTGCCAGTAAAAGCGCTTGTCCTCGGTGGCAACGATGGCATTGAGGAGATGCGGCGAGACCGTATCGGCGGTGATCTGGCCGCCATAGGTCTCGCCCCGCCAGGCAAATGTCCTGCCGTCGCGGTCGAGCATGGTGACCGAGCCGCGCGCGCGCCCGTCCAGCAGTGCCTCAAGCGGCGGCAGCTGGCTGTAGAAATACGCGACCACTGCGCCGACGACCAATGCGCCGACAGCGGTGACACGCCAAAGCACGCCCCAGATCATCCGCCAGAAGAACAGGATGGTCCCGAGGATGAAGCCATGTTTGCGCCGGGCGCGGGCCGCTTTCCGGGGTTGTTTCGGTGCCTGTTTGCGCGGGGCCGGTTTTTGCGGCGGTCTGCCGCCACCTCCGCCTCCGCCGCTGCCACCACGCCCCGGGCCTCCGCCCTGGCCTCTGCCGGAATTGCCACCGGAGCCGCCCGCAGAAGCACGGGGAGGATATCGTCTGTCTGCCACCAGAGGGCTTTTGCCCCCGCCACTCGTCGCCATATGCCTGCTGCCCGCCTCGAAGCGTGTTCTTTCAGAATCCGGCAGAGAATAGCGGGTTCGCCCGGCTTTGCGAAGGGCAGGAGGAAACGATTCGAATCTATCCGCTGATGAAAAAATAATCACATGCCCCGATTAGTGCAAAAATTTTGCGACTGCACCGCGATGCACCGGTTCAGAACACGCCGTTTTCTTGTGCTGCATCTGCAAAATCCCGCCTTCTTTCGCTCAGAGGCCCGCTCGCCCCGGGCTCGCTCTCAGGAAGGGGACAGATGTGAAACTCATCATTGCGGCACTGAAACCGTTCAAGCTTGACGAAGTTCGCGAAGCGCTGACCACGATCGGCGTGCGCGGAATGATGGTGACCGAGATCAAGGGGTTCGGCCTGCAGTCAGGTCATACCGAAATCTATCGCGGTGCCGAATATGCGGTGAATTTCGTGCCGAAGGTCCGGCTGGAAATCGTCGTGGCCGATGCGCTGGCCGAGCAGGTGGTCGAAACCATCGCGAAGACCGCGAAGACCGACAAGATCGGCGACGGAAAAATCTTTGTGCTCGATGTCGAACAGGCCGTGCGGGTGCGCACCGGCGAAACCGGCGAAGACGCGATCTGAACAGGGACCCGAGGGAACAGGGGAAAACAGCCAAAATGAACAAACTTGTCAAATATTCCGGGCTTGCCGCAGCGTTGTCGCTCCTGGCCGGTCTGCCCGCCCTGGCGCAGGAAGCCACAGAAGCGGTTGTCGAAGTGGCCGAGGCCGCGCCCGCGCTGGATACCGGTGATACTGCGTGGATGATGGTCTCGACCGCCATCGTGCTCTTCATGATCTTCCCGGGCATCGCCCTGTTCTATGGCGGGCTGGTGCGCAGCAAGAACATGCTTTCGGTGCTGATGCAGACCACCACCATCGCGGCGCTGATGATGGTCGCCTATGTGGTTTACGGCTATTCTTTCGCTTTTGGTGGCGCCGAGGGCCCCTATTTCGGCGGTTTCGGCAAGCTCTTCCTCGCAGGTGTGGGGCCGGAGAGCCTTTCGGGCACCATCCCGGAATATGTCTTCATCGCCTTCCAGATGACCTTCGCCTCGATCACGCCGGTGCTGATCATCGGTGCCTTCGCCGAGCGGATCAAATTCTCGGCGGCACTCCTCTTCTCGCTGATCTGGGTCACCGTGGTCTATTACCCGGTCGCGCATATGGCATGGGACGCGAATGGCCTCTTCTTCGGCTGGGAAGTGTTTGACTTTGCAGGCGGCACGGTTGTGCACATCAATGCCGGTATTGCGGCTCTGGTTGGTGCTATCTGCGTCGGCAAGCGCCTCGGCTACGGCAAAGAGAACATGCAGCCGCATTCGCTGACCCTGACCATGGTCGGCGCCTCGATCCTCTTTGTGGGCTGGTTCGGGTTCAATGTGGGCTCGGCTCTGGGGGCCGGCACGCTGGCAGGCCTTGCGATGATCAACACCTTCACCGCAACCGCCGGCGGGATCCTCGGCTGGGTGCTGGTTGAGGCGCTGCTGCGCGGCAAGGCCTCGATGCTGGGTGGTGTCTCGGGCATGATCGCTGGTCTCGTGGCCATCACCCCGGCAGCCGGCGCAGTCGGCCCGATCGGCGCGATCTTCCTCGGCGCCATCGCTTCGGCTGCGGCCTATTACTTCGTCGCCGTCGTGAAGGTGAAACTGGGCTATGATGACAGCCTCGACGTATTCGGCATCCACGGGATCGGCGGCATCGTCGGCGCGGTTGGCGCAGGCATCTTTGCGGCACCGTCGCTGGGCGGCCAGGGCTATCCGGAAGGTCGCGGCATGGCAGAGCAGGTCTATTACCAGATCGCGGCTGTCGGTATCACCATTGTCTACTGCGCGGTTCTGTCCTTCATCATCTACAAGGTGGTCGGCGTTCTGACTGGCGGCCTGCGGGTCAGGGAAGACGCCGAGCGCGAAGGCCTCGACCTCTCTTCGCATGGCGAGCGCGCCTATCACTACTGATCACGGGCGGCGGCCTTCGGGCCCCGCCACACGCGAAAGAAAAAGCCCGTCGGAAATTCCGGCGGGCTTTTTCATGGTGATCCCGGTGAGCGCCGGAGGCCTCAGGCCTTTTGCAGATCCTGGATCAGCGCATCAATATCGCCCCTGCGCCGGTCGAGCATCGCGCCGATTTCGGTGCGTTCCGAGGCGAGCATGTTCACGCCTTCGATGATGATGTTGAAAAACAGATCCCGCCCGCTTTTGTTCGACACATGCCAGCGCACCTCGAAAGGGCTGGAGCCCTTCAGATAGGCGGTTGAGATCACTTCGAAATAGCTTTTCACCGGGCGCGCGCCGGTGACCTCAATGCGGCCCCCGATGAACTCGCGGAAGCGGCGGCCGTATTTGCGGCTGATATAGCCCTGGAAGGCCTGGGTGAAGGCCTGCATCTGGGCTTTTGACGCCGATTTCGCCGCCGGTCCAAGGGCCGACCGTGCGATCTGCGGCACATCGGCGTAATTCACGAAGAGCTTTTCAAAGGCCGGATACATCTGGGCCTCGGAGCGGCCCGAGTTGATGATCCCGTTGATATCGGCGACGGCCTTGTCGATCAGGGCCTTGGCCTCGGCATCGGAAAGCGCGAAGGCAGGCATGGCACCAAGCGCGGCAGCTGCCGCAAGCCCGGTGCCCAGAAAGTGGCGGCGCGAAAGGCCGGAAACCAGATGAACAGACATGTCAGTCCTCGCAACGTCAATCCGCATAGGGATCAATGAAATCGTCTTCATAGGGGTCGATGAAATCGCCATCATCCCCATCCGCTGCGCCCTTTGCCTTCGCAATCTCATGGCGCCGGTTCTGCAGATAGAGAAGCCGGAGCTGGGCATAGCTGTCAGCGCTGTCATATAGGATCGAATCCACCGTATCGGAATAGCGGTAGCGATCATTTAGGCGTGAAAGCCCTTCGATGGCGAGCGTCGCATCGGCATCATCGCCGTCGAACACATTGTTCAGTGGGTTCATCGCGAAATCGACCACGATCCCGACCGTGTCGCGCGCGGTGGACGGCCCTTCGATGGGCAATTCGACATAGGGCCCTTCGCCGACACCCCAGACGGCGAGCGTCTGGCCGAAATCGGCATCGGTTTTCGGCATCCCCAGCACCGAGGCCACGTCGAACAGCCCGCCGATCCCGGCGGTCGCGTTCACTGCAAAGCGCAACGTATTTGTTGTTGCTTCGCCGATTCGGGCCTGCAGCACCTGGTTCACCACCACGCCCGGCAGATCCAGCGTATCGGCGACATTCGAGACCCCCTGTCGCAGCGGCCCCGGCACCACGGTGCCATAGGCCTTTGACACTGGCCGCACGATCACCGTGTCCAGCCCTTTATTCACCGCATGGACGCCGCGATTCATCGGCTCGATCGGGTCATAGATGCCATCCGTACGGGGCGTCTGGGCACAGGCCGCAAGCGCGCTCAGCCCGAGGACCAGCAGGAAGGGGCGGAAAGAGACGATTTCGGTCTGGCTGGTCACGGTCATTAACGGAATCTCAGGGCGTCACGAGACACTAAACAAGGAGAAGGGTGCAGAGATATTGCGTGAGAGGCTTACGGTGTGGCAATCCTCAAGACAACGGACATTTCTGCAGCGACCCCCCGGGTGGCAGGCTTCGGCCACAATCAGGCCATTCACTGAGCGATTTATGTGACATCTGGAGAAATGCATTGGTCCAAGGCACCTCGCAATCCGGGCTGAATGAGCTTTCCTCGGTCCGGTCCCTCTCAAAGGGGGCGTTGTCGGCGGCATTTCTCTTCTCGGTCTTCGCCAATCTTCTGATGCTGACCTCGCCGCTTTACATGTTGCAGATCTATGACCGCGTACTGCTGTCGAGATCCGAGCCGACGCTGATCGCGCTGACGCTGCTGATGGTGTTCCTGTTCGCGGTGATGGGGCTTCTGGACCATGCCCGCGCGCGCATCCTGGCCCGGATCGGAGCGCGGTTCCAGGAGGCGCTGGACAAGCGGGTGCTGGCGGCCTCGTTTCGCAGGCTCTCGGTTGCGCCGATGGATACCGAAGCCCGTGCCGCCCAGTCGGATCTGGAGGCGATTGCGCGCTTCTGGGCCTCGCCCCTGCTGCAGGGGCTGCTGGATCTGCCCTGGACCCCGATCTTTATCGCGGCCCTGTTCATCTTCCATCCGGTGCTGGGCTGGTTTGCGGTTGGCGCGGCGCTTCTTTTGCTCTTGCTGGCCTGGGCCAATCAGCGCGCCACCGATACCATCACCCAACAGGCCACGCTGGCCAGTTTCGCCGCCGACCGCCAGGCCGAGAACCTTAAATCCGAATCCGAACTGGTGCGGTCCCTCGGGATGAGCGGCAATGCCTTTACCCGCTGGTATCACCTGCGCAGCCGCGCGCTGATCCGAGGGATGGAGCTGGCGGACCGGTCGGGTGGCTATTCGGTTCTGACCAAGACGCTGCGGCTGTTCCTGCAATCGGCAATCCTGGGTCTTGGCGCCTGGCTCGTGCTGAAAAACGCGCTGTCCCCGGGGGCGATGATTGCGGGTTCGATCCTGTTGGGGCGGGCTTTGCAGCCGATTGAACAGACCATCGGGCAATGGCCGATGCTGGCCAGAACGCGGGCGGCGCGGGATCGTCTGGGCAAGCTTTTAGCCGAAGTGCCACGTGAGGTGAACCGCACCGCCTTGCCGCGTCCGACCGGCCGGATCGAGGTTTCGGGTCTTGCGGTTCTGCCGCCTGGTGATCCGCGGCCGGTTCTGCGGAACGTGTCTTTCCGGGTCGATCCCGGTCAGGCTATCGGAGTGATAGGCCTTTCGGGCTCGGGGAAATCCTCGCTGGCGCGCGCACTTTGCGGGGTCTGGCCACCTGCGGCAGGGACGGTCAGGCTCGATGGGGCGACGCTGGATCAATATGATCCCGATTTGCTGGGCAGCTATATCGGCTATCTGCCGCAGCGGGTGACACTGTTTGACGGTACCATTGCGGAAAATATCTCGCGGCTCGATGAGAATGCCGATCCCGCCGGGATCGTCGAAGCGGCGAAGAAGGCAGCGGTGCATGATCTGATCCTGCATCTGCCCAAGGGCTATGACACCCAGGTGACCAGCATGGGCGGCCAGCTTTCCGGTGGCCAGATCCAGCGCATTGGCCTCGCACGGGCCTTTTACGGCAATCCGGTGATGCTGGTGCTGGATGAGCCGAATTCCAACCTCGACAATGATGGTTCACTGGCGCTGAACCAGGCGATCCGCCAGGCAAAAACCGATGGCTGCGCGGTGTTCATCATGGCGCACCGTCCGGCGGCGATCCAGGAATGTGACCTGTTGCTGCTGATGAAAGACGGGATAGTGCAGAATTTCGGCCCGCGTGACCAGGTGCTGCGCGAGGCGGTGAAAAATGCCGGCGACATCGTCCGCCCGGGGCAGGGTGCGCAGATCCCGGCCAGCCAGGGAGGTGTGCAATGAGCCACTCTGACCCCGGCAGCGCCCCCGGCCTGCGGCAATGGCCCATGCACCGCCCGCTGATCATCGGTTTCGCAGCCCTTTTAGCCCTGATCGGCGGCTTCGGCATCTGGGGCGCAATGGCAAGCCTTTCGGGCGCCATCGTGGCCAGTGGCCAGATCGAGGTAGAGCAGAACCGTCAGGTGATCCAGCATCCCGATGGCGGGGTTGTGGCCTCGATCGAGGTGAATGAGGGCAAGCGGGTCGAGGCCGGCGATATACTGATCCGGCTGGACGGAACGCTTTTGCACAGTGAACTGGCGATTGTTGAAGGTCAGCTCACCGAGGTGATCTCACAACGGGTGCGGCTGGAGGCGGAGCGCGACAATATCCCGGTGCTCGATTTCCCCGAGGCGCTGCGGGAAGAGGCGAAGGCCCGCCCCGAGGTCCAGGGTCAGATCGACGGTCAGATCAGCCTGTTCGAAGCACGGCTTGCGACTTCGGCGAAAGAGGCCGAGCAGCTGGGGCGTCAGATCGGCCAGATTCAGGCGCGGATCACCGGGATCGACGCACAATCCGAGGCGATCCGGATCCAACTTGACCTGATCCGCCAGGAGCTGACCAGCCAGAAGAGCCTGCTGGAACGCGGGCTGACCCAGATGGCTTCCGTGCTGGCGCTGCAACGCGAAGAGGCGCGGCTTCTGGGTCAGACCGGGGATCTGATCTCGACCCGCGCCCAGGCTGAGGAACGGATCACCGAAATCAATGTGGTGATCGGCAGTATCGACATCCGTCGCCGGGAAGAGGCGACCGACCGGCTGCGCGAGATCGCCCCGATGGAGCTGGAACTGGCGGAACGCCGCCGCGCGCTGCGCGAACAGGTGGCGCGGCTCGATATCCGCACGCCGGTCTCGGGGATTGTGCTGGGTCTTGGCGTAACCACGCCGCGGGCGGTCATCCGGGCGGCGGATCCGCTGCTCTATATCGTGCCGCAGGATCGCCCGCTGGTGATCGCGGCCCAGGTCTCGCCGATTGATATCGACCAGGTCCATGTCGGCCAGCCGGTGGAGCTGGTCTTTTCGGCCTTTTCGTCGCGCACAACGCCGCATCTTCTGGGCAAGGTGACGGTCGTATCGGCCGATGCTTTCAGCGACCAGACGACCCGTGCCAGTTTCTACCGGGTCGAAATCGTGCTCGATATCGGAGAAATTGACAAACTGGGGGATCTGCAGCTGATGCCCGGGATGCCGGTCGAAGCTTTTATCCAGACCGATCCCCGCACCCCGATCGGCTATCTGGTCAAACCCTTCATGGACTATTTCAATCGCGCGTTCCGCGAGAGCTGAGCCGGAGTTTTATAAAAACTCCGAACCGGAGCCTGCAGAGGCTCCGGCACGATTTCTTGAAAGAAATCGTTTCCGACGCGCCCGGCTTGTCGCCCGGGCGGCCTGCGGATAGGCTCTGCCGCGACATTGATCAGCGGAGAATCCCATGTCCATCGAAGCCCGCCTGAAAGAGCTTGGCGTTATCCTTCCTGACGCGCCTGCCCCGGTCGCGAATTACGTGGGTTTCGTCCAGACCGGAAATCTCGTCCATATTTCGGGCCAGATCAGCGCCGATGAACACGGCCCGATCAAAGGCAAACTGGGCAGCGAGCTTTCGGTCGAACAGGGTGCGGCTGCAGCGCGTCGCTGCGCGATTTCGCTCCTGTCGCAGGTCAAAGTGGCCTGTGGTGGCGATCTGAGCCGTATCACCCGGCTGGTGAAGCTGACCGGTTTCGTTAATTCCACCGCCGATTTCACCGATCAGCCAAAGGTGATCAACGGCGCCTCGGATTTCATGGTTGACGTGCTGGGTGACAAAGGCCGCCATGCCCGGGCCGCCGTCTCGTCGAACTCGCTGCCGCTGGGCGTGGCGGTCGAGATCGACGCGATTTTCGAGATCGCCTGATCATGACCCGGGTCCCTCTGCCGCCGTCTTTGCTTTGCCTGCCGGTCGCGCATCGTGCCTTGCATGACCGCAGCAGGGGGATCATCGAGAACTCTCCCGCCGCCATAAGGGCGGCCATAAGCGCCGGCTATGCCATCGAGATCGACCTCCAGCTGTCGCAGGATGGCGTGGCGCTGGTGTTTCATGATGAAGATCTCGACCGTCTGACGCATGAGACCGGGCCGCTGAATGCTCGCAACGCGGCTGATCTGACCCGGATCACGCTGAAAGACAGCGAGGACCGGATCCCGACCTTTGCTGAAGTGCTTGATCTTGTCGCGGGTCAGGTGCCGCTCCTGGTCGAGATCAAGGACCAGACCCTGACCATGTCCGACACTGACGGGCGGCTGGAGGCCGAGACGGCGCGGCAGCTGGCCGATTACCGGGGTGACGTTGCGGTGATGTCCTTCAACCCGCATTCCATCGCCCATATGGCACGGCTCGCGCCGGGGATCGCGCGGGGGATCACCACCTCGGCCTATGACGCTGAGGACTGGACGCCGCTGGACCCTGCCATTTGCGACCATCTGCGCGAGATCCCGGATTTTGCCCGCACCGATGCGTCCTTTATCAGCCATGAGGCCGCAGACCTGCCCCGCCAGCGCGTGGCAGAGCTTAAGGCCCAGGGCGCGGCGATCCTGTGCTGGACCATCCGGTCACCCGAGGCCGAGGCAAAGGCCCGTGAAATCGCGCAGAATGTCACCTTTGAAGGCTATTCCGCGCCGCTTCCGGCTTGATCAGCACCTTGTGCGACCCATCTAAACCAAACACCTGCTCCCCGCGCCGCAAACAGGATCGCGATGGCCGATATTACCCTCGCCGAAAGCCTGACCGAAATCCCTGCTGCCACCTGGGATGCGATTGCTGCGCCGGAACAGGCAGATGGCCGGCCCATCGACCCTTTCACCACGCATCGTTTTCTGATGGCGCTGGAGGCTTCGGGCTCGACCGGGGGAAAGACCGGCTGGCTGCCAAAGCCTTTGATTCTGTCCGATGCGGGGCGCCCGGCGGCACTGTTGCCGCTCTGGCTCAAGACCCACAGCCAGGGGGAATATATCTTCGATCATGGCTGGGCCGAGGCCTATGAGCGTGCCGGCGGCCGCTATTACCCCAAGCTCCAGGCGGCGGTGCCCTTCACCCCGGTCAGCGGCCGCCGGTTTCTTGGCCCCGACCAACACCGCGAGGCGCTGGCCGAAGCCGCCATTTCGATCACCGCCGGCAATCAGATTTCTTCGCTGCATGTCACCTTCTGCACGCCTGAAGAGGCGCAGGCGCTGAGCGGATTTCAGGGCCTTATCCCCCGCAAGAGCCAGCAATTCCATTGGTTTAATCGTGGCTATGCCACATTTGACGACTTCCTGGCCGATCTGTCCTCGCGCAAGCGCAAGATGATCCGCAAGGAACGCGAGGCGGCGCGCGCCCATGGCCTCACCATTCACGCGCTCAGCGGCGATCAGATCCTGCCCGAACACTGGAGCGCTTTCTGGGCCTTTTACCAGGATACCGGCGCGCGCAAATGGGGCCGTCCCTATCTGACCCGCGCCGCCTTTACCGCCCTTCACGAGACGATGCGCGACGACATGTTGCTGGTCCTTGCCTTCGATGGCGCGACACCGGTGGCCGGCGCGCTGAATTTCATCGGGCGGGACGCGTTGTTCGGGCGCTATTGGGGGGCGCTCGCGGAATATCCGGCGCTGCATTTCGAACTCTGTTACTATCAGGCCATCGACTTTGCCATCGCGCAGGGGCTGCAACGGGTCGAGGCCGGTGCCCAGGGCGAACACAAGCTTGCGCGGGGGTATCTGCCCCAGGAAACCTGGTCACTGCACTGGATCACCGATCCCGGGTTTCGCCGGGCGGTCGCCGATTTCGTCAGCCGCGAATCGCTTGCGCTGGATGAAGAGATCGGGATCCTTACGGAATACGGCCCCTTCCGTCGCAGCACCGGGGACGAATAGCCTGCCATTGATCTTCTGTTTCAGGAGGGGCCCTTTGCCATGACCGCATTGCTCACCCGGGAAGAGCGCCAGACGCTGCTTCCTGATCTGGATGCGACGGGCTGGAAGGCGGCGCCGGACAAGGATGCGATCCGCAAGATCTGGAAATTCCGCAGCTTTTCCGAGGCCTGGGGCTTTATGACCCGCGTGGCGCTTGCGGCGGAACGCGCGAACCACCATCCCGACTGGTCAAATCGATATAATATTGTCGATGTCACCCTGACGACCCATGACGTCAATGGCCTGAGCGCTCAGGATATCGACCTGGCAAAGCGGCTCGACCGGATCGCCCCAGGAGCTGTGATTATAGAAGACCATGGCGCGCCGATCCTCTGCCTTTGCGAGATGAGGGCGCAGGGCCGCTGAAGCCCGGTCCCTTTCGATCCCCGTCCGATCTTTGTCGGGGCGGGCGGGTGCCCCCGAAAGGCACCCGCGTTAGGGATCAGACCTCTGCCAGCAGCGCTTCGCCGCCCGAGATCTCGCATTGACCCGGCGAGGCCTCAAGATGCAGCACCCTGACCACGCCATCTTCGGCCAGCAGCGCGTAGCGTTTGGAACGCCCCAGCAGACCGGCGGGCGGTGCGTCGAATTCCAGACCGATCGCCTTAGTGAAAGAGCCATCCGCATCGCCGAGGAAGCTCAGCCCCGCTTTGTCCGCCCCGGTCGATTTCGCCCAGGCATCCATCACGAAAGGATCATTGACCGAGACACAGATGATCTCTGCCACGCCTTTGGCCGCGAATTTTTCGGCGGTGCGGATAAAGCTCGGCACATGGGCGGTGGTGCAGGTGCCGGTAAAGGCGCCGGGCAGACCGAAAATCACCACTTTGCGGCCCTTGAGCTTTTCGCCCAGATCCACGGCTTCCGGTCCGTTGGCGCCCAGTTTCAAGAGCTTCGCTTCGGGCAGTTTCGCCCCGACAGTGATTTGCGACATTACGTGTCTCCTCGCGCGTTGCGCCTGTTGCCCGGGAAGTTATAGGCTGTGTCGCGTAACATTCCAGAGGGGGCGGAAGATGAGGGTGGTGATAGTGGGCGCCGGTCAGGCCGGAGCGGCGCTGGCGGCAAAATTGCGCAACCTTGGCGCCGATGGTCCGATCACCATGATCGGCGACGAAGCCGCGCCGCCCTATCAGCGCCCGCCGCTGTCCAAAGCCTATCTGATGGGCGAGATGGAGCAGGAACGTCTCTGGCTGCGCGGCCCGGAATTCTGGGAAGAAAACAACATCACCCTGCGTCTGGGGGCGCCCGTGACCGCCATCGACCGCGCCGCGAAAACCGTGACGGTCGGGGCCGAGACCATCCCCTATGATCAGCTGGCGCTGACCACCGGATCAAGCCCGCGCCGCCTGCCCGCTGCCATCGGCGGTGATCTGGACGGCGTCTTCACCGTGCGCAATCTGCGCGATGTCGACCGGATGCGCGCGGAATTCACCGCTGGCCGCAGCCTCGTCGTGATCGGCGGCGGCTATATCGGTCTGGAAGCGGCGGCGGTTGCCAAAAAACTCGGGCTCACCGTCACCCTGATCGAGGCAGCACCGCGCATCCTGGGCCGAGTCGCCGCCGCCGAGACTGCCGATTTCGTTCGCAAAACCCATAGCGAGCAGGGCGTTACGATCCTTGAGGAAACCGCGCTTGACCGCATTCTCGGGGACAGGGCGGTCACCGGTGTCCTGTTGAAAGACGGGCGCGAGATCGCGGCTGATTTCGTTGTGGTGGGGGTAGGCGTCTCACCGGGCGCCGAACTGGCCGAGGCCAGCGGCATCGCGCTGGATAACGGCATCGCAACGGACGAGCAGGGCCGCACCTCTGATCCGGCGATCTGGGCGGCGGGCGATTGCGCGTCCTTTCCGTGGAAGGGCGGCCGGATCCGGATGGAATCGGTCGGCAATGCCATCGACCAGGGCGAGATCGTCGCGGAAAACATGCTCGGCGCGGCAAAGGCCTATCAGGCGAAACCCTGGTTCTGGTCGGATCAGTATGATCTGAAACTGCAGATTGCCGGGCTGAATATCGGCTATGACCGGGTGATCACCCGTGAAATCGGCGGCGTCTCGCACTGGTATTACCGGGGCGATGACCTGCTCGCGGTTGATGCGATGAGCGATGCGCGGGCCTATATGGTCGGCAAGCGGCTGATCGAAGCCGGAAAATCTCCGGCGCCAGAGGTCATCATCTCCGCACCCGATCTGAAGGCCTTGCTCAAATAATGCGCATCATCGGAGGCGCGCGGCGCGGCCTGCAACTCGCGGATGTCGGGCAGGGGGATGTCGAGGCGCATCTGCGCCCGACATCCGACCGCGTCCGCGAGGCGATCTTCAACCTGCTTCTGAATGGCGGCTATGGCAATCCGGTCCAGGAGGCACGGGTGCTGGATCTTTTCGCAGGCACTGGCGCGCTTGGGCTAGAGGCTTTGTCGCGCGGGGCCACGCGGGTGGCTTTTGTCGATGACGGCGCGGCGTCGCGCGCGCTTTTGCGCAAGAATATCGAAAAGATGCAGGCGATGGGCGTCACCGATGTCTGGCGCCGCGATGCGACAAAGCTCGGCCCCAATCGCGGGCCAGGCTACGGCCTCGTCTTTCTCGATCCGCCCTATGGCAAAGCGCTTGGCGAGGCCGCGCTCGCCTCGGCACTGGCAGGCGACTGGCTGACCCCGGGCGCGATCATCGTCTGGGAAGAGGGCACCGCCCCCGCCCCGCCCGAAGCATTCGAGCTGCTCGACCAGCGCCGCTATGGCGAGACCTGGATCACATTGCTGCGCGCGCCC
This sequence comes from Pseudomonas sp. GX19020, assembly GCF_023371075.1. Lineage (NCBI taxonomy): Bacteria > Pseudomonadati > Pseudomonadota > Gammaproteobacteria > Pseudomonadales > Pseudomonadaceae > Pseudomonas > Pseudomonas sp. GX19020. Next base: position 501,448 of record NZ_JAMCCR010000002.1, read on the forward strand.
GGCCTGGCCTGAGCGTTACCGCTATCACACAATCCCGATCTGATGCTGCCCGGGCGCTGTTCGCCCGGGGCCATGGGTGATAGCGCCGGGCAGAGATTGCCGCCCCCGCCAGAACCGGATCACGACATGACACCTCCCGCTGCTGTACTCTTCGATTGTGACGGCGTGATCGTCGACAGCGAAGGCCCGACATTCCAGATCATGCTGGCTGAATTTGCCAGCTGCGGCTTTCATCTGACACTGGAAGAGCTTGAGCGCGATTATATCGGCGGAACGGTCGAGGATGTCGCAAGTCGTGCCCGTGCCAATGGGGCCGATCTGCCGGAAAGCTGGGTCGCCGATCTCTATGCCAATATGTATGCCATGCTTGAAGCCGGGGTGCCGCTGATCCCGGATATTCTCCAGGTCTTCGACCGGCTGGATGCGGCGGGCATTCCCTATGCGGTCGGCTCCAACGGATCGCCCGAAAAGATGCAGATCACCCTGGGCGCGCGTGGTCTTATCCCACGGTTCCGCACCGTACTGTCAGGCCAGGCCATCGGCAGGCCGAAACCGCTGCCCGATCTTTACCTCGCCTGTGCGAAAGCCTGCGGCGTGGCGCCAGAGGCCTGTGTTGTGATCGAAGACAGCCCGGCCGGCGCCCGCGCCGCCATCGCCGCAGGCATCCCCTGCCTCGGCTTTGCTGCGCATGGCGAAGACACGCCCCCCGCCAGAGGCCTCAAAGCCCTGAATGTGCCGCTTTTTCATTCCATGAAAGATCTGCCCGGCCTTCTCGGGCTTTAACCCCCGGCTTCCCCCTGTCCGAAATGGTCCGGCAGTGTGGGGGCTGCGCCCCGACCCGTTACTGCGCCCGCAAATCGCGCAGCACATCCGGGCTGGCATAGCCATCCGCGACCATCCCGCCTGCCTTTTGCCAGGCCTTGACCGCGGCCACGGTCTTTGGCCCGATCCGTCCGTCAACACCGCCCGCGTCATAGCCGGCAGCAGTCAAAAGCTGCTGGACCTCTTTGCGCTCGTCCAGTGTCAGCGCCTTCCAGTGACGTGGCCAGGTGGTCGCAATGGGCGGGCCGCCCGCGATCCGGTCCGCCAGATGGCCAATCGCGATCACATAGGCATCGGCCGGGTTGTAGCTTTCGATCGCCTGGAAATTCGGCCAGATCGCGAAAGCCGCGCCCCTGGCTCCCGCAGGCACCAGGATTGACACCCGCGCGCCCTCTGGCCAGGGCCCCGCCACCGGCTTCACCCCAAGCGCCGCCCAGTCCGCTGCCGGCTTCACCACCCGCTCTGAGGTCAGGTCGTAATCGAACCCCTCGGGCAGCTGCACCTCCATCCCCCAGGGGACGCCCGGCGCCCAGCCATGCCGGCTGAGATAATGCGCCGCCGAGGCCAGGGCGTCGGCGGGATCATCTGACCACAGGTTCCGCTGTCCGTCACCGTCGAAATCCACCGCATAATCGCGCCAGGAGGTCGGCATGAACTGGGTATGCCCCATCGCGCCCGCCCAGCTGCCCTGCATATCGGGGCGGGAAACCTCGCTCGCCTCAAGGATCTTCAGTGCCTCAATCAGCTGCGCGCCGAAAAACGCCTCGCGCCGCCCGTCATAGGTCAGCGTCGCCAGCGCCGAGATGGTGTCGGTCTTGCCGCGAAAGGTGCCGTAAGAGGTCTCAAGCCCCCAGACCGCCAGCACAATCTCTTTGCGCACCCCGTATTTCGCTTCGATCCGGGCCAGAAGTTCCGCATGTTTCTCAGCCGCCGCCTGGCCCATCGCCACCCGCTCGTCGGAAACGGCAATGTCGAGATAATCCCAGATCGTGCGGGTAAACTCATTCTGGTTGCGGTCACGGCGCACGACATCGGGCAGGAACTCTGCCGCGCGCATTTCGCGGTCCCAGACCGCTGCCGGCACACCGGCCTCCAGCGCCTTGCCGCGATACTCGCCAATCCAGGTGTGGAACCCCGCTGCAGTTTCGACCTCGCGCCCCACGGCTGTGCTGCCCTCTGTGTCTTCGATGGTCTGGGCCTGAACCGCCGGCCCCATGGCGGCAGGCGCCAGTATCACCGCCGCCGCAAGGGCAAGCCGTTTCATTTCCGCCGCCTCACCACCCGGCGTTTCGCGGCCTCGGCCGCCCGTGCCTTGCCAAGCGCGCGTTTGGGCGCGCGGCCCCGGCCCTTTGCGGCACGCCCCGAAGGCAAAGCGCGGTCTTCCAGCTCGACAAGTTCCAGGATCAGCCCGCCGGTCACCGGCACGGCCTCGGCGAGGCGCACCTTTACCTTCTGGCCAATGCCGATGGTCAGACCGGTGTCGGCCCCCATAAGGGTCTGGCTGTCGGGGTCGAAATGGAAGAATTCGCGCCCGACCTCGCGGATCGGCACCAGCCCATCGGCCCCTGTCTCGTCAAGTTTCACGAAAAGCCCGAAGCGCTGCACCCCGGCGACGCGGCCGGTAAACACCGCACCGACCCGGTCCGAGAGATAGGCGGCCAGATAGCGGTCGACCGTGTCACGCTCGGCGGCCATGGACCGACGCTCGGCATCCGAGATCAGCTTGCCGGTCTCGGCGAGGTTCTCCATGTCGAAATCCGACAGGCCATCCGGCGTGTTCTTTGGGCCAAGCCCCAGCCCCCGGATCAGCGCGCGATGCACGATCAGGTCGGCATATCGGCGAATCGGCGAGGTGAAATGCGCGTAATTCTTCAGTGCCAGCCCGAAATGGCCGAAATTCTCGGGCGCGTAATAGGCCTGGGTCATCGAGCGCAGCGTCGAGATATTGATCAGCTCGTCAAATTCCGAGCCTTCGGCCTGTTTCAACAGCTGGTTCAGATGCGAGGTTTTCAGCACCTGCCCCTTAGCCAGCGTAAAGCCGGAGCCTTCCGCGACTTCGCGAAGGCTTTCCAGCTTGTCGGGCGAGGGTTCCTCATGAACGCGGTACAGCAAAGGCTGCTTTACCCGCTGCAATTCCTCGGCGGCGGCGACATTCGCCATCACCATGCATTCTTCGATCAGCTTATGCGCGTCGAGCCGGTCCTTGAAATCGACCGACAAAACCTTGCCCTCATCTGACAGAACGATCTGGCGTTCGGGCAGATCCAGATCCAGCGGCTGGCGCAAAGCCCGTCCGCGTTTCAGCGCGTCATAGCAGGCGTAAAGCACTTTAAGCTGCAGCAGGAGCGCGCCCGTCGCCGCGTCGGGCTGGCCGTCGATTGCGCGCTGAACCTGGCCATATTCCAGGCTGCCCTTTGACCGCATCACGCCCCGCGTAAAGCGATGCGCGATCTTCTGCCCCGAGGAATTGATCCGCATTCTGACCGCCATACAGGGGCGGTCGACATGCTCGTGCAGCGAACACAGATCGCCCGACAATGTATCGGGCAGCATCGGCACCACGCGATCGGGGAAATAGGTGGAATTGCCTCTGCGCCGCGCCTCGCGGTCCAGGGCTGAGCCCGGGCGGACATAATTCGCCACATCGGCAATCGCGACCCAAAGGACAAAGCCGTCCGGATTGCCCGGCTCGTCATCAACCAGCGCCAGCACCGCATCATCGCGGTCGCGGGCGTCCTGGGGGTCGATGGTGACAAGGTCAAGATCCCGCAGATCTTCGCGATGCGCCATGGTAAAGGGCGGCGCGTTGTCGGCCTCTTCCACTGCCTTGTCGGGGAACTGATCGGGGATGCCATGCTGATGGATCGCGATCAGCGAGACCGCGCGCGGACCCGCCGGATCGCCCAGCCGCGCCACGATTTTGGCCTGCGGCAGGCCCATGCGGCGATTTCCGACGGCCTCGCCCTCGACCAGTTCGCCATCTTTCGCGCCCATATCGCCATCGGGCAGGACCCGCCACTCCTTATCCTGGCCCTTGTCGATCGGCACGATCCGCCCGCCTTCGGATCCTTTGCGGAACACGCCCAGCACTTTCAGCGGGTTCGACCCGATCCGCCGGATCAGCCGCGCCTCCCAGACGTAATCGTCAAGATCGACCTTCGCGAGCCGGGCCAGAATCCGGTCGCCGGCACCCAGAGTGGGATCGCCCTTTTTCGCGATGATCAGGATACGGCCGGCATCGGGATCGACGCCTTCCTCCATCGCTTCGGCGAAAAGATCGCCCGCCGCATCGGGCGGCAGCACCTTCAGCAGCGCGACCGGCGGCAGCTCGCCTTTCGGCAGGAACCGTCGCGCGCGTTTCGCGAGATCCCCTTCGGCCTCCATCTCGCGCAGCACGCGTTTCAGCTCGCTCCGCTCATCGGACTTCACGCCGAAGGCTTTCGCGATGTCGCGCTTTGACGACAGGCCGGGATTATCGGTGATCCATTGACGGATCTGCTCTTTGGACGGGATCTGGCTCATGTCTCAGACCTAGCACGCGCCTTGCCAGCCGGGAAGCGGATGCTTGACAGGCTGCGCTTTCACGCGCTTAAGCGGGGTGGTCCGCAGCCCCCGCTTATGCGGGCCACCCCGCAGGAGGCCGATATGGCGCCGAAAAAGCCGCAGGAAAAGACACCGGAAGAGCTGTTTCTGCAGCCGCTGGCACGTCTGGCGGGTGCGGATCCGGAGATCGAGGCGCTGGTTTTCTGGGGCGATGTCGATGGCTGGCCGGCGCTGCCGTCTGAGGCGCTGGACAGTGAAGAGATCACTTTCTGGGCCGAAGGGCTGATCCCCGAGGGGTTTCACCTTGAATGGCAGGTGATTGCCGGGCCTGATGGCATCCGCCCGGATCACATCCGTCTTTACGCCTGGGAAACAGGCGAGGCACCGCCCGAAGGCGACGCCCCGATCCTGGCCCGGGCGCACTGGCCTGCATAGGGCTCAGCTGCGGCGCGGATGGCCGCCGACAAAGACGTAATAGGTCTTGCCGCGCGCCACGGTGATCTCAAGCCCCATCTCGGTGATATTGGGATTGAGAAGATTGACCAGATGCGAGGGCGAATTCAGCCAGAGCCGCGCCGGCGTCGCCGAATTGGGCGCGGAACTGCTGGTCGCGAGGTTCTCGGTCGCGGTCTTAAGCCCGTAGCCCGCCCGTTTCAGCCGCGTCTTCAGCGACGAGCCGTTCGAGCCGCTATGGCTCATGAAGGCATTCACCGCCATGTCACAGGCGTGACCCCTTGCGGCACGGTCAAGGGTTCCGTTGAGGCGCAGCGGCCCAAGGCCCCGTTCCGCGCGCAATCCATTGACCCATTGCGCGAATTCCTGGCGGATCTGCTGCCGCTCGGAAGCAGCCGTGCAGGCGAGCGCGGGTAAGGACAGAGCAAGAAAGGCGGCCGTCAGAGACGGCAACAGAGACAGCTTCATGGCAGCAGCATCCACGTTCCAGAGAAACATCAGACTGGATCAGCCCCCGCTGATCCGCTTTTGTCATCTATGGCAAAGATCGCTGAACTAAGGCGAGACAAAGAAAAAAACCGGGCGCAGGGCCCGGTTTTTTGCTCGGTTCAGGACGATTGCTGCGCGGATCGTGGCTCAGCGACGCTCAGACTCGTCGTCTTCGTCCTCATCCTTGTCGCCCGAGGGCAGCGAGAAGAAGCTGTCGGCATCCGAGAAGTCTTTCTCTTCCGCTTCTTCCTCTTCGACGGGCTGCTCCTCGCCAAAGACTTCAAGCCCGGTGAGAGCGGTCTCGACACGCGCCACCGGCTCCATGCCGAGGCTCTGCTCGGTCGAAACCAGTTTGCGACGCTCGTCATCCGACATCACGCCGCCTTCGGCTGCCTTGCGGCGAACGGCCTGCTGCACGGCGGCATCCAGCTCGGACTGGCGGCACAGACCAAGCGCGACCGGGTCAACCGGGGTGATATGCTGGATATTCCAATGGGTGCGTTCGCGGATCGACTGGATCGTCGGCTTGGTGGTACCGACAAGTTTGCCAATCGCGCCATCCGAGAGTTCCGGGTGGAACTTGACCAGCCAGAGGATCGCCGCCGGGCGGTCCTGGCGTTTCGAGAGCGGGGTATAGCGCGGGCCACGGCGCTTTTCCTCGCCCAGAGCGGCGGCGTTGAACTTGAGCTTGAGCTTGTAGAGCGGGTCTTTCTCGCCACGGTCGATCTCGACCTGTTCAAGCTGGTTATTGGCGATCGGGTCAAACCCTTTGACGCCACCACCGACATCACCATCGGCAATGCCCTGGACCTCAAGCTCATGCATGCCGCAAAAATCGGCGATCTGTCTGAAGGTCAGGGTCGTGTTGTCCACCAGCCAGACGGCGGTCGCGCGGGCCATAATCGGCTTCGACATAGGACTTCCTTTCAGCTGTTGCCCTGATTGCAGGGTTGGCCTTTACAAATCTCTCCCGCGCCGGGAAAACGGCTGTGAACCTTTGGTTCACGTTCTCCGATGTCGGGGAATTACCCTGCCGTATAGTGCGATTCCTGCCTGAGGGAAAGTAAAATTGCTGCGGATCCTGTCGCTCGTCACCTTGTGCCTGCTGACTGTCTTTCCGGCGAAAGCCGAGGGCGAGAGGGCGGGCGATTTCGACTATTACGTCATGGCGCTGTCCTGGTCCGCGGGCTGGTGCGAGGCCGAAGGCGATGCGCGCCGCGATCCGCAATGCGATATCGGGCGCGGGCTGACCTTTGTGCTGCATGGGCTCTGGCCGCAAAAGGAAAAGGGCTGGCCATCTTACTGTCGCACGGTGGAGCGCGATCCGACGCGTTCTGAATCGGCCGCAATGGCGGATGTGATGGGGGGCGCGGGCTATGCCTTTTACCAGTGGAAAAAGCATGGGCGCTGTTCGGGTCTCGCGCCGGGGGACTATTACGCAAAGGCACGCGAGGCTTATGAAAAAGTCGAAATCCCGCCGGTCTTTGCCCGCATGTCAAAGACACTGAAAGTGCCCGCCGAAGTGATCGAGGGCGCTTTTCTTGAGGCAAATCCGGGGCTGAAACCCGATCAGGTCACCGTCATCTGCCAGGGCGGTGCCATTCGCGAGGTTCGGATCTGTCTCACCAAAGATCTCGCGCCGCGCCGCTGCGGCGAGGACGCGATCCGCGACTGCCGGCTGAAAGACGCAGTGCTCGACGCGGTGCGCTGAAAGCCACACTCCGGAAGCCTCCGGCGGAAGTCAGGAGGAGGTTGCATTCCCCTGATCGGGATACAACCGCCACAGATGCAGGGGGCAGCCCGCGCCCGGATCAGGAATTCTCGACCTTCATCACGATCTTGCCGATATGGCCGGGGGATTCGATCCGCTCATGCGCCTTGGCGGCGTCGCCAAGTGTGAATTCGCTGTCGAGCACCACTTTCAGCGCGCCCCGTGCGATCATCGGCCAGACCTCGCGTTCCAGGTCGCGCGCGATCCGGGCCTTGGCGATGTCACTTTGCGGGCGAAGGGTCGAGCCGGTGATGGTCAGGCGGCGCATCATCACCTCGGCGAAATTCACTTCGGCTTTGGCGCCTTGCAGGAAGGCGATCTGCACGATGCGGCCATCATCGGCGAGGGCTTTGATATTCCGTGGGATATAGCTGCCGCCAACCATGTCGAGGATCAGATCCGCGCCGCCCAGCTTGCGCATTTCTGTCACGAAATCACGGGTGCGATAGTTGAAAGCGGCTTCTGCGCCAAGATCGAGGCAGACCTGGGCTTTCTCATCGCTGCCAGCGGTTGCGAAGACCCGTGCTCCGAGTGCTCTGGCAATCTGGATCGCCGTGGTGCCGATCCCCGAAGTGCCACCGTGAACAAGGAATTTCTCGCCCGCCTGCAGCCCGCCGCGCATCACGATATTCGACCAGACGGTGAAGCAGGTCTCGGGCAGGCAGGCGGCCATTTTCATCGACATGCCCTGGGGCACCGGCAGCGCATGGGTCTCGTGGCACAGCGCATATTCCGCGTAACCACCCCCCGGGAGCAGCGCGCAGACCGTCTCGCCGATTTTCCAGCGCGAGACGCCGGGGCCAGTCTCGACCACCGTGCCGGAACATTCCAGCCCGGGCAGCGGCGAGGCATTGGCGGGCGGCGCATAGGCGCCGGCGCGTTGCAGCGCATCGGGGCGGTTCACCCCGGCATAGGCCACCCGGATCACGATCTGGCCATGGCCCGGGACCGGCACGGGCAGAGTACAGGGTTGCAGCACATCCGGGCCGCCGGGGGCGACGATCTCGATGGCCTGCATGGAATCAGAGAGTTTGTCGGAAAGGGGCATGGGCTTGCTTTGTCTTTGCGGGCAGGGATGCGGGGGGCGGGTCAGTGACGCGGAAAGGGCGCGGAGGGCGGATCAGAACGGGCGGGGGCCTTTGCCGCCCCTGGCCTCCTGGCCCGGCAGATCATCGGGCAGGACGGGAGGGCGGATCCGGCCGAGGAATTTCAGCGGTCCCCCCATCAGTGCCTTGCCGATCGGGTTGCTGGCAAGGGCTGCTTTCGCTTTCTCGAACTGCATCACATTTTCGATGCGGCGGTCGAGGAAGTCGCGCGTTGCCTGAAGGCCGGTACTGTCATCGCCCAGCCAGAACAGAACCGTGGCACCATAGACCGCCGAGAGGCTGAGGCGTTTCGTGTACCAGTTCAGATCATCCGATGTATCGCCAAGCGCGGTCCAGATCGCATCTGCGGTGCCCCAGATGGCACGGCTTCCCTCGGCACTGTGCTGGGGCAGCGCGAAAAGCGTGGTGCCCCGCCGCACCGCTTCGCGATCCGCGATTTCCAGCCGCAGGAGCACCGCCCGCGCCACCCGGTCGCGAAAGCGCAGCGCGGCCAGATCCTCTTCGGCAAGGATCCGCGCCATCTCGCGGTCGCCCCGCATATGCCAGGCCAGCGCCAGATCGATCCCGCCGCGCGGGAAGAGTGCAGCCGCAAGGCCTGGCGCCACCCCCGAATCAGCCGCCGCCGCCTTCAGCGTGGTCTCGGACCAGCCATCGAACGCCACATGCGCCAGGGCCGCATCCAGCAGTTTTTCCCTTGCAATCGCCGCTTCCATCATCGTCTCCGCAGGTCGAAAGGTGGACAGGAGCCCCTGCATCTGTTATGCGCGCCGGGCCTGCACAAATATGTGCAACTCTAGCTTAGGAAGGTGGTGACAACCACATGCAGGTCAGCGTCCGCGACAATAACGTCGAACAGGCACTCCGTGCTCTGAAAAAGAAGCTGCAGCGCGAAGGCGTTTTCCGTGAAATGAAGCTTAAGCAACATTTCGAGAAACCGTCGGTTAAGAAAGCTCGCGAGCAAGCTGAAGCGATCCGCCGTGCGCGTAAACTCGCGCGCAAGAAAGCGCAACGCGAAGGCGCACTCTGAGCCTTACCGCGAGGTAGCTTTGAGGCGTTTCCCGATCTGGTCCTTCGGGTTTTCCAGGGGATCAGACAGGGACGTGAACACTGGGGCCGTTCGGTCCTTACAAGGTCAACCCCCGCCCTCGTGGTTGGGGGTTTTCCTTTGTCGTGCTTCTGAAAACCATGAAATCCGCCGCAGTTACGGCGCCGCCGGGCCGGAGTGCCGCCATCAGCGGGTTGCCACGGACAGCGGCGGCGCTGCCTGTCTGCCAGATCTCCCCCGCCCCGCACCGGGCGGCAGGTGTATCGCGTTGCTTCTCCGGATGTTGGCCCCCGCTTTTAAGGCAATGTCATATCGGCCAATGACCGGAGCTCTGAGGGTGGCGCCACCCTGGTCGCCCGGCTGACAGGCAACGGCGACGGGCTGTAACCGCCTGCGCAATCGAAAACGGCCCGCGAGAGGCGGGCCGTTCTGTCAGATCAGGCTTTCGATTTCAGCTCGACCAGGATCGCCTGAAGCAGCTCTGCCTCGGTCGGGGCGGCCGGCGCATCCGGGGCCGCTTCTTCTTTCTTCTTGCCAAGTTGCGAGACGCGGTTGATCCCTTTGACCAGCAGGAAGACCACCCAGGCGATGATCAGGAACTTGATCACGGCATTGATGAAGCTGCCGATCTTGAACTGTGCTTCGCCGAGCCCGAAGCTGACATTCGAAAAATCGATGCCGCCGACGATCAGACCGATCAGCGGATTGACGAGGTCATCGACCAGCGACGTGACGATGGCGGTGAAGGCTGCGCCGATGATGATACCGACGGCCATGTCGATGACATTGCCGCGCGAGATAAAGGCCTTGAACTCATTGAGCATCTGACTGTCCCTTGTTTCCTCCGGCTCTTGCGCCGGTCCGCTTCTCTGCGCTTCACGCACAGTTACCGCAGGAATATCGCACATAAATTGGGGCTTACCCACTGGGAAAAATTGCCTATCTCTTAGCAAAACAGCCGCAGGAGGCCATATTGTCCACACTTTCAGCTTTTCCGGTGACGGCGCGCTGGCCCGCCCGCAATCCCGGGGTGATCCAGCTTTATTCGCTGCCCACGCCCAATGGGATCAAAGTGTCCCTGATGCTGGAGGAGACCGGCCTTCCCTATGAGGCGCATCTGGTCGATTTCGGGAAAAATGACCAGCTCAGCCCGGAATTCCTGTCGCTGAACCCGAATAACAAGATCCCGGCGATGATTGACCCGCATGGGCCGGGGGATAAGCCGCTGCCCTTGTTCGAGAGCGGGGCGATCCTGCTCTATCTGGCCGAGAAAAGCGGGAAGTTTCTGCCCGAGGCCAAACGCTGGCAGGTGATCCAGTGGCTGATGTTCCAGATGGGTGGGCTTGGTCCGATGTTCGGCCAGCTGGGCTTTTTTCATCATTTTGCGGGCAAAGAGATCGAAGATCCGCGCCCGAAGGAACGTTACCGTGCCGAGGCAGAGCGGCTGCTGAAGGTGCTGGATCAGGCGCTTGAGGGGCAGGACTGGCTGGTTGGCGAATATACTATTGCCGATATGGCAATCGGCCCCTGGCTCAATACGCTGAAGGGGTTTTACAAAGCCGCAGAGATCGCAGGCTGGGCGGATCTGAAAAACGTGCCGGCCTATCTGGACCGGATCCTTGCGCGCCCGGCCATGCAGCGCGCCATGAATATCCCCGCCCGCGGGTAAGGAGCTGCGGGCGGGGTTGCCCCCGCCCGTGCATTCAGCAGGGCTTTTTCCAGCCGTCGATCACCGAAATCGCCTCTTCTGCGGTCTCGACCATGCGGAAGAGGTCGAGATCTTCCGGAGAGATCACCCCCGCATCCGCCAGTTGGCTCCAGTTAACCACACTTTCCCACCAGCTCTTGCCAAAGAGCAGGAAGGGCACGGGCTTCATCCGATGAGTCTGGATCAGGGTCAGCGCCTCGAACATCTCGTCGAGCGTGCCAAAGCCGCCGGGGAAGACCACGATGGCCTCGGCCCGCATCAGGAAATGCATCTTGCGGATCGCGAAATAGTGGAAGTTGAAGCACAGATCCGGTGAAACATAAGCATTCGGCGCCTGTTCATGCGGCAGCACGATATTGAGGCCGATGGAATGGCCCCCGGCATCCGCCGCGCCGCGATTTCCCGCCTCCATCACACCCGGCCCGCCGCCGGTCACGATCACACCTTTGCGCCCGTAAGACCCCAGGCTGCGTTCGGTCATGATCTTCGCGAAGCGGCGCGCCTCATCGTAATAGGGCGAGAGATCTGCAAGCGCCTTGGTTTTTGCCTGATCGCGATGTTCCGGCGCGGGAATGCGGGCCCCGCCGAACAGGACGATGGTGGTCTCGATCCCGCGTTCATCCATGATCAGCTGCGGCTTCAGCAGTTCCAGCTGCAGTCTTACCGGACGCAGATCCTCACGCGTCAGAAAATCCTGGTCGGCAAAGGCCAGCCGATAAGCCGGGGCGCGGGTCTGCAGCGTATCGGGGCATTTATCTGCCGCGACCAGATCCTGGCCACTGTCCCGGAACGGATGATTGCGCGACTCGTCGTTCATGATACCTCCCACCAGTCACCGGGCCGATTGCGTGACCCGGATACAAGCCTTATAGCCCCATGGACCTGAACAAAACCCTGTCACGAACGAAGCCTGCCAGAACAAAACTGTCCGAATAAATCTGCCCGAGGAGATCCACATGTCGAACGCCGCGCTGGAAACCGCAATCGAGGCCGCCTGGGAGGCGCGCGATATCATCACCCCGGCCACGAAAGGCGAGGCGCGTGATGCGATCGAGGCGACACTGGAATCGCTCGACAAAGGCCAGCTGCGGGTGGCCGAGCGTCAGGCAGATGGTGTCTGGCATGTGAACCAATGGGCGAAAAAGGCGGTCCTGCTTGGGTTCCGGCTGAAAGATATGGAGATCCATGAGGGCGGCTCGCAGGGCGGCACCTGGTGGGACAAGGTCGACAGCAAGTTCAACGGCTGGGGCGAAGCCGAATGGAAAACTGCCGGATTCCGTGCGGTGCCGAACTGCATCGTCCGCCGTTCGGCCTATATCGCCAAAGGCGTGGTGCTGATGCCGTCCTTCGTGAACCTCGGCGCGCATGTCGATGAGGGCACCATGGTCGACACCTGGGCGACCGTCGGCTCCTGTGCGCAGATCGGCAAGAACGTGCATCTTTCCGGCGGCGTTGGCATTGGTGGCGTGCTGGAGCCGATGCAGGCAGGCCCGACCATCATCGAAGACAACTGCTTCATCGGCGCCCGGTCGGAAGTGGTCGAAGGCTGCATCGTGCGCGAGGGCTCGGTCCTCGGCATGGGTGTGTTCATCGGGAAATCGACCAAGATCGTCGACCGCGAGACCGGCGAAGTGATGTATGGCGAAGTGCCGGCAGGATCGGTCGTTGTTGCGGGCTCGCTGCCCTCGAAGAACGGGGTGAACCTTTACTGCGCGGTGATTGTGAAGCGGGTCGATGCGCAGACGCGGTCCAAGACCTCGATCAACGAGCTTCTGCGCGACTGAGCCGCAGGTGAACAGGGGCGCGGGTCGGTTTCTGATCAGAAACCGGCCCAAATCCTTTGAAGGATTTGGGGGCGCGACATGGATGATGTTGAGAAGCCGGTAAAAGAAAAGCGTCCGCAGCAGGTCTATTCGCTGGTGGTCGAGGTCGGTCGCAAGGCCGGCGATGGTCTCCCGGAGAAAGCAACCGGAGCGGCATTGCTGTGCTATGCCTCGGGTGTGGATGAGGCCGAAGCGGTGCGTGAGACGGTGGCGATCCTGAAGGAAGCCGATCTTTCACCGCTGGAAGTCCAGGGGCTTGGCACGCTCGAAGAGCGCCGGGCCGCCGGGGATGAGATCGGCGAGGACGAGGTTGTGCTGATGGAGCGCGCTTTGGCCGAGAATTCGGTGATCGTGGCGCAGATGACGCCATTTTTCGACTGACCTTATTCTCCCGGTTGAAAGCACAATTGCGGGGGCAGAAGAAGCGTCTTCCGGGCGGGGCTGTGGAAGGGGAAATGTCGCAACCCACTGACCTGGCTTGCCGCGCGCTGGATCCGGGGTCGTGGCAGGTCAGTGCCGTCTCGCCTTGCTGAGCACAGCTGCGCTTTCCCCCTCTCTGAAGATCAGCAAAGGTCAGATCGCAGTGCCCGTCTCCGTTCTGTCTCCGGGGAGGCTCAAGACGCCGCTGGTGGGAATACAACGCCACAAGGAACGGGCTCAGCGCAAGGCCCGGCCTTTGATAATGGCGTCTTTGCCGAAACGGGCGCGGATGGCATCGGCGGCCTGTTCCGCCTTTGCGCGCTGGGCGGCAGTCGGGTCGAGAAGGTCGGGGCTGCGGTCGGCCTCTGTGCCGGGGCAGAGATCGGCAAGGCCGGTGCCGATCAGGCGAAAGGGGCCCCTGACGCCGGCGCGGTCAAGCATATCGCGCGCGGTGCGGTAGATGCGGTCGGCGAGCTGGGTCGGGTCTGACAATGCCTGGCGGCGGGTGACAATCTGGAAGTCACCTTTTCTCAGCTTGAGCGTGATGGTGCGGCCGGCGAGATCCTTGGCTTTCGCGCGGTCCGAGACCTGTTCGGCGAGCCGCCAGAGATGGCCGTCGAGCAGATCGGCATCGGTGGTGTCCTCAAAAAACGTGGTTTCCTTTGAGATGGATTTCAGACCGGTATCGCGGCTGACGCGGCGATGGTCTTCGCCGCGCGCCAGGTGCCAGAGGCGTTCGCCCATCTGGCCAAATCGCAATGCCAGATCGCGGCGGTCCCAGCGGAGGAGATCGGCAATGGTTCTGACCCCCGCGGCCTCAAGCGCGGTCCGGCTCGCGGCGCCGACACCCCAGATGATGCCAACCGGCTTTGGCGTCAGGAAAGCCTGGGTCTCGGCCCGCCCGATCACCGAAAAACCGCGCGGCTTGTCGAGATCCGAGGCAATCTTGGCCAGGAATTTGTTATGCGACAGGCCGATCGAGCCGGAAACACCGATCTCGTCCTCCATCCGCTTTGTCAGCCGCGCGAGCAGCACGGCAGGCGGCGCACCATGCAGCCGCGCGGTGCCGGAGAGATCGAGAAAGGCCTCATCCAGCGACAGGGGTTCAATATCGGGGGTCAGTTCTTCCATCATGGCGCGGATCTGCCGCGATGCTTCGGCGTAATGGCTGATGCGGGGCGGCACCACCACGGCTTCGGGGCAGAGCTTCATTGCCTGGAACATCGGCATGGCCGAGCGCACGCCTTTGATCCGGGCAAGATAGCAACAGGTCGAAACCACGCCACGCCGGCCGCCACCGACGATCAGCGGCTGGTCTCGCAGGGCCGGATTGTCGCGTTTTTCAACGCTGGCGTAAAAGGCGTCGCAATCCATATGGGCGATGGAGAGGCTGTCAAGCTCGGCATGGGCGATCACCCGGGGTGACCGGCAGGAGGGGCAACGGCGGCCACGCCCCATCGCGCCAGGCTGGCCGATACCTGGCTGTCCTGGTTCGAATCGGGTCAGGCAATCGCGGCAGAGGGCTGGCATGATGGCAGGATCATAACCGGAACATCCGGCTGCGAACAGGGGTGGCGGGCCCGGTCGGGCCTTGGCGGACAGGGGGATTTGCTGTCTGGGGCCTGATGGGCGGTGATCGATGGACAGTGGCGGGAAAACACTGTATGGCGCCCCCAGGCCTGTCTGCTCCGGGCCGCGACCGGGAGGGTTGCGGCGGTGCTCTGGGCCTTCTCTCTGGCTCATATGCGGGGGCAACTGGCCCCCTGACAGGACAAATAATGACGATTGATTCTCTCGCGGGCCCGCTTCAGGCGGCGCTGGCAGCCAAGGGCTATTCCTCGCTGACCCCGGTGCAGGAGGCTGTGCTGGCCCCCGAGCTGCTCGGGCGCGATCTGCTGGTTTCGGCGCAGACCGGATCGGGCAAGACGGTGGCCTTTGGTCTGGCCATCGCGCCCGAGGTTCTCGGTGGCATCGACCAGCTTCTGCCGGCGGAAAAGCCGCTGGCTTTGGTCATTGCGCCGACCCGTGAACTGGCGCTCCAGGTGCAGCGCGAGCTGGTCTGGCTGTATGAAGGCGCGGTCGTGGCCTCTTGCGTCGGCGGCATGGATTACCGCACCGAACGCCGGGCGCTGGATCGCGGCGCGCATATCGTGGTCGGCACGCCGGGCCGGTTGCGCGACCATGTCGAGCGCAAGTCGCTTGATCTGTCGGAACTGGCGGCGGTCGTCCTCGATGAGGCCGATGAGATGCTGGATATGGGCTTTGCCGAGGATCTGGAATTCCTGCTTGGTGGCGCCCCCGAAGAAAAGCGGGTGCTGATGTTCTCGGCCACCGTGCCGAAAGAGATCGCCTCGCTTGCCGCGACCTATCAGCGCGAGGCGCGCCGGATCGAGGTGAAATCCTCGGCCAGCCAGCATGCTGATATCGAATATCGCGCGATCTCGGTGTCGAATCGCGACAAGGAACCGGCAATTTTCAACCTGTTGCGCTGGTATGATGCGCAGGTGGCGATTGTCTTCGCCAAGACCAGGGCCAATGTGAACCACCTGCATGCGCGGATGGTGAACCGGGGCTTCCCGGTGGTGGCGCTTTCGGGCGAGCTGTCGCAAAGCGAACGTCTGCATGCGCTCCAGGCGCTGCGCGACGGGCGCGCCCGTGTCTGCATCGCGACCGATGTGGCCGCGCGCGGCATCGACCTGCCGGGGCTGGATCTGGTGATCCATGCCGATCTGCCGACCAATCCGGAAACGCTCCTGCACCGTTCGGGCCGGACGGGCCGCGCCGGGCGCAAAGGGACTTCGGTCCTTGTGGTGCCGCAGGCTGAATTCCGCAAAGCGAACCGCATCCTGCAAGGCGCCAAACTGGTCGCCGAATGGGGCAAGGCGCCGGGCGCTGATGAGGTGCAGTCGCGCGATGATGAACGGCTGATCTCGGACCCGTCGCTGACGGAAGCCCTGGGCGAAGAAGCTGGCATCGCGAATGAGCTTCTGGAAGCGCATGGCGGCGAGGCGATTGCGGCGGCCTTTGTGCGGCTGTGGCGCGCCAAGCGTTCGGCCCCGGAAGAGCTGGTCGAAGACCTGCCGCCGCCCGCTGCCCTGCCGCCGCGCGAACGGGGCGAATTCGGGCCGTCGGTCTGGTACAAGCTTTCGGTCGGGCATGAGGGCCGGGCCGAAGCGCGCTGGCTCCTGCCGAAAATCTGCGATGCCGGCGGCATTTCTAAAGACGGGATCGGCGCGATCCGGGTGCAGCAGGACGTGACCTATGTGCAGATCGCCGAGCAGTTGGCCGGGCGGTTCAAAGAAATGACCGAGATCGAGCCGGGTCTTACGATGGAGCGTGTCGCTGAGGCACCGGAATTCGGGCCGAAGGGCCGGGTGACCGGTGGCCGGCCCGAACGTGCCCCGCGTGAAGGCAAACCGGCCTGGTCGCCGCGCCCGTCGCGTGGCGAGGGCGAAGAAGAGGCTCCGCGCCGTCCGCGCGCCCCGCGTGAGGCAGCTGAAAGCGGCGAGGCGCGCAAGCCCTGGGCAAAGCGTGAAGATGGCGATGCCCCGCGCAAGCCCTATGCGCGCCGTGAAGACAGCGATGCACCACGTAAACCCTATACGCGCCGCGACGACGACGCGCCGGCCAAACCGCGCTGGACCCCGACCGAGGGCGAGCGCCCGATGCGCGATGACCGGCCGTCAAAGCCCGCACCGCGCTCGACCGGGTTCAAATCGCATGGTGGCAGTCCGGATCGCCCGGCGCGCTCGACGGGATTCAAGAGCCATGCCGGCGCGCCGAAGGGCCGCGACTCTTATGCGGGTCGCGATGAGGCGCCGCGCAAACCGCGCGCCGAAGGGGGCGCCGAGGGCCGGCCGTTCGAGAAACGCGACGGCAGCAAGCCTAATGCCGGGAAATCCGCAGCGGCGAAATCGGGTGATGCGAAACCGGCCTATGGCAAGGGCGCTCCGCGTGCGGCCGGCAGCAAGACCTTTGGGGCGAAAGCTGAGGCAGGAAAAGGCTTTGCGCCGCGCAAGCCTGCGGCGCGGCCGGCAGATGCCAGCGATACCTCAAAGCGTTTCACCCCGCCGAAACGCCCGCGCAGCTGAGCGCAGCGCGGACCGCTTCCCAGGTAGGACAATATGAAGTCACGGCCCCCGGCTTTCTCAGTCGGGGGCCGGTTCTTTTTCACCTGTCCGCAACCGGCAGCTGGTGACGTCTCCGTCTGCGGCCAATCCGGTTTGAGCGGGCTCTGCCACAATTGAGATAACCAGATATCTGAAAGCCTGGGACACCGGATCGCGGGCCAGGGCTGCCATCGTCCGATGGATTGCCTTCTATAATCACCGACGAGCCCACACCGTCCATGACGGAAAGTCGCTCGCCGTGGCCTGCTTCAACGGCACCGAAACCGATCAGCAGACGCAGGCACCAGCTTAAATCAGCCGTAAAACTATCCGAAAATCGGGGAGCAGCTCAGGGCTGTGGCCCCGAGCGGACATCGATTTCCTGATAGTGATACTTGTCGCGAAAAGGTCTGCCGCCCCCTGAGGGGCCGAGGTGGTTGGATCTCCCGCCCCTGGGTTCTGGAGAAAACGGGTGAACTGTCGAGGATCGCTTTTGCTGTCATATGCCTGCTGCCTTCACGGAGATCCTGCTTGGGACTTCGGGCTGTGTGCCGTTTGCCCGGATCTGCGGAGCAGAATTTTTGTCATCCGCTCATCTGCGAGCCCAGGTATGCATCTTCGGCGGGAAACCATCCCTCGGCCAGGCCCAGCAACTGGGTGTAGCTCAGGGGTTTCTCCAGCGCGAGGGTGACACCTGCGGCTTCGAGGTCCCGACATTCGGACCCCAGCGTCGAGGCGGTGATGCCGATGATCGGAACATTTTTGTCAGTCTTGCGGATTTCGCGCACGATTTCGCAACCGGTACTGCCCGGCAGCAGCTGGTCGACGAGGATCAGATCGTAATTCCCGCGCGCCCACATATCCAGACCGGCTGGTCCGGTCTCGGCCCTGTCGACCAGGTGAAACAGCCTCCGCAGCCTCGTGCGGGTGATCTCGCCGACAAGGCGGTTATCCTCAATCAGCAGCACCTGCCGGGCAAACCAGCGCGGTGCGACGGCAGAATGGGCCATGTCTTCTTCAAGAAATATCTCTGGCATTGGGGTCGGGATGGGGGTCGTGATACTGCGCACCGGGTGGCTCAGCACGAAATGCGCGCCCTTTGGTGTTTCAAGCAGGTTCAGCTTGCCTCCGAGCAGAGTGATGGCCTTGCGTGCGGTATAAAGGCCAAGCCCTGCGCCGCCACGCCCCGGGCGGTGTTCGGGGGGGAGGCTGAAGGGTTCGAACATCCGCGCGCGTTCCGCATCAGGGATGCCGATGCCATTATCGGCGACATGCCAGGTGAGCATGACCTCGGCATCAGACCCGCGACCTGCAATCACGCTGAGGCGGATTGCCGAGCCTTTCGAATGCAGGATCGCGTTGTGAAGCAATTTTGAAAGGGCGATGAAGACCCGCGCGAAATCGCCGCGAAACTGCAGATCGGCGCTGTCGGTCCGGCTGGCCTCGATGGTGATACCATGGGTGGTGGCGACCGGCGAGAAAATCTCAAGCAGTTGGGATATCAGGTCGATGGGCGTAAAGCTCTGCCCGGCAGGAAGGGCCGAGGCGCCGGAATCTGCCCTGAGGTCTTCGATGATCGCGTTGATGCGGTCCATCGTCTGTTCGAACCCTTCGCGAATATCTGCCCAGAGCGCGCCGCTGCGCAGCTCTTCGGCGAGCATCGAGAGGATGGCTATGGGAGTGCGCAGTTCATGTGCGGCAAAGGAGAGCAGCCTTTCCTCGCGCAAGACGGCATCTGCCAGCAGCCTTTCTGCGCGTTCTGCACGTTCGGCCAGTTCTTTTTCATGCGAAAGGCTGAAAAGCGCGAGCCAGGCGGTTGGAAGGGTCTTCTCCAGCACCCGCGCCTCGAAAAGCTGCGGCCCGCTGAGCTCGCGGCGGGTTTCCCCAGCGGGTTTCAGCTGCAGGCGAATTCTGACGGGCGCGGTCTGCTTTGCCTCTGGTTTCTGAAGCTCGCGCAGCAAGTCGAGCAGCCCGCTCGAGGCGCTTTCCTGGAAGATGCGACTGAAGCTGACCGGCGGCCCGCGCTCTGCCGAAAAGGCGGATCCGAAGGGGAAATGCACTGTCTGCTTTTCCAGGTTGAGCAGAACGAGCCAGCTGGTCGAATCGCGGCTGAAGGCTGAGATCACCGCAGGCGGAGGGTCGCCGGCGCGGCGCACGAGAGTGCCGCCGCTGAGCCGACTGGTGCGCATGATGCTGAAAGGAAGCGCCAGCAGAAGCGCAAGGAGGCCCGGGTCGCCTGTCGGATCGCTGAGCAACCATCCGCAAAACAGCGGTGTCGAGAGGCAGAGCAGCATTCCCATAAGGGTCAGTGCCGTGAAACGCCGCATCAGAAAAACCGCGAGCAGCGCGGGCACCAGCAACAGGGTGAGGAAGCCGGAGCCAGGTGCGGCAGTGACACGGGTGCCGGTAATGATCCCGTAGCCCAGGGTGGCAGCAATGGCGAGCAGAACCGGCGTCAGTTCAGAGGGCGCCATTTCCTTGCGGTCACTCGCGATGGTGACGGCAAGTCCGAAGAGGAGCGTGATGCCGGTCGTGAGGGCGGCGAGCGCTGCGGGCAGCACGGCGCGTTCGACCGAGAACGGGGAGCTGAGGCCCGGCAGCACCATAGTGGCGATAAGCCAGAACCCGGTCATATAGACCGAACAGGCGAAAATCAGATGAATAGGATGGATCAGTGCCTTTGAAGTCGCGACCAGCTGCCAGCTGAGCACCTGTCGCGAGGCGCGGGCCAGCAAGGCGAGCAGGGCGCCGCCCCCCCAGCAGAGTGACGTTATGGCAACGGGCCCGCCGATACTGGTGCCAGCGGGCAGAAAGAGACTGCTGAACCCGAATGCCGGTTGCAAGAGCAACGCAGCTATGAGGACGAGCACCAGGGTGATCCGGTCGCCAAATCTGTCCATCGGCAGGAGGATCGCGAGGGTACCTGTCAGGACAGCGGCAAAAACTGCGGTTGCGAGTGGCTGCACGGTTGGTTGCGTGGCGAGCGGGGTCAGGATCTGACCCGCCGCGGGTATGAGGGTCAGGCAAAAGACCGTGGCCGGGCGCCAGCCCCCTTCTCCCTCACTGTGTTTGCGTTTCTGTTCCATTGCGGGGGCCTCGCCGTCAGCTGGTGGTGATCAGACGGTAGATCGCGGGCGCGAGCAGCAGGATCAGCAGCGGGGGTACAGTGAAGATCATTGTCCCGAGCGTCATCTTGGTCGGCAGCACATTTGCGCGCTCTTCGATCTGGCGCACCCGGCGGTCGCGCAGATCGGCGCTGAATACCCGCAACGTATGGGCGACCGGCGTGCCCATCGTCCCGGATTGCACGATGATGGTGGCGAGCTGACGCAGATCATCATTGCCGGTCTCGAGGGCAAGCCGGCTCCAGGCATCTTGTCTCTCGGCGCCTGCGGTCAGCGCCTCGGTCAGCGCCTGGAGACGGGCGGAAAGATCGGGATGTACCGGTTCCAGTTCTTCGGCCACGCGCAGCAATGCGAGATCGGTGGTCTGCCCGGCCTCGACGCAGACGAGCATGAAATCCAGCGCATCGGGCAGCGCGATGGCGATCCGCTTTTTCCAGGCCTTGCGCCTTTTGTCGACGATGAGGGTGGGCAGAAAGTAGCCAGTAAGAAAGGCGCCCACCAAAGCGATCGCCTTTTTCACCGGGGTGAGTTCGCCGAGAGGCCCGATAAGGACCAGAGCCGCTGCAACCAGGGCGACCAGCAGGACCGACAGCCCGATTTTAACCATAGTGAAATAGCGCGCCGCCTCGGGATGGCTGAAGCCGGCCTGGAAGAGCTGACGGCGCAGCTCGGCCGCATTGCCGGAGAGTGGCGCGGGGGCGGCCGGATCGCTCGGCACCCTGGCGCGGAAGGCGCTTTCCGGCAGGCGGCTGACCACCAGCATGGCCAGTGAGAAAAGCGATCCGCCGAGTGTGAAGGCGCCGAGGAAAAACAGGGATGAGGTCATTGCCGCTATCCGCCTGCCAGATGTCTGAACTGCCGTGTCATTCCACTTTGACCAGCCAGCGCATGAAGAGAATGTTGAGAAAGAGCAAAGTTCCCACCAGACCCAGCATTGGCAAAAAGAAAGGCTTATCAGATATTTCTGAGAAATATTCGGGGTTTACCATAAGGAGCATCCCTGTTGTGCCCAGCGGGAAAAAAGACAGAAACCGCCCGGACCATTTCGCTTCCGAAGTGATAGAGCGCACCTTGCGGTGCAATTGCTGTCGCCCGCGCGCGATGGCGGAGAGGCGGTCCAGCACTTCTGCGAGATTGCCGCCGGTGCTGGACTGGATCGCTACTGCGGCCGCGAAAAAGCGCAATCCCTGGCTGTCTGTTCGGTTTGCCATGTCGCGCAATGCGTTGACCGGCTCCTGGCCATAGCTGATCCGCGCCGAGGTTTCAGAGAATTCTTCCGCAATCGGGCCGCTGAGCTCTTTCCCGGCGGTCTGAACGGCCGGACCCACCGGCTGGCCCACCCTGAGCGAACGCACGATCAGATCCATAGCTTCGGGAAGGGATTCTTCGATGGACAGGGCGCGACGGTGGATCAGTCGCCGGACCTGCAGGATCCAGATGGTCACGGCGAGGATCAGGCCGCAGGCAACCCCGATCGCGAGTCCGAGACCAAGGATGACATGCGCAAGCAATGTCACAACTGTGGTAACTGTGAGAACGAGGATCAGGGCGAGGTGGCGGGGCAACACATCTGCCCGCCCGTCGGCGACCGCACCGGACAGGCTCAGCCAGCTTTTGTGCAACCCGTCCCGGCGGAGTGCGATGGCATCAGCCGCTTCCAGCAGCGGGTCCTCGCTCCGCACCTGCCCCGAGAAACGCCGGATCGCCATAAGCCGCCTGCGCCGTGGGCCAAGCTCTGAGATCTGCCAAAGGGCCAGCAGGAGGAGGCCGCAGCCGAGGGTCAGGATCAGGCCGAAGGTCAGGGAAAGCGACATGGTCACACCCCGTAGAGATCGGGGGGAAGGGAAATTCCCCAGCGTCGGAAGCGATCGGACCAGGCCGAGCGCACCCCTGACGTGCCGTACCCGCCCTCGACCCTGCCATCCGGCGTGACGCCGGTATGCTCAAAGAAGAAAAGCTCCTGCATGGTCAGAACCTCGCCTTCGCAGCCGGTGACTTCTGTGATCGAGGTCACTTTGCGGCTGCCGTCTTGCAGCCGGTTGACCTGCACGATCAGATTGACAGCGCTTGCGACCTGGCGCCGCAACGCGCCAAGCGGGATCTCAACGCCCGACATCGCGACCATGTTCTCCAGTCGGCTGGTGGCGTCGCGGGCGGAGTTGGCGTGGATCGTGGTCATCGAGCCGTCATGACCGGTGTTCATCGCCTGCAGCATGTCGATCACCTCATCGCCGCGGGTTTCGCCCACGATGATCCGGTCGGGGCGCATCCGCAGGGCATTCCTCAGGCAGTCCCGCTGGGTGATGGCGCCTTTGCCTTCGATATTCGCGGGCCGGCTTTCCATCCGGCCGACATGCGCCTGCTGCAATTGCAACTCGGCGGTGTCTTCAACGGTGATGATCCGCTCCCGTTTGCCGATAAAGGCCGAAAGTGCGTTCATCAGCGTGGTTTTTCCCGATCCCGTGCCGCCCGAGATTACGATATTCAGCCGGCAGGCGACGGCGGCCCGCAGGTATATGGCCATCCTCTCGCTCATGGCGCCAAGAAAGGTCAGCTGTTCGAGGCTGAGCTTGTCTTTGCGGAATTTGCGGATCGAGACCAGCGTGCCGTCCAGTGCGATCGGCGCGATGACCGCATTGAGCCGCGACCCGTCAGGCAGGCGGGAATCGACATAGGGCGTCGATTCGTCGAGCCGCCGCCCTGCCATGCCGACAATCTTTTGCAGGATGCGCCGCAGATGCGCCTCATCCTGGAATTGCACATCGGTGATCTCGAGCAGACCACTTTGTTCTACGAAAACCTGTTCTGGCCCGTTAATCAGAATGTCGGAAACCGTCTCGTCATTGATCAGGATCTCGAGCGGGCCAAGGCCCATCACCTCATAATAGAGGTCTTCGACCAGCCCATCCCGTTCCGAGCGGCTGACGGCGACGCTTTGTGACGGGATCAGTGCCTTGAGGACCGCAGCAATTTCCGTCTTAATGTCGGTCTCAGAGGCCTGCACCAGCGCGGAAAGGTTCAGGATTTCCAATAGTTGCTGATGTGCCTGCTGCCGGATTTCGGCCAGCTTGCGGCGCCGTTGCCTGGCTGTGGCAAGGTCAGGCGAGGGGATGGGCTCGCCTTCTTCCATTGCTGGCAGGGGAAGATCCTGTGCGGCGACCGGCGTGGCCTCGCCGAATTTGCTCTGGCGGAATTTGTCAAACATCAGGCGGTTCCCGTTTCATTCAGATGACGGCGCCCGATCTTTGGCGCCAGGAGTTCACCGAGGCCGAGGATCCCCTTGCGCAGCGGATTGTCAGGAGCCGCCCGCCACAGGGGAGTGCCGGAATTGCAGGCCGCCCCGACCTCAGGACCGCCATCCGGCAGAAGGCGGAAGAAACCTGCACCGAGACCGGTTTCAAACCCGTATCGCGAGGCGATCCAGCCCGCATCGGGCCGGGCCGGGACCATGTTCAGGAGATGAAAGAGCCGGCCATCGGCGAGTCTTTCGGAGCGCAGCAATGCGAGCAGTCGCGCCATATTCTGGGCCGAGCGCACATCGGCCCGGCTGGTGGTGAAAATGGCGTCGGCCTCGGCCCAGGCGGTTCCGCTCCAGTCGGTGATCAGATGTGGCAGATCGAGAAGGACGAGATCGGCACTGTCGCGGGCAAGTGCGATAATGCGGCGCAGATCCCGTTCGGAAATCCCGTCGACCGGCAGAATTTCCGCAGGGGCCGTGAAAACCCGCAAATGGTCAGAGAGCCGGAGCAGGCAGGACTGAAAGGAGTCATAATCCAGCGCCGAAAGCTGCCGATAAGCGTCGGTCACCCGCGAATTTACCGGCAGATCAAGATAGGTGCCAGCGTTTCCGAATTGCGGATTGAGGTCAATCAGACAAATTTCTGAAGGCGGTGACAGGCGGGAGAGCTCGACCGCAAGGTTGACGGCTATCGTAGTGGCGCCGACGCCGCCGGCAACCGGCTGAAAGGCCAGAATCCGGCAGGGCTGCTGGGGCAGCTCGGGCGCCGTGAATGCCCTGGTCTGCGGTGCGGCATTCACCGACCGCCGGCGCAACAGGCGGGTCAGCAGGGGGCGGCCGGTCTGGGGCGCGACCTCACCCGGGCGCGGGGCCGCATCTGGCGCAGGTAAGGCCTCATCGCGCGCGATGCCCGGACGGTCAGCTTCGTGGTCAGCGCGGGGGTCCGGCAGGGCGAAGGGTGGACCGTAATGGATTTGCATCCCTGGAATTTGCGGCAGGGTCAGTCTCGCGCGGGGTGGCAGCAGCAGCATGAGGTCGCAGTTGAGGCTGGCCGCTGCCTGCAAAACGCCGGTCACCAGCTTTGGCGCGACCGATTTTCCGGTATCCGGGGCGAGGATGATCTGATCGAAATCCTGCGCTTCTGGTTGATGCAGCATATCCAGCGCCTCGGTCAGGCTCAGGTCGGAACGGCTGGCATTCGCCGGCAGATGCGCAAGCCAGGCCGACATCCGTAAAAGCGCATCGAACCCGTCGCATATCGCACAGATCCTGAGCGGCGCGTCGCTTTCAGCTGTTGGAACCGGATCCTCTGTCAGCATGGCACATCCATCACCGACCGGGCTCCGCCACGCACGATAGCGGTCTGGCACCTGGCGCGGGCCGAGACCTGTGCGATCCCGTCGGTCTGTCCCCCGCGTACCACCAGCGGCAAAGTTGCCAGATCGGCCGGGCCGACCACAAATTCTTCGTGCTCAAGGCTCAGCTTGCGCGCTGCGGGCAGGATGCTGAACAGGCCCGAAGACGATGCTTCCACCACACGCATCGCGTCCTGCGAGGCGCCTTCGAGCATCATTTTGTCGGCCAGCGGCCCCTCGCTGCTATTGCCCGGAAGCGCGAGGATCCGCAACGCCGAGCCGATCATCCGCGTCTCGGTCGTGCCGCCACCGATATTATGGGTCCACAGAAGGTCGACCGGATCGCCCGGTTTCAGGCGATCAATAAAATCCAACAGATTTTGTGCCTTGATGGCAATGGCCCTGGCATCGCCGGAGAGAATAAACCCGTAGTCAGGGCCCCCGGCAGATGTGGCAATATCGCCATTCAGTATGAGCGCCCCCTGACGCAATGCGGCCAGCGCGATAAAGCCGCCCCCGCTCGGGGGAGGGAGGTTTTGCAACACATTGGCCGGAAGGTAGCTGCCCGGGATCCTGACCCCCAGGAAATCTTCATGGCTGAGGATACTGCCCGGGGCGAGATCGCGGACCGGTACCGGCACCAGCACGGTCTCACCAAAGGCGCGCAGGCTGACCCTGGCGGCGGCGAGTTCCGTTTCCAGCGCGCGCGAATACTGAAATGTCCCGAAACCCGCGGCGACAGAGAGCAGGATGCCAAACAGGATAAGCATCAGAATCCTGACTTTCACGGTATGTCCTCCCCTCCTGGCGGCAGGTCGGGCACTGGCCCTTCCTCGCGGCCGATTTCATTCACCGCAGCCGAGATGACGCCGCGCAGACCGAGCGTGATCTGTTCCGCGCCGCCCGAACTCAGCCAGATGCCTATAAAGGTTGTCAGCGCCGCCGCCGCCACGCTGAGGAGCAGCCAGTCGTCCCGTCCGGTGCCGGTTTCGAGCCGGAGAAAGAGATGGAGCGGATACATGCCTGCCGGCCCTTGCTGAAATTCAGGGTCATTCTGCAAGACAGAGCGTTTAGAATGGGTTTATGCGGATTCCGTTCTTTCAGCGGAAATACGGATCACGCCAGACCTCCTGGCCCCGGAACAGGGTCAGAAGGACGCGGGTGGCAGAAATCTGCGCGGGGGCGCAGCTGAAAATATCCTGATCCGTCACGATCAGATCGGCAGAAAAACCGGGAGAGAGCCGGCCGCTATAGCCGTCCCTCCACGAGGCGCGGGCGGCGTTAATCGTATAGCCTGCCACACATTCGGTCACACTCAGCGCCTGATCGGGCAGAAAGGGCGGGCCGGGATGATCTTTGGAGCGTGCCTGGCGGGTAATGGCGGTTTCGATGATCTCGAACGGGTTCAGGGTCGAGACCGGCCAGTCAGACGAGAGGGCGAAACCGGCTCCAAGTTTTAGCAGGTCGCGAAAGGCATAGGCCTGCGGCAGGCGGGCGGGCCCGATCATGTCAAGCGCGATATCGGGGATCTTCGGGTCGAATCGCGCCCAGAGCGGCTGGATATTCGCCATTGCGAGCCGCGCGAGGCGGGAGAAATCGGCGGGGGCGACCAGTTGCAGATGAGTGATCTGGTGGCTGGCGGGCCAGGGGCCATTGGCGGCCAGCGCCGCCTCCAGCCCGTCCAGCGTGCGGGCGCAGGCGGCATCGCCGATCACATGGACATGGATCTGGAACCGCGCGGCATCCAGCGCGGTCATCAGCGCCAGCGTCTGATCATGGCGGAACATGCAGGGCGCATTGCCGCCCGCTTCGTCGGCATAGGGCGCGAGGCAGGCGGCGCTGCGGTTCTCGAACACGCCATCCATGAAAAACTTCGCGGCATTAACATGGAAATCCGGGCCCGGATGGGCGGTGCGGAGCGCGCTAAGCCGTGCCAGTGCGGTTACCGGAGTATCGGCCTCGGACACATGCGCCGCCCCGGCGACCCGCAGGGTGAGAAGATTCTCGCGCGCGGCACGGGCATAGATCCGCGCCTCTGTCGCGGTGATTTTTGCGTCGATCACGCCGGTGATGCCATGGCGATTGGCATGGGCCTGGCCTGCCATCAGCCCCGCAAGCAACTGGTCATCGGTGAAACCGGGCAGGCGTTCCAGCGCCCAGGGGATCGCGTCTTCATGCAACATGCCGGTGGCCTGGCCATCTGATCCGCGCAGGATATGGCCATTGGGCGGGTCGGGTGTGTCAGCGGTGATCCCGGCTATGACCAGCGCCGCCGTATTGAAACAGGCAGAGTGAAAGCTGGAATCATAGATCAGCGCCGGGCGGGAACCGGTCAGCGGATCAAGCCAGGCGGCAGTGAGGTTATGGTCGCCGAAAATCCCCGGCTGCCAGCCGGCGCCGACCAGCAAAGGCAGGTCGGGATGAGCTGCGGCATGGCTGCGGATCAGCTGCGCCAGCCTGTCGGAATCTTCGGCCTCGTAAAGCTGTGCGGCGGTGGCGAGATCGGTGCCGCCCGAGAGAAGATGGGTATGGGCATCCTGAAACCCCGGCAGGACGAGCCGCCCGCCAAGATCGGTGATCCGTGCACCGGGTTGCGCCAGCGCGGCGATATCATCGCCTCCGACCGCCGCGATAATGCCGTCGCGGATCAGGATTGCGCGGGCCTGCGGCAAAGCCGGATCCATCGTATGGATGCGGCCATTGATCAGCAGGTGGTCACTCATAAAGGTTCCAGTCGCTGGCCGGCAATACATGGGCGGGCTGGTCGACATCGCGGGTCCAGGCGAAGAGGCTGAGGAAGGGCACGGCCCCGGTCAGGGTCGCATGTGGCTTTAACGCCGGGTTCCAGACCGGCTGCAGCGCGGGGAGCGTGCGAAAGGCTCCGCCAGGGGTGAAACGCCAGCGATGCGGGCCGGTGAGCGGCAGGTAAAGCTCGGGCGCGGGATGGGCATGGTCGCGGTAGAGAATGCCTGGCGCGACGAGGAAAAGACCAAGGTCGAAATCCTGTGCTGCCCAGGGTGCGCCATCGCCGATCAGCGAGCAAAAAGCGTGAGAACGGGAGAAATGCGGCCCGATCTGATCGGGCGGATAGGCGTCATAGGTGATCCAGGTCAGATCTTCGGTCACGGCGGCGATGGCGGCGGCCAGTGTCGGGTCGATTGTTTTCATGGCCTCCAATGCCGTTGCCATATGGGTTTCGACCACCGGGTTCGCACGCCCGGGGCGTGGGGCTGGCCTTTGCAACAGGGCGGGCGCGAGAAGCGTGCGGGTCTCGGCAATCCCCGGGCCGGAAAGGGCGGCAAGGCAGCGGTCGGTCTCGGCCATGAGATGCGCGAGGCGGGCGGCGGCATCGGGCGCGGGCGGGGCGGGCGGCGCGAGCCCGCGATCCGCCATGACGCGGAATGGCTCGACGGCATCGGCGGTGGCCGCCTCGCGGTAAGCCTCAAGCTGGGCGGTGCTCAGCACGCCCGTTGCGTGGAGCGCCATTGCCGCGCCGTAGCGGCGACGCCCGGAGCCGGGCGGGCCGACGGGCTCAGCCAGGGCAAGCCATAGCGCGCCGGTTCTGAGATCCGTCATCCGTTGCTCCGGTAAGCGAGGCGTTCTTCGGCGAGGCGGCGCCTTTCGGCCCGGCTCATCAGCCAGCCGGCAATGGCAACGCAGATCCCCACAATCACCACGATCAGCGTGGCGAGCGCATTGATATCGGGCGTGACGCCCAGCTTGACCTTGGACCAGATCAGCAAGGGAAGCGTGGTCGATCCCGGCCCCATCACGAAGGTGGTGATCACCACATCATCAAGCGAGATGGTGAAGGCCAGCAGCCAGCCCGACAGCAGCGCGGGCGAGATCACCGGCAGGGTCACGTCCTTCAGCACCTGCCAGGGCCGCGAGCCGAGATCCATCGCGGCCTCTTCGATCGAGCGGTCCATCTGGATCATCCGCGAATGGACCACGGTGGTGACGAACACCATCGAGAAAGTGATATGCGCCAGCGTGATCGTGGTGAAACCGCGCTGCCCGGGCCAGCCGATCCAGTTCGCAAGCAGCGTGAAGAAGATCAGCAGCGAGATGCCTGTGATCACTTCGGGCATGATCAGCGGCGCTGTGACCATGCCGGAAAACGCGGTGCGGCCCCGGAATTTGCGAAACCGCGCCAGCGTGATCCCGGCCATGGCACCAAGCACCGTCGCGACCGAGGCCGAGATCAGCGCGATCTGCAACGAAAGCCAGAGCGCCGCGCCGATCTGGCGGTTGGAAAACAGCGAGACATACCATTTGGTTGAGAACCCGCCCCAGACCGTCACCAGCCGGCTTTCGTTGAAGGAATAGATGATCATCGAAAGGATCGGGATGTAGAAAAAGGCGAAACCAAAGCACATCACGGTGATCAGAAAGACGGGTCGGCGGGTCATGGGCGCTCCTCCGCCCTGCCCTCGGCTTTTTGCTGATATCTCGAATAGAGCATGGTCGGCCCAACCATCAGGATCAGAAGCGCCACGGCGACGGTCGAGGCCATGGGCCAGTCCCTGACCTGCGCGAATTCATCCGAGATGATGCGACCGATCATCGGCGAAGAGGGATTGCCGACGAGGGCGGGGATCACCAGCTCTCCCGCTGCCGGGATGAAGACGAGCATGGCGCCCGCGATGATGCCCGGTATCGATTGCGGCAGCGTGACATCGCGGAAGACCTGGAAAGGCCTTGAGCCGAGATCCATCGCGGCCTCGTCCAGCACCGGATCGAGCCGTTCGAGATTGGCGTAAAGCGGCAGGATCATGAAGGGCAGGTAGCAATAGACCATGACGAGGACCACCGCGAAGTTGCTGTTCATCATCGGGATCGACGTCAGCGCGTAAGATTGCGGGGTGAGGAAATTCCAGATGTCTGTGAGCAGCCCGTTGAACCAGGAGTTCCGCCCCATCATCCCCATCCAGGCGTAGACGCGCAGAAGGAACGAGGTCCAGAAGGGCAGGATCACCAGCATGAGGAGGATATTGCGCCAGGATTTCGAAACCCGGGTAAGGCCGAGCGCCATCGGATAGCCGATCAGCAGGCAGATCACCGTGGCGACGGCCGCATTCATCAGCGAGGTGATAAAGGCGCGGATATAGAGGGTCTCGGTGAAGAGGCGGCCATAGCCTTCGAAATTCAGGATCGGGTTCTCGCCGCCATAACCAAAGGGCGGCGCGGTGGGGGTGCGGGTCGCGAGGCTCATCGCCACGACGATGAGGAAGGGGATCAGAAAGAAGACGATCAGCCAGAGATAGGGGATCCCGATGATCAGATCGCGCCAGCCGCGGCGATGGAACCAGGAGGCGAGCGTTTTCATGGCTGGCCTCGTGTGTTGGGGCACGGTGCGCAGAGCTGCCTGCCTTCTGCGCCCCCCGGGGGTGTTTGTGTCAGGAGGAAGGGGGCTTTGGTTCTGATGGGCATGGTCATGCCTCCTTAATCCGTGAGGATTATGGCTGAGGCGGGCTCGAAGGAGAGCCAGACACGGTCGTCCCAATCGGCGGGGCGGCCGGATTCCGAGGCGCGCCGCGCGTTGACGGCATGGACGGAAATCAGATCGCCGCCGGGCAGGGTGACGCGGTAGAGGCTGTCTTTGCCGAAATAGGCGAGGTCTTTCACCTGGCCTTCGACCACATTCACTGCATCGGGGCAGGTTTTCGAGATGGTGATCTTTTCGGGGCGCAGGGCGATGGTGATCTGCTGGCCCTCGACCAGGCCGGAGGATTTGCGGGCGGCGAATGTGCCGCCCATCGCGGGGATGTCGACTTCTGCGAGATCTCCGGTCAGGCGGATGACGCGCGCCGGATAGGTCGAGATCGCGCCGATAAAGCCCGCGACAAAGCGGGAATTGGGGTATTCGTAAATCTCGGTTGCGGGACCGACCTGTCTGACCTCGCCCTTGTCCATCACGGCGATGCGGTCGGCGAGGGTCATGGCCTCTTCCTGGTCATGGGTGACCACGACAAAGGTGACGCCGGTGCGCTGTTGAATGGACATCAGCTCGAACTGGGTATGTTCGCGCAGTTTCTTGTCGAGCGCCGCAAGCGGTTCGTCCAGCAGCAGCACCTTGGGTTGCCGGGCCAGCGCCCGGGCGAGCGCCACGCGCTGGCGTTGCCCGCCGGAAATCTGATGCGGTTTCCTTTTGGCGAACTGGGTCAGCTGCACCAGGGCCAGCATTTCCTCGACACGGGCCCGGCGCTGTGCGGCGGTCATCTTTTCATGTTTCAGCCCATAGGCGATGTTCTTCTCGACGCTCATATGCGGAAAAATCGCATAGCTCTGGAACATCATATGGACCGGGCGATCCCAGGGGGGCGTATCGGCCATGTCCTGGCCGTCGATGAAGATCCGCCCCGATGTCGGGGTCTCGAAGCCCGCCAGCATCCGCAAAAGCGTGGTCTTGCCGCAGCCGGAGCCGCCGAGCAGGGCGAAGATCTCGCCCTTGCCAATGGTCAGGTTGACGTCCCGCACCGCCTCGAACTGGCCAAAGCGTTTGGAGACGCCCTCGATACGGATGAAAGGGGCATTTTCCGACATGACGGGCTCTGACATGACAGGCCTCGCCTCAAGTGCCACTCTTGATTGTCTGCCAGGCGCGGTTCAGGTCACGCTCCTGGTCTTCGGTCATCGGGCGCGTGGTGAAGAGGCGTGCGAGGGTCTCGTCATCGGGATAGATCGCAGGATCGCCGGCGATTTCCGGATCGACCAGCGGCGTCGCCGCCTTATTGGCATTGGCATAGCCGGTGAAATTGGTGCAGGCCGCTGCCACTTCGGGCCGCAACAGATAATCAAGAAATATGTAGGCATTTTCCAGATTCGGCGCATCGGCCGGAATGCCCCAGAGATCGAACCAGGCCGGCGCACCGGTTTCGGGGACGAAATAGGCCAGTTCCATCTCGATCCCGGCCTCAGCGGCGCGGGTCTTGGCGACGCCGTAATCGCCGGACCAGGAATTGATTACGCAAAGCTCGCCATTGGGGATCGCGTTGAGGTAATTCGCATTGTCAAAGGTGGTGATATATTTCCGGATCGGCGCAAAAGCCTCGGCCATTTTGGCATATTCGGCGGCGCCGGCGGTATTGGGGTCGAGGCCCAGATATTTCAGCATCATATAGCCCGCATCAGTCGGGCTATCGAGAACCGATATCCCGCAATCTGCCAGTTTCGACGCATTCTCGGGCTTGAACAGAACATCAAGGCTGTTCAGGTCAGCATCAGGCAGCCGCGCGCGTACCATCTGCATATTGTAGGCCATACCGACCGAACCCCACATATAGGGGGCGCCATGTTCAGAGCCGGGATCATAATCTTCGACGATCTTCATAATGTCGGGGTCGAGATTGCTCCATCCCGGCAATCTGGAGCGATCGAGTTTCTGATAGACACCAGCCGCCACCATCCGCGGATAGGACATGCCCGATTGCAGCACGAGGTCATAACCGGTGCCGCTGACCAGCATTTTGGCATCCACCTCTTCGGAGCTGGCGTAAAGGTCATAGATGACCGAGATTCCGGTCTCGGCCTCAAAATCGGCAATTGTGGTCTCGCCGATATAATCCGACCAGTTATAGACATTGACCGAGCCGGCGCTTGCGCGGGCGGGGCGGATGAAGGGCGCAGACAGCGGTCCGGCAAGAACGGCACCGGAAAGGGCGGTAAGTGCGTGGCGACGGGTCAGCTTCATCTTAGTCTCCCTGGCGTTTTATTGTCTGATTTTTAAGAAAGCCTATGCCCGGCTTGCCTTTGCACAAAGCAAATCCTTGTTGAGGGCGCGCATTCCACCCTCTTCGGGTGCGGCGCAGCGGGACATCACGGGAAGCAGGCTGCGCAGCTGGTCATGATGGCGGCGCAACCCGTATTCGAGGTCCGAGAGGTGGAAGCCTTCGAAATTTTCAGACCGCATTGATTCGTTCGACCAGATCGAGAGCTGCTGATCTTCGGCCGAGGTGTCGCGGTCGATCCGCTGCGCGAGATAGCGGGCGACGCGGGTCTGGCGGTCTTCATTGGCCAGCCGATACTGGCGGCCGGTCAGGAGCGTTTTGCCCGGTGACAGCGGCAGGTCATGGTAGAATTGCGCGCTTTCAGGCGTGAAGGCGATCACCGTATTGGGAAAGAGGCCGTAATAGGCCCAGTTCCGTTGCAGATGCGGTGGCAGATCTGCGCGCTGCGGCGAATGCCTGACATAGTTCTTCACCGACCAGCTCCGCCCCGGGCGGTCGCCGTAAAAGCCGTAGCTGACATGCAGGCCACCGGGAAGGTAGAGGTCGCGGTAATCGCGGCCGTACAGATCCTGCAAAGACGGATGGGCGAGGGCGACGTGATAGCCCTCATTGTCCACATCGCGCACCGATTTCCAGTTCACTGCAAGCTCCGCCGACCAGCCGGAGATATTGAGCGGCATCAGCCTCTCGCCTCTCCAGGCGGTGAAATCGGGCACATAGGGCGCAAGGAGGTCACGCACCGCCGGTTGTGGCCCGGGGCGAAAGCGCAGGAACAGGAAGCCCGCGAAAATCTCCAGCTCCAGCGGTTTCAGACCGAAGGCGGATTTGTCCAGGCCATCGCCGAAGGTTTCGGGGCGCGAGACGCCACGCAGCGTGCCGTCAAGGTTATAGACCCAGCCATGGAAGGGGCAGACCAGCGCGCCACGGCATTTGCCCTGAGCGCCATCCACCACCCGCGCGCCGCGATGGCGGCAGAGATTCATGAAGGCGCGGATCTCGCCATCCTGGCCGCGGAGGATCACCGCGCGCTCGCCCAGAAGGTCAAAGGACAGCCAGTCGCCCGGTGCCGGAATGTCCGAGATATGGCCTGCGACCTGCCAATGGGTCAGAAAAACCTCTTCACGTTCCAGATCGAACAGGGCCCGGGAATGATAGGTCCAGGCGGGCAATCCGCGCCGGTCCCAGCCTGTCGGGATCGGGTCAGAGCGCAAGGGAGTATCGGGAAATATGGTCATGCTGGCACCCCCTTGCTGGCAGCCATGGCCGCCAGCACCCATTGGTGGAAACGGTGGATCTCATATTCTTCGGGCATCAGCGTGCCGCGCGTGAAGGCGGGCGAGGCGATGCCGCGCTGGTTCATCTCTGAGGCGGCGCCGTCCTGCTCCATCACCAGTTTCGCGAAAGCCGCGATGGCGGCGGCGTCAAAGCCGGGCTGTGCCAGCGTCTCGGGCGAAAAATACCATTCCGCCACCAGCCTTGTACGGGTGGGCGAGACCGGCTCCAGCCGGACGGCGCGGACATAATCGACATGCGCGACGATATAGGTCGAAGGCCAGAGCGTGACGAATGTATAGCCGCGCGCGTGTTCCTCTGGCGTCAGCCCGGGAAAGGCCGGACCGCAGGGCGCACCCGAAGGAGTCCAGCTTTCGGCCCCCGCTTTGAGGTTCGGGCCGGTGGGCTGATCGGGTGTCCAGTCTTGCGCCTCATTCGCGCCCATGATGCCCTGTCGGTAGACCGGCACCATCTCGCACAGTTCGGGATGGATGCCGGGGCAGTGCAGGCATTCCGAGTAATTCTCCCAGAATGCCTTCCAGTTGCAGTCGAGGTCCGAGATCCAGCGATGTCCGGTGACAAGGCCCGCCATCGGCCAGTTGTCATAGGTTTCCAGCGGCATATCGGCGGTCAGCGGGCCGGGGGAAGAGGCAAGGTTCAGAAAGATGAACCCGTTCCAGATGCGCGTGGCGACCGACTTCAGCGCGTGATCGTCTTTGCGGAAGTCAGCGGTTGGCACAGCATGGGCGGTCGAGACCAGCCGCCCGTCTTTGGCGGCGAAGGCCCAGGCGTGATAGGGGCAGGTGATCAGCTTGCCGAGGCTGCGCTCTTCCCCCTCGCGACACAGTTCAGACCCGCGATGGCGGCAGCTGTTGTGAAAGGCCGAGACGCTGCCGTCAGGCGCCCGCGCAAGCAAAACGGGGGCCTCTCCCACCCTGGTTCCGCGCATGGTGCCGGCAGGCAGATCGGCCAGCCGCCCGACCATCACCCATTCCCGCGCGAAAATCGTCTCCATTTCCCGGGCGAACCACTCGGGGGCGATCCAGGCCGCACGGGGAAGCGTTTCGGGGCAGTGGCTGAGGCGGGGGCTGTCAGGATGGGGGCTTTGGGCGATGTCATGTGGCATCAGAACCTCCCCGGTGGGGTGGTACGGCGGCGTTCGGGGGCGAAAAACGGCCGGGCGATTTTTGTGACCGGCAGCATAAGCTTTTGATATTGCAGCTCGCGCAGCGCGTAGATTTCGACCCAGAGCTGATCGCAGCTGGCATGGCGAGCCTCGACCTGGGCGATGGCGATGTTGCGTTTTAATGTCGGAGACCAGCAGGCGGCGGTGATGAACCCCGCCTCGCGGCGCTTGTCGAAGTAGAGGATCGCGCCCTCGGCACTGACATTGCCGGGGATGTCGAGCCCGACCAGCGCCCATTTCGATGATTTGCCGTCGCGCTCGGCCATCAGGGCGCGGCGCCCGGTGAAATGCCCCTTATCCCAGGCGATCATCCAGTCCAGACCGATTTCGAACGGCGAACGCGCCCGGTCTTCGCGCACCGCATGCTGAACAGGGACAAAATCCATGCCGGTCGTGATGAACCCGGCTTCAAGTCGCGCCAGCATCACCGCCTCGGACCCGACCGGTATCAGCCCGTAAAGCGCGCCTGCCTGCATCAGGTGATCCCAGAGCGGCAGGGCGAGATCGGGGCTGATCCAGAGTTCATAGCCCAGATCGCCGGTAAATCCGGTGCGCGAAATCATCACCTCGCCGGACCGGAACGGGAAAATCGCCAGCCGGAAGGGTTTCAGCGCCTGGATGTCAAACCCCGCCTGAGTCAGCACCGTCGCTGAGACCGGCCCCTGCAGCGCCAGCGCGGCGAGATCTTCGGTCTCGTCCCGGAGCCGCACATCCAGCCCCCAGGCGCTGTCGAGCAGCCAGGGCAGGTGGCGTTCCTGGCAGCACAGCCGGAAATCATCCGGCCCAAGGCGAAAGACGGTGCCATCATCCATCACCTTGCCCTGATCATCGCTCCAGGCCGTGTAATGGACCTGACCCACCGCCAGCCGCCCCACATCGCGCAGCGTCAGGCGGTTGAGATAAGCCACCGCATCCGCGCCTGTGATGCGGTATTTCACCATGGGCGAGATGTCATAAAGCGTTGCCGCATTGCGGATCGCCGTATGCTCCATCGTGCTGTCGCCGAAACAGGTGGCGGCCATGTACCCGGCCCAGGGCGCCCAGCCCTGCAGGCGGTTCGCGGCTTTGGTGCGCGGGTGGAACGGGGTCTGCGCAAGGGGGGTGATGAAATGGGTCAATGCGCTCATGCTTTTGCCTCCAGCACTGCGTCAGCCGCGTTCCAGCCGGCGGCGCCCGACATGCCGCCCGGATGGGTGCCTGCGCCGGTAAGCCAGAGCCCTTTCAGCGGTGTTGCATAGCGCGACAGCGGCGCGATAGGGCGGTTGAAGAGCATCTGTTCAACCGCCAGTTCGCCATGATGCCAGTTGCCCCCCGCCATGCCGAACTGTCGTTCGATATCATAGGGCATCAGGATCCCGGCGCGGGTGATCAGTGCGCTGATCCCCGGCGACGCCTCCTCCAGGCGCGCGAGGCAGGCTTTGAGCATCGCCTCACGCGCCGCGTCTTCGCCCGCCCTTGGCGCATGGGGTGCGAATTGCACATTGGCCGACAGAAGATGCGGACCAGTGCCGCCGGAAAATGCCGTGGGGATCACGATTTCCATTACCGGGCGGTCAGGCACCTCGCCATATTTGACCGGGTTGAAGGCGGTTTCAACCTCATGCTCATCTGCGGCCAGCAGCAGGCGGGAACGCAGGTCGGCACCCTGAAAATCCGGGCGGGCGGAAAGTGCGAGATGCAGTTTTGCAGTGCCGCCCCGCGATTTCTGATGGCGCAAAGCGGTGACAAGGCCGGTGTCGAAATGCTCCGGGCAAGCCAGGGACAGGATCGTTGCCTTTGGCCCGATCGCCGAGATCACCACCGGCGCGACGAGGGTTTCGCCGCTCGCCAGGGCGACGCCTGTGACGCGGTCATCGGCGACGGTGATTCGGCTGACGCGGGAATTGCTGCGCAGCGAAACACCTGCTGCGGTCGCAGCATTTGTCATGGACTGGGCCAGCGCGGGCATGCCACCTTTGGGCAGCCCGAGTGCACCCTTGCGTCCTGTGATTTCTCCGGCCAGCCGATCCAGAAGCAAAATCAGCGTATTGGGAGAGCGCGGGCCCGCCCAGGCGCCCAGCACGGCATCGAAACACAGGGCGGCGCGCAACCGGGGGTCAGACAGTTCATCCTGCGCCACATCATGGGCGTTGATCAGGATGACCCGCAGCAATTCGCGAAAATCCTTCGTACCAAGCGCGCGGATACCGATCAGGTTCTTCGCAAGCCTGCCCCAGGAATTGCCGCCCGCCTGCAGGCGTGGCGGGGCCATGCGCCGGAAGGGTTCCAGCGCCGCCGCAAAGGACATCAGACGCTGGTGTAGCGCCTTCCAGGCGGCGGCATCCGGGCCATCGGTCAGCGCGCCTCGGATCACCAGATTTCCCTCGCGCCCGATCACCGTGGTCGGGATATCTGTCGCCTCCCAGCTGAGCCCGTGGCGGGTCAGGTCCATTGCCGCCTCGACGCGCGGGTCGAGCTGCCAGACGAGATGCGCGAGCGAGGGCGTCAGGCCGGGAGCCAGATCCGGCAGCGCACGGATACCGCCGCCGGGCTGGGCATCGGCCTCGATCAGCGTCACCTTGCGGCCTTTCGAGGCCAGGCGGTGGGCGCAGGCGAGGCCATTCGGCCCGGCCCCGATGACGATCACATCAGAGGAAGTGCGACTAAAGGACGGGCCAGGCATCGCTCATGTCCTTTGGAGAGAGTTTCGCATCACGCAGGATTTCTGCTGCCGCATTGCGGCCTGGCGCCCCCATCACACCGCCGCCGGGATGGGTCGAAGAGCCGCAGATCCAAAGATCACGAACGGGCGTTCGGTAATTGGCATATCCGGGGACCGGACGGTTGAACAAAAGCTGGTCGAAGGTCAGTTCCCCCTGGAAGATATTGCCCTCGGTCAGACCCACTTCAGCTTCCAGCTCGCGCGGGGTGCGGATCTCGACATGACGGACGAGGTTTCGGAACCCCGGAGCGTAGCGTTCGATCTGGTTCAGACAGGCCTCGCCGAAAGCGTCACGGTCAGCGTCGGTCCAGTCGCGGCCCCCCTCTGCCAGGCCCCCGATCTTTGGCGGCGCATATTGCACGAAACAGGACATGAAATGCTTGCCCGGCGGCGTCATGGTCGGATCAATCATGGTGGGGATCATCACATCCTGGAACGGATCGCGGCTGAAGTGACCCGCCTTCCAGTCGTCATAGGCGCGCTCCATCTTTTCGATGGAATCGGTGAAATGCAGATCGCCTTTGATCGCGGGTGACCCCTCGGGCAGGGCGGTGAATTTCGGCACCCCATCCAGCGCGATGTTCAGCTTGCCCGAGGAGCCACGCGTTTTAAACTTCTTCACCGACGCCACATAGTCGCCGGGAAGCTCGGCCTCGGCGACATGTTTCAGCATGGTGCGTTTGACATCCATGTTCGAAATCACGCGCTTTGCCCGGATCTCGTCGCCGTTTTCCAGCACGACACCGACGGAGCGCCCGTTTTTCACCAGCACCTGGGCGACCGGAGCGCCGGTGCGGATCTCGCCGCCCGAGGCCAGCAGTGATGATGACAGCGCTTTGGTTATTGACCCCATACCGCCGCGTGCGAACCCCCAGGCGCCGATATTGCCATCCACATCGCCCATATAGTGATGCAGCAGAACATAGGCCGATCCGGGCGACATCGGCCCAAGCGCGGTGCCGATGATCGCGGAAACCGCGAGATAGGCCTTGATCACCGGGCTTTCAAAATAGTGGTCGAGATAGTCAGAGATCGACATGGTCCAGAAGCGGACCATTTCAGCGATCTGGCGTTCCGACAGGCTCGAGACCTGTTTGCCGATGAACATCAGCTCGCCGATGTCACGCGGGCGGAACCGCGCCGGATCGGGCGGCGTGCGCAAAAGCATCGGGCGGATGAAACGGCAATAGCGCAGCACATCGCGGGAATAGGTGTCATAGGCTTCGGCATCGCGGGGCGAGTGGCGGGCAAATTCGCGGCGGTTCGCATCATGGTCGCGAAACATGCCGAGATAGCCGCCCCCCTCCTGGAACACGGCGCCGCCCTCATAGGGCAGGATCTGCAAGCCGTGGCGTGGCAGCTCCAAGTCGCGCATGATCTCGGGGCGGAACAGCGAGGCGACATAAGAGCAGTTGGAATATGTGAAGCCGGGGGTCAGTTCCCGCGACACGGCGGCCCCGCCAACCCAGTCGTTTTTCTCGATCACCAGCACCTTCATCCCGGCACGGGCGAGGTAGCAGGCGGTGACAAGCCCGTTATGCCCCGCGCCGAGGATAAGAGCATCGTAGCTCATTCGGCGGCGTCCAGTTTGCCTTCGGCCTGGTCCCGAAGCGTCAGATCGACCGCTGTTTCGACCGCGCGGAGGGTGTCGGTATAGCAGCTTTCATCCAGCCCATGCGCCTCACACATGAACCAGGGCTCGCGGCTGTCCGGTTCAACGATGATGTTCAGATCGTGCAGATACCAGGCCATCCGGTCGTAGAACGAGTAATCCGAGGTCTTCCAGGCACGGTAATTGTCCGGCGGCTCGGGCGCGAAGAAGATGCCGAACATCGACGGATGGCCCGAGAAACTATGCGTGATGTCGCGCGCCGAAAGGATCTCGGAAATGCCATCCTTCAGCCGGCTGCCGTAAGTCGCCAGCGTCTCAAGCGCGGGGGTCTCGTCGAGGATGCGCAGCGTTTCCTCGGCGGCGGCGAGGCTGACGGAATGGGCGGTATAGGTGCCACCATGCGACGCGCCGCCATAGCGGAAGGTGCGCATAATATCCTCGCGGCCTGCGACCAGCGAGATCGGGTAGCCATTGCCGACGGCTTTCGCGAAGGTGGTGATATCGGGCTTCACGCCGAGGATGCCCTGGATGCCACCCTTGCCCACACGAAAGCCGGTCTTCACCTCGTCGATGATCAGCAAAACGCCATATTGGTCGCAGAGCCTGCGGGCCAGCTGCACGTAATCCTTGCGGGCCGAAATGCCGCAGCAATTCCCTTGAATCGGCTCGATCAGCATCGCGGCCATATCGTCGCCATGGCGGCGAAAGGTGTCCTCCAGCCGCTGCATATCGTTCATCGGCACCAGATGGGCGAGCTGTTTGACGGTGTTCGGGATGCCCTGACCATAGGGCACCACCTCCGGGTCGCTGTTCGATTTCGCGTCCCATTCATCCATATTCGCCATCCACATGGCGGCATCGAACAACCCGTGATAGCCGCCCTCGACCAGCAGATAGCTCTCGCGCCCCGTATAGGCGCGCGCCAGCCGCAAAGCCGACATCACCGCCTCGGTGCCGGAATTGGAAAACCGCACCAGCTCTGCCGCCGGGACCATTTTCGAGATGCGTTCGGCCACGGCCAGCTCGCGCTCGGTCGAGAGGGCAAAAACGCCGCCGACCTCCATCCCGCGGCGGGCGGCGGCATCGACCCGGTCGTCGGCATAGCCGAGGATCGCCGGACCGTAGCCCAGCCGGTAATCGACGTAATTATTGCCGTCGATATCCCAGGTCCGGCCACCTTTGCCGTGATGGACATAGATCGTCCGCTCGTCACCCCAGTATCGGAAGGTCGAGGCCACACCCAGCGGCAGCTTCGTCAGCGCCTTTTTGAAATGGGTGTTCGACTTTTCCAGCTTGCGGTGCGGCGCGGTGGTCATGGCGTAAACCTGTTCCTGTTGCGGCTCTTCAAACTGTCGGATTATTTTGACTGAACTGTCAATCAGAATCTGAAACCGCTTTTAACGCAGCGGGTTTTCAGGCAAGACTGGCCGCGAACGGAGACGCAGATGGCCGCAATCGAGCAGACCGATACCCCTGATTCCCAGCCCCGCAAGATGCCGCGCGATGCCCGGCGCGTGCAGCTGATCGAGGCGACGATCGAGACCATCGCGCGTTTCGGCTATTCCAGGACGACGATGTCCGAGGTGGCGCGGATGGCCGGGCTTTCGCATGGGCTGGTGAATTTCCACTTCCAGACCAAGGAGAACCTTCTCTCGGAAACGCTGCTCTATCTGTCCGAGGAATACCGGCAGAACTGGACCGGCGCGGTCGAGGCGGCGGGGGCAGGCGCGGCAGAGCAGCTTTACGCGATGCTGGCCGCCGATTTCCGGCCCGAGATCTGCACGCCGGGGCGGCTGGCGGCCTGGTGTTCGTTCTGGGGCGAGACCTCGGGGAGGCCGCTTTACCAGGAGAAATGCGGTTCAAACGACGAGCAGTATAACCACTATCTGGAAGCGCTTTGCCGCCGGATGAATGAAGATCACGGCTATGCGGTCAATCCGACCCGCACGGCGCGGGTGCTCAGGGTCACGACCGAGGGCGTCTGGCTCGATATGATGACGATGCAGTCACCTTATGATGCAAGCGAGGCGCTGGCGACGCTGATGGTCTGCGTCGCTGCGTTTTTCCCCCGCCATTTCGGCGCGGAGGGTCTGGTCAGGGCAGTTCCGCAATGATCGCACGGGCCGCTGCTGCCGGATCGGCGCTGGCCCAGATCGGGCGGCCCACCACGATATGATCGGCGCCGTCGCGGATCGCGGCGGCAGGCGTGGCGATGCGCTTCTGATCACCGGTCGCAGCCCCTGCCGGACGCACGCCGGGGGTGACAATCAGCTTGCCAACGGCCTCGGGCAGCGCACGGATCCGCGCCGCCTCCTGCGGGCTGGCGATGACGCCATCGGCGCCGGCGGCGAGCGCCCGCGCCGCCCGTTCGACAGTGATGTCATGGATATCGCCGGACAGGATCATATTCGCATCCAGATCGGCCCGGTCGAGCGAGGTCAGCACCGTCACCGCAAGGATCTTCAGATCGCTTCCTGATTTGCCTTCCGCTGCCGCCCGCACCACCTGCGGGTCGCCATGCACGGTGAGGAAATCGAGGCCAAGCCCGGCAATCCCCTTCACCGCATTCTCGATGGTCTGGCCGATGTCAAAAAGCTTGAGGTCGAGGAATACCCGCTTGTCGCGCTCGTTCTTCAGTTCCAGCGCAAGCGCCAGGCCGCCGCCGGTCAGCATTCCAAGCCCGATCTTGTAGAAATCGACCGCCTCGCCCAGCCGGTCGGCCAGCGCGAGGCCCGCCACCACATTCGGCACATCCATCGCGACGATCAGGCGGTCATCCATCGGGCTTCTCCGGGTCCAGGGCAGGGATTTGGCCTCAATAGTCACGCGCGCGCGGGTTTGACAAGAGAAAGGGCGGCACTGTTAAGCCCCGGTTCACCGCCGGGGGGTTGATTGACAGACCGGGGCAATGGCGCGACTTTGGCGGAAATATCCGAAGGCAGGCATATGGAAATCACGATTACAGTCGAGCGGCCCGAGGACGGGCCGGGCTCGGGCCCGATCCAGGTGGGCTGGTTCCTGACCAAAGACAAGAATGCGGTGCTTTACGATCCGCCAGAGCGGGTGATGTTTCGCCAACAAAACCGCAGCCATGCCAAAAGTGCCGCGCGCTGCCCGGGCGTAATCCAGCTGGAAAGCCGGTATTTCATGGTGAAATGCCCATTTGACCTGCAGATCGGCTTTGGCCGCGACAAGGATGGCCGCGCGGTGCTGATCAACCGGCTTGGGAGCGCAAGCCCGGTCCGGGGCAACAAGCTTAATGAGATGCTGACCCTCGTGAATGAGGCAGAATGGCGCTATCCGGACCGCCCGACGATCCAGCTTTCGCTGCCCTACTGTTTCATCGCGGATGAGCTGGTCTATCTGACACAACTTTCCCCCTTCATGCATTACCGCCCCGATCCGCTGCCGGGCACGATCTTCGGCGGGCGGTTCCCGATCTCGGTCTGGCCACGCCCGCTGATGTGGGCGTTCGAATGGCACGAGCCGCAGAAAGACCTCGTGCTGCGCCGCGGCGAGCCCCTGTTCTATGTGCAATTCGAGGGGATGGATCCGTCCCGCGCGGTGCAGGTCATCGCAGCCGAACGCACGGTCGAGCTTGACACTTATATCGACCAGATCGGCGGCGCGGTGAATTACGTCAACCAGACCTTTGGCCTGTTTAAGGCCGCCGAGGCGCTCAGGCCGAAGAAGCTGCTGACGCCAAAGGCGCGCGAGTGATCTCGGTTCTGGAAACCGTCACCCCTGACGGACAGGTGACGGAGGTGCTGCGCCATCAGGGCCGTGAGGGTCAGGAGCGTCTGGAGGCGCCGAACTGGTCACCCGATGGGTCATCTGGCGGAACCTGGTTTCTGGTCAATGCCGGGGGGCGTCTCTGGCGTGTGCCTGCGCAGGCGCCGCGGCTGGAACCGATCAGCACCGGGATTGCAGGGCGCTGCAACAATGATCACGGGTTTACCCGCGATGGCCGGATCCTGTTTGGCAGCCATTACGAGGCCGAAGGCGCACAGATCTATGCGGTGCCGGTGGCCGGGATCGGTGCCAGTCAGGCGCCGGAGAAAGTGTCCTGCGCGACCCCGAGCTGGTGGCACGGGCTTTCTCCCGATGGTCTGACCATGACCTATCCGGCGGCGCGGGGCGAAAAGCGGCAGATCGACATATATCGCCGCGCGCTGGCAGGCGGGCCCGAGACCCGGCTGACCGAAGCCGCAGGCCATAATGACGGGCCGGATTTCAGCCATGACGGAGCGCGGATTTACTGGAACAGCAACCGCACAGGCCATGCGCAGATCTGGGTGATGGCGGCGGATGGCGGCGATCAGCGCCAGCTTTTCCGGGATGACCGGGTGAACTGGTTTCCGCATCCCTCGCCCTGTGGGCGCTGGCTGTGCTGGCTGTCATATCCGCCCTGGACCGAAGGTCATCCGGCCGATCTGCCGGTGCGGCTGATGATTTCTGACGCAGATGGCGGGGATCGTCGGGTCCTGCGTGAAATCACCGGGGGCCAGGGGACGATCAATGTGCCATCCTGGGCGCCGGATGGCAGCGCCTTTGCCTATATCCGCTACGAGCCCTGAACGGTTGATCCTGTGCTGCCGTTACAGTCGCGCGCCGGGCTTCAGGCCGGGCTCAGCGCGTCTTCATCCCGGTCAGAGTCGCGCGGGGGCTCGGGAATGATCAGCGCATCATCGCTCAGGCAGGGGGCGAGCCTGTAGGGATCGGCCCAGACCGAGACATGGATCTCGGGCGGCCCGGATGTGGCAAGATGTTCGGGCGTCAGCACCACGATCCTCAGCCGCAACATCAGCCCCTCGATCAGCGCCGGGGCCAGAATACGTTCGGCCACCGGCCCGAGATGACCGAGATAGCTCATCCGCCTGACCGGAATGATCCCCATAAGCCGGCGCCGGACCATCGCGTAAATCCCGACCCGTCCATCGGGCAAAAGCCGCGCTTCGGCCATATCTCCCATGCAGATCCCGG
This sequence comes from Pseudomonas sp. GX19020, assembly GCF_023371075.1. Lineage (NCBI taxonomy): Bacteria > Pseudomonadati > Pseudomonadota > Gammaproteobacteria > Pseudomonadales > Pseudomonadaceae > Pseudomonas > Pseudomonas sp. GX19020. The sequence continues at coordinate 545,939 of NZ_JAMCCR010000002.1, forward strand.
CGCGGCCGATATGTACGGCGATGCCTTCGACGGGCACCTGCGGCAGAATGGCTTCGAGTCTCTCGGTCATGCTCTTATCCTCTTTTGCTGTAACAGTGCCTGTGCCGGGCGCATGGGGACAAGATCTGGCGTCGCTCTCGCAGAAGCGCGCGACGAAAGCCGCCGAAATCTCTGCCGCGCTTCGGCGGAAAATGGCCCCGCCAGAGCGTGGGAATTTTTCGCCGGGATGCGCCCGGACGGCTTGAACGCAGCCCTGCGCCGCCCCAGATTGAGAGGCGAAGGCCGGGGGTGGATGTGCCTTTTCAGGGCATCCGCAAAGATCGGCGCTTATGAAAAGGAGAGACCGATGAACATTGAAAAGTTCACGGAACGGTCGCGCGGCTTCATCCAGGCCGCCCAGACGATTGCGATGCGGGAAAGCCACCAGCGTGTGCTGCCCGATCACCTGTTGAAAGCCCTGATGGATGATGACCAGGGCCTTGCCTCCAATCTGATCCGCCGTGCCGGTGGCGCGCCTGAGCGCGTCAATGAGGCGGTGAATGCCGCCATCGCGAAGTTGCCGAAAGTGACCGGCGGCGACGGCCAGACCTATATCGACCCGCAACTTGTCCGCGTGCTGGACGAGGCGGAAGAGGTTGCCAAAAAGGCGGGCGACAGTTTCGTGCCGGTCGAACGGATGCTGACCGCGCTTGCGCTGGTGAACACCCGGGCGAAAGATGCGCTGACGGCCGGTGCCGTGACGGCGCAGGGTCTGAACGCTGCGATCAATGATATTCGCAAGGGCCGGACGGCTGACAGTGCCTCGTCGGAAGATACGATGGAGGCGCTGAAGAAATATGCCCGGGATCTGACCGAAGCCGCAGCCCAGGGCAAGATCGATCCGATCATCGGTCGCGATGACGAGATCCGCCGCGCTATGCAGGTGCTGTCGCGCCGCACCAAAAACAACCCGGTGCTGATCGGGGAGCCCGGTGTCGGTAAGACCGCCATCGCCGAGGGCCTCGCTTTGCGCATCATCGACGGCGATGTGCCCGAATCCCTGCGCAACAAAAAGCTGATGGCGCTGGATATGGGGGCGCTGATCGCCGGCGCGAAATATCGCGGTGAATTTGAGGAGCGGCTGAAAGCCATCCTGAAAGAGATCGAAGCCGCCGCCGGTGAGATCATCCTTTTTATCGACGAGCTGCATGTGCTTGTTGGTGCCGGTAAATCTGACGGCGCGATGGATGCTGCCAACCTGATCAAGCCTGCGCTTGCCCGGGGTGAGCTGCATTGCGTCGGCGCGACCACGCTTGATGAATACCGCAAATATATCGAGAAAGACGCGGCGCTGGCCCGGCGCTTCCAGCCGGTGCTGGTGAAAGAGCCGACGGTCGAGGACACGATCTCAATCCTGCGCGGCATCAAGGAGAAATACGAACTCCATCACGGGGTGAAGATCACCGACTCGGCTCTGGTGGCGGCGGCCCAGCTGTCGCATCGCTATATCACCGACCGTTTCCTGCCGGATAAGGCGATCGACCTTGTCGATGAGGCATCGGCGCGGCTGCGGATGGAAGTCGACAGCAAGCCCGAGGAACTCGATGCGCTGGATCGTCAGATCCTGCAGCTGACCATCGAGGCCGAGGCGCTGAAGAAAGAAGAGGATGTGGCGTCGAAAGACCGGCTGGACAAGCTGGAGCTGGAACTTGCCAATCTGAAAGACCATTCGGCCGAGATGACCGCGAAATGGCAGGCCGAGCGCGACAATCTGAACAAGGCCCGCGATCTCAAGGAACAGCTTGACCGCGCCCGGGCCGAGCTTGACCAGGCCAAGCGCGAAAGCAATTTCGCCAAAGCCGGCGAGCTGCAATATGGCACCATCCCCGAGCTGGAAAAGCAGCTTGGCGAGGCGGAAGGCCGGGAAGGCGAGGCTCTGGTCTCAGAATCGGTGCGCCCCGAGCAGATCGCCGAAGTGGTCGAGCGCTGGACCGGCATCCCGACCTCGAAAATGCTCGAGGGCGAGAAAGAGAAACTCCTGAAGATGGAAGAGGAGCTCGGGAAACGGGTGATCGGCCAGCGACAGGCGGTGGAAGCTGTCTCGAAAGCCGTGCGCCGTGCACGGGCCGGGCTCTCGGATGAGAATAAGCCTTTGGGTTCGTTCCTGTTCCTTGGCCCGACCGGCGTGGGCAAAACCGAGCTGACCAAGGCGCTCGCCGAATATCTCTTTGACGATGACAATGCGATGGTCCGCATTGATATGTCGGAATTCATGGAGAAGCATTCGGTCGCGCGGCTGATCGGCGCCCCTCCGGGCTATGTCGGTTATGACGAGGGCGGTGTGCTGACCGAAGCCGTGCGGCGCCGGCCCTATCAGGTTGTCCTGTTCGACGAGGTCGAGAAGGCGCATCCGGATGTGTTCAACGTGCTGTTGCAGGTGCTCGATGACGGGCGGCTGACCGATGGTCAGGGGCGTGTGGTCGATTTCAAACAGACGCTGATCATCCTGACCTCGAACCTTGGGGCGCGGGCTTTGTCGGAACTGCCGGATGGCGCGGATACGACCCGGGCAAAGGCCGAGGTGATGGAGGCGGTCAGGGCGCATTTCCGGCCGGAATTCCTGAACCGTCTGGATGAGATGATCATCTTTGACCGCCTGGGCCGTGCCGATATGTCCGGCATCGTCTCGATCCAGCTGAAACGGCTGGAGAAACGCCTGGCCGATCGCAAGATCACGCTGGAGCTGGACGACAAGGCGCGGGAATGGCTGGCCGAGGAAGGCTATGATCCGGTCTTTGGTGCCCGCCCGCTGAAACGGGTGATCCAGCGGCAGCTGCAGGATCCGTTGGCCGAGATGCTTTTGGGCGGCGAGATCCTTGACGGCTCGGCAGTGGCAGTGACCGCGGGGGATGAGGGCCTGCAGGTGGGTGACCGCCTGGTCGCCTCGCATCGCACCCGCCCGAGTGAGGCGCAGGTTCACTGACTGAAATGACGGGGGCGGCGGGGAACCCTGCCGCCCCTTGCTTTTGTCGGATGCCTCCGGCGGGGATATTTAGGGACAGATGAAAGCCGGATGTCTCATGCTCGCCTAACTGTGTGTGGACCTTCGGCTGTTCTGTGCCAGGGTGGGGCCGGATGTTGGTGTGACGGAGGAGTGCCATGGCCGGACGATTTGTGAAATCTCTGCGCTGGTCGGATGTCACGCCGAAGGCAACCTGGATCAACAGGCGGGCTTTGCTGGCGGGCGCGGCGGCGGGGCTGGTGCTGCCGGCGGCAGGGCGGGCGGAGACGGGGCGCTATTCCACGGATGCGGCGCCGAATACGCTGAAAGAGATCACCAATTACAATAATTTCTATGAGTTCGGCTGGAACAAGGATGATCCCGCTGCCTATGCCGGGGCGCTGACGACTGATCCCTGGTCGGTTGCGATTGGCGGGCTGGTGGACAGGCCCGGCAGCTATGATCTGGCCGATCTGGTGAAGGGGCAGGCCATTGACGAGCGGATCTACCGGTTCCGCTGTGTCGAGGCCTGGTCGATGGTGATCCCCTGGCAGGGGTTTCAGTTATCCGGCCTGCTGGACCGGGTCGGTGTGCAGCCGGGCGCAAAATATGTGGCCTTTGAGACGGTCTATCGCCCCGAAGAGATGCCCGGACAGCGGGGCGGTGGCATCAGCTGGCCCTATGTCGAGGGGTTGCGGCTGGATGAGGCGATGAACCCGCTTACGATCCTTGCGACCGGCCTTTATGGCGAGGAGCTGCCGAAACAGAACGGCGCGCCTATCCGTCTGGTGGTGCCGTGGAAATACGGCTTCAAATCGATCAAGAGCATCGTGAAGATCACGCTGACCGACAAACAGCCGCGCACAACCTGGCAGGAATTGCAGCCCTCGGAATATGGCTTCTACGCCAATGTGAACCCGGGCGTGGATCATCCGCGCTGGAGCCAGGCCACCGAACGGCGCATCGGGGCCGGCCTGTTTGGCGGCCGGGAAGAAACCTTTATGTTCAATGGCTATGGTGAGGAGGTTGCCTCGCTCTATAGCGGCATGGATCTCGCGGTGAACTATTGAAGCCGCTTGCTGACGCGCTGAACACTCTGTCGCGGCGCCTGCCGGAATGGGGCGTCTGGGTCCTCGGGCTGGTGCCGCTGGTCTGGCTGGCGGGGCAGGTGGTCTCGGGCAGCGTGCTGGTCGATCCGGTCAAAACTATCGAACATGACCTCGGCAAGACCGGGCTATGGCTCCTGTTCATCTGCCTCGCGATACCGCCGCTGCGCGCGCTGACCGGAGTGAACCTGGTCAGGCATCGCCGGGCGGTCGGGCTTCTGGCCTTCCTTTATATTGCGCTGCATCTCCTGGCCTGGATCTGGCTGGATATGGGGCTGCTGATCGGCCAGGCGCTCGCCGATCTGGTCCGGCGTCCCTATCTGTTCATGGGGATCGCGGCCTTCCTTATGCTGGTGCCACTGGCCGTGACATCGAATGCGGCCTCGATCCGACGGATGGGGCGCAACTGGCGCAGGCTGCATCTGCTGATCTGGCCCGCGACCATTCTCGCCGTGCTGCATTACCTCTGGCAGATGAAGATCATCCGGACGGAAGGCTGGATCTGGGCGGGGATTCTGGTTGGGCTGCTGATCTGGAGGCTGAGCCACGCAAAGATTCGTGCGAGACGGTAGCGGCTCCGGGCGGGATTCGCGCGTGCTCGCCAGGCGGCTGATCTAAGTTGCTTCATTGCGGCAGGTCGCGCAATTTTCTTCCGTGGCATGCGGGTCTGGCCTTGGGGCTGCCCGGGAGGCGCGAAATACTTCACGCCTCAATCACCTTATTTTGCTGGAGTTTCGCAGGGTTTGGCAAAGTTTTTGTGACTTTCTGGAAGAAAGGGT